>JAFRSH010000049.1 GCA_017427685.1 Lachnospiraceae bacterium | reverse complement strand
TCCTGAGCCAGGATCAAACTCTCATGTTAAAGTTTTGATTCTTAGCGGATCAACGCGGCTAATTCTAGCACTTTGTTTCCCCGTATTTTACTGTTTTGGGTTGTAGAAAAATCTACGTCCAAGAAATTTAATTTAAAGAAATTTCAAGGTTGTTTCATTATTCGATTATCAAGGTTCACTTTGTGTACGCAGCCACTTTTTTGTTGCCTTTTGGCGCGTCAGCAAAAGCTATTATATCACCCGCTTTTTACTGTGTCAACAACAATATTTGCTTTTTTTCTAAAAGATTTTTCGCCGTTTTTCGTTGATTTTTCAGACAAATTTAAAAGGATCCGGAACCCTGTTCCGAATCCTTCGTATTCTCTTCTTTAACTGCGGTTTCTTACCGTGGTTGATTCCTCGCGAACCACCTCAACTATGTATTAGACCCCTTTATTAGTTAGTAGCGCTGTGCGTTTCCGCCCGCATAATCGTCAAACAGTTTCAGACATTCATCCCTCTCGTACTCCTCCATAAAGGAAGGATCGGAGCTGTTGTTCCAATTGTCATAGAACTTCTCGTCCCTGAAGCCGATCTTGTCGGTATCGTTAATATTGCATCCGTAGTAAACGTGTGAGATGTTCGCCCAAAGGATCCCGCCCAGACACATGGGGCAGGGCTGGGCAGTTGTATAAAGCTCGCAACCCGAAAGGTCGTGAGTCCCGAGATTAGCACAGGCATCCCTGATGGCTTCCATCTCGCCGTGACATGTGGGGTCGTGCTTCATAAGCACACGGTTATGTCCTCTGCCCACAACTTCACCGTCTTTAACTATCACGCAGCCGAAAGGACCGCCGTGTCCGTTCCGTATTCCCTCATATGCTTCATCAAGAGCTTTTTTCATGAAATCACTCATAATCTCTCCTTAACCGTTCAGCGACTCATCCTCGATCTGTCCTTCCGCTGCTTCGGATGCTTCCTGTTCGGGTTCCGAACCGAGAGCTTCGTCCGTGACTGTTGTGCTCTCGTCATCAGGCGATGCCTCCGTCTCTGTTTCTGCCTCCTGCGCAGGCTCTTCCTTCGTGCCGCGCACAAGCTGTGCCATGAACACCTTGCCAGGAACCGCGATCATGTACCTGTCGCTGTCTCCCGTCGGGAACACGGCTTCGATCCTGTAGGGGATGGTCGTTCTGATCTTCTCGTCACCGTCTCTGTCGTAGATGACAAACGCATCGCTGCAGGTAATAAACAACTCTCTGTTCCTGACTCTGATCTCGTCGAAGGCGATATTCGTCTTGGCCTGGGACAGTGTCTTACCTTCTTTGTCGTAGAGTCTGATCGTCATGGCACTACCGACATCCTGCGAAGCGATCGCGATGATCTCGTCACATACGTCGATACCCTTGACGCTTCCTTCATAATCTATGTGCGCAAGCTCCTCGGGGATCTCGCGGAACCTGAATATCGACGCGCTGTACTCGGCGCATATGCACACATGCTCACTGTCAACAAATGTAATATAAGGAATGATCTCGTCCTCATAGTTGAAGCTTCCGACGATCTTGTCCGAATAATTCTGACCTACATCGCCGAAATTGTAGAACGTAACACGGCAGCTCTGTTCTTCTTCTATTACTATATAGGAAGTAACGAGTCTCTTGCCGTCGGGAGAGAGCGCGATCGCGACGGGGAAGCCCATGGTCCTAACGTCCGTCCTGATCTCGAGTAACTTTTCGCCTTTGAAGTTGTAGAGGTAGATATAGTCCTGCTCGCCGCCGTCGCAAAGGAACGCGCTTATGCCGGTCTCGGCTATGCAGGCTTCACGGATCTGACCCGGCATTCGCAGCGTCGTGACATCTCCCGTGCTGTCAGTAACACAGGCATCGATTCCGCCCCTGTCCGCAAACACGCACTTGTCACCGCTCGTCCTTCCGATCGGGTCGATAAAATCGTACGAGATGTTCCATACCGTTTTGAGGTCGTCACTGTAACCTTCCGCGCCGTCCCTGTTATAAGCGCAGAAGCCGTCCTGCGTGCCCATAACCTTTGATGCGGAAAGAATGTCAAGCTCCGATGTGAGCTCGACTCCGGTGAAGCCCCCGCGGGATGTTATAAAAAGGACTATGATGAGTGCAACAACGGTAACGCCGAGAAAAATGCACGCAAAAACAGAGCCCCGTCCGCGGCGGGGTCTCTGCTCGATCTGCTCTTCAAACTCGTGTTCGTCGATTTCTCTCATGCCGTCCTTTTACAGATCACTTGGCTGCTTTGGCAGCCTCGATCTGTTTCTTATATGCTTCAAGCGCCTCAGACACATTAAGTGCAGAGCCGTTATTTATGATCTCGATAAGGCTGTCGATAACGGACACCTTAAGGTTCTCTTTGCCGAGATATGCTTCGTAGTTCTGCGAGATTTCCATCGTGATGGCGCTGATCTCGTCGTCCGCTTCCTTCTGAACACGGACTGCTTCCTCGTTCTGCTTCTTGAGGTCCTCGATGTCGTCAACATACTTCACACGGATCTCGTTGATGATGTCGGGCTTAGTGGTGCTCTCGAAAGAGGTGAGCGCCTGCTTCTTCTGCTCAACGATCCCGGCAAGTGTAGTCTCGAGCTCGCCGATACTCTGGTCAAAGCTCTCAAGTCCGTAACCGGATTCGTCACGATCCTTGCGGATGCCCTTGGCCTTAGCCTTGATGCCTCTCTTGATCTCTTTGATCTCTTCTCTGAGGGACGTTGCTTCTCTTAGCGCCGCAAGATGCTTGTTGCGCACCTTCTTAAATATGAAGAAGAACGAAGCGCCAAAGAGTAACAGCTCACCTGCGTACATCGCGATCAGGATCCAGATATTCTCAAGCCCGAGCAGCCAATAGATTCCGAAAGGCAGTCCGGCCAGTACGATGACCGTAAGTAATATAAGAAGGTAATCACTGATACAACTCGGAAGGAAAAGCGCGAAGAAGTATCTGGTATTAAAGATCCTGAAGATGTGATCCTTCGTGAAGGTTCCCTTGATCTCCTGCTTGATGCTGCGGATCTGCTCATGCTGGTCCGCGGTCTCGGCGCCGATACGCTCGGTGATCTTCTCGTCCTTGGTCTTGCCGCGTCTGGCCTTCTCTTCCTTGATCCTGCTCTTGGTCTTGTCGATCTGGCTGTCGAAAGAATCCTCGAGCTCCGAGATCCTCTTGGAGACGGTAGTGTCGATCTCTTTGTCCATAGCCTTCTGCTTGGCAGAGATCTCTTTCTCGAGAGTCTGTCTTGTCTGTGCCTGCTCAGCCGACGACTTCTTTAATGTGTCGAGATGCAACAGACTTCCTCTGATCTCACTGAGTACTTCAACCCCGCCGTTCAGGATATTTACTTCACCCATTTCACCTTAACCTCCTCTTTATTACTATAATGCCTTACGTCCTTCAAGCGCACGTAAAAGCGTGACTTCATCGATGTATTCGAGGTCCCCGCCGACCGGAATACCGCTCGCGATCCTCGTCACCTTGATACCCGCCGGCTTGATGAGCTTGCTGATGTACATCGCCGTGGCTTCTCCTTCAAGGCTTGAGTTTGTCGCGATAATGACTTCTTTGACGTCCCCCTGGAGCCTGGTCATAAGCTCCTTGAGTCTGATGTCGGCCGGTCCGATCCCGAGCATCGGAGAGATCGCGCCCTGGAGCACATGATACACTCCGTTAAACTTCCCGGTTTTCTCATAGGCCGCAAGGTCACGCGTCGTCTCTACCACCATGATGGTCGTCTTGTCGCGTCCGGGGTTGCTGCAGATAGGACAGATCTCCTTGTCTGTCAGAGTAAAGCATTCTTTGCAGTACCTGACGTTCTCTCTGGCATCCGTGATCGTGTCGGTAAGAGACCGAACTCTTTCTTTCGGCATGTTCAGGATGTGAAAGGCAAGTCTCTGCGCCGATTTGTTCCCGATCCCGGGAAGGCTTCCGAGCTGCTCGATCAAACGGTCGATCTTTTCACTGTAATAGTTCATTCAGAAAAACTCCTGCTTTCCTGCCGGATCAGAAGAGTCCCGGCAAACCTCCGCCAAGTCCACCGAGGCCGCCTGCGAGATCGCTGAACATATCGTTCTTGCTCTCGTCAACCTTACGAAGTGCTTCGTTTGTAGCTGCCATGATAAGATCGGTGAGCATCTCGATATCCTCGGGGTCAACCACCTCGGGACTGATCTCGATCGATGTCACTTCTCTCTTGCCGGATACCTTGACCTTAACGGCTCCGCCGCCGGCTGCAGCCTCCCACTCCTTCTCCTCAAGTTCTTTCTGCTTCTCCTCCATCTGACGCTGCATCCTCTGTGCCTGCTTCATCAGATTGTTCATGTTTCCGGGCATCGCTGCTCCGGGAAATCCGCCTCTCTTGGCCATGTCAGTCCTCCTGTATTTGATTAATGTTTATAATTCTGTATTGATCGGAACTCCTGCCGCCACAAGATCCGAGATATCGACTTTCTTGAGCGCCTTGAACTTCTTCTCTTTTTCGATCCTGTAGGTAACCTCGATGTTCATCCCGAGCAGAGCCTTCGTGGCTTCCTTGACACTGCCGCAGATCCGCTCTATGAACGCCTTGCCTGTAGCTTCGTTGTGAAGAAGATCTTCCGTTCCGTCGGGTGATTCCTTCTCGCAGAAATTGAGCACGAGCTTGCCGTCCGCTCCCGCCGTCGGGATCACACCTTTAAGCTCTGTGACGAGGATCGGTCCCTTCATGGCTCCGACGATCCTGTCCCACGACGCTCCGATCTTCTGCATCTCCTCGTCGAGGACGGGGATCACAATATCATCCTCTTCTTCCTCTTCCTCGGGAGCCTGTGCCGCTACCGGCACACCTTCGCTACGGACCACTCCGTTCCGGGCGATCTCGGCAAGGCTTGCTTCGAGTTTCTCAATGCGCTGAAGCAATGCCCCGCTGTCGTTCTCTGTTTCGGGAACACACAGCTTGATGAGCGAAACTTCTGTCAAAACCTTCTTCTGGGTCGCAAACCTGAGCTTGCCTGAAAGCTCCGAGAGAACCCTGATGTACCTGATGATCGTCTCGGTACTGTAGTGGGTCGCCTCGTTCTTTAAAAGCTCGATCTGCTCGTTCGAATACTCGAGCACACGCTCCGGACGCGGTGTTGTCTTCGCTATGAGGACATTCCTGATATATGTGATGAATTCGGTGACAAACCTCGCAGGGTCCTTGCCCTGGATCATCGCATCGTCAAAAACTCCGAGCGCTCTGGCCACGTCTCCCTTGACCGTATATCTGAGGAGTCCGGCGTATGTCTCGTTGTCGAGTCCGCCGAGGATCTCCAGAACCTTGTCATATGTAAGATCCTGCCCGAGGTAGAACGCTATGCACTGGTCGAGAAGACTCTCAGCATCACGCATGGAGCCGTCCGCAACTCTTGCAACGTACTCAAGAGCTTTGGGCTCAGCGCCTATGCCCTCCGATTCGAGGATCTCCCCAAGATGTGCCGCGATCGTCTCGACACTGATACGTCTGAAATCGTACCTCTGGCATCTTGAAAGTATGGTGATCGGGATCTTGTGAACTTCGGTCGTGGCAAGGATAAAGATCACGTACGACGGCGGTTCTTCGAGCGTCTTGAGGAGCGCGTTGAAGGCTCCGGTCGAGAGCATGTGAACCTCGTCGATGATATAAACGCGATACTTGCCTTCCGAAGGGGAATACTTGATCTCGTCAACGATCTGTCTGACACTGTCGACACCGTTGTTGGAAGCCGCATCGATCTCGATGACGTTCATAAAGCTTCCGTCTTCGATGCTCTTGCAGATCCTGCACTGTCCGCAAGGACTGCCGTCAACGGGTGACTCACAGTTGACGGACTTGGCGAAGATCTTCGCAATCGAAGTCTTGCCGGTTCCTCTCGTCCCGCAGAAAAGATAAGCATGACCAACACGACCCGTCCTGAGCTGATTCCTGAGGGTCGTGACTATATGATCCTGGCCTTTTACTTCGTCAAAAGCAGACGGCCTGTATTTTCTGTACAGTGCGAGGTATGACATAAACGGTCTGTCCCTTGTTCTTTTTTGCGGTCTGTGCCGCATTCACCTACAGAGTAGATTATAATAGAAGCGTTTCCCAATTACAAGCGAACACGGGTCCATGGCACCCTTTTTTTCCGCTCTTTTGTCTTGCCCACAGCGACCCGCGAATATATAATCATAAGGGACGGCCGACAGGAACTCGGGATACGGCCGCCGGGCAATAACGCCTGCCGCACAGGCGGAGCAAGAGGAGTAAGCATCGTGCGAATCTGGGTCAGACTTTTCAAAGACACACATCTCATAAAGGACACTGTCATCGAGGATTACCGTGACGTTTCACGGACCAAGAAGGTCATCTCGTCTCTGGAGGCGGCATGTCGCGAATTCGATCTCGCCGTTCCCACATGGCTCGACCTCAACATCCATGACTTTCAGCACCATTCGCGTACGAGATTCGGTCCGGACAGCTTCCACGAAGAGATCTCTTTCGACTACATGGATTTCAGGGTTATAGAGGAATAACATTATAAAACACCGCCTTTTCCGGCGGTGTTTTATAATGCCATATACTCTCTACATCAGAGACGAGAAACGGAAGAACTGGTCAAACGATCTGAGGAGCTTAAAGTCTCCCTTGCTGCTGAGCACTCCGGACATAAACGCGCCCTGGAATGTCTGCTTTCCTCTGACAAGCTTGTTGACCACGTCGCGGGTGGTCTTGGCCTCGACATCGGGTGCCGATGCCTCTCCGTAGTAGACCTTAAGGTCGTTGTCTTTGATCTCGATCACGAGCGTCCTGCCCGTATCGGTCATCTCTATCGAGAAAACTGCTTCGATCGGTTCACTCGATCTTACAAAGCCGTCTTTGATCTCTTTGATGAATTCCTGCTTCGATTCGTCCTTGCCCGTATCGAGGATGTTCCTGTATTTCTGCGACAGGAGCTCGACATCCTTCTTCTGCTTTTGAACGTAGGAGTCGTTGGATACATACTCCGAAAGCTGCTCACTTTCCTGAGGAGTAAGTCCCGCTGCGGGAGCCTGAGTGAATCTTCCGTGATCCATGCGTGCGCTGGATTTGAAGACAGGCGCGTTCTGATGAACAATTCGGTAGATGTCCTCTCCCTTTTTCTCAATAAGGTTCAGGATCTGGGGATCCGTCTCAAAGTCCGTCTGATCGTCAACATAGGCGCAGATCCCTTCACAGACCTTGCCTCCGAGAAGCTCCCACGCTCTGGTGAGCATACACTGTGCTTCCCTTTCGCCGCCCGCGGTTGAGATAACAACCGGGAACATGTAAAGCTTGCTGAGGATATTGCGGTCGGCATAAAGCCAGCAAGCGTCAAGGAACTGCTGAAGAAGTCCGCCGATCCCGAGCCATTCGACACTGGCAACAAGGATCACGCCGTCCGCTTCCTTCAGGGTGTTGACCATCATCGCGATCGCGCTCTTGTTCTCGTAGAGGTTGTACCTCTCGACATGAACGCGAACCTCATCAAGCACTCCCGTGAGCTTGTCCATAACATAAAGCGAGGGATCCTCGATCAAACCTCTGCCGCCGTAATAAATGTTGATATTCATAAGGCTCCTCTTTGGATGGTATCCTATAACAGTTTAGGGTATCGTTTAAACCGAATATCATTTTATCACAACAGGTTTTTGGTGTCTATCGCATCACTCAAGGTGGTTGACATAATACGAGACGCTTCCGAAGGAAAGCTCGTCCCCCTCGCGTAACTCAACGGACATGTTGGGCGCCAGCTTGTGCCCGTTCAGGAAGGTACCGTTTATGGTGTTGAGATCCTCTACCGTTATCTCTCCTCTGCTGTTCCTGTCGATCCGAAAGTGCTTCCTGCTCACGCCCTTCGCATCAACAGCAAGGTCACAGTATGCACTGTCCTTTCCGACAACACAGGGAAAACGATCGGTGCTGAGACCCGGCATCCCGTCCGAGACTAGTATAAGACTCTCTCTGGTCCCGCTGCCGATCATCAGCACGGTTTCGTTGTCGTCATATTCTTCTTTCCGGGGCTGTGTTTTCCCGAGAAGTCCCGCTGCCGACTTCACTGTACGCACGACGATCGTTACACATACCGCCGCTGCCGCAACCATCAGAGGGATCCACACCGGGATCCCCATCACTCTTCGCGAAAGAACTTCGAACTTACCCGACAATACCGCAAGCGTAAGGACCGCGTACCCACCGAGCACGGCCAGCAACGTCAGCCTGACTCTCTTGTCCGCTCCGTCCACGAGATCTCGAACCGCCTGTATCGGAGTCCTTTTAACGGGACATGGCGGAACCTCTTCCGGATACTCTTTTAAAAGCGAAACGGGCTGAAGGTCTTCCCCGTCACGGGGAGTCGGTTGCCCGGGGGCCTCTTTACCGGTCTCTTCGATTTCTTCGACAAAGTCCTTCAGCCGCCTGAATGAGCAACCGTCCCTGACCTTCATATAAAGACCGTAAGCGCTTCGGACCGCAAGCCCGTCGTTGTAATCTATCGTATCAAGACAATACTCCATCAGTTCTTCGAGCCGCTCCTTAAGATTCTGTCCGTAGCCCGGGCAGTATACAAGCTTCAGTTCCTTGCCTTCCTTATCAAAGAAGACTGTCCCCGGAGTTACCACATAATCGTCTTCGCGAAGCAGAAACGGCGCTCCGGAATCGATAGTTTCGGACAATCCGCTCATAAGAGACTTGATCAGCGGGAACCCGAGTTTCCTCCCGGCCTCTTCTTCAAGAGACGACAGCCCCTCGATGTTGTACTCGTAGATCTTCCTGCCGTTGATGCGACGTATATTGAACGGAATATGCCCACGGATCTCGTTTTCAAGCATCATCTTTTCACGGAAGTCTTCTGTCTCCTCTTCTGTCGATATCAGTAATCTCTGCGATCCGAGTTCTCTCTTTTTCTCAATCTCCATTTCGCCATCCCCTCGCGTATCCCTTGACTTTGGTATAAATACTTTTCCCTACCGATATGTATCTTGCACGGTCGATCCTGTTGTCTGCCAGTATCTTCCTGACAACGGGATCCCCCGAGAGCGCTTTACTTAGTCCGTCAGGAACAAGACTCCCGACCGTGTCCGATTCGAGCACGTACTCGACAAGCAACTCTCCGTATTCGCCGTAGCACCTTGAAACGATACAGGAAGTAAGAGGATACCCGGTCAGTTCCCTGCGCGCATTCCCGAAAAACGTCACGTTATCCGTATGTCCCGTATCACGGTAGACCCGCTCCTCCTCCAGCAGCAGCCTGTCGCAATCACACATAGCCCCTACCTTCCCGAACATGAAGAAAGTCAGCCATATGACGGCCATTATGACGCACATGACAAAAGGGAAGACAAATGCCGCTTCAACCGTAACGATCCCCTTCATACCACCACCGAAAACATCACTGCCGTGTACGCCGCAAGAAGGAACGGAACGAACGGCAGGCTCCCTTTCATCGTGATCTTCTTCATGACGAGCAATACCGCCATGACGAGTGCGGACAGCAAAAACGCCAGAACCGCGAGACTCGCGGCACACGTAAATCCGAGAGCGGCGCCCAGGTAGAGCAGAAGGACTCCGTCCGCTTTTCCGAGACGTCCTCCCGAAAGGATCGACGCGGCAAGAAAGAACACTCCGACCGCTATCCCTCCGAGCGTGTCCGCAATTCCCATGCTGCCCATACCGATCCTCAACAGAACAGCCGGAATAACTCCGATCGCAAGGAACCATCTGTGCAGGTGCCTTGCCCTGATATCGGAGAAAGCCGCCGCCACCAGATAAGCTCCCATCATCCCGGTTCCGATCACTGTCATAATTCACTCCTTTCCCGCGCAACGCTTGCACGCTCTGTATCCTTTTTCAACCGCTTCTTCCTTGCTTATCCTTATGACGGTTCGTTTTAGGGATGAACAGTCCTTTTTGAAATGGTATCGGTCTCCGTCACTTGTCACATAGATCACAGCCGGCGGCTCTCCCGATGCGCATCGTTCGCAGGGCTTATACTTTCCTCCGCTGTTATTCCTCGCACCCGCGAGTGATCCGAATACCATTTCGCGACGCGATATCCTGATTGCCGAGCAATTCCCGCTCACGTGATAGACGCTTCCGGTCTCCGTAATATAAACGGTTTCGGAGCTTTCGTCTTCCTCAGGGGATTCCGGATCCGCTTCGGTGAGGATCAGGGGAACTTCATGCCCGTTAAAATACCTGTAGGTCACACTGTGCGTCACCGGAATCTCTATCGGATCCCCAAAGATCAGGAAGGGTACCTTCAGATCATAACTGCATTCGATCCGGATCATATCATCGCTGAACAGCTCCGATCCGAAGAAAGACAGCCCCCATGTGCCGCCCTTTACCGGGCTTAGCACTTCATCGTCCAGCTCCTGCCTGACCGCGGTACCTATGACAGTTTCGTCTACGATCTTTCCCGCGAGCCCATCAACGTCCGGGAACAGCTCGTCCGCCACATCCGCAAGACTTCCCAGAGACGAGATCTTCCTTGCCGCCGTGAAAACTGCGTGCTCGATCTCATACTCGGTACCGATGAACCTGAAGATGCTTATCAGGGCAAAAAGTGCGAAAAGAAAGATAGGAAAGGCCAAAGAAGCCTCAACAGTAAGCGATCCCCGAACAAGGTCTTTGCCCGGCCGTTTTTTACTCCTGCCTTTCATCATCCGCTTCTCCCTTCGGGTCTGTTTGTCTGTTCCTGATGTAAGTGCGGCGTCACCCGCACACGGTGAGATGTGTTGCTGTCCTTTCGATATAATTGTGTGATGTTTTAGGGATTACATGTTGAAAAAGTGTTCCATCAGGGACAGACAGGCAGACCCGAAAGATCAAAAGAAACTCACGCTGTCGCTTCGGACAAATCCGTATCCGGAGGGTGTCACCGTATCCGCATAAAAACCGTTTAAGATTCCGACATAACGCGCCGGACACGAGAAGACAAGTCTTGCATCAAATCCTGTGATGCAGTTTTCAAGGAGAAAAGTATCGTCATACGCCCACCTCATGTTTTCTTCGATCACATCCATGGCTCTGAGGTTTATGTCCTCGCAGGGCACGGCCAGAAGAAACAGACACAGGTAATCGCCGTACAACAGACAAACCTCCGATTCCTTAAAGCATTTGACCTTGTCGCGGATACCGTCATACGTGATGACTGACACATCAAAGCTGTCAATGCAGTAGCTGGCGGAGGTCGTGAGGATGGGAACCTTTTTGCCGGCCAAGACAGCCGCCGTTTCAACAAGCGCCTGCTCCGCGCTCCACGCGAACATGATCATATACTTGACGATTATTGTCAGAAACTTGAGACCGGTGAATCCCACAAGTGCAGTGGCCATCTCCGTAGCTTTTGCGCGGAGACCTGAATCGGACATCACATATGCGGTGGCGGGGATCATCCTTACCATCATGATCTTCGATGCCGTTTCCGCGAGATTCTCCGCATCCGAACGGTTCCCGCACAGGATGTATTCCTGTTCGTACGCGAGTGCGCTCTGCCCGGACAGCTCCCTGTCAAAAAGACTTCCGAAGTGTTCTGTGACATAAAGAAGCAGCAGCAACTTGTCATGTATGCTCACTTCTCCTTCCTCGAGAAGCTCCGTCGCACCGCTTAGCACCCCGGTCGCGTCAGTCTTCACGAAGCTTTCCGCCCCTGATTCCTTCCCGAGTTCTTCGGCAAGGATCTTCCCCGCACCAAGGGCCTCCGGGACCGTCTTTCCAAGGAGGTCGGAAGGCCGTGTTCTGACTCCGATCTTTTTGTCCGAAACCTTGTCCGAACCGATCAAAAGATCGAGGAATCCCTCTGCCACAGTCCTCTTGAGCCCGTCGGTGAGTTCACACAGGATCCTGTCCGGTCTCATCTCACTGTAGTCAAACACAAGCTTGTCATAGCTGAACTGCCCGATACTCGTCCTGACCTTCTGAACTCTCCCGGTCCAGCGCGCTACATCTCCCGCCGTAACTTCCGACAGCGTCGCCGAGGAGATCTCGCCGCTTATAAAAGCATCGCTTTCGATATTGCTGAGCACGCTGACATCTGTCTTCAGGGTTTCTTCCATCGCCGCAAAGTCCGGGAACGTCCCGTCCATGCCCGTAAACCTACGCATTTCTCTGACGGAGGTCTGCATGGATCGGTACATCTCGTCCGAAACGATACCTTTGCTTGCTTCAAGCAAAGATGCAAATGCTTCGATCATAGGCTTGGTCGTTTCCGCGATGCTGTGATCTTCTTTGATCAGGTCAACTGCTTCCCTTGCCTCAAGAAGGCATCCGCTCACCCTGCGCATCAATTCGTCCGTATAGACTCCGGCCGTAAGGACCAGATCGTTGATGCTCTTGTTAAGCTCATCCGCTTCCCGGGAGAGTTTTTGGATCTCGGTATCCAGCTTGCCCAGGCTCTCCGACAGTTCGGCGAGTTCACTCTTAAGAGCGGTTACCGCTTCGCTTTCCTTCGGTTCGGACTCTTCTTCCGTGTCATCCTTCTCTGAGTTCTTCTCTTCCTCTTCGAGGATGCGACTGAGCTGAGCGGACTTTTCTCCGATCGTATCAGACAGGCCCTTCCTCTCGACAGATAGTTCACCAAGCTTCTTTTTGATCTCATCCCGGAGTTCGATTTCGGGAACCGCTTCATCAAGCCTCTCTGCGGCACCTTCCGCATATGTTACTGGATTAAAATACTTGTCCTCAAGAAGCATCCATACATCCGGATTGTTGATACCGGCGCTGACAGGATCCACCCCTCGCGTCATAAATGACTTTACAAAGAGCTCATGAACCTCTCCGATACATGCTCCGTTGCACACCAATCCGTCGATCTTCTCCATGAGCAGGAGGGTGTTTCGATCGATCACCGCAAGCCTGTCCTCGATCTCCATCTGACGTTCGTAAAGCTTGTAGACCCCGCTCTCCTTCGAGAGCACCCCGAACCTCTCAAGAAGCGAACCGATGGTGTCGACTGCGGCGCAGTACTTTTCGTATTCAACCACCTGCCTGAAAAAAGCGTCTCCGTCCGGGGTCAGAAACGGCCTGGTAGCGGTGATGTCGCATTCATCGAGCGAAAGCCCGAAGGAGCTTCCCCCTGCGTAGCCGGCCATCAGTTCCGCAAGCCGTCCCGGATCGGATGTCTTGCCGTCGAAAGATGTATCTATGCCGAAGACGCTGTACTTTTCATAGAGGGGACGATAATACTCTCCCAAAAGCGATTCTACGCATGTAGTAAGCTGCATATCGGCGATCGCTGCCGCTGCCCTGCTCCTAGCTCCCTCAAGAAGTACAAGCACCAGTGACATGATGACAAGGAACGTGAACGACAGGAAAACAGTAACAGATCCTCTTTCACTCATATGTTCACGATCTCGTCCGTCTTCTCGGCGATCGTCCCGAACGCCTTCGTTACAAGCGACATGATCTCGTCACGGAAGATGACTATCAGCGCTACGACGACGATTATGATAAGAACGATCTCCACTACTCCGAACGCATTGTTATCCTTGAAAAAACTTCTGATTTGCTTCATATTTCCCCCTTTCTTTGGATGCGAGTTATACTCGCATCCGATTCCTCGCCAAACACTTCAACGCAGTATTAGGTTTTACTCAAATGCCCATCCCCATAAAAGCGGGCACGATTATTATTGCTATCACTATCACAAGCATCCCCATCATCGGAACGAGCAGTTTGGTGGATGTTTCCTCTCCCTTTTTGCGGACCGCTTCAAACCTGGCCGCATAAGCTTCCCTTGACTCCAGCTCGAGCATCGTCAGGATCTCACGACTGCCTCTGCGCAGGTTTCTCGAGAGAAGTGCGGATAAACGCTTATAGCACAGGATCCCGGCTCTGTTACCAAAACTCTCGTAAACGGCTGCTTCACTTCTGCCCAGATCAAGCTCCCTCATGGAGAAGAGCATCTCTTCGTACGCGAACCTCCTCCCCATATGAGGCTTCGCCGCAAGATAATCCCTGCAGATCCTCTTCCACGCTCCCGAACAGGTCTCCCCTGCCGTGAGTAAAAGGATCAGCTTGGATATGATCTCGGGATAGTCTCTCTCCATCTGTTCACGTCTCTTCTTTTCCTGGTCCTTGAGAGATGAGCGTGCCTGCGGCACCACCATTACCGCCAAAAGAAGCCCCAGTAACCCGACAGCCAAAGGTGCTGTATCGGCGGGTTCACGCCAGTTAACCTCCTCTCCTCCGGCCTGCGACGGGAGCGTCATCCTTTCCGAGGTCGGATCGCTTCCGTCCGCTTCGCGTACGGCGTCCTGCAATATCCCGATCCGTTTTTCGCTGTCCGTTTCGAGGATCTGCGGAGGCGGAACGATCGTAAGCGTGATCGGTATCCGTCTGGTATTCCCGAAATAATGCAGGGTCGCGTAGACGGTTACATCTTCCGGCTTGGAAACAGCAATCCTCAAACGTCCCGTTTCGGAGAAGAAGCCTTCCTCATCCGCTTCCCACGAGACTCTGATCTTTGTTCCCTCTATGGCTTTGACCAGATCGAGTGAAGAGGAAACATTGTCAAGGGACGGATTGTCCCCGAGAATCTCCTGTCTGAGTCGTGCTTCAGCCTTGTCAAACAGTTCCGGGAGTCTGTCGCTTGGAAGCTCCCGCTCCGTCACCACGACGCTGACCTTCTCCCGCTCCTGCCCTGCCATCGACACCTCGAGATCGTAGGTTTTATCACCCTCTCCGACTTCCAATCTCGCAACCGCGTTGTTCTCGTCAAGGACCGGCACACCTCTGAAGACGACCAGTCCGCAGACAACTCCGGTCGCGATAAGGATAAGGATGATCCGTTCAATAACGGTCCGTCCCTTTTCCCTGACGATCGCTCTGATATCTTCGTTGACATACAGCCTCCCCGCCTGTTCTTTCTTAACAAAGAATCCTTCGTGACCGCCCGCTTCGAGCCTGTCGTAAATCCTCTCCGAGATTTTTGAAAAAAGCCTCATATCCTGATCCTCACTATTCTTGACGCGAGGATACTCATCGCCGCGTACAGCATAAGCATTATGCTCATAAAAACGATCCCCGTGAGATTCCCATAGAGAGGCTCAAGCAGATCCGGAGAGCTCAACCGGAGGTATGCGAGCATCAGGTACGGGATCGTCCGCATGATATCGCTTTCGAGCTTCTTCGATGCCATAACGGTGCGAAGTTCCCTCGAAACCTCTGTTTTGGTTCTGATCGTTCCGGATGTCTCTCTGATGATGGCGATGATATTCCCTCCGGTTCTTTTCGCTGTCGCAAAGATATCCGCAAAGTTCCGCACGTCCTCAATGTCCGTCCTGCGAGCCATGTCGAGGAAAGCGTCCTCGATCCTGATGTTGTTGTTCAGACCGTTGCCGATCAGCTTGAGTTCTTTCATGATCGGACTTTCCTTGTCGTGCGACAAAGCCATGTCCCTGTAGGTCTGGCTGATCGCGTTCTCTATGGACGAACCGCCCTCGAGCACGCCCGACATGCATGCGATCGCGTCGGAAAAGTCCATGTTGAGATCAAACTTCTTTTTTTCGATAATGGATGCTTTCTCTGTCTTTTGGTACAGATGCCAGAAAGGAAGAAAGATCAGAGCCGAAAGAATGCTGTTATAGAACAGAACCCCCGTCAGACCCGCAAAAAGCGCGGCCTTTAATATCATAATGGTTATTTCGCGCCGGGTGAGCGAATATCCCTCATAGCCCGGCGGCCCTGAGTTTGCCCGTCCTGATGAGCGGGTTCTGGGTCCTGCGCAGGATACCGGTAACACGTCCCTCATATTCACCTTCCTCGATAAAAACAAACAACGGATTGAGAACTATCTCGTCGCCTTCACAACCAGCCACTTCCGCGATCTCAAGCACTCTTCTGCTCCTGTCGCGAAACCTGCCGAGCTGAATGATGATGTCGATCGCCGAGGCTATCTGCCTTCTGACTGCACGAAGCGGGATCTCGGTTCCGCCAAGCAGGACCATGGTCTCAAGCCTCGAGAGCGCGTCCGTCGTGGAGTTGGCATGTCCGGTGCTCATCCCGCAATGTCCGGTGTTCATTGCCTGCAACATGTCTATACAGGCACCGTCCCTGACTTCTCCTACGATGATCCTGTCACCCCTCAATATGAAAATGTGAACTTTTCAAGGCAAAAAGAAAAAGGCAGGGCGCGTAGCTCCTGCCTCCTTCTTTACATATCAACGGTGTATTTCAGGCATATCCAGCCTGCGCCGCTAACCAACTTTCCCCAGTGGGTTGATCCGCTTACAACCTCGCCTACGATGGTGTAAGTCTCGCCCTTCTTTACGGTCGTAATTACGGGATAGTTCGTGCCGGGACCCTTCCTTACATTCAGAACGCTTGCTGTTACCTTAACCATGTAACCGCAGCTCCCCTTCGCGTCCTTCTCGGTCGCATAAGAATCGTAAAACTCCATGCCGTAGTCGGCTCTCTTTTTCTGAACGGGTTCGCTCTGGTCTGCAGGTTTCTCGAAGCCGGTAAGCACAGCGTCCGAAGCCTGTCTTACGCTCGAAGCGTTCTTTAATACCTTCATAACGCCGCTATACCCGGAAAGCTCCTTCCAAAGATAATCAAGCTGCATCTGCAGATCCGCTATGCTGGCTTTCTGTTTCTTTGCGAAGTTAAGCAAAGCCTGTTTCCTGCTCCAGTAAGTCCACTGTGCAAGGCCATAGCCTGCAGAGTCCTTAACGAAGTTATTATAGGTTCCGTTGTCAACTGCTTTCGTGTACTGGTCGTCGGTCATGCCGAGCGACTTCTCGTACTTGTTCTGCAGGTTATTGGGCCTTAAAGCAGATTCTGCGTAAAGGTTTCCCATAACGCCTGCAACGGCGAAATCGTTAAGGCCTTTTCCCTTCAGGAAATTCCATATAATCTCGTCGTTCTTCTTGGGCTCGGTAGGCACACTCTCGGTCGGCTTCTTGCCTGCTGCCACAAGCTCGTTAACCTTCTTCTGAACCGCGGAAGCGTCATAGCCTGCTGCCGTGAGCGCCTTCTTGCGATCCGATCCGTTGCCCCACTTACCGTCTATTACTTCCTGTGCGATCTCCTCAATGGATTTCTTTACGGGCTCCGGTGCCTTAACGTAAGAAACGAACGGGAGCTTACCGTGCTTCGTCCATGTCCTGCCGTTATAGCCGCTCTTTTTACCGAGGTTAAATACTGCGGTAATCTGAACGTTGTTAGTCCATCTGGGCGTGCATTCAACCGCTAACCCGTCGCCTACGTAAACGCCGATATGCCCTTCAATCCACAAAGCCTCGCCGATCTCCAAAGTGGAAAAGTCGGTTGTTGCTCCGGGGCACTTCTGGATCATACCGTTGGCGTTTGTGTCGGGCACACCATTACTCTTGTAAACCGCTCCGCCGTAAGCCTTTGTATTGTCGCCTGTCCAGCCCCAGAGCAAGCCCTTAATAAGGTTTACGCAATCGAAACCGAATGTGTTCTTGTCTGCCGCCATGATCATGCGCTGGCGTTCGGGCTGTTTGTTGTAATCGTGATTATTGCAATACCGCTTCTTGTTGCTATCTGTCATGGGGGCGCCGAAGCACCCCATGACGTAAAGCGTTTTGTAGTTCTTCGCTACATTCAGAGCGGCCTCGGCAAGTTCAAGATTAGTTGTAATCATAGCCTCGCCTCCTTAATTCAACCTTGCGCTTTCAGTTGTTTTACAACCTGATCAGCTCCGGTTGCCGCAAGTCCTGAAACGATTCCTACTGCTACTGCGGTTATAATGTCTGCTGCCGGAAAGTTAGGCATCCCTACAACGAACGCCACGGCTCCCAGAACTGCTCCAACGATACCGCAAATAACCGGTATAAACTTGCTGTCAAGGGGAGACACCTTAATAGCTGCTCCTACAAGATAGCAAATAACCGTAATAGCTGCTACTCCTGCAATTCCAAACATAATTTACCTCCTTCTCAAACCATGTTTATCAGGTAATTGTTAAGGGATTTCTTCACGTCTTTTAGCTCTTGCGTGTTGTTCCCGTCGATCGCGTGCGCGGTCAGGGCCTGCAAGCTCTCAATAATGATGCGGTTTGTGGCTTTCATGCTTTCCTCGAGATCGTCAATACGCTTGCTGTCTGCTGCGAAATGCTTTGAACCATCGTCAAGCCGTGAATTTATCTTGATAACGGCCCCTTCAAGCGCTGCGATGCGCTCGTTCTGCTTCTTATCAGGGGCTTTTATCTTCTCAAATACCTTTGCCATAACGGTTACGGCAGCGGAAACTGAAACGATAGCTCCTGAAATCGCAAGAACAAGATTGAATACATCCCTTGTGGTGAACTGGATAACCTCATCCATGCCGAATACCTCCTTTCGCCTTAATTATCCCAGCCGGACGAAATCTCTTTTACTTCCTGTATCGCCGCAAGCTCCGACTCGAGCTCGTCAAGCGTAACGTACTGCAGTAATAACTGAAACAAGCGGTCAATAATGGCCGCTTGCTTCTTTGTAATCTCGTCCAGATCTGAAATCAGTTTTGAAAGTTCCTCCGTCATGGCTGTTCTTCCCACTGATCGTTTTCTTCGTCGTAAAGGTAGTTCTTCCCGGTGTCAATCTCTTTCAGGGAGGATCCGTTCGCGATCTTTACTCCGTCGAATGTGTCCGTAGGGGCCGTATCTCCGGAGAGTGCGAAGAACTGAAACATAGCTCTGTTGTACTTAATGTCTTTCTTTTCTCCTACACTAACCATCGTATTCCTCCCCTGTAATGTACTTGTAATCCTCGGCGGTTATCTTGCCGGACTCAACCCTTGCCGCAACATCTTCTTTGGTAATACGCCTCTGATCGTAAAGGCGTTTAAGGCTCTTAACAAACGCATTCATAAGATTCCCTCCTCCATAAGCATCTCTGTGTAATCGTCAATGGCTTTCTGGGTGTTTATTTCCTCAACGCTTTTAAGCATCTCGTACTCTGAAACACCGATCTCTCTGCTCTCGCAGACCCACTCGGTGTAAGCCTCGGTTCCTGCTTCCTCGTCCGCTTCATGGGTTACTTCCTGAATGTCGCGGCGCTGGATGTAAGTGTCGTTGCTGATGCGCTGTAATGCTTCAGGCTGCTGTGCACACCGTTCCTGTTTCCATTCTTTCATTTTGGTTAGCCCTCCTGTCTAATTTTGATATTATTTTCTTTAGCTTCCCTACGTTTACAAACGGCTTGATGTAAAAGTAGTAGCAGGCGTAAGTATCGGTACAAGAAAACCAGCCTATATATGAAAGCATGGCTTCTATGTGCCGCTTGAAATAACCTTGCCTGCGTTCCTTCTGCTTCTCCATCCGCGCCGCAAGCCTTGTAGCTGAAAGCATTATGCTCTTGCGGATTCCCGTCCGCTCTCTGCTGAAAAGAAAGCCCATGTAATCAATCTCTCTGCCTATGATCCAGCGCTTTTCTTTTCCTTTTACGATCCGCTTGCCCTTGCAATACCAGAACTTGCAAACCTGCCATGTCCGTTTTAGCTTCAACCTGAAACGCTGTCCGAGGAATTGCTTTATTTTGGCAATAGCCGTATGTAGGCGTTTCTTGTTGTCGTCCATAATAACTATGTCGTCCATGTACCGCTCCGTTATCTGAAAGCCCAGTGTAACGGTTATGAAATAATCAAGCGGTTCAAGCAGGTAGTTGGCGAGCCATTGTGAAATGTAAAAGCCGAGGGGTATTCCCTTCTTGAAACCTATAAGGCACACTCGGATAACGTGAAGAAACCACTCGTCCTTGATCCTGATAGTAAGTTCTCTCATCAGAATCTCAATACGGACGCTCTCGTAAAAATGCCGTATATCGATCTTTGCGAAGTTCCGTATTCCTTTTCCGCGCCGGATCCATGAAACAAGGCGCTTCTTTGCGTAATGCGCTCCCCTTCCGGGAAAACTGCCGCAGGAATACGGGTAAGCCGTGGCTGTAATTATAGGTTCTAATATCAAAACTATAATGTGGTGTAGCCACTGCTCGTGGATCTCTGGCATATAAATGGTGCGCCTCTTGCCGTGTTCCCTTATGTACTTCGGTTTTCTTTTTCTCGGCTTGTAACCGAGCTCCGGGTGTTCTGCACCCGGTCTCGTATTCTCGATCATGATGCGCATCGCCTCGACTTCCTCGTCAAGGTGTGCGTCTATATACTGTATTTCCTTCCTTTTGGTTTTGCCCTTACGCAGTTTCTTGTATGCTGTTCTTATGTTTCCTTCGTCAAGCATACGGCGATACAGATATTTGTACTGCTTCACGCCCCGTTCGGAGGAAGTGGTAAGTAGCTTTTCGTCCTCTTTCCTTCGCATGAAAGAATACTCCTATAAGATATTTTTTCTTCTATCTCCTACGCACGGCAGGTGCGACCGCTTTACCGTGCGTCCTGCATCGGAATAATTTCCACTCCCCTAACTAATAATAGCGGATAAACGGTGTCTCAACCGTCAGCGGTGCAGGAACGGGACCTGCATTTTTGTTTATCTTCCGTAATGAGATAGATAAAGGCCGCGCCGATGTTCCAGTTCGCATTCGTGGCTGTGTTGTTCAGATTGAGCGCGCGCAAGCCGTCATTCGCGCCATTGTTGCAATTACCGAACCGAAGGGCGACCGCCCCAGCTGTCGCAGATCCCATCCCCTGTTATTTAATTTTCCTCTGCTGTAAGTTCCTTCTGGGGGAAAGCCCCCAGACCCCCTGTTGTCTCCGCTTACGCGGACACACCTGCAGGAGGCAAAAGAAGGATGGCCGCGCCGAGGTTCCAGCTCGCAGTCGTGGCTGCGCTGCTCAGATCGAACGCGCGCAAGCCGTCAATCGCGCCACCGGCGCAAGTACCGAACCGAAGGGCGACCGCCGTAATACCGGCGTTTACGATAAACCCGTCACAACCACCTAACGCGGTACTTCCGTTATAAGGAGGTTCATCCGGTACGTTTCCGAAACCTGAAACGGATCTGTACCTGTGAGGGTAATGCCAGCTTGTATCTCCTACAGAAGTGTAGTCGATTCCGGCTGCTGCGTATGTGGACGAAGGTGTGCTTATGTCGTAAGTGTAGTTCTTGGAAACGTAAAGTTTTCCACTTACGCAAGCGGTGTAAGGGTCTCTCATCCACTGCTGGTAAGTGCCTAAAACGATACTGTGGAAAATCTTGTTAAGGCTCTTGCCGTCTGCTGTTCCGTAGAACTGTCCGCCGCCTACTACCGCGTTAGCCTTAACGCCATAGTAAGGGTCTGTTGCGTCGTAGCCGTCCTGATTTCCTTTTCCGTAAACGCCCTGTAAGTCGCAATCCTTACCGAACATCAGAAGAAGGTCAATGATCGTTCCGATGATAGGTCCGCCGAGGAACTTCGCTCTTGCGCTAAAGTTATCAATGGCGGTCTTTTCTGCGGATGTCTGGTTACTTGCTGCAGGCTGTGTTCCTGAAAGCGAAGTCATTTTCGTGCTTACGATGGAACCGTAGAACATGGGGATCCATACGCCTTCAAGCTCTTTGTTGGAGCTGTCAACGAAACCTACAGGCTCGAAACCGTCGCGAGGGCTGAAACTGAACTTAACGTATCTGTCGTCGCCTACAAGGTATTCCTGCTTGTAGATCTTCATAAGCCATGAGAACGCGCCGCCTGCGTAAGAAGTGTTAGCTACGTCGGACGCGGTTCCGTCCTCTTTCTTGGTGTAGTCTGATTCGTCAAGGCGGTAATCGGGGGTTCCGTCGTCCTTAACCATCCACGGCTTGTTCGCCTTGATGATGGGGAAATCTCCCCAGCTTCCGTAGTTAACTGCGCCTGTTGACTTGTCTACTGTCAAGGGCGTAAAGTTCTTGTTGAGTCCGATGTACTCAATGCGCTCCGAAGGCGAAAGCACACTCTGATGCTCAATGAAACCGTAGATGCCGTCTGCCGACACAGCATCCCATACCTTGTCAAGCGTCGCCTTGTCCGCTATAAATGTCTTTCCCATTATTCTTCTACCTCCTCGTAGTACAAAAGTCCGTTCTCAATGCCGAGCTCGTACTTGTCTCCGGTGTTGTTGTCGTACAAGTACATTCTGTTAGGCATCTCAATGGTTACGGTGTCCGCGTTGTCAACCTCTGCCATAAGGTTAACTGTGATCTTGGTGGGTACGAGGTTATCGTAGGACGGCATATAATCCCACTGGTTCGTTGCTGCTACGGCTATGCAGTAAAGAATCTCTCCCTCATCCGGATCGTTGGCGTACAAGCCTACTTCTGTTACGTTGTACCCCTGTGTTAAATAGTCACCCGGCCCCTTGTAGTTTGTGATAATGAATTTCACGTCTACGTAGGTGCTGTTCCAGACCGTTACCGTGTTAAGGGAAAAGGTCTGCTTCTGGCTTTTCAGAGCTGTTTTGCTCGTCAAGTCCTCGCCTGCTGCGTAAGAGCCGTTACCTGTGACCGCTCGGGTGAACTCTATATTGCAGATGTTCGCCTGTGCTTTTGCAAGCATGGCTTGGCCTTTTGCGGTTAGGGCGGTTCTGTCGAATACTCCAGCCATGTTAATGCTCCTCCTTTGAATTTGTTTTTATTCTGAACCAGCGACAATAGGTATGATCGGCATTGCCGTAACCGCTATACCGTGTTTCGCCGTTCCGTTCACTTGTGCTTCCCTGTCGGGATTTACCGGGATAATCGTTCTCTCCGGCTCGCTTATTGTTACCGCTGCGAAGTGTCCGCCGAGGCTTATGCTCGATGCGGTCTCGTAGCCGTTTGTAATAGGTATCTCGGGTTCAGAAAAGGCTCCTATTGCTACCTTCTCTGTAACGTCGATCTCTCGGTCAATCTCAATGTTTCTCATGTGAGACCGGGCATTCTTTACTCTTTCGATGATCTTCCGAAAGCGTGCTACAATGTCCGGCGTAAGCTGGGCATTCGTCTTGATCTTGAAGTAGTACGGGCTGTCGCCGTACTCGAACCACTCCTCAACCTTGCCTTCGCCGAATACTGCAGTTATAAGCTCCTCGACCGCGCTGGGCGTGCCGGAAGTCTGATACCATACAAGCGTTCCCTTTATCAGGTCTCGCTTATTCTGAATGTCGAGGCTCGTGTCGTAATACTGTGTGTTAAGCTCTACGGCCAGAAGGTCTAATACCTCGTCGGAGGCGTTGTCGATCATGGCAAATACGCCTATGCTCTGGCAATACTTAATTAGCTTCTGCGTGGCCTTCTGCAGTGCGTATGATAAACACTTAACCTCGGTCTTTTCTTTGAAATAATCGGGCGTTATCTGCGCGATCTGGCTGTCTTTTAACTCAATCATTCTCTACCCCACCGTAAGTAACGGTCACGGTTCCGGTCGCTGCTACCGTGCTTTCGTTAAGCGCCGTGTATGTGGGGGAGGTAACTACTACTCGCTTTGCTCCGGCTTCCATAACTTTCTGAACCAGAACGGAAGGGTTAATATCCCGGCCGATCTTTTCAGTTTGCCAGATGTTGTAAGCGGACACAGCCGATGCTACGTCTGCCTGAATGGTAGACACAGCCGAAGTGTCGCTCGCCGCTATGTAGTAGGTAATGTTTATGTTGTAGGTGGAAGCTGTCGGAGCTTTCACGGAAACCTGATCTGTAAGTGGCCTTATTGTCCGGTCGTTCAAGTAGTCCTCAACATCAGAAATAACGGAAGCGCTCGGGAGCGATCCGTCGTCCATGATGATATAAACGTCAACCTCACCCGCGTTTTCCGAAGTAACGTAAACATCTCCTATGTTGGGAGCCGCGTTCTTTGTGTGGAAAACATAAGCGTCGTTAGGACCCGTAGTGGAATAGCCGCCCGGGGCTTCGTAGATCCTCTCCTTCAGCTCGTCGTCTGTCTCAACCTCTGCGCCGCCGTAAGTCTCTGTTGTGTTCGTTACTGCGGTAATGTAAGCTATGGTATTTACAAGCGTTGAAAACTCGCCTGCCGCAAACCCTGTTCCTCCGGCTCCTGCCTCTGTACAGGTAGCTGAAACGGTAACGCTTGTCTCTCCTGCAGCTATCTCTGCGTACTCATCCGTAGCGAAATAAACATCATTTCCGTTCGTTACCCTCGTTCCTGCAGGTATTGCTACTGCGGATCCAATGGCGGCAGCTATGGAAAATTGCAAGGTCGTTTTCGCTGCCGTTGCCTGCCTTCGGGAAATTCCCCGGAGCGCTGCGAGGTTGTCAAGGAAGGATCCGTTTGCGTATGTAAGGAAGCTCATTTTTCCGGCGTAATCTGCGTATTGCATAGCCTGATAAATCTGAACTGCGCTTGCGTACATAATAAGGCGGTAAGGGTTAGCCTTCGCGAGCGATATCCTCTCTCCGGTGATCTCCTCGTATTTGTCGAGGTAGTCGTTGATCATGGCTGTCAGAACATCGTCTATCGTGCTATCCTCAATAAAACTTATGTCCGGGAAGTTATCTGTATTAAAATCGCTCATCTCCTCATCCTCCTGCCTTTACAAAATGTACGTGCGGCACAAGCTGTCCGTCCTCTGCGTCGCCTGTGAACGTGATCGAGGTTACTTCAACTCTCGGCTCGTATCGTTCAACCTTTTCAATGATTTCAAGGGAAAGCATATTTTTCGCTACATCAAGCGGATAACCGACTATCCTCTCGTAATCAATCCCCAGCTCCCTGTCGAGGGGCTGGCTTCCTGCTCTAACGGCAAGCAGGGTTTCAAGGCACATCTTTATGTCCTCGAACTCGTCCGGCGCGAAGCCTTCTGAATCTCCGTCTACAAACTGCTTCATACCCTGCCTCCTTTATACGTATTCTGAAAGAGTGAGGTTAAGGTGTGCGGAAAGTAGTTTGCCGTCGTCTATGATCTCGCCCCATGTCTCGCTTACCTGCTCAACGACCCACTGATTAGATCCTACTTTTTTGCCGCCTATTACAAAGGTGTAAGGCGTTCCCTTCTCCGCTGCCTTCTCCAACTTTTCAAGGGTTTTCCGGGGCTTTACCCCGTGCATAACCGTAATGAAAATCGGGAGCGTAACCTTCTGCTGTCCGGGTCCTAAAAACTCCGACACAGGCTTGCTCCCGATTATGTCATGCTGCGCCCATCTGCCTGAAACGTTGCGCTGCATCCCATTGAATGTAAGGACCTTCTTGCTGCTTACCTCAAAGGTAATCAGCTTCCCTAAATTCCCGATCTGTGCCATATCATCAACTCCTTTATGACGGTATCGTGTGCGGCAATCCGAGTAGATCCTCTATCCGCTCTAACCGTTTCAGAATGTTCTCGAAGGTTTCTTCTCCGTAAGGGCACTTAAAGGTTATTCCTTCGTCGTTTATGACTATGCTCTGTAACGCATCAGAATCGCCCACAACAAGCTCTATACTTCCAGCCGATAATTTATACCCTCCGCTCTTTACAGTGGCATACGCGCCGCCTCCGTAGTCCTTGCGGTAGCCTGAATTAGCTTTCGGTTGCGTGCCGCCTCCGTAATATGTTCCGAGGACAAAACCTTTACTGCTTCCGTTCTCCATGTGCATCGTAAGTACCCGGTCGCCGACCTTCGGCATTGAATACTCGTTATTCATGGTAAGCATCGAAAGCTGTAAGGAAGCGTTGTTCTCGTCCTCGTAAAGAACCTTCATTTTCCCGGTACTCGGGAAAACCTGTGTTACCTTGCCTATTCTCATTCTCATAAGCTACGCCTCCGGTATCGTAAATGTTTCTCCCGGCCAGATCCAGTGTCCGTTGTCGCTGGACTTCTTGCCGTGCTGTTTGGCAGTCGCTTCTATAATGTCTTTGTTCGCCTCGTATATGATGTTGTACTTCGTGCCGGTGCCGTAGAATTTCTTTGAAATGCCCCACAAGGTATCGCCTGAAACAACGGTGTAGCTCTGGCCTCCCGTTGACGCTGCCGTCTTAACCGGCTGCGTAACCTTTATAGCTTCCTGTACTTTGTGAAGCGAAAGCCCTATTGTATAGCCTTTATTTCCGATGTCGTGCTTTGCCTTGTCAATGTAATACTTGCCGTCTATCTTTCCGAGGCCTGTGATCTGGATGCACTGTGAGGCTACAATACCTGAACGCGCCCTGATCGTAATATCAAGCGTTTCAATGGAGCGGTTCGCCGAATTGACTTTTGCCGCCGCCTGCAGCTCCGCGTCGTAACGGCTTGAAGCCTGCGTATTCAAAGAATACATTCTGCCCTTCTTGCCCATCGTAACGTTGATCGAGCTGTCTGTGTCCGGATCCGTATAGTTAAGGCTTACGCCTGTGTAAGTTCCGTCAACGGTCGTATTGTACGACCACTTCGTCATGTCTGTTTCTGAAATGGTAGCAACTGCTTTCTTTTCCTCGTATGCTACAATGTCGAATATTACGAGCTTATGATTATAGACCTTCAAGGCAAGCCCGTATTTGTCGCAGAGGGAATAAAGAAAAGCGCTGTTTGTCTGGCTGCTCTGTTCAAGCTCTGCTATCTGGATCTTGTCTGCGTCGTAGTGAAGCGACACACCTGCTGCCTTCGCTATTTCAGAAGCGATCTCCTGTATGGTCGTTTTCTCCCATGTCTTTGTAACCGGGAGGCTCTTAAAATCGTCCATAGCAGGCACACTCACTCCGCCTAAGACACAGTTTGTAGGCTTTCCTGAAAAGGAAATATCATCAAGAATGAATGTTCCGCAGTTGAAAGCCTTCAAGCCGTCGTACTCTTTCGGCTTGATCTTTGCTCCTATGTCCGCGCCGCGCTTCGGCATGAGCTTGCCCATCCATTCGTGGCCTATGTCGTGCATCGTAATCGACACAGAATCGCTCTGACCGCTGGCAACGTCGGTATAGGTAAAGCCCGTAAGCTGCTGTTCTATCTTGCTTCCTAAAGCAGGGTTTGAATTGCCGGTAGTCTCGACCTTTGTTTGCGTCGTGGTCTCGGCCTTCTTCTCCTGCCCGGGAATTGCAAGAACTTCTCCCGGCCAGATCCAGTGGCCGTGATCCGAACTCGCTTTACCGTGTGCCTTTGCCGTGTTTTCTATTGTGTCTTTGTTTGCGTCGTAGATCAGCGTGTACTTCGTGCCGCTTCCTAAAAAGCGCTTTGCTATGTTCCAGAGGCAGTCTCCGCGAACAACCGTATAGGTCGTTCCGTCGCTTGCCTTCGCTCCGGTAGTAGCTTCTACTGCTTGCGCTACGACCTTTTTCGCTGTTCCGTCGTATGTTATTTCAACTGCGACCTGCCTCGGTGATGCCATCTACTGCCTCCATTCCGGGAGGGTGCTTTCCTCCTCCGGTAAATCCTTAATATCCAACTGAACGCCGGCAGGAAATACGAAATAGTTTATGTATTTCTGGTTGTTAGCCATAAGGAAAGAGGTGTAGGTCTCTGAACCGTACACCTCTTTAGCTATCTTATCCCATATATCCCCGGCAACTGTCGTATAAACGCTTGCCATAGCCGTCTCTCCTTATGCGAATGAAACCCTACGCTTGCCTGCAAGGTAGTTTTCCATCATGTCGTTGAACTCGTCCTGACTCATCTTCAGGGCCTCGTCAAGGTCTTTTCTTGAAGGCGCTTCGCCGTAGAACTGTAACGTAGGGCTGTACTCAACCGAAACGCTACCGCCGCTCGTTGCTCCGTCAAGACTGAATCTGTCGGTAAGGCTGCTCATTCCGAGGAGCCGTCCTGCCATCTCCCAAAGAGACACAGCTCTCTGGCTTCCGTCAAGCGGCACAACCATCTCGGGTCCTTCCTCTGCAAGCCATGAAAGCTCCTTGCTCTGAACAAGTCCGCCTCTTGCGTGCTGTCCGGGATGTGCTAAATCCCACGCCTTAATATAAGCGTCGCTGTAAGGTCCGTTAATCTTGCCGTCAGATCCGTAAGGGCTTCCCAAACTAAAATCGAAGGTCGTCTCGGGTATGGTGATGCTCGGCTTTAAGTGGATGCCGAGGGTTGAATATACGTCAAAACCTACTGAAAAGCTCTCGTTAAGTAGGTCTTGTGTATCTCTTGCCGTCTGATCCGCCATGCGCTGCGCGCCTTGATAAGCGTCGGTTGTTACGTTCTCGTAATATTCTTCAAGCCATGTCTTGGCTGCGTTCTCGCCGCCTGCGAAAATCCTGTTTGCTAAATCATCTGAAAGAGCGCCTGTATCTCCGGCGGTTCCTAAAAATGCACGCCTTGATGTCATGCCGCCTAAAACAGCTAAATTCTGCTGAATGGCTGCTATGTCGGTCTGCATCTCCGGCGTAAGGCTATCCCATTCATTCGCAAGGTTGTTGATCATCTCGATCTGGCTGCTCATATTATCAAGCAACTCTCCGATCGCCTTTTCGGTGGTTGAATCAAGACCGTTGTCCTTTTGTAAAGAATCAATAAGGCCCATCCACATAACACCGCCGCGTTCTTCCCAGTCCCAGCTATAACTGTCTGCGGTGTATTCGTCGATAATCTCTTTGACTCTTTGGTTGTAGGTCTTTATCTCTGCGCCGTATGCGTCCTCGATAGAGTTGATCATGAACTGAACGGCCTTTATGTTGGCTTCCGCCTGACCTCGTAGCATCTCCTGCTTGTTGGTTTCGCTCGCCGCGTCGTATTCCGCCTGAGTCAAGTAACCGCTGCTTAACGAAGCCCCGAGAGCTGCCTGCGCCTTGATGTAGCTCTTTTCGTATTCCTGCGAAACGGTCTGTGCCGCTTCTTTAAGCTCTGCCTGCAAGTCTTGGAAAGAATCGGCTGTAAGCTGTCCTGCGCTAAACCTTGTGGAAATAGCCGAAAGCGTAGCGTCGTACTCGCCTAAAGCAAGGGCTTTCTGGATCTCTGCCATTTGCTGCTGAATCTTGATAATTCCCTGTACCTCGAACTCGTCAAGGAAGTTATCTTCAAAGCCTTTAGACACAGCGTCTGCAAGTTCGCCGCCTAACCTTGTAAGCTCTCCATACTGATCCTGATAGAACTGATCTACCTTGTTAACGACTCCGCTCGTGTCGTCGTCTCCGAAGATAGCCGTAAGATTAAGATGTACCGCGTATCTGCCCTGCAGGGCAAAGTCCTCAACCGCCTTAATGTAATCCTCGATTGATTTCTGATACTCCGCCTGTTCCTCCGGGGTAAGCTCCATGCCGATCTGGATCTTCCAGTTCATCTTGTTAAGGGCTTCTGTCGTGCTGCTTATGATCTGCGCGTACTCATCAAGTCCTTCGTAAGCATTAAGGGCTTCTCTTATCTTGTCAATGTTCCCGGTGGAAACAACGTATTCCGCTATCTTCTGCAGCTCCTCTAATGAAAGAGCTATGTTCCCGAAATGATCAGCAAGGTTATTGTCGATTGCTTCTCTTTCTTTGAGCTTGTAATAGGTCAAGGCTGAAACAACCGCTGTAATGGCTGCTGCCACGCCCATGATAATCCAGCCGACCGGGCCCATGCTCGCTAACTTCATAATCGAAGTTATAAGGTGCGATGCTGTGCTTGCTATCTTGTATGCTGCAAGCGCCGCGCCTATTCCGGCAAGGATCGCTATAATTCCTCTGCCGTGCTCGAATACCCACTTGCCTACTGAAAGTATCGCATCGAATACGGGCTTTGCGTACTGGGTGAACTTCCGCTTTAATGTCGGGAACGCCTCGCTAACCTTCTTGAACGCATCGGGTATGTGTTTTGAAACCTTACCTACGAAGGCCGTAACTTCCTGAACGATACTGCGGAGGTTGTCTTTGAACTGGTAATAGAACTCGATACCTGCGTCTGCTGCGGTATCTTTCAGGATCGTAATATCGCCCTGTAAGTTATCAAGTCTTACGTTGGCCATCTGATCTACTGCGCCCTCCGCGTTGTAGATCGCTTCCGTAAGCTGTAAGAACTGCTCATCCGTGCTGTTTGCAATAGCAAGCAAGCCGGACATACCTCTTTGTCCGCCTAACTCTGCAGCGTAGAAGGCTTCTTCTGCTTCTGAAAGCTCACCGAGGCTACTCTGTACTTCCTCGATCTGCTCGTCCGTAAGTCCTGCAAGCTCTCGAAGGGCTGCGTTCATGCCTTCTATGTCGTCGCTATCCGCGAAGTTTTCACGGAGCTTCTGCATTATTTCTAAAAGGCTATACATATTGCCCTCTTCGTCGGTCAAGGAAAGTCCTAAAGCGTCGATTGCGTTCTGGCTTTCCTTTGTCGGCTTAACCATTCTGGTTAGCATATTACGAAGGGCTGTACCTGCGAGGCTTCCTTTAATACCGCTCGAAGCCATAAGCCCGGTTGCTATTGCCAGATCTTCCATGCTGTAACCTAAAGAACCGACTACCGGGGCCGCGTACTTGAATGTATCGCCCATAAGTTCCACGTTCGTATTTGAATTCATGGCCGCCTGCGCAAGAATGTCTACGAAATGCCCGGTATCGTCTGCCGTATGACCCATAGCCGTAAGCGTATCGACTACTATCGAAGACACAGTAGACATCTCCTCGCCGGAAGCTGCCGCAAGTTTTACTACGCCTTCAATACCTGAAAGCATCTCCTCGGTTTTCCATCCGGCCATGCCCATGAACTCCATAGCCTGTCCTACTTCAGAAGCGGAGAATACGGTTTCTTTTGCTACTTCCCTTGCCTTGTCTGAAAGCTCTGTAAGCTGTTCGTCCGTGGCTTGGCTTATAGCCTGAACTGTGCTCATTTCTGCCTCGAATTCGGATCCGACTTTAATGGATGCGGCCGTAACTGCTCCTACGGCAACTGCGGCCACACCCGCAGCAGTGGCTATTGCGTGAAAGCAAGCCTTACCTGCTGACATAATCTTATTAAAACCTTTGTCGAGCTCTCTGAAACTGCCGTCGATCTTATTCATGTTTGCCTTAAAGCCCTTTAAGCTGGCATTAGCGGAGGTAAGCGCAACGTCGTAAGACTTGTCGACTATACCGGCTATTCTAACGGCCAGCTTGTATTCTTTTCCGTTCGTCGCCAATTTTGTGAACCTCCTCTATCGTTTCAATAAGCTCTGATAATGGCATTGCAGCGAAGAAATCCATCCCCGTCTGCAACGCCATTGAAAGCTGTATAAGTATTCTGCGTAAAGCCTTTACATCGGACGGCCTTATTCCGCTCCGAATAAAAAACCCATAACGCGGTTCTTAACCTTGATCGCAACCTTCGGAGACAGCCCGGTGAAGAACTCAATAGGCTGTTTGGTCGCCTTGCTCGCAAGGACACAGGCGTACTCCAAAGAAACCTCCGGCATTACCTGAATACCGGAACTCTGTCTGTCAAGGTATTTGTTTACTGAAATCATGTCTGCGGCGGACAGATCCTCTAACCCGGAAAGGTCGATCTCCGTGTACTCCTTACCCTCGAACTTGTAAGGCTTCTTGAGCTTAATAACAAGGCTTTCTTCCTCCTCGTCGTCCTCTGCCTCTGTCTTGGGTGTGGTGTCTACCACGGAATTAGCGGAGGCGGTTTTCGCCGCCTCCTGCTCTCTTAACATATCTTTCTTATCTTCCATCAGCTATATGCCCTCACTTTCTCTAACACGTCCTTGCCGTCAATTACAAAGACTGTGTTCAGCTTGTCGTATTCAAGCATGGTCTTTCCGTCAACCTCGATAAGGATGTACAGAAGTTCAAGGGTTACTTTCGCGTCCATCTGCTTGCCCAGTTCAAGGGTTCCGGGAGTGAAGTTCTTCAAGCGTCCGCGAGTAACTACTCTCATCTGCTTGTAATCAAGCGCTCCGGTTGCCTTTACGGTGTGCTGCTCGGATGCTCTGAAAGTAACATCTACGGGCTCGTTGGGGTTCATGATGCTGAAAATGTCCGTGTCCAGAATACGGAACGGAACATCAAGAGGCATCGAAGAATAGAAACCGGGGATTCCGGTCTCGTATGAACCGAGGATGCCTGCGCCCTTGATCTCCTCTGTAATCGCATCGAAGTTAGGAAGCTGAACCTGCCCGGTAACGCCGATAAGAACGTTACCCTGATTGTAAGCGTTGAAGTTGTTAATAACTTCGGGAATGTTTACGATTGCGCTCATTCTTATTCACCTCCTAAAGCTGCTTCGATCATGGAAGGATCGAATTCAAGAATATTCAGAATGTCCTCTGCAGGGGTGTAAGGTGCGAGGTACTGTCTGAATACGATCTTGCCGTCGATAACGTTGCCGATCGGGTTGTCGTCCTTGCTGTAAACCATGCGAAGACCGGCACACTTGCCAGTCGAAACAAGGCTGTTTGCTCTTACGTTCTCCGAGTCAACAATGCTCTCGATCAAGCGGTAGTTTGCAGGGCTGTCAACCTTGCTCATGTATGTGGTAATAAAGGAATTGCCCCACCATGAGAAGAAGCGTCTGCAAGCGATCCAGCGATCTTTAGGATCGGTGGTATCAGGGTAAGCCGCTGTATTGTTGCCCCATGCCTTCCATCCGTTAAGGTTAAGAGCTGTAACTACGCCTGCGCCGTTAAGCTCGTTAGCCTGCGGCTGGTCCAGAAGAACTTCTGTACCGTCTGCAAGACAAGCGGTAGAAATGCGGATTGCTCTGTTGGAAGGTGAAACGCTGGGCACGTTGTCGTTGGTCGCGTCGGTGTAGCAAGCCATAGCTGCGTAGATAGCGGAAAATGCCATCTTCTTACCTGCGTACTTAACCATCGGCCATAAGCAGATCATGTGCTCGTGTGCGTAACCGCTGTTTGCCTTTACGGTTGCAACGTCGTTATACTTCGTAGCGCCGGTTCCTGATGCGGAGTCAATGTCAACGACACACTCGCACTTGAACATTCCGCTTACGTTGTTGCACTTCTCTGCGAGCGCAAGTCCAACAGTAGGGTTCTGGGACCAGCCGGGCGCAAGAAGAAGTGAAGGGGTAAGCGAAAACTCGGGATAAACCTTGTCTACGAGCTGAATACCGGTGTAAACGCCGGTTCCTGCGTCGATTGCGCCTACTACGTCTGCTGCAGAAACGCCAGAAGGCTTTAACTTACTACCGGTAACGGTGATCGTTGTGACTCCTGCTGCAAGAACAGTAACGATAACCTTGCCTTCCTCGTCAAATTCGAGGGTGTAGTCAGTTCCTTCTACGAGATCGGTTCCGCCGTTCTTCAGTACAAGGGTGCTTAAAATAACGCCGACCTCGTTGATCTTTGCCAAACCGTCTGAAACGGTAAGACTCGCTGTGGTGATAGACTCTTTGTGTCCTGCCTTGCTGGGGTCAAGTACGTTACAGAAAATAACGGGTGCAACCCCGAACGCCTTAAAGAAAGCGTCCATAGCCTGACAAAGGGTGTAGTTGTCGTAGTCGTCGGAATAACCGAGGGCTGCAACTGCCTCCGCAAAACTATTGCAGAGGAATAACTTGTTTGTTGCGTGCGCCGGGTCTGCTGCAAGGTTTACAGGTGCTGTACCGAAAACGACCGGCACACCTGCCTCGTTTACGACCGGGGTGGGAACGCTTGTAGGATTCTCTTTAATCCTGATTCCGTGTAAATAGGGCATTCTTATTACCTCCTTGTGTATTTGTTTACTGTCTGTGCGTAGATCGTACTCAGTACGCTCTTTTCCTTGCGTAACTCTTTGACCGCCTCGGCCATTTCGTCAATGTCTACGAAAAGCCTTGCCATCATCGGAAAGTCGGAAACGCATTTTGCCGCCTTTTCAGGAAGCTCGCCGCCTGCGAAAACTTCCGAGTGCCTTACTACTCCGGTGATAGTGGGTCCGAGATACACAACGTTGCTTTTCTTTTTCTCCGGCTTCTTTTCTGAAACAGGAGCTTCCTCGGTCTTAACTTCAACCTCTACGGCTTCGGCCTTGACCTCGTTCTTGTTTTTAGCACTCATGCGTATTCGTCCTCCCTTCTTATCGCCGCAATATTGAAAGCGATACTGCAGGCACCGAAGTAGAACGGATAATAGTTATCCTCTTGCGCTGCCCAGTGGAACTCCCCTGTATATGCGGCTTTATCATGCAAGTTAGGGTTCTTGTGAAACCTGTCGTAAATCTTCTGGATGATGTTCATAACATCTCTGTGTCCTTGCGCGTTCAGGTTATCGTCGTAGATTCCTGCGATTATAACGAGTTTCACAATGTTGTTGCTATCGCGCGTTCCGTCGTCGTCTCCGCTGCTCAACCTTACGATAAGGTACGGCACAGGATCTTCCTCGTCGTCCGTCTCGTTTATGGGTATATGCTGGGGGAAAACTTGAAGCGGCACACGCTCTTTGCTTGATGCAGATCTGTAAAGGTAGTCCTTAAAGAGCTCCTTCATCTCCTCTACAAGCTCGTCCTGTAATTCAAGCGGTGTCATTGCTTACCTCCTTACAAGAATCTTACGAGTTCGCTCTGAATGTTGCGCATAAGCAAGTCGTACATCTCGGGGTCTATGGTGTGCTTGAATACGGTTTCTTCCGCTTTCGGCTTTGAAGTAGCGTATAGTGAGCGGATGGCTTCCTTTTCGGGATGCCCTCTCATACTCGTTCCGGGCACACGTTCGGCGATAGCAAGGTGGCCGCTGTGGTACTTAACAACGAAACCCTTGTATTTGTCGCCTGCATTTCCCGGCCTTGCCGCGATCCGCTTGAGACTTCCGCTCCGTAACTGTTTCGCTTTTATCCATTTTGGAGCCCCTTTACTGCCGGGGTAATAGGTTCGGTCGCTTAACTTGTACTCGTACAAGTCGGAGCTCTTGTCTCTTACGTCAATTATTGCTGCAAGCCTGCCGATTTTTGCTTTGTCGATTTTGGTAACGGGTCTGTAAGGCTTCATGCCTCGGTCGTTTCTCGCATACCGGGACCCGGCTCCCTTCATCATTCTGTTCGCTACTTCCTTTGCGGAGTCGTTTATCGCCGCCCTTAAAACGTACTTTGACTTGTCTTTCGCTTTTCCGAGCGCGGCCTCTATCTCCTCGAGGCCGTCCATGTTTATGCAATAATGCATCATGACATTGTCTTGTTAGCCTCCAATGAAAGAGAATAAATTCCGTCCTCGTTTATAGCATCTGAAATTACGTAGGTCTTTCCGTCAAGAATCAGCGTTCTTCCGACTGCCGGTAATGGTCCGAACTTCTCCGCGCGTACATAGATTAAAAGCTCCTTCAGGTAAACGCCGTCCGCATACAACGAGCGCTTATACTGATAACGCTTCTCTCGGTCGATCATCTCGTTATTATCAATCTGAATCGCCATCTCTTTGCCGTTTACAAGGTGAACGTCCGAAAACTCGGCCGTGTTCATAAATATGTTCGCGTTGTCGCTTCTGATCTGGTCCTTGAACGATAGCATAAGCTCACCTACTTCTTTCTTTGTTTAGTCTTGGGAACTTTGCCTACAAGGTCGTCGCCATCGCTCTCCGTGGACACAGCCTCACCGGTTCTTCCGGGCTCCGCTGTTTTAGGCACAGCCTTTGGAGCTTCCTCTTTAGGCTCGCCGTCCGTCCATTTCGCTGTTCCGGCTTCAAGCCATGCGGCTACCATTCCGGGATCGTTCGTCGGCAGAACCTCGTCTACCGCGTACTGATGGGAATGGTAAAGTATAGGATAGCAAGCGACGAGGGTGCTTCCCTCGCCGCCGTTAAGGATTTCTGCCATGAGCGCCTCCTTATCCGATCCTTACAAGAATCTTGTCTGCGCTTGCTGCTGCAGCTGCTGCCGCATAACCTGCGGAAGGATAGTAAGTAGGAGTGCCGCCTCCGTCGTTGCTCGCCTCGGTAATACCGGTTCCATCCCAGTAAACTGCTTCGCCCTGTGCGATAGCGTTAGAGCTGGACTTTGCCATCTCGTAAACGCCTGTTACGTGAACGGATCCAGTCTCGCCGTTAGGAATGTCGGTTCCGATAACGCCGATTCTTCCGGTTGCTCCGGTTTTCAGAACAACGATAGTATTCGCGTCGATCTTGCTCCCGGACGCGTTAGGGTAATCGAGGGTTTCGCCTCTCTGCCAATATGTCGCTTTAGCCATCTTATGCTACCTCCTTATCATGATAAAGGGCTGTCAATCTGAACGCCCGGATTCTTAATTGCGCCGCGGAAGTCCATAACGCTGATGCCCCAGTCAAGGTAAATATCCCAAACGAAGCCGAGCTGTCCGGCAACTTCCATTCTGCGAATGGTAGGAATTTCCTGACCGTTGAGATAATCAACCTCAATGAAGTCTGTATCTTCGGAAGCGCCGAGTAAGAACCACGGCATTGTGTTTCCGAATCCGCCGCAAAGAACGTTGATCGTAGGCTCCTCGATGATCTCGATCTGGTTTGCGTAACGGTACAGAGGGTTAACTGCCTGCGTATTGCCGCTTCCGTTGATGGTAGGGCTATGGAACAGGGTGTAGAAGTCGAAGGCAAGGCCTACGGGAACTACAAGTTTTGCAGGGCGAACGATGATAGCCTCTCCGAACTGATCTTCCTGTGTCTGGAGCGCCATAATCATAGCCTGCATAGCTGCCTGTGTAACGCCTGTTCCGGTTGCAAGCACGTTCTTGTGGTTGCTGTGGAAAAGTGCTACGCCGTCGTAAATAGCAGGGTTGTTTACAAGGATGCTGTAAACCTGCTTATTGATGGTCTTGCGTGCGCTTGCTGCGTACTTTGCAGGGATTCTGGTAACAACGTCGATATCGTCGTTAATGAAAGCCTGACGGGTCAGTGTGAACTGGCGGCCGTAAGTCTTGAGCTTTCTGGTAGGCAGCTTCTCGTCGCTCCATACGTCGTGCTTGAGCTCGCTTCCTTCAGGAACCTCGAGGAACTCGCCTACAGGACCTGCAAGGTAGTTGTTGTCAGCGGTCTTGAAGTCTTTAAGGCTGCCCTTCTTGGTGATACGGTCGAAGGTTACGGCTACGGTCTTATGACCTTCAACGTATGCCTTGTTGATCGCGTTATCAAGAATAGCAGGGAAAGCTGCGGTAGGGTTGAAGAACTGTCTCTGAGCCATTGTGAACAGATCGTCGCTGGTCTTACGGTTAAGACCTCTTGTTCCGTTTGCTCTCTCCTCGCACTCAATGAAGATGTCACGAAGGGAAAGACCCTGTAACTCTCTTGCGCCGTCTGCAGGATGTGCAAGCTCAATACCTGCTCTCATAAGGAGCGAGTCTGAAACTGCATCTCTGAACTTGTCCTCGCCGTCTTTGGTTACTTCTGCGCTTCCCGTCTGTCTGATGGGTGTGCCGTCCTGCATGAGCTTCTCCATAACTGCCTTTCTGGTAGCATCTACGGAAGTGCCGTTGTCGATGTACTCTCTTGCGTTTACGCCAAAATGAGTACAGATCGCTTCGATCTCCCTGATACGGGAACGCTCTGCGCTGCGTTCTGCTTCGCGTACTGCGTTAAGGTCCTCTGCCTGCTCGGGCTGTGCCTGTGCTGCAGCGGTAGCCTGCGCCTGACGCTCTGCTTCCTTCTGATCGAACTCGTCAATCTTACGCTGTAAATCGTCGAATTCGGTCTGTTCGTCCGCAGTAAGCTCTCTGCCAGCGGCTTTTGCCGTGTTCAGAAGCTCCTGCTGTCTCTGAATCCACTTTTTTCTCATTGCTCTTTTACCTCCTTGAGTAAATTAGTGTTTATTTGGAGCTGCTTTTCGTTGTAGTAAAAGCCGCTTACTCCCCTGTTCTCCGGCTCGTGATTTCTTCCGACTCCTACTGTCGGATCCGCCGGAACGCTAACGATCGAAACCTCGTAAGGTGTCCACTTGGTGGCTATGCTGCAGGGTCCGGTAAACCTTCCATCGCTCGACTTCTTGTTTGCCGCTACGTCCTCCCAAACCTCAACCATATAACCTACGGACACACCCTTTAAGGTGCCGCTCGCTACTTTCTGATAGACAACATCTGATTCTGCGTCCTCGTCAAACTCGATCTCCGCAATACCTCTGCTGCCCTCGATCTTTGCTGAAAGAATCTTACCGATAACCTTATCCCGGTTATGGTTATAAAGAACACAGCCGATCGTGTTTAATCTGGTAAGGTCTACAGCTCCTTCGTCGTGCGAAAGAATCTCTGTTCCCCACCATCTGTCGTAAGGTTCCTCGGAGCTGAAAGAAAGCGTAAACTTTCTTCCGTTTCCTTCGCCCTCAACCGCCCTTATCGAGCAATCGGTAAGGAAACGCTGTAATGTGCCGCTGCGTTCGGTTTCCCTACTCATCATCTTCTCGTCGTTCATCCGTTTCCTCCTTAATCCCGAAAAGTATGTTTTCCATATTTACGCCCTTTTCTCTGGCGTACTCTATTACCTCTGCGATGTCGTCTACCTGATCGCGCCAGTCGCGTCCGTTCTCGGCGGCTATCTGCTTAAAGGTCTTTTGTCCGGTAGCAAGTGCCGTCTTATTCGCGTTCGATTCCTTCTGGGGATCGATCCACGGTTTAGGCTCCTGCGTCCAGTCGTGGGAAAGATAACGTTCCTTCTCATCCCAGAAACTGGGAATACTAATAGCGCCGCAAAGAACGGCTGAAATAACGAAGGTTTCATATATCTCATCCAGCACCTCAATAAGAAGCTCCTTCTCCTCTCCGTAAGTAAGGTCGTCCTCGATCATGCCCTGTCTTGCGGAGGAATAAGTAGCCTCGCTCATGTCTCGGCTTGTAGCCTCGTAGCTGATGCCCTGTCCGGCTCCGATTAGCCTTTGCTGGAGCTTTGTAAAACTCGTAGCGTCTGCGCCCTGTCCGGCAGGGTTTACAACCTGTATCTCGTCTCCGGCGTTAAGCTCTTTGATCATACCGGGCGAAAGCAGCTTACCTTCGTATGAAGTCCTGTCTGTCGCTCCGTTCTGCCTTCCGATTCCCTGCGTCGGTATGCTGCGCTTAATGAATACTGAAAGACAGGCTTCTATTCTCTCCTTAACGGACACAGCCATCATGAACTCGTTAACGTCTCTTACTCTCGTTATCGTTGCCGCCATGTCGCTCATCTCTCGGAGCTGCGTCGGTCTCTTTTTGGTGAAGTAGAATATTACGTCTTTAGCCTCAACATAAACCGGATCCCGTAAAGAATAGCCGTCAATGTCGTACTGCCTGATAAAGTAGCCGACCGGTTTGTTATAGCTGTTGTACTCAATGCCACCTACAACCTTATTGCCTACTTCTTTAGGCTCGGTTGCATATTTGTCGAGCTCATCAACCTCGATCATCTGCAGCTTGAACGGCACGAAACCGTCCTTTGTGTACCGCTTTACAAATAAGATGCCGCCGTCTACCTTCTTGCGCTCAACCGCCATTCTTATAATCTGGTTTAAGCTCTGCGTTCCGGTAACGTCGCAGTTCTGTTTCTTGCACCAGCGCTTCCATGCCTTCTCGATCTGCTTGTTCAGATCCGGCTCCTCGGTCTTTGCCTGAATGGAAAATCCGGATCCTACTACGTTTCTTTTGAAGGCTCCTACAACGGAGTTCATTATGTCTGAATTCCGTTCAAGGTCTCGGGCTCTGGCCTTTACTTCGTCTCTGCTGTACCGGTCCGTTACTTCTGCGCTCTGGTTTCCGACTCTCCAGTTCTGGTTTGGCCTGTCAAAACCTCCGGCATCGTAGTTCCTTAACTCCTCGTATGCTCTGCGGTATGCCTCGCGCCTGTATGCCGCTTCCGGACTAAAGGCAGCGACAATACTGTCAATAAATCCCATCTCGCTTACCTCCCGTCAAATACTGCAACGTAGCAATCGTCAAGCAAGCCCGACGAGTTCTCCGCTGCTTCCTGCGCCATAAGGTCGTTTCTTATAGCATATAGCTGTTTTAGGTCCGCTCTTGTTAAAGAACGGGATCCTATTTTGTAGCTCTGGCCTCCTACGGCAACCGCGTATATGGCGGCGTTTACGCTTTCAAGCATTTCTTTTGTAGTGGTGGGAATAGCAGGTGTCGGTGCCGGTGTGGGCTCCGGGGTCTGCTGTACGTTCTCGTTATCCGCCATAGCCGCCTCCTTTCTGAATCCAGTCCTCGTTCGCTTTTATCCACTGTTCTTCTTTTGATTCCGGTACTTTCTCCGGTATATTCTGCCTGTCAGGAACTTCTTCGTTCTGCAGGTGCAAGGTTCTTACGCCTAAAATGTCGGCCGCCGCAAGCGCGTAAACCTCGGTATCGAGGTAGTGGTTATCCGCGTGACTATGCTTCGGGGTCCATTCCTGCCTTACAACGCCGTTCTTCTTAACGTTGACCTTGTGCTCTGCCGTTACCTGCTGGGCGTATTCCTCGTCGCAGCCCTCGTAAACCATCCATGAACCTTTACCGTTTGGCTTCTGCATTCTTCCGGCGATCATGTCTTTGTACTTGCCGCCGTCTACAAGGACAAGCGTCATACCGTTTGCGCTGCTGCCTTCCCTGTTTATCTTCGATAGCTTGTAGTGAGACAGTTGCGCGTGGCTTGAACCTTTTACGGGCAGCGCCCAGTCTGAATGAAGTACGCAGAAATCGTAAACCTCGTCGGTCTGGTCTCCTGAATCCACGAGACACAGTCGAACAATAAAAGGCACACCTTCCTCGGTGTAATATTCAAGGTTCATAACCCTGTCTATCTCTCCGAATGATAAGGCCTGCCCGTGTGCTATGTTCTGGCTTGTAAGGTAATCGCCCCACGCCCTTATACTCCAGTAAAGCGAAGATTCCTGAACGTCAACCCCTGCCGTAAGCATCTTCGTCCATGAAGGAACGGTAAGCGCCGGGAGCTCCGTCTGTCTTTCAAGTACAAGATCGGAACTCGTCTTTAGCTTCGTATCTTCCCACGGCTCCGCAAGCCATGAGTTTACGAAGTTCTGAAATTCTTCAGGATCGTCCTTACTGGTTAAGAACTCTTTCGCGATCTGCGCCCACCGAACGAACGGCGAGTACAAGGTGTTTAGCCAGAACGCTACTTTTCTTGCGTATTTCGTATTGTGTCTTACGGTGCGCCACTCGCCTAAACGGAGCATATTGTGCTTGTCGTTATCGGTTATGATGCCGCCGCATTTCTGACACACATAAGCGGCAAGCTCTGCGCGGTCTGCGTAGCTCATACCCTCGTCTTTCGGAAAGCGAATGTTCGAGAACGCGAACTCTATATACTCGCCGCAGTGCGGACAAGGCACGAAATAGTGCTTTTCAATGTCCGCGCCTTCTTTGGCTTGCCATATATGCCCTGTTTTTAATGTGGGCGTTGAAGTTATGTATATCTTCCGGTTATGGAAGGTTTTTGTACGCTCTCTTGCGAGCTTTATCGGATCCGCTTCCTTGTTTGATGCTCCGGGGTACTTGTCTACCTCGTCCATCATCAGAAAGCGTATAGGCTTGCTGGCAAGTCCGGAAGGGGAGTTGCTTCCAACAAGTGAAAGATACATCCCCTCGAACTGCAATTCCAGTAAGGAGGAATTCTCATCGAATTTACGTTTTATCTCGGGTGTCGCTTTAAGCATCGGCTGTAAGCGGTTCTCCGAAACGGACTTCGCCAGTGTGTCCGTGGGGTAAACTATCATAGTAGGGGACGGGTCCTGCATAACTATGTAGCCGATCATGTTCTGTAAGGCTTCCGTGCCTCCGATCTGGGTCGGCTTGCAGAAGATTATCTCCTCTGTCTCGTAGTTGTTGAACTCGTCCATAACGCCTACAAGGTAAGGCGTTACGCTGTTGCTCCATGCTCCCGGCATGGCCGCTGATTTTGCATCAAGTATTCTGTACTCCTCCGCCCACTCTGAAACAGATAACTGTTCGGGCGGACAAAGAAGCTGCAGGGCTTCGTACTGATATTGCTTGACGGTAAACTTATTTCTTGGCATTCTTCCTCGGCCTGCCTACTTTTTTAGGCTTCGTTACATCTTCTGGCTCCGCCTTTTCGGTGGTCGCCCTCGTAACGAAGTCCGAAAGAAGTTTCTTAACCTCTTTCTGCAGCTCGTTTTCTATTTCCCGTACTTCTACGGGATCAACGAACCCCGACAATCGCCCTGCCATCTTGCCGGGAATGGAAAGAGCAAAGTTCTTAAAGACAATAAAAAAGCGGCTGTAATCCGCCTTAACTTCTTCAACCGATATGTAATTACCCTGCGCGATCTCTGTGCGCAGGCGGTGAAGTTCGCCTTGTGATTCTTTCAGGGCTACGTCTGCCCGGAGCTTCTGTTCTTTTAGCTCTGCTTCTTTATCTGAACGCTCACGGCCGTAAGCCTTGTCTGAAAGATACTTAACGTATTTTTGTATCGTAGGCGCAAGCTCAAACCGAACCTCGCCGCTTTTTGTCTTTACTCTGTCTATGATGCCATCCGCTACAAGCTGTTCTATCCGTCGTCCGGACAAACCGAACAGGCGGCAGATTGTGTCTTTGCTGGCATAACCCTTCGATTCCTGTTCGTCTGCCATATCGTTATTCCTCTATTCTTACTGCTTTCTTCCCGGTGAAGTCCTCCCAGCGCTTTACTATTACGGAAGCGTAGTGTTCGTCGTACTCCATCAGGAAGGCGTTTCTTTCCAACTGCTCCGCTGCCATCAGGGTGGATCCTGAACCTCCGAAGAAATCTCCTACGTTCCAGCCGCGCTTGCTGCTGTTCTTCATGAACTTCGCTATAAGTTCAAGCGGCTTCATGGTAGGGTGTAAGCTACTGCTCATGGGCTTCTTCTCGAAGATAACCGTTGTCTGGTCTGCGTACTTATGGATTAGATCCTTTATATACTGCACAAGCTCCGGTTTCTTCATGGCCTCAAAGTCTACATCGTCCTCTAATATAACGGTGTCCTGCGTGCGGTCGTTTACGAAGTAATGACCGGATCCCTCCTTCCATCCGTAAAGGATGGGCTCGTGTCGCCACTGGTAGTCCTGCCTTCCTAAAACGAAGTTGTTCTTTTCCCAGATCAGAACTTCTGAAAGCCGTAACCCTGCATCATCGAAGGCTTTACGGAAGGTTAAGCCTTCGATGTCTGCGTGGAACACGTAGACAGCGGCTCCGTCCCTCATGTACTGCTCCATGTTCTGAAAAGCGGTAAGCAGGAAAGAATAAAACGACCCTTTGTCCATCAGGTCGTTTTCAATCTTCATCGCGCCGTTGTTGTTAGGCCGGTATTCATTTAAGGCTGCTGCCTTTTCCTCGTAGTTTACATTGTACGGAGGATCCGTAATAACAAGGTCGAGGCGTTCTTCTCCGAGAAGTTTGTGAACATCCGCTTTCTTCGTTGAATCTCCGCACATGAGCCGGTGGTTGCCAAGCTGCCAAACCTCGCCCGGCTTTACGATGGATTCCGTCTCTTTGCTCTCGGAATATGCCGCCTCTGAATCGTAGCCATCCTCTGAAACCTCTGCTTCAAAGTCTGTTAATTCTATCAAGTCGTCAAGCTCTTTCTGGGAAAAGCCCGTAAGCGTGAAATCGTACTCTGAAAGGTCAAGCTCTACAAGCAAGTCCTTTAAGGCTTTCTGGTCCCACTCGCCCGAAATCTTGTTCAGAGCAACATTGAGAGCCTTTTCGTCGTTCTTCTCCAAGGCAACAACGATAACATCTACCTCGTCGAAACCTAAATCAAGAAGAACCGTGCGGCGCTGGTGGCCGCCTATGATCGTTCCGTCCTCGTTTACGATAATAGGATCAACATATCCGAACTTCTCTATGCTTCGTTTTATCTTCTGGTACTCCTCGTCCTCCGGGGTTAGCGCCTTGCGTGGGTTGTAGTCAGCAGGCGTAAGCTCCGAAAGCCTGCGCTTTTCCATTCTCATGGGCTGACCTCCGTATGCAAATAGAAAAAGCGAAGCTCCATAGTCTTACCCGGCCGCTTCATAAGCCGCCTGTTATGGGTAAGTGCCGTCGTCCTCGCTCAATCTTCCACGCTACTATTTTAGCATAAGTGAATGTTCCTTTGTGTTCCTTTTTTATTTTTCTGAAAAAGCGGCCAGAACGCCCTGTTTTCAAGGCTCTACGGCTATAACGGTAGTACAACTACGGCTGTAATGCGTAACGAAATGGTCGATTTTTTTCGAGTTTTACCCCCAAAAACATCGGGGTCTCGCCGCCCCGCATGGGAGGGGGCGGCACAGTAGTACCTATAACCCGAACGGGCGTTCGGTCGAGAGGGGCACAGGCCGCTTGTTTACTGGGTTTCAGGGCGGTCGCTGATCCGCGTTTCAAGGGTCGCGCCGTGGCTGATCCGGCACAGCTTGCCTTGCGTGCCGTCCTGCCGTGGGTCGAGCTGCCTTGCGTGGGTCGTTCGGGCAGGTCGTTCCTGCCGTCCGGCGTGGCGTTGTGGCGGTCGTTCCGAGACAGCTTTTTGCGTTTCTTCCATCATGGCGCGCGCGAGGGGCGTGGGTCGTCCGGCGTGCCTGCCGTCGTGCCTTGCCTGCCTGCCGTCGTGGGTATAGGCACAGCCCGTCCTGCCGTCCTGCGGTCGTTCCGGCGTTGCGTCCTGCCTGCCTTGCCTGCCGTCCTGCCTGCCGTCGGCGCAGGGTCGTTCGGTCCGTCCGTGGGTCCGGCGTGCCTTGCGTGGGTCCGTCGTTCCTGCGGTCCTTTTTGGCGGTCCGTCACCCAGATCGGGGTCGTTCGGTGGATCGTTCGGGTCGTTTATAGGCACAGCCCGATGTCGTTTTTCGCCGTATATAGGAAGAAAGACACAGCTCGATCCGGCTCAACCCCTTGACCGCTCTGGCTTTGAGCCTGTTTTCGCTCCGGTTCTTTTCGTCGGTCGTTCCTTTTTGGGTCGTTTCGTGCCGGATTTTGAGGCTTTTCGCTGATCCGGTGTAGAAATTTTTTTGAAAAAAAGACTTGACTTCCTTTTCCGGCGGAGTTATCGTGTTATCAGCGCAAGGGGTACAGCGTACACCTTAAAACCGAATACAAGAAACCGCAAACAAGCGGAAAAACAAGGAGGATTGCTTATGTCAACTACACCCAGCATCGATTTAATCAATAATACAACGTTCGGCGTTGAAATCGAAATGACCGGAATAACTCGCGAGGCAGCTGCAAGGGTCGCAGCCGCTACGATCGGCGGCGAGGCCACCTATATCGGCGGCGGATATGGCCGTTGGGCTTGTATCGATCAGCAGGGTCGCAAGTGGCAATTTGCCAGCGACGGTTCTATTCTTACTACCGGCGGCCGCGATACGTCCTGCGAACTTGAAACACCGCCGCTCACCTATTCTCAAGATATGGAAACGCTCCAGAACTTGATCCGCGCGCTGAAAGCCGCCGGAGCCGTTACCGGAACCGAATATAACTGCGGCATCCACGTTCATGTATCCGGCAAGGGGCACAGCCCCAGATCCGTTCGCAATTTCGTAAACCTGTTTTACTCCAACGACGCTTTGATCCGTAAGTCGTTAGGAATAACCGAAACCGGCACCGTTGGTCATCGCGATATGCGTTGGTGCCAGCCGCTTGATCAGGGTTTAGTGGATGCTTTCAAGGGCAAAAATACTTTCGAGGCGCAGCGTGATGCGTGGTACAGCTACTACGGTTATAGAAATTCCGAATACGCTATGCAGGAGCACTACAATTCAAGCCGCTATCACATTTTGAACCTGCACCGCTTTTTCTCAACTTTAGGAAGACCCAAAAATACGCTTGAGGTTAGGGCTTTCAATCCTACGTTACGCGCCGGAGTCGTTCGTGCTTACATCCTGTTAGTGCTTTCAATGAACGCCAGCGCGCTTACTCAAAAAAATATTCGCGCCGTCAAAAATCCGATCATGATCGCCGGAAACGAAAAATTCGCGATGAGAACGTGGCTCAATCGTATGGGCTGGACGGGCGAAATGTTCAAAAATCCTCACAAGCATTTCATTGCAAGGCTTGAAGGCGACGCGGCGTGGCGTTTCGGGAAAAACGGAGACAGGTTCCACTGATCTCCGGTTCCCCTTAAACCCGGGAACGGTTCAAAAAATATCCGGTTCGACTCCGGATCCGGGTTCTCCGGCAATAGTGCCGAAAAAATAATTTCAAAAATTAGGAGGTAACGCTTATGTGTACAATGGCAATCAACAATCAATTTAACGGGATCGAGCTTACTTTTGAAAGCAAGCCCACAAACGAAATCAGGGAAACCTTAAAAAATCTCGGATTCAGGTGGCACGGCGTTAAAAAATTATGGTACGCAAAAAATACCGCGGAGCGCATGGCTCTCGCGACACAACTCTCCGGCGGATCGGCTGCGGTAACAATCCCCGAGGCACAGGTCTCCGCTCCGGCTCCGGTATCGGCTCCAAAAAATAAGTACGGCGTGAAAGTCGGCGATATTTTCTACGGGTCTTTTGGCTACAATATGACGATTGTTGAATTCTTTCAGGTTACAAAAATAATCTCCGCTTGCAAGGTCGAGCTCCAGCGGATCGGTCAAAAAATAGAATCTACTGAACGCGGCGGCTCCGAGCGCGTTCTGGCGGATCCTGAAAACAAGATCAATGATCCGGTTCAAAAAATGGTTATGAAAAGCAACTACGACGAAAGCATTTATATCAAAACTGAATACTGCACCGTTCGTCCGTGGGGCGGTCAGTCGGTTTATCAAAATACTTGGGATTGATCCTCAAAAAATTTCTTTATCGCGGCGGCGCTTTTCTCCCGGGGTTCGACTCCCCGGGGCGGTATTCCCGGAAGGGCAACAAAAAATTTTCAAGGAGGCATAAATATGGATATCAATAATTACAGCTACGCTCCAACAATGGCCGCCGAAACAGAAAATATCTGGGCGGAATACGAAAACGAAAACGGCTACGGAAAAATCACCCTCGAGCAGTGGGGCTGCAACCGGAAGCAAAAAAATTTCGTGGTTACGATCTGCGAGTACGGCGGTTTCGATCTCTCGGTAGATTTCAAAACGGACACATCTCGCGGCTGGGAAACAATGAAAAAGGCCTACGAAAAAGCCGCAAAAATTTACAACCAGTACAGCCCGGATCCGGTTCCGTGCTTTTAATCAAAAAAGGAGGTGCTCTTATGAACAAAAACTTTATCGAACTTGACAACGGCTACGGCACAGTTTATCGCTTTGAAATCGTCGAAAAAATCCCGGCAGGATTCTATGTTTGGAATATTCCGGATCCCGGGTTCCTCCCGGTGGCGACGGATCTCCGGCCGGGCGATCCTGAAGATTTCAACGTCAACACGGCAAGCCTGAAGGCCATCAAAATGGATCCAGCCGAGGTCAAAATTTTAATCCATGCTGCAGGCTACGGTATCAAAACAAAAAAGGCTGCGGAAACTGCAATTAAGAGACAGCCTAAATCCGGATATATGCTGCGCAAGAAGCAACTCGCCGAGGCTGCGCTCCCGATCCTCGAAAAAATCACGGCTTAAAAATCCTGCTGCCGGGGCGGTCAAAAATTTTTCAAAAAAAGACTTGACTTCCCCGGTTCCCAGAGCTATCATTCACTCACAATCAACTACGGCTTTAACCGTAGTAAACAAAAGACGGAGGTGTTGTTATGAATCAAAAATCATTCTGCGAAGCCAGCAACCTTATAAATAAACGCGAAGATAAACGCGTAACAATCTACCTGAAATCCGGCGAAAAATTCAGTGCCGAAATGAACCGGAAAGAAATCTACGAAAAATTTGTAGTGTTTGAATATACCTGCTACGGGGCAGAAAATGACAAGGGTTTCCGGCTGGTTCCTTTTGAAAATATTGAAAGCATCTCGTTTTAAGCCGAAACGCTCCGGGCGGAGCGTCCGTCGGGGATAGCCTCCCGGCGCTGATGATGGCAGGCTCAAAAAAAATACGGAGGTAAAAGTTATGTTCAAAAAATTTCTTGAAAGAATCCTGAACGCAAAAACCGAGCATGAGCTCTGGGAAATCGAAAAAGAAATTGACCGGGCTTTCAATGAAGAAAAATTATCCGGCAAAGATAACGAACTTCTCTACAAAACAATTAACCAGCTGTATTGCTACGAACAAAGAAAACTTACAAAGGAGGCGAGGTTATGAATAAAAAATTTGAGCTTTTCGGTGGCTGTCTCGGAAACGGGATTACGCTCTGCAACAAGGCCGTATATGAAAACGGCGATTATAAGGTTATCGGGCACATATCTGAATACGGCCGCATCAAATTTTATGTAGCGGATCCGGTAAATTATATCCCGGACGAGGCCATGAAAACGATCTGCCGCTGGTCCGAAGAAAACGAAAAGAAATTCAAGGAACGTTGGTTCAAACTTCCGGATATCAAGCGCTACGAAATCTTGCTTGACGAAATTCCTTACACGGCTTTACTTGAAAGCCCGATCAAGGAAACCCTGAAAGCCTGCACCGATCTCCGGGAAAAGGTCGTATTACTCGAACAAATTTATTTCAAAAATTATGCTTAAAGGAGGCGTGGTTATGAAAAACGAAACAAAGAAAAAGGTTCCGAACTGGGCACAGCTTTCGGATCAGGAAAAGTGGCATATAATGCTTAACACAATTCCTTACGAGGTTCTTCTCAACAATGAATTTACGGAGGCCTGCAAGAAAAGCACGGATCTCCATCAAAAAGTAACAATGCTCGAATATATCTTCTTCCGGGATTACGCTGAAATCCCGGCGCAAGCCTAACAAAAAATCTTATACCTACAAGGAGGATAAAACCATGAACAAAAAATTATATGTATGCTACGGCTCAAATCTCCATCTTGGCCAGATGGCTCACCGCTGTCCTGATGCTACTGTCTACGGCTCCGGCGTTATCAAAAATTATCGCCTGAAATTCTACGGCGTTGCAAGTATCGAACCCGAACCGGGCGAGGATTGTCCGGTCGGCGTTTGGGAAATCTCCGAAGCGGACGAAAGAAACCTTGACCGCTACGAGGGCTTTCCGAACCTGTACCGCAAGGAAAATATCGAGGTTGTTATGAAGAACGGCGAAACGATCACGGCTATGGTGTATATTATGAACCGCTCCGGCCATGAATCCGAACCCAGCCCGATGTACTTTGAAACAATCCATACCGGCTATAAGTCTTTCAAACTTCCGCTGCGTTACCTGAACTCCTGCAGGAAGCGCGCTATTCTCGACACACCTGTCTACAAAAATATCCGCGCGAAGTACGGATTTTGATTGACAAACTACGGTTAAAGCCGTATAATAATACGCGCCGGGGATCCTCGTCTCCGGCGTTCTTTCAAAAAATTTTTTGGAGGTAGCGATATGCCGAAATTCAACCCAAACCCTACGCCGCTTGAGATCGCTCGCCGTGCGGCCGGTCTTACAAGAAAACAACTCGCCGAAAAATCCGGCATGAGCTTTGATACGCTGAAATCCTGCGAACTTGGCCGCCGCAGTATCAATAACGCAAGGGCTATTGATGTTATCTCGGTTGCTGAGGTTCTGGGCGTTCCTCCGCGTCAAATTCTGGAAGGAGGCGAGTCTGATGCCTAAAAAGAATCCGAACCCGTCCGCTCTGGAAGCTGCGCGGCACAGCGCCGGTCTTACCCGGAAGGCTCTTTCTGAAAGAACCGGCATACCGCTGCGAACTATCGAGGCCTACGAACAGGGCAAAAATGATATCAATATGGCTGCGGTTGCGGTCGTCAAAAAAATGTCTGATGCGCTGGGTGTTCCGATCGAGGCGGTTATCAATCAAAAATAATATACTTACGTAGTTTCCCGGAACTACTTACGTATATACTTACGTATAACAAAAAATCGGCAGCAGGATCCTCAAAAATCCCGCTGCCTTTTCTGTGTATGCGGCACAGTTTTGCGCTATCCACATGAATCCACATACTTTCCACATGGTCCGCTCATGTTGTTTCGGACACAGTTTCCGATTAAACCGTTTCAAAAAATTTCTCGATGATCTCCATCGCTTCTTCTGCGGTCAAGTCTACCGTGAGCTCTCCGTCCTCGGCCTTCGCCTCCGGGTTATCCTTCGCGCCTCTCATGTCTAAAACTTCGAGCTTCGTCTTGTCCTTCCCGGTACTGAAAGTAATTGAAAGCTCCGCAAGGTTATAACCTGCAAGCCTGCCTACTTCAATTAAGAAATTGTACTCCTCCCAGTTAATGTCGTCGGCGCTCATCTCTCCGAACGGGGTCGGGCGCAGGTCGTCTCTGTAATTAAACCAGAACGGGTACTCGGCTTCCCTCAACATTTTCTCGAGGGTAAAGATCTGCTGCTTCTCGGGGTGCGCGGCACACTCCTCCATCATCTGCTCGGCTGTCAAAATTTTTTCTTCCATATCGCTGCTCCTTTCAAAAATTATATTTTAGCGTTTCCTTTAGCTTCGGTCAATCAATTTTCCGTATGCTCTGAATCTTCAAAATGTAGTAATTTCTTCCCGGCACGGCTCCCCATTCAGGGCGGCCTTCGCCGTAGTCAAGCGCAACTGTCGCTTCAATTTGAGGGCTGTTTCTTCCGTAGCCGTTCCTGAAAATAACCTTGCGCTTGGCCGCGTAGCCGATCAAGGATCCTTGCCATAACTTCCTGAACCTTGATGTATAATATGGCTTGTAATCCCTGTATTCTTCCTTTTTCTCGCCCGAAAGAATCATATCGAACCATTTCTTTTTAATCGGCAGCGTTAACATTGCGGCTCCTCCTTGTAATAATCTTCAAGAATCTTCTTAACCTTCTTGAAATCAAGTAAGGCATAAAGTCCTCGCTTCCAGTGGCGGTTAATCTTGCTCCGGCTACAGTGGTTCTCCCGGCACACTCGCTCCCATCCGAACCGGTCAATATATCGGTTCTCGATGATCGCCTTTGAAAGAATCTCCTCCGGTGTGGTCTCGGGCAGCAGATCTATTATGTTCATAATGTCCGTAAGAATCTTGCTCGCCCTGCTCATCTGCGCTTCGATCTTCTCGTCTATCTCGTCAAGCCTGTACATAAGCGCGGCCACCGGGGTGTCCTGAAAGCTCCCTCCGCGCGGCATACCGTCAAGCCTCGGGCTTTTAAGCGGTGAGAACTCGGCTCTTATTTCTTCCTTCCTGCGCTCCAGCATCTTCTTCTTGGCTATGCAATCTCGGTATTGAAATAAATACCGGTTCAAAACTTCTGCTTCCTCTGTAAGCCTCTCGTCAAAATCGTTAATCCGTTTCCTTTTCCCCATCTTGTTCCTCCTCGGGTGCTGCTAAAAAGTATATGTTTTCGCCCATGATCTGGATCTGCTGCAGGCTCCGTTCCTTATGGTCGAAATCGCAAACCCTGTAACCCCTGCTGCGGAGCTCGTTCAAAATATAAACGATCCCCTGACACAGCTTCTCGTTTGTAACCTCTGAAAAATCGGGCGTTGCTTCTTCCTGCCTGCCTATAACCTTCGCTTGCGGATTCCGCTTCTGGATCCCTTCAAGCTCCCTGTATGCCTTCGCCCACTTCCTTCTGTCAGCTCTGTTCATCCTTCTTACCGTCCTTTCCTTTACTTTTCTTGTCTGGCTTATCATCCTTGCTTTCCTTTGGAGCCGGATCAAGCCGGATTCTGATCGGCGGTTGCGGCTTATTGAATGTCGCATAGATCGAGGCTGTGCTGTAAGCAATCTGTACCGCCTTTTCTTCCGGAAGTCCTTTGCACGTTATGTTCAGATATGCTCCGAGAAAAAACTTCCGCAAGATCTCGCCCATAATCAAAAAGGTTATTCATATCTTCCCATTCTTCCTTCCAGCTCATGCCTTCTTCTCCTTATGCTTCCTGCAAATAATTGATTTAAGTGCCGGGGCATCCTGATGTCTACAAATAGCGCCGTCAATCTTGCAGCGGTCTACGCTTTCGCCGCGTTCCATGAAATGGCAATTATCGCAGCTCCTTCCCTGATCCTCGGCTGTCGTTGCTCGTCTTGATTTAATCATTCCTTCTCAACCTCCCAAACCGTAACGACCTCGTCGTTCTCGTTCTCGAAAAATGAATAGTAATCTTCGCCGCTGTCAAAATATATGTAATGCCCTTTCAGGCACACAACGGCTTTAACAAGAAAGTTCTCGCTTGCCCATTCTGAAAGCGTCGGGCGCTCGCCTCTCTTAAAGTCCTTGCGCTTCGTAACCCTCAGGAACCTGCGAACGATCTTGTTCATGTTGGCAAGCGTCAAGTAGCCGTCAACCTTTAATGCCTTCGTTGCTCGGAGGTTCCGTTCCAGATCCTCAACCTGATTCGGTAAAAATCCTGCTGCCATGCCGACTGCCACAATGCTGCAAGGCACACCTCTATAAAATCCGTGCGGATCAATCCTTTTCATGCTTCGCTACCTCTCTTTGAATCTTCTTATACAAGCCCTGTGACACATAAGCCGCGTTTCCGATAACAACCATCTTTGCCATGTCGTCCTTCCGCCTGAAACCGTATCTCTTTTTCCACTTCTTGTTTATGCGGTTTCGCTTATGCCTCCGGACCTGCTCGTATTCGTCCGTTTTCATGAACGGGGAAATAAAAATATTAAGGCCGTTATATATCACGCTTGCTCCTCTCTGGCTCTGTAATCTACGCAAGCCGGGGTTGTCTTATATTTCCTGCTGGCCGAACTGCTCTTAAAATTGTGATTCGGTCGGTGGCATTCAAAACCTATGGTCGAACGGTCCTCTAAATCAAGGTAGGCACAGCTTCCGCATTTCGCATCGGGCCGTCTGCCCTTCTGTGCCTTCTCCGGTTTTGGCTTCTCGTAAATATCCCGGACGATCCTCTCGATCTTTGCGCTCTTTGGCCTTATATCCTGAATAACAGCCAGAATGTCGTAGCAAGCTGTAAGGTTCGAGTCGCAACCGATATCTGCGTATCTCTGGTAGCCGTCCTCGTAAGTTATCTCTGCTACCTCCTTGCAATACTCCCGGCCGTTTGCCTTGTACCAGTCCTGAACCGCTTCGATACTTACTACCTTCTCGCCATTCATCTGCAGAACAGGAACTAAAGCTGCAAGGGTAAAGTTAATGTCTTTGTTCATCGGCACACCTCCTCAAAATTTCGGATCCGGCTTCGGCATCCATGCCAGCCCTCTGAAATCCTGATTGCTGTCAAGGTAATATTCTTCGCCGTTGCTCAAAAAGGTATCGATCCATACGTACTTACCGTCTGAAATAAGGATCTCTTGATCTTCTTCCGGTGTCGGGCTCGAAATAATCTCTGCGCCTAAATCCTCGTCGTACTCGAATGTAAACGGGATCCACTTTGCGTGCTGCTCTTTCATGTGCTGGCCTCCTTCTTCTTTGCTCGCTCGTAGTAATATCCGGCTTCCGTTCCTGTCTGAAAAAGTCTTACTCCGTGAACCACCGTACATCTGCGCGGCGCGAAACCCCACTCCTTTGGCTCGTCGTAATGGTCAAGCCCCATCGCCTCTATGATGTCGTCAATCCCTCGGTGTACCTGAATTTCAATCTTGCGATTCCTTCCGGATCCCGTAATGCGGAAACCCTCTATAAGCTGGAGCCCGTATGCTTCTTCAAGTTCAATTTCTGCCTTGCGCATTGCTTTGGCTGCCTTAACAAGCTCCTTTATCAACGTTCCCATGTCCTTCTGCTCGGTAGTGCTCATGCTTTGCTCCTCTCTATGATTTTTTCTACGTCCTCCGGGAAACAAACGACTCCGGCGAAACCTCCGGCCGCGTTGATCTTCCTGATCGCATCCTTCTGGAGTTCGCTCGCTTCTCCGAAATAAGGGCGCTTAACCTCAAACCCGTAAAACCTGCAGTCAATTACCGCTATAATGTCCGGCACACCGCCTCGGCTGTAAGGTCCTGCCGCCGCCTTCCAAACGTAGGCCTTCGGGTACTTCTTCTTCAGGTGATCTATGATCTTCTTCTGGTAGGCCTTCTCCTGCGGCACACACTTCTGCAGGTACTTCTCCGCTTCGGTGCGCTTTGAAAACTTCCCTTCTGAAATCAAGTAGTCTATTGCTTCCGCTTTGCTCTCGAACCTGTCCAGCTTCACTTGTGCGCCTCCTTAAAATCCTCGACCGCCTGATCCGCTGTCCTCTCGTCCGGGAACCACTCTGTATAAGTGGTCTTTGTCTTTTGGTACTTCCTTGTACTTTTCGGGCGCTCGCCCTCCGTTTCCGCGGTCGCCGTCCTTGTGGCTTGCGCCTTGCCGTTCTTGTAATAAACAAAAGTTACTTCATGCCATGTCATGTTTCGCCCTCCTTCGGTCGAATGAACATAAGCGTTGCTCCTCCTTCGGGCTTCGGTCTTGTCTCCCAGCACTCCCGGTCGAAACTCCAAAACTTATCTATAAGGTCGTTGTAAACCCATGGCGTTTTCGGATTCTCCGGGTCGAGGTTCTCTGGCCTTATGTACAGGCAGCAGTGTCTGTCGAAATACGGGTTGTAAATCTCTGTAAGCATCTGCTTAACCTCTGCGCCTATGGCTTCAAGTTCTGAAAGCGAATAGTTCTTAAAAATCGCCGCGCCTGCTCGCTTTCCGATCTCGCTGTCGTGGATCCGCTTCTGCATCTGTTCTATAAGCTCGTCCGCGTCGTCTCCGATCTTGAACCCCTTAACCGAAATCTCTAAAAGATAATCGTTGGTGAGCTGCTTTAATTCTTCCTTCAACTTGTCGTAAGATTTTTTGTATCTTCCCTCTAATTCTGCAAGCGGTACTTTTCCGCGGTTGATTTTGTACTTCGCAAGCGTATTTTCAAGGGTTTCTCGTAAATTCTGCCCGGCTTCCATGACCTTTTTCCTCCTTACGCCTAATTTTTCCTTACGCCTTTTATTTTTATTAGGCGTAATGTAAGAAACCCGATAAATAAAGGGTTTGCGGCTATTCCTTACGCCTTACGCCTAATTTTGAAATACATACCGAAAACTTATGTATGTTACATGAAAATCACTGCAAATTCCTCGCGTCATAATACCTATATATAGGCGTAATGTCGTAAGGAATATATATATAGGCTTATAAAAGCCTTGATTTTACTGGATTTTTCACCTTACGCCTAACCTTACGCCTAACCTTACGCCTAATTGTTAGGCGTAAGGATTTTAGAAGGGTAATTCCTCTTGCTTGTATTCCTTTTCAGGCTCTTTTTTCTCGTCCTTCGTGAACGGGTTATCTGAAAAAGGTAAGCGGTCAAGATCTGCATCAGAAACCGTTCTCCATCCGTCGTCCGCGGTTCCGTCTGGCTTTCCCTTCGTGAACCTGCCTATATCAAAACAAACAAAACGCGCCGTTTGCTGGTTGAACCATTTTCTTACGCAGTATTCCTTGCCGCCGTCGGCCTTCGGGCTGCTGGCTATGATGTCGTTGTCTGCAAGGTACTTGAGCGTTTTCCTCGGGCTATATCCTGCCTTCTGCAAGGTCTGATTCAGGATCGACGGGTATATGTAGGCTTTGCCTAAATCCTCGTCTATCGTTCCGAGACAGGTTCCTAACGCCTTTGTTCCGAACTGCCCGGAGTTTGAAAGAATCCAGTCTACTATGTATTGCGTTGCGTTCTCGTTTACGTCCTGAACTCCGGATGTAAGCTGCTCCCTTATGATCGTTTCTGCCATCTTCAGGGCTTTGTTCCAGCTCTCCTCTGAATAGGTAAGCTGCAGTTTGCCGTTGTCGGTCTCCTCTGCTGCCGGTGCCGGTTCTCCAAAAATCCAGCTATCGATCATGCAATCCGCAAGGGCTACCGCAGAAATCCCGGCTATGTGGCTTCCGCTCGTTCCGTTGGCTACCTTGTAAACCGCTTCGGTCATAAGGTTGTATGCGTCGCAGATGCTCCGTTCGTCGGTCTCCATAACCTTGTCAATAAATATGGATCCGGCGTGGCCGTACTGGACCGCTGTCTGCTGGTGCATCCGGCTGGCTTCCTTCTCGTCTGTGAACGGTCCGCCGTAAACCTCCAGAACTCTCGTCGACACACCCGTCTGGCTGGTCTCGGTCGAAAGAGGCTCCTCTCCTGTTGCAAGGCACACCGTTCTCCATGTGTTAAGCTGTTGAAGTCCGCCACCCTTGCTTCCTCTGGCTCGGCCTGTACCGCTTGCAAGCATATAAACGATCTTCTCTATGTTCTCCTGCTTATTTCCTGCAAGCTGGCGCTCGTCAATGCCCATCGGAAGGTCGTTATAAAATCCGGCCATTCGTTCAAGGGCTACCTGCGTAGCGTTGAAATTGACCATCAAGTGCTCCGGATCTCCCCAAACTGAAAGCGCCGCCTTTAATGCTGCAGTCTTTCCGCCTTTGGATCCGCCCCAGTTGTAAACAAAGAATATTCTCTGTGAAAGAATCCGCAGTAGCGGTGCCGCGAAAGCCGCCGCAAGAATGAACCTGAACTTGTCTCGCTGTCTGTGCGGCCTCATGATCTCTAACCACTCTTTAAGCGTTCCGCTTGAATGGTAAGCGTTCGCCCATCCTCGCAGGCTCGGCTCTATATCTAAAACAACATCGTCTGCGTGTCCGGGTAAGAACCTTCCTCTTGTTTGCCATCCGAAAGTGCTTGTAGAATCCGCTTTTGAAATGATGTCAATGTTCTCTGATTCAAGGGCTTCAAGGAACTTTACAACCTGTTTTGCGTTCTCTGATGTGATCGTGCATCCGAGGTCTGCCAGCGCCGTGATCGCCCTGCTTGTAAACACCGTGCTTCGTGGGTAAATGGCTGTTTGCCACTTGTTATCTCTCTTAAATGCAATCTCGATCTTTTCTTCCCCGGTCTCTAAACTCTTTAAGCGCTGGGTAAGAATGATCGGCGTGCGGCACACAAGCGTCGGCGTTATTTTCTTTTCGTCAATGTGACTTATGCCTTGCTCTGAATAGATCCAGCCTTCGGGTTGCCGTAAGTTTACCGGCGCTCCCTTTATGGCTTCGGGTATGATGTCTGTTATGTCGTCAAGCTCGACCTTCTTGGCCCTGCGGAGCTCCTTCTGGATCTTCGCTGTCGCTTCTTCCTTACCTTCGTTCATGAAAAGTTCGGAAGGATCCTTTACTCCGTATGCCTTGCAGCTCCATGTGTAAACTTCTCCGGTAAAGTCGTTCTCGTGGAGGATCCTGCAAACCTTTTCAAGGAATGTCTCGCCGCCTTTGTCGGGCTCAACGTGGATATAAACCTTTAAGCCGTCAAGTCCTGCAACCATCGGCGCTTTGAAATTGCTTGCTCCGGGAACTCCTAAAGCCGGGAACGATAAATACCAGAGGCTTTGGGTGTCGCTCTCTCCTTCGACCAGTAGAACGGATCCGCTATCCCTTATCGCAGGCAGTCTCCAAAGTCCGTAAAGCGAAAGTTTTCCGGCTGATCCGTAGCTCCATCTGAACTCTTTGTGTCCGTATCTTTTACGGAATACCGGGGCTTTTGCTCCTCCCTCATCGTAGTACGGTATCTTTAAGAAACTCGTTCCGTCTCTGTCCTTGCCTGTCTCTACGCGACACACATCCCTCAAAAACTCCTCCGGGAGTCTTTTCTGAAATGCGTACTCCTGAACGGTCAAGGGTTCGAGCTGTGGTTTCTTTGGCTCTGCTGCCTTTGGCTCCTCGAGCTTTCCGTACTTTTCGAGGATCTGTTTGTATGCGTCTTTCGTGCTTACGTTGTTAAGCTGCGACCAGAAGGTTATAAAGTTTCCGTCTATGCAACCGGTGAAACAATGGCACTTGCCTGTCCTTATGTCGGCTGTAAAAGAATCCTTCCTGTCGTCGTGAAAAGGGCATTTTCCGATGATCCTGTCTCCGGTGATCTTGGCGTTCTTTATGGCGGCTCTATACTCTGCGGCATAATCGACGAACTCGTCTATATTTAATTGCTCTGCTACCATCTGAACCGCTCCTTACTTTAAGTGTTTTCTTATCCTCTCGGTAACTTCTCTCTTTGTAAGGCTTACTATTCTTCCGGGAAGACCCAGCCTCGAAACCTCGGCTATCTCCGCTTTCATTCCGTCGCTGATGATCCCGTCAATAATAACAAGCAGGAACTCATCGCACCGTCGTAACGCTTCAATGCCTAACTCTAAACCGTAAGCCCTCTCAGCCTCGTCAGAATCGTCGAGAAGCTGGGTAAAATAGATATGTGGTACGATTGGTATCTTGTTATCTATAATCGCTTCTCGGGCAAAATAACGCGCCACAGCAACGTTGAATTCCTGCTGCCTGTTATTTACTCCTCTGTATCGTGAAATTATATAAACCTTATCCATGCTATCCTTCTTTCTGCTAACGGCTCCGGGGCCTAAACCCCGGAACCTGAAAGCTGAATTTTAGTTAAAAGGCAGCTCGCTGTCGATGCCTTCGGGAACGTTCATAAATCCATCCTGACCTGCAGGTGCCGGTGCGGTGTTATAGTCCGCATCCTCAACCTCTGCCATCGGCTGTGCCTTTACGGTCTCGGCCATCGCTCTGGTCTGCTCCCTCTGCTCATCTGTTAACTTATCTACGAAAGCGAAAGCTGCGCGGCTGTAATCAATGCCGCCGTTCGACTTCTCCTTCTTCAGGGTGATCTTCGTGATCGCGTCGTAGCAACGCAGGCCTTTAAGAAGAATCTGCTTTCCGATGTAGTCTCGCATGAATTTAAGGCTTGTAGGCGGTAAGGAAAGAATAAGGGGAACGGGGTTTCCTTCGCGTAAGAAGTAAACTCTGTGAATGTTCTTACAAGGCTTTCCGGATCCGTCCGCTGCGAACTGGTTATAAGGGCAGTTTGCGCAGTTCCTTACCTCGCCGGTGTCTCTGTCGATTCCGGTCTTGCCATCAATGGAGGCACAGTCGGGTGCTTCGTTGCCGCCTGAAAACTTGTCCTTCCAGTATGCGTTCATGGGGTGATGGTGAAGAATAACGCCTACAAGCTCCTTCGCCATGTCAGGGTTGTCCTCGTCCTCTCCGGGAACCATGAAAACAAGGCCGCCGCCGCTCGGGATCTTTACTCTGTCGTAAGGGATCTGTCCGAGGCCGTCCATCTCCTCTGCTATTGCCTCTGCGAAATCTCCGGTAATGGTCTGCAGATTAAACTTATCTGCCGTTACTGCTAACTCGTTCTTTTTCTCTGCCATGTCTTTATTCCTCCTCGCTTTTAGTTGCAGGGGCTTCTTTTCCCCTCATAAAGTGCGTAATGAAATACTCTTTTTTGTTAACAAGGTCGTCCAGTTCTTTCTGCTTCTCTCCGATCTTTCTGTCGAATAACTGAATGATGCTCTGCTCGCTTACAGCAAGCTCGTTTTCGTCGCAATAAACCAGATCCCAGCCTTCCGTGTCGGCGTTGTAATAAAGGAACTGAATTGTAGGGGGAGAATTCCATCCGCCTTCCTCGTAGTAAGCTACTACCAAAGTAGGCAATTCCTTAAAGTTGGCGAAATCAACGATCATTCCGGGGTAAATCTTATCTGCCTTATCGTATGAACTATTGCGATCTCCCTTCTTCAGGATTTTTACTGAGTCTCCTACTTTGAAAGTATCAATCCTCTTTGCCTGTCGGAGGTCAATCTGCATCTTGATGCCGCCGATCTCGATCTCTCTTAAAAATTCGTTGTTGTTATCTCCCATGTCATGCCTCCTTATTTGCTTTTGCTCGGTCAAGTGCTACGGTGTTGGCTTTCCTTCTCGAAAGCCCTAACTTCTCGTAAACGGATAATGCCTCGGCGAGTTCTTCAGGAAGTTCGCCCTGCTCCTCTACGATGCCCTTGCAGGTGCTGTTAAGGGTTCGGGGATCTACTCGCTCAACGATAATGTCGCCGAGCCCCTGCTCCCTCAAAAGCTCGAAGAAATCAATCTGTTTTTCAAGGAGCTTCTCCTCTCCGAGCTTGCTGTAAACGGTTTCCTGCTTCAATGAAAAGTTGTAACCGTCTACAATCTGGCTGGGCTTCTCCTCGTCAATCATGATCTGACAAATTTCCTGCTCCAGCGTTTCCTTTGCCTCGTTGTTTCTTTTGGTCTCCTCTGCGAGCTCCTCCTTCTTTTCAAGGATCTTCTGATACTCGCGGAGCTTATCGTCTAAAAGTGCCATATCGCTATTTCCTCTCTCTTTTAATTACTTCCGGTAGTGTGTACTGCGGCTCTCTCATGAAATCTGAAAAGCCCTGCTGCCGGTACGTTACCTTTGTTATCGTGCTTCCGCTAATTCCGTATTTCTGGTTATATCCGAAAATGTTAATGTAGCTTTCAAGGTCGTTTCTCTCTGCCTGCATCGCCTTTGTTACCTCGAACAATGCGAGGCAGTCGTCAATAGCCCGGTGCGTGTTCTGTACCTTGTCTCCCAGCTTATAGGTGTCAATGGCATTCTGCAGCTTGTGTGGGTAGCTCCTGCGGTCCTTAAATACTGTCAAGGTATCGAGGTAGTCCGCTGCGTTAAAAGCTCTGATCCACTCGGGGTGCTCGTGCCTGTTCCTCCAGAACGTATAACCTATAAAATTCAGGTCGAACTGGGCGTTGTGCGCTACAAGTAATGTCTTTCCGGTGAAAAGCTCCGCGAACTCTGCGCAGGCTTCAATCTCGGAGACACCTTCTTCTGAAAGAATCTTGTCTGTGATCCCGGTAAGTTCTACGATCTTATCCGGCACACTCTCGCCCTCCGGGAGTTTAATGAATTTGTCAATATGTTTCTCCCCGGAGCTGTTTACCTGAACGGCTGCAAGCTCAATGATCCGGTTCTTCTGCCCGTCAAACCCGGTTGTCTCTGTATCAAAGAAAATCAGGTTGTCGTAGCCTTGTATTTCCATCGCTCTTTTGCTCCTTTCTTTAGTATTTCTGCGGCTTTGCTCGGTGCTCTATGTCCTCGGCATGACCCCTCCTTCCTGCGGATGCGGCTCCGCTTTAATCTTCAAACAGCCTTCGCCAGTCGTTTACTACGGCGTTCGCTAAATCCTCTTTCCTTGCGAGCGCCTTGTAGATCTCGGCATCTACGGTATGCTCAACTACTAAATGAATGTAAGTACAGGTGTTGCGCTGTCCGATCCTGTGGATCCGGGCGAGGCTCTGGCTGTATGCTGCGTAGTTGAAGTTCGCCGAATAATAAACGCAAGTATCGGCAGCGGTAAGGGTGATTCCCAGTCCTGCGGTGTCGATCTGTGCAAGGAAGATCATTGTTTTCGGGTTCTTTTGGAAGTCGTCAACAATGGGTCCGCGATCCTCGATCTTTACATCTCCGTAAATACTCTGAAAGCCTAACTTCTTCTTTTGGATCAGCTTCGTTATCAGGTCTATCTCCGGTCGGAACCTGCAAAAGATAACCAGCTTCTTTCCTTCGCCTATAACGTAGTCGTCTATGATATCTTCAAGGGCTTGTATCTTGCCTTCAAAAACGTACTCGGGCTTTGCGCCTTCGTCCGGCTGTATAAAACCTCCGGTGAACTGCTGCAGGCGTAATAGCTTTGTAAGCACAGTCGGGGCTGTTATCTGTCCGCCGTTCTCGAGCTCCGCGTAAGAATCTCTCTTGATCTTCTGGTAAAGCGCCTTCTCTTTTCCTTCAAGCGGTATGTTCCTTGTGAGGAATGTCTGTTCAGGAAGGTCAAGGGCTTCGTCCTTCGTTACTCGGTATGCTATCGAATATTCCTTCTTGATCAGGTTGTCGAGGTCTCGGTAGCCTATGATCTGCTTCTTGTTAAAGCCGCCCATGATGGCGTATTTTCCTCTGAAAGCGTAGTAGTTAGTACCGAATACGGAAGAATCAAGGAACCTGTATTGACTGTAAATATCAATAGCGTTGTTCTGTACCGGGGTTCCTGAAAGAATCAACTTGTATCTGGCCTTGTCTCCGAGCTGGTGCATTGCCTTGCTCTGCTGCGCGTCGTGGGTCTTTATGCGCTGGCTCTCGTCTGCGATAATTAGATCCGCGTCGTACTCCTGCAGGGCTTCAAACAATCCCTCGCGCCATACCGACTCGTAGTTTATGACCGCAACCTTCAAGGCTTTTAAGGGGTAGCTCTTTAAGGCTTCAAGCTCTTTTAATCGGCGATCCTTTGTTCCGGTAAGAACTGCAGTCTTGTATCTAAAGTCCGCGTAGTCGCCTATGTCGTTAGGCCATACCGGGCACACCGAGGTCGGGGCTACTACTAAAACTCGCTCAATAACTCCCATCCTGTACATCTCGCCCATCGTGGCTATGGAAGTAAGTGTTTTTCCGGTTCCCATCTCGAAGAGGAAGCCGAAACCTTTATTTGTGTTCATGCTCTACCTCCTCACCGGTGCGTCGTCAAAAGCGTTCTCGTCTCCGTCGACGTATCTCATAAATCTGTTAAAGCCTTCCTCTGCTGATTCAAGGACCGGCTTTGGTTTTTCGGGAACCTTTACGATCCCGGGGTCAAGTAGTCCGAATGTTATTAAGGCCATAACCGCGCCGCGTTGCTGGTGTTTGAAAAGTGGTATTTTTACCGGGAATTTGTATTCCGTCGGATCCTCCATCAATCGCTCCGCGTCGACCGCTCGCTGGATCCGGTTTAACCGCTGCCGCTCCGTTTCGATCTGGTCGGGGAGCCTGCATATACTTGCGAGCTTGTTAAGAAGTTCGCTGCTTGCCATGCCCTCTAACCACTTCGCCTGCTTGTTCCAGCGCATCAGGTTCCAGCTTTTTATAATGGCGTACTGGGTGCTGTCTAACTGTGCAATTACCAGCTCGCCGTTTTCCAGCTTCATTCTCATCGCTATCAATCCTTTTCTTTGAAAAATGAGTGGTGGCCTATGCTGAAAAGATATTCAAGGTTTTTAGAGTGCCATGTCTCGTAATCAACGGTTGTTCTGAAATAGGTAGCACCTTGCGATTCGTTCCATCCGGCAAGTACCCAGCGCAGGGCCTCGTAGCAATCGTCGTCCGGTTCCGCCTTGTCGTATCTGCCGTTCTTAACCGGCGTAAACTGGTTTTCTTCGTACAAAACCTTTTCAACCGTGTTCGGAAAGCTCGGGCTGTCAACTCTGTTCAGAACTACAAGCATAACAAGGGCTTTTCCGTCGGTCGGTTCGCCTTCCTCCTCTGCCATCGCGATCTTTAATAGCATCTCTCGCTCGGCTCCTGAAAGACTGTAAGCCGGATCCGGTTCCCCTATTACCTCCGGCTCTCCGGGTGTCGGTTCCTGCGTCGGTGTGGCCGTGGGTTCTGCCGTGATCGTGGCGGTTGGTGTCGGCGTGCTCGTTGCTAAAACAATAGGTGTTGCTATGCTTTTTTCTGCAGGTACGAGCTCCATACTTGCCATTACTCTTTCCTCGGTTTCCTCGGCGTTAGCCTGAAAAGCAAGGATTGTAATTCCTGCGGTTACTGCTAAAAGTATTGATGCCATAACAGCTATGCGCTGCCTTCTGCGTTTCTTTACAATGTACCGTTCAAACCTTTTCACTTTGCTTCTCCTTCGCTTCCCGTTTCCGTAAGGTTTCAAGGCAGGCTTTTGTGAAGCGCTCTCTGTACCCCTCCGAAAACTGAACTTTAACCTTGATTTCTTTTTTCATGCTGCCTCCTCTGGTAGCGTGTCGGGCTACTCTTTGGCGAAAAAAATTTCGCCGGGGTTTTCAATGCTGAGGTAATCAACCATCTTTTCGATCTCGTCGCTTCCGAAGATACCCTTTTTCATTTTAAGGTAAAAGGTCTTTTCGGTAATGCCGATCGCCTTCGCAACGTCGCACTGTGACACGCCCTTCTCGGCAATAATGCCGCGCAATTTATCGGTTCTGATCATGCCGCCTGCCTCCTTCCTTTGTAATTTTGGTAGCCTGTCGAGCTACTTTATGAACTCAATTATAATACAAAAATGTAGCTTGTCAAGTTATTTTTTTCTTGACTTGTCATTTTTTTGTTGTATAATAGGTAATGCAAGGAAAACCCATAATAATAGGAGGTGAGCGGTTATGACTATCGGCGAAAGAATAAAAGCTGCGCGCGAAGCTAAAGGCGCTACGTTAGAAGAAGTGGCAAACGCCGCTCATACTATAAAGCAAACTATTTATAAGTATGAAAAAGGCGTTGTAACGAACATTCCTTCGGATAAAATCGAGGCTATTGCCTCTTTCCTCGGCGTTTCAGAATCGTATCTTATGGGCTGGGAGGAATTGCCGGTTGATTATTGCCTCGAAAACGAAAAGGTTCTTATAGAATGTTATAGGAACTTGGACGAAGATCGGGCGCAAAGACTTTTTCAATACGCCCAGTCGCTGTTGAATACGCAGAATGTTGAACGGGAACTGAACGGAGGTGATTCTCAATGAAGAAATTTTTGTTGATCCTGCTGTCGTGCCTGTTCCTTGTCGGTTGCTCTGGCAAGGATGCCCCGGATCCGAAAGCAAAAGAACTTGAACTGTTCCAGAAATCCTTCGACACAGAACTGTGTAGCCCTCTGAATGAAGAACGGTCCGCTTATTCTGTTATTATCAAGCGCTCCGTTGAAAGCGAAACTTCCGACCTGCTTTCTTGTCTGGATAAGTTTGAAGAAGGGGAAAAGGAAATAGAAAGTAATGTTACGGCTATCTATGTAACCTACGAAAGAGAATTTCCTCTTTCAAATTATAGCCTGTCTCTGGTCCGTGAAAAGGCCGGGGATCATTTCGATGCTAAAATGAAATAGGAAAACCCACCCGGCTGTTTGGGAGACAGTAAGGTGGGCTGGTCATTGCCGTGTATGATATGAGCGATACGTACCGGGCGGCCGCCGCTGGCCGTGCTCCCGGCTGGAGCATATCAACACTTCCGAGCGCATATATTATACACCGAATGGCCGAAAAACACAAGCAGGAGGTGTATTTTTATGCGCTTTTTTACCTATGGGCGTAAGTCTGTCTATAAAGATAACTCTGACTCTATCGACAATCAATTCCGAATGTGCCGGGAATATTGCGAAGTCCGTTTCCCGGGCGAAATTGATTCTTGGCGGCAATTCTCCGACGAAGATTTTACCGGTGCAAATACGAACCGCCCGGGCTTTCAGTCTATGATGGCTGAACTCCGGGAGGGAATGTGCGATGTCCTCGTGGTCTATCAGCTCGACCGCTTCTCTCGCGATGTCCGGGATTTCTCCGCTGCCTATGCTGAAATGCAGGCACACCATGTCCGCTTTATCTGTCTTGATCTGAACATAGACACATCAACTCCGATCGGGGAAGCTATGATGTATGTAAGCTCCGCCTTCTCCCAGATGGAACGAAAGAATATAGCTATGCGTGTTGCTGATAATATGACCGGACTCGCTAAAAAGGGCTACTGGGTCGGCGGCAATCCTCCGGTAGGCTATGAACGCTCCCGGATCCTTGTCAACGGTCGAAAGCACGTTACTATTGTTCCGGTTCCCGAGGGCGTGGAATATATGAACTGGCTATACGATTATTTCCTCGAAAACAACCTGTCTATTCAGGGTATGGAAACCGAATTTAGGAAGAAGGGTATCAAGTCTCAAAAGGGCGGCTTCTTCTCAACCACTCAACTGTACCAGCTTCTTACTTCTCCGTACTGCTGCGAAGCTACACCGGAAGTCTACGACTACTACGAAAAGAAGGGCTGTAAAATGGAGTCACCCCGGGAACTCTGGGACGGGTCCGTTGGTGTTATGGTCTACGGAAGAACCACCCAAAAGGATAAGTCCGCTCATTCAAAACAACCGCCTTCGGAATGGACCGTTTGCCTCGGCGCGCATAAGCCGTTTATGCCTGCGGAAAAGTGGCTTGCCGTTCAAGCTCGTATGACACACAATGCCTGCTATCATAAACCGAAATACCCGGTAGCCCTGCTCCGCGGCACACTCCGCTGCTCCTGCGGTGCGCTCATGGCCGTGTCCTCAAAGAAGAAGGTTGAAGGTGTAAGCCGCTGGTACTACTGCGAAAAGCGTATGCGTAAAGGCGTTGAGGCTTGCGCCTGCTCCCAGATCAAGTGTGAACTTCTGGACGAAAAGGTTCTTGAAGTGTTCCGGGGTATCGAAGCGGATCCGAAGCTCATTGAACAGTACGTAGCGAAGTCCGAAAGTAAGAAGTCTGCGGATCCTAAAAAGCTGCAGTCTAAAATATCCGCAACGGAAGAAAAAATAGGAAGGCTCGCCGCTTCCCTTGCTCTGGCTGAAAACTCAACCGCAAGCAAGTATATTATCTCTGAAATGGAAAACCTCGATTCCGAGCTCCGGGAACTGAAACAAAAGAAGGCAGCCGCCGAAGCTGACCGCCGTAAGGAAATATCCGAAGAAAAGAATAATTCTGAAAAGGTGAAGAAAATCTTTAGATTTCTAAAGGGTATCGACAACTTTACCGCCGAAGAACGAAACGAAATAGTAAGGTCTCTCGTCAAAGAGTGCAAGTGGGACGGGGAAACGCTTTTTATTTTGCTCTAAAGGTCACTATTTTATAATGCGCCGTTCCGGCCTCATCCTCAACGATGTCTTGATCAGGTCTCTGATAGTGATCTCGTTCTTTCCTTCAACGTTGGCATTCCGGACCTCGAGACTGACCAGATTGGGGATCTCACGGATCTGAAGTTCGGCGGAATCCTCGATCGTAATGATCCGCTGATCCTTAGGTACGAAGTTGGAAAGAGCGTTCAGAAACGTGGTTTTCCCGCTCCCGGTCCCGCCGCTCACAAAAATGTTGTACCCTGCTCTGACCAGCTTCTCAAGGAACTCGGCCGCTTCCTCCGAGATACTTCCGATCTCGATGAGCTTGTTAATTGTCATGACCTCTTCGGGAAACTTCCTGATGGTGATGATAGGATCTCGCACCGAAACCGGCGGCAGGATAAGATTAACGCGACTGCCGTCACTGAGACGCGCATCGGCTATGGGACTGCTTTCGTTGATCAGCCTGTTCGAGCCCGCCGCGATCTTCTGGATCACGTCCTCAAGCTTCTCCCTGCTTTCGAAAGAACCCTCGTGACGGATGATCCTGCCCGCTTTCTCTACAAAGATATCATCGGGTCCGTTGACCATGATCTCGGTGATATCGGGATCCGCAATAAGCTCCTCAAGTTCGTCCATCCCCCTGACGCTTGCGTACAGCGCCGCCGCGGCCTCCCGCTTCTCCTCAAGGGTCATGTGTTCTCTTGACGAATGCTCCATTATCACGTCGTCGATCACTTCTTTGAGACGTGCCTCGGTCATGTCGGGATCTCCTCCGGCAACCTGCTGCACAAGAGAGGCCATCTCGCTTCTGAGTTTTTTATCTAACATAGCGCCTCCCTTCGGTCTCTTCTATGAACCTTCCGAGTCTGCCTTTAAGGATAGTTCCGTGATCAAAACCCTTTTCGATCAGGGCGTCATACGGGATTTCGATACGGGTGACCCTTTCCCTGTCAACTCCGATCCTGCCCAGCTGCCTGATCCATTCCGGAGCAGTTCTTTCGGGAGCGGCCGCCGGACACGGCATCAGGATCCTTCCCGCCGATTTAAAGAGTGGCACACAGGCCGCTCCGAACAGTTTTATGTCAAAAACAACGTTTTTGTAGCCTTCCTTTTCAATAAGATCAAGGAGCTTTTCGGAATGCTCCTTTTTCATGTCGCAGATATCGGTCCAATGATCCGCTCCGCTGATACAGTCAAGCCCTCCGATCCTTTGTGAGCATCTGTCGATCACGCGTTCACTCCCTCTGTCGAGGAGGTAGATCAACTTTCCGAGCCCTCCGGCTGTGGTCGTTTCGAAGCCGGAGTTCACCCAGAAGAACGGATCAAAGCTCACAAACAGCGTCCTTGAACCTTTGCTGTGATAGTACGCGAGTGCAAATGCAAAAGTTGAAGTATAAGTCCCCCCGAAGGGAGAGCAGACACATGTGATTTGTCCGGCCCCGGATGCACTCATGCGCCGGGTGGGTCCGTCCGTAAACCTCTCGGTATGTTCTTCGATATGATCCGTACCGATCTCGGGGTCCAAGGCTCCCGGTGTTGAAGCGCCGCATTCTTCCTGCCGGGATAAATGTCCCCCAAAAGCCTCTGCCTCTTTCATGATGTCTTTGGCTACGGTTTCAAGGCTTCGGTACATGCCGATCCCGTCAGCATCCCCGGTGGTCTGTCTTCTGACAAGTCTGATCGCGCGATCGCAGTTTTCGGGGATCTCGAGTCCCTCTTCAACTACCGTCACGACAGGCTCATGCTCAGCCACAAACCTCTCAAAACACCCTCTCTCGGTGTAAACCCCAAAAGAGAATTCGTCTCCCGGATCAGCCGAAAGATACTTTTCAAGCCCCGCAGCGTAATCCTCATCACTCACGAGTACAGCAATACTGATCATGCCAATAATACCTCCTCTTTGGAAGCCCCGGCACTTCAGCGAAGTACCGGCTCCCATACACGACTGCTTTGAGCTGTCTTCCGATTTCGCTCTCCCCTCAGAGCTCGGATCAATAGAATCAACAGATCCGTCTTGTATAACAATTCCGGCAGAACTCTCAGAAATGAAGACAATAAGAGCTCCGGACCCCAAACGGGGAAACGACTGTTACAAGTAGCCAAAGCCGTCAAACCAAAAGGATTTACGGACGATTCCGTCCGAACGATTCTGTAGATGGGCTTCAAGGAACGGAGCCCTTTCAGATGAGACCATGATAAAAGCAAAAGGGGCCCATGTCAACGAAATGAGCCCCGTGATTTTGTACAATATTCAGCTGTCCGATTTGTGCAACTTGCACAAACGCTTAGGGAATAAAGGATTTCAGATTTCGGTTTTTCGCACCTCGCGAGCGCATCGAGCGAGCAAGCTCGCTTATCAGCACACCTCCGACCCGTCAGCAACATCCTTATCAGGGACCATAAGCGCCAGTTTCCCGTCCGCGTCTTCTGCGCAGAGGAGCATGCCTTCGCTCTTGAGGCCCGCGAGGGTTGCGGGTTTGAGGTTTACGATCGCCATTACCTTCTTGCCGACCATCTGCTCGGGAGTGTAGTAAGCCTTGATACCGGAAACGATCTGCTTTACTTCGCCGCCGAAGCGTACCTGCGAGCAGAGGAGCTTCCTGGAGCCCTTGACTTCCTCGCATTTGATGATCTGTCCGACTCTGAACTCGAGTCCGGCGAAGTCATCGTAAGTAACCTCGGGCTTAACGGGAACATGAAGGTCCGCGAAAGCGCCGCTCTCGGTCGAATCGGCCGATTTCTGAGCATCGGGATCCTTGCCGGCGATGATAGCTTCACGCCTTAATTCTTCCTCGTACTCCTTGATCTGCTTCTCCTTGATGACCTCAACCTGCTCCATGACCTTGTCGGCTTCAAGTCTTGCAAAGAGGATCTCGGGCTTCTCGACAACCTTGCCACCGTCGGGGTAAAGTCCGAATTCACCAAGCTCCTCGTAAGCTCTGGCCTTGGTTCCGAGCTGGGCGAGGATCTTCTCAGCGGTCTCGGGAAGGAAAGGAGCGAGGAGGCTTGCGCCGATCGCGATGCTCTCGACAAGGTTGTACATTACTGTAGCGAGCCTGTCTTTATCCGCTTCGTTCTTTGCGAGAACCCAGGGGGTTGTCTCGTCGATGTACTTGTTGCATCTCTTGAAGAGATTGAAGATTTCGGTAAGCGCGTCGGCAACCCTGAGTTCATCCATCTTGGCATGAACAGCGGCCGAGGTGCTCTTTGCCAGGCTGATGAGCTCACTGTCAACATCACCGCTCACGCCCGCGTTCCTAACCACACCGCCGAAGTACTTGTTGCACATCGAAACGGTACGGTTTACAAGGTTTCCGAGGACATTGGCAAGATCAGAGTTGATACGCTCTATCAAAAGGTCCCATGTGATAACGCCGTCGTTTTCAAAAGGCATCTCGTGAACAACGAAGTATCTCACGGCGTCTACACCGAAGAGATCGACAAGGTCATCCGCGTAAAGCACGTTGCCCTTACTCTTGCTCATCTTCTCGCCGCCGGTGAGGAGCCAGGGATGTCCGAACACCTGCTTGGGAAGCGGCTCGCCGAGTGCCATAAGCATTATCGGCCAGTAGATGGTGTGGAATCTCAGGATATCTTTTCCGATGAGGTGGAGGTCGCACGGCCAGTACTTTTTGTAAAGATCGCCGTGGTTGCCATCCGCGTCATAACCCAGTCCCGTGATGTAATTGCTGAGGGCATCGATCCAGACATAAACGGTGTGGTTCGGATCGAAATCAACCGGGATGCCCCACTTGACTGAAGTACGCGAAACGCACAGGTCCTTAAGACCCGGAAGAAGGAAGTTCTTCATCATCTCGTTCTTGCGCGACTCGGGCTGAATAAACTCGGGATGAGTGTTTATGTGGTCGATCAGACGATCTGCGTACTTGCTCATCTTGAAGAAATAAGCCTCTTCCTTCGCAGGCGAGCACTCCCTGCCACAGTCGGGACACTTGCCGTCCTTGAGCTGCGAAGCGGTAAAAAACGACTCGCAGGGCTTGCAGTACATTCCTTCATATTCATTCTTATAAATGTCGCCCTGTTCATAGAGCTTCTTAAAGATCTTCTGGATCTGAACTACATGATCCTCATCCGTTGTACGGATGAAACGGTCATACTTCGCACCCACAAGATCGAAGATCCTCTTGATCTCAGCAGCTACCTCATCAACAAACTCTCTGGGGGTCTTGCCGACAGCCGCTGCCTTCTCCTCTACCTTGATACCGTGCTCATCGGTACCGGTCTGGAAGCGCACGTCAAAGCCCTCGAGCTTCTTGTATCTTGCGATACAGTCGGCGAGGATGATCTCGTAGGTGTTTCCGATGTGCGGCTTGCCCGAAGCGTAGGCGATGGCCGTTGTGATGTAATAAGGTTTCTTTTCCATATCAGTTTTCCTCCTCTGGACAAATTCGATGGGATATCTCGCGTACAAGTCCGCTCGATGACCGTTCACTCAGCCATCTGTACGCGAGGCTTCGCTCCGCTTTGGATATGATACCCTGTTTGCTCATGAGAGCAAGCTCTCACCACAAACCATGGTATCATATCCAATTGCAAGCAAGCTTGCAACAGATGGCTTTCGTTTATCGCACAAAGAAACCCCGCCTTTACAATAAAGACGGGGAGTAATCCACGTGGTACCACTTTATTTCGACCCGGCCTCGCGGCGGGGTCCTTTGCAACTGTCCATCAACAGTCCGTACTGTAACGGGTACTCCCGTACGACGCTTTCCTTGCAGTTCACGTCGTCTGCTCCGAGACCATGTTCCACGGGTACATGCCTGCCCTTTCTCAGCTCTGCGGGGCTCTCTGTGTGACTGCCGTCCGTGTACTCTTCTCTTCAACGCTTTTCGTCTGTAATAAGGCGAGTTTATCATGGGTTATAAGAAAAATCAAGGGCAAAATGTTGTGATCCTCATAACATCTTTTTCCAACAGTCCTTTTTCAGGAATCCGCTTATTTCTTTGATATCTCCGCTCTCATAGTACTCGACAAGCAACTTTTTAAATTCAGGAACATGGGTTTCCGGGATGACAATCACTCCTAACCCATGAGCTATCATATAATGATTTGCGAATATGACAGAGGCGCGTTTGTTCCCATCCAAGAATATCTGTGTCCTCATGCAATACATGCACAGCTCAACGGCTATATCCACCGGGTTCTTTTTGCTTCCCAAAATCTCTTTTATGCTTTCCACTACTTTCGATTCTATTGGAAGCGGTGGAACGTATTTTGTTCCACCGATTGAAACCGGTACTCCGCGTATTCTTCCTCCGTCATGGAAGAATCCTTCATTAACCAGCTTAGCAATATGACACAACAAATAGTAGTCACTGTCCGCGCGAATAACATCTTTATCAAGTATGAATTCCCACGCATGTTTCAAGTTCAGGATTTTTTGTACATCATCCGCCGTCATGCCGTTAACCGTACCGTTTTCAATGATCTCTTCCGTCTGCGGAAACGACGTGGCAACCCCCTCTAATACCGCCTGATCATATATGTTTGATTTCATGTTCGCTCTTGCGAACTCCAGATTAGTGATCACTTCAGGCGAAAGCTCATCCCCGATATACCCGTTTGCAGCAAGCTCTTTATCAATTCTCCGGATTTGTTTTTTCAGATTTCTGGCTTCCTTCGTGTTTCGGAGCAATAACTGATACAAGTCATCGGAATAAATGTCGACATATGTCGAGGTCAGCCTTCCGTTCACCCTTTTTCGAACATACAGATATTTCCCGCTGCTGTTTTCTTTTACTTCCGGCGAGCCATCGTAGGGAATCAGATTCAGTCGAGCCTGATAATCCGCTCTTTCCTGTATTAATCGTTGAATTATATCAAACTGTCCATCCATTAACCACAGCTCTCCTTTAGGGAACTTTTACGTCAAAATAATAACAAAAAGTTCCCTAAATCTCAATATGTTTTAGAGTATTTTTATGGCTTTTTAGAATTTGATAATAGATTATTCCATGATGTTCCTGTACTATATAAAAAAGACTTGAGAATGTAACAGGCGGGAATCTGATATGCATAAAAAGAAGGAACTTACAGCAAAACAGCAGAAAGGTATCAAGATCGCGGCACTCGTTATCGCGGTGATCGTTATCGCGGGACTGACGGCAGCGGTTGCGATCCCCATGCTTTCATTTGCAAAAGAGCCCGAGATCTTCAGGGCGTGGGTTGATGAGAACATTTTTTTAAGCAGCCTGGCGTATATCGGGATGGTTGTTTTCCAGATCGTTGCGGCATTTATCCCCGGTGAACCTTTTGAGATCGTCGCCGGATACGCGTTCGGATCAGTTTACGGCTCGATCCTGTGCTTTGTCGCCGAAGCGATCGGAAGTATCATCGTTCTCCTTCTTGTAAGAAAGTTCGGTCACAAGCTTATCGAGGTCTTCTTCTCAAAGGAAAAGATCGACTCCTTAAAGTTCCTTCATTCAAGCAGTGCAAAGATCCTCATCTTCGCGATCGCGTTTATCCTTCCCGGAACTCCGAAGGATCTTCTCTGCTATGTTGCCGGAATCACTGACATATCTCTGCTCGTGCTGATCCTTATCACATCTTTCGGACGTATCCCGTCCATCGTCACTTCCATCATCGGTGGCGATGCTGTCGGTAGCGGCGACTACACCTTCGCGATCATAATCTTCGGTGTCACGCTGTTTGTGAGCGGTATCGGACTCGTGATCTACAACCGCTACCGAAAGCGCAAGGAGGCCGCGGTCGATGAAACAAAAAAGGAATAGGATTCCTCCTCTTCCTCACTCGGTGCAATGCTGTTGTACATCGGATTTTTTGTTTATTACAGTCTCTATCGCGCGCAGGAACCCTTCCTTGTCTACCGGCAACACCCGAGCCAGAACATCATTGTCTCTGTCATACAGATACACGAGCGGATCCAATAACGGACGTCCTTTTTTGTCTTTTTGAACAAGTTCGGCTCGTGCTATGTACTCGTATGGTACTTTTCTCTTAAAAGTCATCTTTCTGATTGCAAGATGATCCTCTTCAAAAGTATAACGAACCGTAAACACCCCTAAAAAGAATACTCCCCAAATGACGGCCAACACTCCAAACCAGATCAGGTTTTCAATAAAATCATCCTTCCTCGAAACGATCACTCTGAACAATTGCGGTAAGGTAAGGATCCCCATCTCCACCAAAATAATTTTTTGAAAACCTGCTTTGTATATCTCTTTGTTCATAATTCCTCCTTTTGTCCCTCTCAAACAATATAAAACCCCGCACACCAAAAAGCATGAACAGTCTCATGCCTCTTTAGTCTCAGGGTTCTTCTTTTTCGAATGGAAAACCATGTAGACATTGAACAGAATACCGACAGTCGGCGCGATAGCAATATAAAAGCAATTCGGATTGATCAGGCATCCGCAAACTGTACATGCAATGATTAATAAAGCAAAAAGAATAATTGAGATAATGTACGTTTTCTTCATCTTCTTCTCCTCTCTGTACCCTCAAACGTAAACATGTACATCCGTACCTTTATATTTTTATCATAAACAAGCTTTATAATCAATCGTTTTTTAAACAGGCCTGCAGTATTCTATCGCTGCCATCTATGAGATTAATCCTATCTCCTCCGTTCTGTTATCTGATAGGCACTGCCTTTCTGGGGATAACATGATCACAATTCTTCCACCAGATATGATTGAGCAAGACCGTAATGCCAATACCGAAAATGTATATAAGCACTGCGATAACAATCGCTGTCGAAACGGGTAGATCTATGTACATTTTATTCATTATAAACGAAGGTGTAAGATTGACGATCATAAAGAAAAGCCATCCTATAAAGCCCCATAAGCTGATTCTTTTCTTTCCTATCGTTGATAAGGGCGCACATATCATGGTACTGCCTATTGGCAATATTATAAGGAGATTGACAAAATCGCTTTCCGACCAACAGATTGATGCAACTACAGTACATATGATATCAATAATCAGCGTTATTCCTATTGAAGCAAAGACATGTACTCTAACATACAATTGTTTAGCGAACGTTAGCGAGGCAAAGAACTTATTCCCTGTCAATGAAAACATTCCTGATATCAGTATCAGGCCGATTCCAATAAACTTGGAGAAAAATGACATTGTGATCAACATGGAAAAAAAGTTCTTTTCACCTTGCGGGTCGACAACCAGGAAGAATATCATCCCGCACGAAAGAAAAACCACTCCAAGCGTCGTAAAGAACGGATTAAATGCAATCTTAAGATACATCTTAACGGCTTTTTTGATATTTTTCATGATTTACTCCTCCCAGACTGCATTAATCCCAATACACTCTTTTATAGAAATAGAAATACGATCTCATTGATATCGGCAAAAGTACCAGACCGATTGCAAGCAAAAGAACGTAAGGTAAAACCGTATCTGATCTTATTATAGTAATGACCCATAGCAAAAAAGTGAATATCATAAACGTCAGAATTCCGATTGCCCCGGATAATACAACTTTCTTGATGCGGCTCGTAAAGCATAAAGTAACCATCGAAAAAACAACGGACGTAACAAGAGCGATCGAAGTAACGCTACCGCCTTCCATACCTATAATTTCGAAATGATCCAACAGAAACATAGTTATAGCGCATACCGCAATCGAAACCAAAAACGTTAAATGAACTATAATGCGATATTTCTTAAAGGTTTCGAAACCTCCTTTGACCGTTCGAAAGAACTTACCTCCGGGGTTACTTCTGTCAAACCGTTGAGTTATAAGCACAAGACCGATACCTACCACTATTCCGTTCATCCATGAAAAAGGATGTGAACCATCTCTTTGTGAAAGACTCATAAACGCTTCTTCAATTGCGCTGTCCGATGAAAGCTCGTCCGAAAAGAAGTCCATCCACCTTGTTAAGTACGAAAGAACACCATAACAAATTATCATCATAAAATTATAAACTAAAACACTTTTCAGGGGACTTTCTCCGGTGTACAACCTGTACGCCTGAAGCATGCTCAGTTCAGATCTTTTATCCTTCATGGTTCTCCGCCTTTCTTAAAACTCCGACACTAAGCTGTTGCAGAGTGGGTCTCTCAAGGACTGCGCCGACTGCTTCGAGGACGGCTGTGTTTTCCGAAAGAGCCAGCCCCTCAAGGCCGGTGTCGTTAGACGTATATGTTAACACCAGGGGTTTTGCTTTTTCACTGTCCCCCGCATCTGTATGGACAAGAACATACTTGCTCTTGAGGTCTTCCACAAATCCCTGCTCGATTACCTTTCCGTCCGCCATGAAGATCGCGTAATCAGTCGCGGACTCCATGTCTGCGATGTTGTGCGTAGAGAAAAGGATTGAGCGCTCTCCGTCCTCTTCCGAAAGATATGAGCGGAACATGTCACAAAGCCTGTCCCTGGCGAGAGGATCGAGCGTGCTGGCCGGCTCGTCAAGTACGAGGAGGTCCGTATCTCTTGCAAAAACCGCTGCGAGAGCCGCGCGAACGCGATTGCCGTCCGACATCTTCATAAGAGACTTCTGCTTCTTGTCCTTTGAGCTGCCAAGACCCCATTCACCGCAAAGCGTGTCAAATCTCTCCCTGTCAAAACCGTCAAACCCGATAGCCATACACTCCGCGATAGTCTTCAGCTTCCAATTGAGAGGAAAGAAGTTCCCAGACGAGCAATAACCGATTCTTTCAAGCCTTTCACTGTTATCAATGGAATCCTTTTCGAAAAAGACTGCCGTTCCTGCGCTGACCGCGTTGACGCCACAGAGACTGTCGATAAGAGTGGTCTTTCCCGCTCCGTTTGCTCCGATAAGAGCGGTCGCAAAACCCTTGGGGACAGTCGCAGTCACGTCCATGGTAAAATCTTTGTATTCCTTTTTTAATCCGACAATATCTATTGCTTTGTTCATAGTCTCCCATTCTCCTTTAATGATTTAAGTATCCAGTTCCCAGAGCGCATCCAGTGTACTTCTAACCTCTTCAAGCGTTATGCCTGCCATCTTGGCACACCTGATCGTCTCGGTAAGGCTTTCTTCGATACGACGCTGGTTCTGTTCCGCGATCAGGCGTGGGTCAAGAGCACTCACAAAGTATCCCTTGCCCTGTGCCGAAACGATGAGTCCCTCGGCAGCAAGCTCCTCATACGCCTTCATCGTGGTGATAACGCTTATCTTCAAGTCCTTCGCAAGTCCACGTATCGAAGGCAGTGCCTCCCCGCTTTTCAGTCTTCCGGACAGAATGTCCCCGCGCAGCTGTGCGTAGATCTGCTTATATATGGGTTCTGCGGAGTTCTGTAAGATCTTCATGAGAGCCTCCTTTCGACTGTTCATGTTCTGTATATACAGTATATAACACATGAACAGTCTCTTGTCAACAAGAGTTTTTAAAAGCGGCACAACTTTTTGCAGTTATGCCGCTTTTTATCGTTTTACTATATTTACTTATTCCGGAAACGTCCTCATCACTTGATCATCGCATGCAGTTCCTGAAGCGAATGGATGTCGGAGATCTGTCCGCGCTTGATGGAGAGGATACCCTTGGCTGCTGCTTTGGCTGCGGCCATTGTTGTGATGTAAGGGATCTTCTCACGGATAGCCGACTTACGGATGAAGCTTCCGTCCGTAGCGCCGCGCTGTCCTGCGGGTGTATTGATGATGAGCTGTACCTTCTTGTTGATGATGACATCCTCAACGTTCGGGCGGCCTGCGCCGAGCTTGTAGATCTCGGACACTTCGAAGCCGGCAGCCTTGATGAGCTGGTATGTCCTGCCTGTTGCGACGAACTTAAAGCCTGCCTCGGCAAGATCACGAACAACCTCAAGAACTTCTGTCTTATCACGATCGTTAACGCTGATAAGTGCTGTGCCTTCAAGAGGAAGAAGTGTCTGTGTTGCTTCCTGTGCCTTGAAGAATGCCTCGCCGAAGTTCTTCGAGATACCGAGAACCTCACCTGTCGATCTCATCTCGGGTCCGAGGATCGGGTCAACCTCAGGGAACATATTGAAGGGGAATACCGCTTCCTTCACGCCGTAGTAAGGGATGTCTCTTTCCTTGAGATCCTTGATGGGCGAAGGCTTGCCGGTAAGCTCCTGAGTGATGATCTCTGTAGCGATGGGTACCATGTTCGTGTTGCAGACCTTGGAAACAAGCGGAACGGTACGGGAAGCTCTCGGGTTCGCCTCGATAACGAACACCTTGTCATCCTCGATCGCGTACTGCATGTTCATAAGACCCTTAACACCCATCTCTTCGGCGATCTTTCTCGTGTAATCCTCGATCGTCTTGATATGCTTGCTCGAAAGGTTGAGCGAAGGAATGATACAAGCCGAGTCACCGGAGTGGATACCTGCGAGCTCGATGTGCTCCATGACTGCGGGAACATATGCGTGAGCGCCGTCACAGATAGCGTCGGCTTCACACTCCGTAGCGTGACGGAGGAATCTGTCGATAAGGATGGGTCTGTCGGGTGTAACACCGACTGCTGCTGCCATGTATTCTACAAGTGTCTCACGGTCGTAAACGACTTCCATTCCGCGACCGCCGAGCACGTACGAAGGACGTACCATAACGGGATATCCTATTCTTTCGGCTACCTCGATGGCTTCTTCAACATTGACAGCCATGCCTGCCTCGGGCATCGGGATGTCGAGCTTCTGCATCATTGCGCGGAACATGTCTCTGTCCTCTGCAAGATCGATGACTTCGGGAGAAGTTCCGAGGATCTTTACGCCGTTTGCCTTAAGCGAAGCCGCAAGGTTAAGAGGTGTCTGACCGCCGAACTGAGCGATGACGCCCACGGGTTTCTCCTCATTGTAAATACTGAGAACGTCCTCAAGAGTAAGGGGCTCGAAGTAGAGCTTGTCCGATGTGTCGTAGTCTGTCGAAACGGTCTCGGGGTTGCAGTTAATGATTATGGTCTCGAAGCCGAGCTTCTTAAGCGCAAGCGAGCAATGAACGCTGCAGTAGTCGAACTCGATACCCTGGCCGATACGGTTGGGGCCGCCGCCGAGGATGATGATCTTCTGCTTGCCGTTGTCCTTGTAGGTAGCGGGTGCGTCTGCGGGGATGTTGTAGCTCGAGTAGTAATATGCGCTGTCCTGCGTACCGCTTACATGAACGCCTTCCCATCTCTCAACGATACCTGCCTTGAGACGTGCGTTTCTGATGTCGTCCTCCTTAACATCGAGGAGCATAGCAAGGTACCTGTCGGAGAAACCGTCCTTCTTTGCTCTCTCGAGAACATCGATCGAGGGAACGCTACCCTTCATGGAGAGAAGCTTCTCTTCCTCATCAACGAGCTCCTTCATCTGCTCGAGGAAGTAACGCTTGATCTTAGTGAGGTTAAAGAGTTCCTCGATGGAAGCGCCCTTGCGGAGTGCCTCATACATGATGAACTGTCTCTCACTGCTGGGCTCGCGGAGCATGGTCATGAGCTCCTTGAGCGAAAGGTCGTGGAAGTTCTTGGCAAAGCCGAGTCCGTATCTGCCGATCTCAAGACTGCGGATAGCCTTCTGGAATGCTTCCTTATATGTCTTACCTATGCTCATTACCTCGCCGACGGCACGCATCTGTGTGCCGAGCTTGTCCTGAACACCCTTGAATTTCTCAAATGCCCATCTTGCGAACTTGATAACAACGTAGTCGCCGTCCGGAACGTACTTGTCAAGTGAGCCGTACTTGCCGCAGGGGATCTCGTCGAGTGTGAGACCCGAAGCGAGCATTGCGGAAACGAGGGCGATGGGGAAGCCCGTTGCCTTCGAAGCAAGTGCCGACGAACGTGAGGTTCTCGGGTTGATCTCGATAACGATGATCCTGTCTGTAACGGGGTCATGTGCGAACTGTACGTTGGTTCCTCCGATGACCTGTACTTCATTAACGATCTTGTATGCCTGCTCCTGGAGCTTCTTCTGGCACTCTTCGCTGATGGTCAGCATGGGAGCCGAGCAGAATGAGTCGCCGGTATGTACTCCGAGGGGATCGATGTTCTCGATGAAGCAGACTGTGATCATCTGTCCCTTCGCATCACGTACAACCTCGAGCTCGAGCTCTTCCCAGCCGAGGATCGACTCCTCAACAAGCACCTGTCCAACGAGGCTGGCCTGGATACCACGCTCGCAGACAATCTTAAGTTCTTCTGTATTATAAACGAGTCCGCCGCCGGCGCCGCCCATCGTGTATGCGGGACGCAGAACAACGGGGTATCCGAGTCTGTCGGCGATCTCAAGCGCCTGCTCTACGGAGTAAGCAACCTCAGACCTTGCCATCTCGATACCGAGCTTTTCCATGGTCTTTTTGAACTCGATACGGTCCTCACCGCGCTCGATCGCATCAAGCTGTACACCGATGACCTTAACTCCGTACTTATCAAGGATCCCCTTCGCGCCGAGCTCCGAGCATAAATTAAGACCAGACTGTCCGCCAAGATTAGGAAGGATAGCATCCGGTCTCTCTTTTGCAATGATCTGTTCGAGCCTCTTTGCATTTAAGGGTTCAATATAAGTAACATCAGCTGTACCCGGGTCCGTCATGATGGTTGCGGGGTTGGAATTAACAAGTACTATTTCGTAACCGAGCTTGTGAAGCGCCTTACAAGCCTGGGTTCCGGAATAGTCAAATTCGCATGCCTGTCCGATAATGATAGGGCCCGATCCGATAATAAGAACTTTTTTAATGTCAGTCCTCTTTGCCATGGTTTCCTCCTCATCTAGATAACCGATCAATTTTCATTCCGAAAGATATTAGCACAAATATCCTCCTGTTTCAATAACCGAATCCAATTCAGTCAAAAAAATTTTTGATAAGCGATCCGGATCCGGCAAATGATCTTTGTTCCCTGATATGAGAAGATTCCCCGGCTTAAAGCGAGGGAATCTGATTTGCTATATAAAGTAATACTACTGCTCTTTGAGGGCTGCCTTTCGAAGTGCAGCGGAGCTTAAGTGTGAATTCGCGAGCCGTCTCGGTCAGCATCTTGATCCGTGCCTCGTCCTTGATCTCAACGGCGTTGAGGAACTTGCGGGAAAGCGTGTCGGCTGCGTTCGTGTACTCGACACCTCTCTCTTCCTTCAGGCAATTGATAACGTCTTTGATCATGTAGGCATCCTGGTTCTCCGCATATGCCTGCTGTTCGAAGTCTTCCCTGTCGTGAAGCTTAACGAGCGATGCGTAATTGTGGCCGTCACATCTCGTGCTTTCAGTAACCAGACGTTCTGTTGATTCGGGCGATCCCTCTTTAGTGTCGAAAGCATTTCCGAGCGCTTTGATAAGATCCTCTTTTGCGATGCCCACGATAGATCACCTCGTTTCCAAAAACTCAAACCGTCAAGTGCCTTCCTGTGCGGCTGTGCTCAAGCCCTGCCCTGAGGCTTTCCCGAGCAAATACTTGTTATCGGCCGCAACGGGTGATATAATTATAACACGTTTTTCGGATTTTTAAAGATTATGTTGCTAATCTTATCATAAGTCGGTTTTTGTTACCGACTATCCTTCGGGGGAGGGGGACAACAAGGGTTTATGTTTCGCGACTTTTTTTCTAAGCTGACCAAGGTCTACTCGGTCAAACGATATTACCCGTTTCGAAAGCTTATCTTAAGGAAGCAGGTTTCCTTCAGCGTCGGTATCCTTCTGCTTCTGTGCGCCTTCGTTGTTATCGGACTTATCATGAGACTTGTCGATATGCCGGACAGGTTCCTTTTCGGCCCGACCCTCGCGACCTACCTTCTTCCCCTTATCCTTTCGGTTCCTCTTCTTTTTGTAATGCTCAAGTACAACAAGGACTGCGAGAACAACTTCAAAAAGCTCGAGTGCTGTTGTTACGCGACAGTTTCACTCCTTCCGGTGTGGACACTCCTTGTCCTTCTGCTTCCCTCGTCTGAAGACGGCTACTCTCCCATCGTCTGGGCGATCGGTATCCTTGCTTTTTCCGGCAGTATCTGTCTTCTGCCGCTTTACTCCCTGTCGTTCCTGCTCGTTTACTTCGGGATCTGCGCAACGCTCTTCCATTTTATAGACATCGACTTCGGTCCCAACAAGTGGACTGACCTTGTCATCCTCGAAGCCGTTGCGATCATGGTCTCCACCATCAGATTCCTCCGCGAGTATGACACCTTCTGCATCGGCGAATCCATGAGTTCCCTCGCCGAAGAAGCTGACGCGGCCCGTCAAAGCGCCGAGAAAGCCAGCAATGCGAAGGATGCGTTTTTAACGCATATGTCCCACGAGATACGTACCCCCATCAACGCGATACTCGGTTCAAACGAGCTCATTACCAGAAAGACCACCGACCCGGAGATCCGCTCCTACGCCGATGACATTATGAACTCTGGCAACCTTCTCCTTTCAACCATCAACGATATCCTTGACATGTCACGTATCGAATCCGGCAGCATGGAGATCGTTTCGTCTCCTTACAGCTTTGTGGATATGCTCCACGAGACAGATGAATGCCTCCGTCCGCTCGCCGTTGCCAAGAAGCTCTCATTCATCATGAACATCGACGAGCGCACTCCGAGCAAATTCTGCGGAGATTCGATCAGGGTTCGCCAGATCATCACGAATCTGCTTTCCAACGCGATCAAGTACACCAAGCACGGATCGGTCACTCTTACCACCGACTTCTCGCTTCTTCCCAAGAACCGTGCTGAGCTGCAGTTCACCGTTTCCGACACGGGTATCGGTATCAAGAGTGAAGACATCGTCCACCTCACAGACCGTTTCAGACGTATCGACGATCCCGACACACGCGGGACAGTCGGCACCGGCCTCGGTATGACGATCATCTCCAGACTCCTCGAGCTTATGGAAGGAAGACTCGAGATCTCGAGTGAGTACGGCGTCGGTTCTACCTTCACCGTCTACATCCCCCAAAGCGTCGAAGACTACCACCCCATCGGCCGTTACGATCCGCCCGCTCAGACCCCTTCGATGCAGGTCGGCGCAGGCAGATCCTATGCTCCTTCCTTTAAGGCAGACACATGCCGGATCCTCATCGTTGATGACAACATGGTCAACAGGACCATCGCCCGTGACCTTCTTAAAGAGACCGGTCTTCAGATCGACCTCGCCGACAGCGGCTTCTCCATGCTCGACATGATCAAAGAAAAGCATTACGACCTGATCTTCCTCGATCACTACATGCCGGGTCTTAACGGTATTGAGACGATCCGCCGCTGTCACGAGACGGACCACCTCTGCAAGGACACTCCGATCATCGCCCTTTCGGCCAACTCCGACTCGGGTGCCCGCGAGGATTACTTAAGGGAAGGCTTTGCAGACTTCCTCTTAAAGCCCATCATTCCCGCACAGTTTGAGGCGATGATCCAAAAGTACCTCCCGAGCGGCTCCTATACTCCGCTTGTATAACAGTCAGTAATAACCGGCCTTCCAAGCCGGTTGCTTATCAGAAAATATCAGTTGACCCCATGATAAAAAGGGAAGGGCTGAAACTCAGTCCTTCCTTTTGTTTTGTCCGCTTATCTCATATGCAAATATCCACTGCTGCACAAGTCCCGAGAAGCCTTTGTACTTCCCGAACACTTCCCTGACACGTTCCCTGACTCTGGCGGGAGAGGGTTTCTGTCCGGTGTTCTCCCCGTACTCCCTGTCCATGATGCTGATGATATGCGTGTCGACAGGGAAAGAATCGAGATCCCCGCAGGCAAAGAGCAGGATACAATCCGCCACTTTCTCGCCGACTCCCGTCAGTGACAGAAGGATGTTCCTCGCCGCCGCGAAAGCCTTCCTGTCAACCGTGTCCTTAAGGTCGTCCCCGATCTCGATGAACCGACAGCTCGTTTCGTAGATATACCGCTCTCTGTACCCGAGAGACAACCCCTTGAGTCCGTCCGGCCCGGCAGCCGCTATGCTGCGTGCCGTGGGGAAACCGTACCAGATCTCGTCCCCGACGTCTGTGTGCTTCTGTCCGAATCTTTCGCACAGAGCCCCAACGCACTTCCTGATCGAGGGGATCTGCTTCTGCTGCGAGATGATGAACGAGATGATCATCTCGAAAAGATCCTGGTTCAGGATCCGCAGGCCCTTCCCTGCTCTGCATGCGCGCACGAGGAACTCGTCCTTCGGATCGATCAGGGCTTCAAGCGCCGCGTAATCACGGTCCATATCAAGGTAATGCTTCCAATACCCCTCGTACTCCTCCGCGCTGCAGCAGAAGTACACATCGTCGCCCTTTCGTTCGACCCTCAGGCGTCTGTCGCCCGAGTATATCAAAAAGACAGACCCCGGGCCGTCCACCCGGTACATTCTGAATATCTGACCACTGTCACATATTATGTCCGGATTAAAAAGGCTGAGATCTGTCTTAATCATTCTTACCTCTTTTTCACGACCGCACGGGGCGGTCCCTATCATGCCCCTAAGATCATGCGTTGAACATTATCTTCTCGCTGTTGAAAGCCTTGGTCGTGAGACCGATGATCACAGCGATCATTACCACAAGTCCGGCTACGGAAGCAAGGAAACCGCTCATGACAACCTCACCCGAGCAGATCTGCTGGATAACAAGAGCGTTGCCGTAAACAGGGATCGCGTACTTCCATGTTGCCACTTCCGCACCACTCGAGAACATGGTCATAACGCCGGCCATAACTACCACGATGTAAACAGGCGAAACCAGTGTGCTCGCTGTCTTGCTGTCCTTAGCCACGATCGAGAGCAACGAGATGAGCGATACGAACAGGAGGTTCATAAGCAGGATGATCGCAAGGAGCATTAATGCCGAGCTGACGCTTATGAAGGAGAAATTCACTTCTCCGCCCATGCCCTGCATCATCATAGGCATTGCAAAGATCATGCTCACACAGTATACGAATGCCGAAAGTGTGGATGAGATCGAAAGCGAAACAAGCTTTCCGACAACGATCTCGCTCCTGCTGATGGGTGCGAGGAGCATGCTTGAAAGCGTTCCTCTTTCCTTCTCGCCGGCGATAGCATCAACCGTGATACCCATAGCCGAGGAGAAGAGCATGATAACGAGCAGATAAGGAAGCATCATCGAAAGGAACTGGGTGTCCTTCTTGGATTCCTTCTCGAGCAGCTGCTCGTTGATACCGAACACCTCAAGCTTCTCAAGGTCACCGAGACGTGCCTGCTGGAGCGTCTCTCTGTAAGGGGTTATGACCGATCTGTTGAAGACGTTGTACGCCTGCTGCGAGTAATTCTCGGTACTGTTGTAGAAGATATTGATACCGGGGATCTTGTCTCCGCGCTTCTCGTATGCCTTGTAATCAGCTTCAAAATTCTTGTCAAAGCACACAAGAAGGTCTGTCTGTCCGTTGATCACTTCGTTCTCAATATCGGTCTTTCTGGATTCGTAACCTGCCTCGTCACTATACGAAACATCTGACATCAGCCTGTAGCCCGTGGCTTCAATAACCTGCTTGAAATCCTCGGGGGCATTTACTATCGTAACTGCCGATTTGTGTTCGATAATATCATTGTTTGCCGATGCTATCAACTTGCCGATAAGTCCGTAGATCGCGAACATCAGGATGGCAGGCATGATAAACATTGTAAAGATCAGTTTCTTGTCTTTAAAAACTCTTGCGAGCTCTTTTTTTATGATTCTTCTTGCACCTTTCATTGTTATCTCCTCTTTTTTGATCAGCCTATTTTGTCCTCGCCCTTGACTCTCTTGTACACCTTGAAGAATGCATCCTCAAGGTCCTCAGCATTCTCCTGTGCGAGAAGTGACGAAAGAGTTCCTTCGGCAACCTTCTTGCCGTCGATGATCATTCCGATCCTGTCACAAAGCTTCTGTGCTTCGCTCATGATGTGGGTCGAAACGATGATCGTCTTGCCGCTGTCACGAAGTTCCTTAAGGAAATCCGTAACAACCCTGGCTGTGATGATATCAAGGCCGTTGGTAGGCTCGTCGAAGATGATAACTTCGGGGTCATGCACAAGGCTGACGGCGATCGCTGCCTTCTGCTTCATACCCGTTGAAAGGTCTTCGATCTTTTTGTCCTTGAAATCCGTGATCCCGAATCTTTCAAAGAAGAAATCCTTCCTCTTGGCAAGTGTTTCCTCGTCGATGTTGTGAAGTCCGCCGAAGAAATCGAACATGTAACTTGCCGAGAAATGGGGATCAAGCTTGATCTCGTTTGTTAAAAAGCAGATCTTGTCACGTACTTGTTTTCCTTCTTTTACGGTATCAAAACCGCACACAGAAATCTCACCCTTAGTAGGTTTAAGAAGAGTTGCCACACATCTCAGTGTAGTGGTCTTTCCTGCACCGTTAGGTCCGAGAAGCCCGTAAATCTCACCCGGATGAGCTTCCAGAGACACCCCGCTTACCGCAACTTTTTCGCTGTCCTTTGTTTTCAGCTCCGCTTTCTTTTTGTTTGAAAGCTTGTAAATCTTGGTTAAATCTCTGATCTCTATCACTTTTTTTCCTCCTCTTTGCAATCGGCCTTTGACCGATTGCGTTTCCTCGCCCAACACTTCAACGAAGTATTAGATTTTTCATGATATAAGCCCGATCTGCAAAGGCTTTGTTGTTGATCCGGGAGGCGTTCCTTCTTATATGAGAAAAGCGCGGTAGCCCGCGCTTTTTGCCCCCGAACTGTTACACATTGTAACAGACATTTACTATCTTGTAAACACCCGTTAACAGAACAATACCATACCCAAATTTGCGTTTTAGACCGAATTTGCAACGGATCGGTTGTTTTTAACGGGTACGACCGGTATCATCCCCACAGATTCTCGGGATAAACACCCTTTGCGATGAGAGCCGCGATCTGATTCTTAACATTATCACGGTCCTGCCTGTATGTAACACCGAACCATTTCTCGTTGGTGGGTATCACTTTGACACTTGCGGTCTTCCCGGCGATCTCTTTGCCGACGGGATCGAGCAGGTAATACTCGCATTTCGACAGGTCTGACTTGTTCTTCTCGAGGAAGTCCACCAGGCCGTTTCCGAGAGCGTCGAAGAAATCGGGTACGAATCCCCAGCAGTTCATCGAAACTATCGTTCCGGGTGCCAGCTCCTTTTTGGTTCCGTCATCGAACGTATTGCAGATCACGCCGTTCTCACAGGAGATCGTTTTGTGCTCTTCGATCGCAGTCAGGAATCCGCCTGCATCGACATTGCAAACGCCTCTCGAAACACCGCCGTTCTCGGTGAGCGTGTTGATAAGCTCGTAGCCGATCATGCAGTATTCATGCGCGCCTGCTTTCGAAAGGAAGGCGTTCAGATTGGCGAACGCACCGCGTCCGTAGAAATCGTCCGCATTGATGACCGCGAAGGGGCCGTCGATATTCTTCCTCGCGCTGTACACGGCATGCGCGGTGCCCCACGGCTTTACCCTGCTGTCCGGTATACTCACATCGAGCGGGATATCGTTTTTGTCCTGAATAGCGTACTCGACCGGCATGGCCTTGCCCGCACGCTTGCCGACCGTTCCCTCAAAAAGATCAAGGTCTTCTTTCCTGATGACAAACACAGCCTTGTCGAAACCCTCACGTCTCGCGTCATAGAGCGAATAGTCCATGATGAACTCTCCGCAGGGTCCGAATCCGTCTGTCTGCTTCTGACCTCCGTAACGGCTTCCCATTCCGGCAGCCATGATAAGAAGTGTTTTCATTATTCAACCCCCACATATTCAATCATCTGGACCATCTCACTGAAGGTATAATCTCCGGTAAGATATCTGCTCTCGCCCTTTGACGTGTACAGATCGTCAAGATATTTATAGTAGATCGCCGACGTCGTGTCCTCAAGCACCTCGGGGATCTCGACATCGTATCTCATCTCGTCGCTGTTAAGATCGATATAAGAGTACTCACCGCTGAACACAACCTCAGTCCTTCCGTCGTTTCCGAGAGTGATGACGTTGTCGAGGTAGTAGCCCTGACGTCCGTCGCACACTCTGATCACGCCTTCACCCGGGACGTACTCACTGAAGCCGTCGCCGCTGGCGAGCTGGGTGATGTAGTAATTGTCGTTGTCGATATATGAGATAAGATAAGCGCTGGCATAGCCGAAGACGCTGCTCACGTAGATCTCGGGGATATAATCGTTGTCGACATAAACGAACGCCAGATGACGACCAAACTGGTCTTCCGTGTAATGGTCGGGCTCGTAGTCATAAAGCTCCGCGAGCGCCTTCAGGTAAACATCACAGAAATTCACCGTCCTGTAGTCGCTCATCTCGATCGCCGAGATACTGTAGTTGTCGAAGTAGCTGTCCTCGTTGTAGACCGCGGTCTCGGTGACATGCACCATATAAACCTCGCCGTCGAAGAACACCTGGATATCAAAGTCGAGGTTGACCGAGCCGTCCTCGTTCTCCTCAACGCTTATATCACCCTTCCTTACGCTTCCGATATTCTCGGGAAGGTAAGCTTTTTCGGCATAATCGCTGACTTCCTTATAGAAATAATGCTTCTGACCCGTAATGTAGTATGCGAGCTCTTCACACTCCGGGCGCGAGAAACCGCACTGCCAGTAATCCTTCCCGGCTGCATCCGGATCGGCACCCCATCCGAGGGTGGCTTTCATGTCTTCGATCATTTGGTCCGAAAGGATGTTTTCGCAGATATAGCACATCTGCTCCTCGTCAAGCTCTCCGGTGTATCCGTAGTTAAAGTAGAACTCAGATGCAAGTCCCGTGGCAAGCGCCAGGAACTTCTCGCTTTCGGAGATCTTCTGAGTGTACATGTCGACGAACGCTTCGCATTCACGGGCCTTGTTAAGTGCCTCTGCGAGCTTGTCGGAGCTTTCGGCCGTCTTCATAGCCGAGTAGGCTGCGATAAAGTCCGTGAGCTCATCGGGTGCGAGGCGGTCTCCGCTGAATCTGTCGATCTTCGCGAGCAGCGCTTCGTACTCCTCAAGGTTGGCCGCATGGGTTTCCTCGTAGAATGCCGCGTACTCATCCACAATGTCCGAAACTACCGAAGAATCGCTTCCTCCGACTATAGCATCGGAGTACTTGCCTACGATCTTGTTATAACGCTCGTAGTCCGTGATCTCGACATCGGCAAAAAGCCCGTCGTAATATTTCTTCCTGTCGTTAAGTTCCGTGTACGGGCGGTTCGCATCCACGATGGCCTGTATGAGAACCTTGCCTTTATTGACATAATAAGGAACATCCTGATAGTTGTCCGAAGACAGTACTTCGCTGACGTTCTCGAGGAATTCGTCTGCCTCATCCTTATAAAGCGCGTACGAGGTATAACTGCTCCTCATGTCCGTGAGTTCGGACTTGATCTCTGTCAGCTCCTGTCTGTAGCTGTTGTTCGCTTCCGTGATCTGAACCGAGAGCGCCTTGCACTCTTCGATCTGGCCCACGAGCCGCTCGTAGTCCTCATTATCGATAGCTGTTTTGATGTTTGTTCCCAGCTTGGCGATCTGAGCGCCCCATGTTTCGATAAAGTACCTGTTACCGAGGGAATCCAGCTCTTTGTGAGCGGCAAGTGCCTGCTCGGGGAGCTTTTTCTTACGGGCATCCATGCGCTCAAGGTACTCGTCGATCTCGTCTCCCATGGAGAAGGTGTCAAACACATGAAGTACACCTTCAGCGTTCTGTGCTCTGTCGAGAAGCTCGCCGTACTCAGAGAAATTATCAATAAGCGCCGACCCCTGATACTCCTCAAGCGCATCCACTTTGTCCGAGTACTTCCCGGAAATGAGGAACGCGGCTCCGACTGCCAGTCCGAGTACGACCACAACCGCGCAGAGCGTGATGATCAGAGCCTTCTTCCCCTTCTTCCGGGGAGGCTCTGCCGTGTCAGGCACGGGAGCGATCAGCCCGTTCTCTTCAGGGATCCACTTCTGTGCGGTGAGAGTGATGTCGGGAACATCCTGCCTGTAGTCCTGAGGCGCAGGTTCCGCTGCCTGCACCGTGGGCTCAACAGTCTGTTCGGGCTCGGGTTTTACTACCGGCTGCACGGTTTCTTCTACAGGTGTAGTATTGTCCTGAACGGGTGCCTGTACGGGCACCTCGGGAGAGGCAACTATCTCACGCATCTCGTCCGCAAATATCCCTCTGTCAACAGGAGTACCGCACACGGGACAAAACTTAGCGGTATCACTGACTGCGTTGCCGCATTTTGTACAAAACATACTGCTTCCTTCCTCGTCTTACTCAAGACCGGTCATCAGGAGAAAAGATCGTTAAGACCTTCGTAAATCTCGTTGTAATCTAACTCGCCGTCACTGCCGAAGTATTCGGAGTAATCGTCAAGGTTGAAATCATCGAAGCTGTAGTTGCCGTAATCGTCGTAGTCATAGTCGTCATAGTAATCATAATAATCATAATCGTCATAATCATAATCATCATAATAATCGTCGTAATAATCGTAGTCATCGTAGTAGTATCCGCCGCCGAGACCGGGGATCGAGAAACCGCTCATAAAGAGCTGTGAAAGTGATGACGTCATGTTTCCGAAGAGATCTGTAAAGTCTGACGACGAAGCATCTCCGATCTCTCTGTTCGTACCGGTGATATCCGCAACGGTGCTGTTGCCCGAAACCTTGATCGATCCTTCGATGTTGAGGATCTCGGAATCGTTACGGAACAGCGCGATCTTGTTGAACTTGAGGACCTTCGAACCGGATTCCTCGGTAAATGTCGCCTTGATCTCGCAGCCGTCGTAATCCACGGAGGTCGCATTCTTGATGTGGTAGCCGCTTGTGATATCTCCCGAGGTCAAGGTGAACTCCTTGGTCTCCTTGTTGTAGCTCCACGAAGCAATCTCGTAGTTCTCCTCTATCGAACGGTTGCCGTTCTTGTATGCGCTGAACAGTGTGTTCTTTTCGATGCCGTCGGTCCTGGTCTTGCCGGAGATCGAGTAGCCGTAGTTTCCGAAGAAGAACGCACAGTTCTGAAGAGGATGATCTCCCTCTTTGCCGATGAATTCGAAGTCCTTGGAACTCCTGCCTTCGGTTCCGATAGTAAGATCCGAGATGGTTCCGTTTTTGATCACAAAGCAGAACTCTGCGTTTCTGGTCTGACGGTCGAGGTCTCTGTGCATTTCCTTGGAAATCTCGTCGAGCTTGTCTTCAAAATCCTTGCGCTCGCCCATGCTCTCGAGCACTCTGTTGACCGTTTTCTCAATGTCGGCCTCTCTGACGGTGTCTCTGACAATGGCGATCGCCTTGTCGATGAACATGGCCATCTGCTCGCCCGAAACAAGAACCTTGTAGCCGGTCTCGCCTTCGCCGAGCTGATCGACTTCGATGGGGATGTAACCGATCTCGCCGAGTGCATCCCAGAATTCGTCAATAATCTTCCCGGCACCCTTAGCAAGCGCAACCGAATCCACGCCGGCTCTTGACAGCTCGCTGATAACGGCGAGCATGCCGTCGTAGGACTTTCCGAAGCTGTCCTTTAAGAATCCGTTCTTGCTCTCGGTAAGAGTGAGCATCAGATTCTCGGAGAGATAGTCGGGGCACGAAAGGATGAGTTTGTCCTTGTCGAGGAAGAGCGATGCCGTTGTGTCTATATTAAGTGACGGAACGCTCACCTTGATATCACTGCGGGTTCTCGCTCCCGAAGCGTCATGGGTTGTCTTCATATTAATAACGGGCCTGTTGCTGCCTGTCATATCCATGCCCAGGAAGGTGTCAACATCGCTTCCCTGTCCGATCACGTACTCGATCTCGACAGTTCCGGCGCCGTCCTTGAGCTCTTTGCCAAGATCGGCATATGCCGCAAAGACACCTGCGGGCTCCAAAGTTTTCTCAACTGCCCTGCGAACTTTATAAGCGGGACGTGATGTGTAAACGAGCTGAACCACAAGCAGAGCGATACCCGCTACTGCAAGCACGATCACAGGGATGAGCCACTTCAGGAATTTCTTGGGCTTCTTGGGCTTTTCGGGCTGAACCGCAAAGTATCCCTGAGGTGCCTGAGGGATCTGCTGCTCCTGAGGCTGGGGGATAAACTCCTGCGGTGCCTGGGGTACCGGCTGTTCCTGGGGCTGAGGGATAAACTCCGGAGGTGCCTGAGGTACCGGCTGCTCCTGAGGCTGGGGGATAAACTCCTGCGGTGCCTGAGGTACCGGCTGTTCCTGAGGCTGGGGGATAAACTCCTGCGGTGCCTGGGGTACCGGCTGCTCCTGAGGCTGGGGGATAAATGCCGGCTGTACGGGAGGTTCCGCGTTTACCTTGCTCCCACAAACGGGACAGAACTTCGCTGTATCCGAAAGCTGATTTCCACAATTAGTACAATGCATGTGCTTTCTCCTTTCACATCCCTGCGTATTACGGACAGACCCGCGATCTGTCCGTTAAAAAACCGATATATATGCTTATAGAATAACATATCGATTTATCAACAACAATAACGATTATTTAAACGAATTGGTAGCCGGATCATAACGGTATCCGGCCGCTTCGAGTTCCTGTGTCAACTCATCCATGTCCTCGTCCAGATCATCACACAGTTCCTCGAAGGAACCGTAGAAATCTCTGAGTTTCATGTTTATGACACTCGCCAGCATGTTTTTGTCTTCTCTCGGAAGCATGTCTACTCCTTTTCGGGCTTAAAACTGTCGCTTACGGCTCAAGTTCCCCCGCCCATGCGAAAAGCAGGAGCGGGGGAATCCCATGATCCGTATATTAATTGCTTAAATGAACCTTAATTACCGAGTGCTTCCTCGACCTTGTCGGGGTTGGCAACCTTAAGGATAAGTACGGAGCCTTCGTCAGAAGGAAGGGTGTACATATACTCGATATTTGCTATCTCGGCGGGGATCTTCTCAAGAAGATCATGCATATATCCGACCTTGTTATTTGTACGTACCGCTATAACAGGCGTGATGCTGACGGGGAAGCCCGCCTCCTTGAGAACCTTCTTTGCAAGCTCTTCATCGGAAACGATCATCCTGAGCATTCCGTACTCCGATGTGTCGGCAAGACTGAGTGTTCTGATGTCAATGTTGTTGTCCTTAAGTATCTTCGATACCGTAAGGAGATTACCCTCTTTGTTTTCGATAAAAACCGAAATCTGATTCATCCTCATAAGCACACCCCTTTCTCAGACAAGCTTTCTCTTGTCGATCACTCTGACTGCCTTGCCTTCGCTTCTCTGAAGCGTTCTGGGCTCAACGAGCTTAACCTTGGGAACGATAAGAAGCGCCTGCTGAAGGACATGCGTGATCTTCTTTGTAAGGTTCTCAAGCTCCTTGATCTCGTCAGAGAAGAATCTCTCGTCAACTTCGACCTGAACCTCGAGTGTATCAAGATTGTCAACACGGTCAACGATCATCAGGTAGTTCGGGCTTACTTCACTCATATCAAGAAGAGCTGCCTCAACCTGTGAAGGGAATACGTTTACGCCGCGGATGATGAGCATATCGTCCGAACGACCCTTGAATCTCGAAAGTCTTGCGGTTGTACGTCCGCACTCGCACTTCTCGTGAGTGATGCTTGTAAGATCCTTTGTCCTGTAACGGATGAGGGGAAGTGCTTCCTTGGTAAGTGTTGTGAATACAAGCTCGCCCGTTTCGCCGTCCGGGATACCCTGAAGTGTCTCGGGAGAAACGATCTCTGCGAAGAAGTGATCCTCATTGATATGAAGTCCCGTATGGAACTTGCAGTCGCCGGCAACACCGGGTCCCATAACTTCGCTGAGGCCGTAGATATCATGAGCGTCGATATGAAGACGTCTCTCGATCTCACGACGCATATTCTCTGTCCAGGGCTCTGCACCGCAGATAGCGCTCTTTAATACAAGATCGTTCAAGATACCCTGCTCTTCGATCGCCTCGGCAAGATACATAAGGTAAGAAGGCGTACAGCAGATGGCAGTAACACCGAGGTCACGCATCATTGTAAGCTGCTTCTTTGTGTTTCCTGTTGAAAGCGGAACTACCGTCGCACCGAGGAACTCTGCTCCGTAATGAGCACCGAGACCGCCGGTGAAAAGGCCGTAGCCGTATGAAACCTGAACAGTGTCGCTGCTTCCGATGTTGGCCATCGTGAGGATTCTCGCAACACACTCTTCCCAGTTTTCGATATCTCTTCTGGTGTAGCCTACAACGGTTGCTTTACCGGTGGTACCCGAAGAAGCGTGGATCCTGACAACCTCTGATCTCGGAACTGCGAACAGTCCGCAGGGATAAGTGTCCCTGAGGTCGTCTTTTGTAGTGAACGGCAGCTTGTCGATGTCCTCGATACCGCGGATATCACCGGGCTCAAGTCCGACTGCCTGCATCTTTTTTCTGTAATGCTCCACACTGTGGTAAACATTCTTTACCTGTTTTACGAGGCGAGTGCTCTGAAGGTGCATCATTTCGTCACGGCTCATGCACTCTTTGCTTTCATTCCAAATCATTTAAGATTCCCCTCTCTGTTTTATTCCCAGGCCCGGAAGCTTCCGGGGCAAGAGACCTTGGAGTTTTCACATACCATACCCCAGTTCAAAAGCTTTGGTGTTAACCTCGATAGTCTTCTCGGGAACGGTATGCGCGATCACGTCGAGCCAGTCTTCATGAGAGAAATCCATGTGCTTGGCAGCAAGGCCGAGAACGATTATGTTAAATGTTCTGGGATTGCCGAGCGTTGCCGCTGCCTTCTGTGCATCGATCTTAAGTACTTTGTACTTCTTCTCGAGATTCTCGATGATGCCTTCGGGATATTCTGCTGCCCCGATAACGACAGGCATGGGATCGATGCGCTGGTCATTCACGATGAGAACGCCGTCCTTCTTGAGGAAATGAGCATATCTCATGGCTTCAAGCTTCTCGAATGCGATGAGGACATCTGCCTGTCCCTCCTCAACGATGGGTTCATTCACCTTTTCTCCGTAGCGAACGAAAGTTACGACGCTTCCGCCTCGCTGCGCCATACCGTGAACCTCGGACAACTTAACATCAAATCCCGCACGAAGAGTAAGTCCTCCGAGAATCCTGCTTGTCAGAAGAGTTCCCTGTCCTCCGACACCGACTATCATTATATTCTTTGTCTGCATTTTGCCACTCCTTTTAAGAAATCAATCATCTTACGATCGCGCCCTTTTTGCAAAGGCCTTCACATAAACCGCATCCGTTACACAATGTCGCATCGATCGCCACAGCCCCGTCAGGCTTCTTGGTGATCGCGGGACATCCGGGTTTCATGCACATGCCGCATCTGACGCATTTCTCAGTATCGATCTTAAACGCCGGCTTCGGCTTATTGCTCTTAAGAAGTGCACAAGGCGCCTGAACAATGATGACCGAAACCTTCTCTCTCGCCACTTCCTCTTTGATGGCTGCTGTCAGGGCCTCGCTGTCAAATGCGCTTACAATTCTTGTATTCTCAATGCCGATGCCGTCGTGGCAAAGCTTATAAAGATCAACCGCAAGTACTGTCTCTCCCTTAAGGGTCTTTCCTGTGGCCGCGTGATCCTGATGACCTGTCATACCCGTTGTGGAGTTATCAAGGATGAGAACCGTGCCGGTTCCCTGATTGTAGAACATGTTGATGAGGGAGTTCACACCTGTGTGCATAAACGTTGAATCACCGATAACAGCCACCCAGTCCTTGATGAACTCGCGACCGCCGGCTTTCTCCATGCCGTGAAGTGTGCTGATACTCGAACCCATGCAGACCGTGGTGTCTACTACTCCGAGAGGTGCAACTGCACCGAGAGTGTAGCATCCGATGTCGCCCGCTGCATGAAGGCCGAGCTTCTTGAGTGCGTAGAATGTTGCTCTGTGAGGGCAACCGGGGCAGAGGATCGGAGGTCTCATGGGTACCTGTGCGGGTGCCGTGAGATCACCCTCCGCTCCAAGAATCGCCTTGCGGAGCATGTTTGCGCTGTACTCGCCCTGGATCGTGAGGATCTCCTTGCCGGTACACTCGATGCCCCATGACTTAACCTGCTCTTCAATGATGGGATCGAGCTCTTCGATGATGTAAAGCTTGTCAACTTCCTTGGCAAACTTCTCGATCATCTTGCGGGGAAGGGGATTAACCACTCCGAGCTTAAGGACAGAAGCGTTCGGAAGCGCTTCCTTAACGTACTGATAAGGGATTCCCGAGGTGATGACACCGATCGACTTGTCTGCCATCTCGATACGGTTAACGGGGAAGTCCTCGCCGTCGATCGCCATCTGCTTCTCGCGTGCCTCAACTACGGGGTGACGCTTGATAGCGTTGCCGGGCATCATGACGTTCTTGGCTATATTCTTCTCATAGGGGATGTCGATGGGCTCAAATCTCTCCTCGAGCTCAACGATACCCTGTGAGTGTGAAAGTCTGGTTGTTGTGCGCAGCATAACGGGTGTGTCGTACTTCTCCGAAAGGTCGAAAGCGAATTTCACGAATTCCTTTGCTTCCGAGCTGTCCGAAGGCTCGATCACGGGGATATGTGCAGCACGTGCAACGGCACGTGAATCCTGCTCGTTCTGTGAGCTGTACATGCCGGGGTCGTCGGCTGCCACAAGTACAAGTCCGCCTGTAACACCGATATAGCTGACTGTATAAAGGGGATCGGATGCAACGTTCACACCGACGTGCTTCATGGACACGAGTGCTCTCGAGCCCGCCATGGATGCACCGATCGCAACTTCCATCGCAACCTTCTCGTTGGGTGACCATTCCGCATAAATCTCATCGTACTTAACGATATTCTCACTGATCTCGGTGCTCGGGGTGCCGGGGTAGGCGGCCGAGACCTTAACTCCCGCTTCATAAGCGCCTCTTGCTATGGCTTCGTTGCCAAGCATAAGCTTTTTCTCTGACATGATTTCCTCCTAAATTATCCAATCCGTTTCATATTATAAAAACGCACATACAGAATGTATTATACACCCTCAGAACCCGCTGTCAAGGCGGTTTACAGTATCACCGTTCCATATTTCCGGCCCACAATTTCGATATTTTACTTCTTCGAAGTTTTTTGTATACTAAATTCATTGGTGGGTTACCCGGGCTATAAAGAAGAATCGGAGAACAGGCAATATGACATATTCGGACAACTTTAAGATCGGATCCATGAAGGATCTTATGGAGCTGATAGACGCAGTGGGCTTCGTGCCCTTTTTTACGAACGATATTCCGGGGTTTTCGATCGAAGAACATATCGGTCCCGGCTGCTGGTATACCGACGGGGATAACGGTTTTTGGCCGGCCTGGGAATGGAAAGGTCCTGTTATCAGAGAAATGAAGTGTGCGTACGGCAAGTTCTTTCAGAACAAGGCAATGTACATAAGTGATAAGTGGTTCCCTGATTTTGCCAACTGCAGAAGGGACGGCTACGATTTTGACAGCCGTTACGAAGACGGTCTCTCTGCTCTTAAGGACAAGGAGCTCTTTGAACTGGTCGACAATAACGCGCCCGCATCGTCCAAGTATCTGAAACGGGTGGGGGGATACGGCAGTACAGGGAAGAAGGGCTTCGACACGATCATAACAAGGCTTCAGAAGCAGTGTTACGTGATCATAAGCGACTTCCGCTATGAAGTTGATAAAACCGGCAAAGAGTACGGATGGGGGATCGCGGAGTATTCCACGCCCGAGAAGTTCCTTGGAAGGGAGTTCTCGGATAATGTATATAAGCATACTCCGGAGGAATCCTTCGAACGTGTCGTAAAACACCTGAAGAAGATCCTTCCGGATGTCGGGGAGGAAAAGGTTCGAAGGATCCTAAAAGGATAAAAGCATTAAGTATATTTCTTGGTCCATTTCAGAACCCATTTCCCTTCTTCGTCCGCGGTGTAGCGTTTGATCTTCTTCAGGCGGTTATTGCTGTCGTAGTAGAGCAGTACCTTGCCGTAGGGTTTGCCGTTCTCGTATCTGAGGACTTTTCGGATTCCGCCCTCACTGTTGTAATAGATCTTGTCACAATCGGAATAGTCTTCGAAAGGCTCATCCGATTTGTTCTTAAAAACGTACTCATGACTGTACGGGAGACCGGACTTGGTATATTTGTATGACCATTTTGTATCAAGCAGGTCGCCCGAGCCCTTTCTCCACGATTTCTGACCGTAGCTGTTGTACTTCTCTTTAACGGTGAGGTCGTAATATTTGGCAATGGTATTCTTGGGCGTTGTGAGGCGGTCGCCGGGATCCTTCACCGTGAGCTCATAAGCGTCAGAAAAGTCACCGAGACTTGCTGTAATGGTCGTCGTGCCGGCAGTGAGAGCTGTCACAAGTCCCCGGTCGTCAACGGTTGCAACCGATTCGTCCGAACTGGCCCATTTGACGGTGTCTTTGCTTGACGCATATGTGTACGCCCAGAGCCTCTTCTGCCTTCCGGGATAAAGCCTGAAATCAAAGCTGATAATGTAGTTGTCCGCAATACCTTCGATATTCACGGGATCTACGATCTCGATGGTTTTCGAGGCATCGCTTCCTTCGTCCTTGTCAGAAGAAGAGAGCTTTTTTCCGAGAGCATCCCAAAACTCGTCAAACGACTTCGGACACGGTGCATTCGGATCGATTCCATAATCGTCACAATACGAAAGGAAGTCCTCATAGTCTTCGAAATCATCCGGCTCGATCCAGACATGCGGATAACGCGGGGCGAAGATTTCACCGAGCGAAACTCCGTCGGCATACGTGGATATACCGTTCTCGTAGGGAGCATGTGAGTAAAAGTTCCCTTGTGAACCGGGATCGGTCTCCGCGGCGGTGGCCGGTGCGTTCGGAACACATACGGCGCATATGATCACGGCTGTAATTATAGCTATTAAGTGTCTGTATTTTTCCTTCATGGTTATCTTTCCCTTCGTCAGATCTGTTGCTCTTATTATAATACTTTTTTACAGATTGATACATAATCCAAAGAAATCCCCCTGTCCGGGCAATCCGAACAGGGGGATCCTCTGTATGGGTTATCGAAACGTTTATTCTTCTGAAGCGAGCTGTTCTGCCTTACGAACAAGAACCTTCTCGTTGTAGCATTCGAAGATTCCGTCGATACGACCGGCTTCCTTCGAAAGGGTACTCTTCGTGATGAGCGAAACGATGGGAACTACTACAAGTCCTGCGATCATTGCAACTGCACCGGCATCAATGGGTGACATATATCCGATGAACATATTCGAAACCGTAACACCCACACCGCAAGCAAAGCTTGCCCAAACAGCGGCGCGTGTAACCTTCTTCCAGTAGAGACCGTAAAGGAAAGGTGCGAGGAACGCTCCGGCAAGAGCACCCCACGAAATACCCATGAGCTGTGCGATAAATGCGGGAGGATCAAGCGCGATGATAACCGAGATCGCGATGAAGAAGAGGACGAATACTCTTATGAATACGAGCTGCTTCTTCTGGGACATGTCCTTAACGATCGTTCCGCGGATAAGGTCAAGCGTAAGTGTCGAGCTTGATGTAAGAACGAGAGCGGAAAGGGTCGACATGGAAGCCGAAAGCACGAGCACTACCACGATACCGATAAGGATGTCGGAGAGTGCGCTCTGAAGCATAAGCGGTATGATCCCGTCATAAGCAACACCGGATTCCGTAACAACGCCTGCTGCTACTGCCTCGCTGGTGAAAAGTCTTCCGAAACCGCCGAGGAAGTAAGAACCGCCTGCAACGATGAATGCAAATGCTGTCGAAACAATGGTTCCCTTCTTGACTGCCTTCTCATCCTTGATGGCGTAGAACTTCTGAACCATCTGAGGAAGACCCCATGTACCGAGGGATGTAAGGATCACTACACCGAGCAGACTTGCGGGATCGGGTCCAAAGAAGGACGAGAAGATACCGGGTGCGGAAGCCAGACCTTCGCTTGCCTCGGGTGCGATCTGTGCGAGTCCGAAGAGAGCCTGTGTAAAGCCACCCTTGCCGGCAAGCACGGAACCGATTACCGCGATGATACCGACAAGCATGATGATACCCTGAATAAAGTCGTTGACACTGGTTGCCATGTATCCGCCGAGGATAACATAGACACCTGTAAGGACTGCCATCGCAACAACGCAAACCCAGTAAGGGATATCAAATGCGAGTGCGAAGAGCTTTGAAAGTCCGTTATATACCGATGCGGTGTAAGGGATAAGGAAAATAAAAGCGATCGCCGAAGCAACAACCTTGAGTGCCTTGCTGTCAAAACGCTTTCCGAAGAAATCGGGCATGGTTGCCGACGAAAGATGCTTCGTCATGACTCTGGTCCTTCTTCCGAGGATGATCCATGCGAGCAAGCTGCCGATAAGAGCATTGCCGATACCGATCCATGTGGACGAGATACCGAACTTCCAACCAAACTGTCCGGCGTAACCGATAAATACAACGGCCGAGAAATACGATGTTCCGTATGAAAAAGCCGTCATCCAGGGGCCGATGCTGCGACCACCCATAACGAAGTCATTGACTCCCGTAACCTTCTTGCGCGCTCTGATTCCGACCAGGATCATAACTGCGAAGAACACGATAAGAATTGCGATCTTGACTGCCATTCTTCCTTACCTCTTTCTGTTTAACGTGTGATTATCTGCCTTGCAAAGCGGGTAGCGGTCAAAGATCATTTCATGCGATCCGCGGTTTCGCTTTGCCGCGTTAAAGCACAACGCTTTAACGCTATAAAGCATAATAGCACGCACTCCCCTGTCTGTCAACAAGAGATTGCGTGCTATTTGTTATTCTTAGGTCAATTCTGTCGCGCCGTTTTACATATCCCGGAAATGTCGCCATTTATCTACCATACACCGCTTTGCAGATCGGATTACCTTTTGCAGAGAACTTCTCCTCGTACTCGGTCATCACGTTTCCCTCTGCATAGGGGCTTGCGTGAAGGTCGTCGGTCTGCATGAGTATCTTCCAGCCGCATGCGACAGCCGACTCGAGAGAATACGCGAAAAGACCTGTATTATCGGTCTTCTGCTCAATCGTTCCTTCTTTTTTCAGGACGTGATCGTATCGCGGGAAAAACCTGTCGCTCGTGAGCCTCCTCTTTGCGTGCCTGTCCTTGGGCCAGGGGTCTGAGAAATTGAGGTAGATTTTGTCGATCTCATACTCACCGAGCATCTCCTCGATATTGTCACCCTCATAAAGTACCAGAGCTACATTCGGGAGCGGATCCTCTTCCATCTTTTCGACAGCCCTCAAAATTACCGATTTCTGCCTTTCTATCCCAATGAAATTTAACTCCGGATGCAGCCTCGCCATATCCATGACGAACCGACCTTTTCCCATCCCAAGCTCGACGTGTATCGGATTCGCGTTTCCGAAGAACTCCGCCCATTTACCTTTGAATCTTTCGGGGTCCTTCACCGCATAGCTGCTCTTTTCTATAACCTCCGCTGCACGCGGTACGTTCTTGAGTCTCATACTGTCTCCTTATGGTTGTTTTCGCAGCTCCCGGCTTCAATAGCTGCTGATCCTGTCCTCCGATTCATCCTTGTTGTTCTCTATCTTAAGGATCTTAACATAATAGCTTGAATCCTGGCTTACCTCCACCTTGACGCGGTCGCCTTCCTTATGGCCCATCACCGCTTTTCCGAGCGGTGACTCAAAGCTTATCAGATTGCTGAGAGAATCCACTCTGACGGTTGAAACGATCTTGTAAGTCTCTTCTTCGCCGTCCTCCTCAAAACGGACCGTCACAAAGTTGTTGACCCCGACTTCGTCGTCTGCCGAGTTGTCCTCGAAAACGCGGGCTGTCTTTATCATCCTTTCAAGGTAGCGGATCCTGCTTTCATTTTGATTCTTGGCCTGTTTTGCTGCCTTGTACTCGAAGTTCTCACTCAGATCACCTTGCGCGCGCGCCTCCTTGACCTCCGAGATCAGCTGCGGACGTACCACAAGCTTTCTGTGTTCTATTTCCGCCCGCATTTTTTCGATATCAGCTTTGGTAAGGCTGTCATTCATGTCTAAACTCCTCCGACGAAACAATTTCCGAACCTCTTCGGGATCTTTACCGGCCTGTCCGTCACATTATCGTGTCCGGTTTACTATATCTGACGTTTCACATGATTTTATCATTTTAAGATTACATATTCAATAAATCAGTTCATGACATTGGGGATCTCCCCGATTTTTCCAATCGCTGATTATAATGGTCATGTATTAAATTACTGTGTTTTTTGTATACTGAAGGAACAGAATTACATGGAAAAAAAGGGAGGGATGTACAAAGGGCATATACCCTGATCCGGGAAGGAATGTGGAAACGGTTTCCGGAGATTTCGTTCGTGGAGGATGATTCTCCGGGATCAAAATATCACTGACGAAAACACTGATTATATGGAGGATCTTGCGGCCAAAGCGTATTTCCGGGAGTATCAGAGGATCTCTTCTCCGCTGTCGCTGAGAAGAATATTGGCATCAACGACGCCGATCTTCTTTTCGAGGCAATACAGAACGATCGCATCGCGCTTGTTGCGGACATACAGGTCGTTGAAGCCGCCGATACTCAAAAGCCGGTTTGTATCGGCGATGGAAAGAGGGAACGCCAGAGCGATCCGCAGAAGCTTGTCACGCCCACAGTTTTTCCTGCCTTCAAAGATCTGATAGGCATAAGTCGCCGGGATGAGCGAACGCTTGATAACATCCTTCTGCTTCTCTTCGTACTTTTCAAGGAGACTCAGCAAAAGGTCGGGTACCTTTTGTGTGTCCATCTCCGTTTGGTTGCGATTAAAGAAGTGCTGGAGGCTGGTTTCATGCTTGAGCTCGTTCTTCAGCTCTCCCGTGTTTTTGTCGAACAATCCGTGTTCCTCCTTTAAGTTGGTGGTTGTTGATTATGTTCTCTTTTTACGGATCTCCCGCCCGCATTACACAGGCGGGAGACTCCGAGTCTTTTTGATCATTTTACTCTCTTAAACTTAACAGACCCTGCGATACCCGACTTCTTAATGAGCTTAACAAGTCTGTTGTACTCCTTCCTTGAAGAAGCCGTGATCTTGATGACCGCATCCTCTGCGATTCCGTCGAATGCGCCCTTGTAGATCTTTGTAATGTTGGCAGCCTTGAAGACGATGCTCTTAAGGGAAGCCGCGTCACTAAAGGCTCCGACGCCTATGGTCGTAATGTTCGAGCCTACTGTAACCTTTTCGACATCCGTACCGGCAAATGCGTTCTTACCGATAATTGTAACAGGAATTTCTTTTCCATCAACACTTACGGACTCGGGAACGGTGGCCTTGGTTCCATCTGTCTCGAATGCCTTGATCCTTACAACACCGGACTTGGAGATTGAGAACTCCTGACTCTCGGTCGTTCCGTCTGCCTTTGTGGTCTCCACGGAGGCTGTTCCCTTGCCGCTCTTGTCGAGCGTTACGGTTGTCTCTTCAACCTTGCCGCTCTTTGTGGTTCGTTTCTCGGTGTACTCTGTCGAGCCGTCGGCGTAGGTGGTTGTTGATTCTTCAACCTTTGTACCCTTCTTTGTAACGGATTCTTCGGTAACGGTTTCGGAATAGAACTTGCCGTTCTCGTCTGTAACCGTCGTCTTTGTCGACTCTGTTCCGTCCGCATTCTCGGTTGTCTCTGTTACAGCCTTGCTGCCGTCCTTAAACTCGGTCGTATCAACGGTGGTCTTTGTTCCGTCCTCGTTTTCTGTAACGGTAGTCTTTGTAACGGATCCGTCCTCGTTCTCCGTAACGACGGTGTTCTTGTCCTCGTCCTTTTCCTCTGCCGCTTTGTCCGTAGACTCCTTGTCGGTGTCGGGGGTTGTCTCTGTAGTGCCCGAGGAAGTACCTGAGCCACTGCCGCTGTCAACATAACCCGAGCCACCGGAGCTTTCCGACGCAACGTTTATGCTGTCTGCATCTACAGACGTAAGGACAAAGTCGGAATTATGAGTGACAAAGATATCTATAAAGCTTCTTCCGAGTGTATCCTTGCTGACATAATAGTTGCTTCCTTCACGCTTGAGTGAAGAAGATCCGTCGTCATAGAACAGACCCACATGATTTATGTCTTTGAACTTTTTAAGCAGTTCATCGGAAAGGTAGCATCTGAAGCCTGTCTTGCCGGGAAGCGTTCCGTTGGCAGCGAAGCCGAGCTTAACGCCCGATACCTTGTCAAGCCTGCTGTTTGTAAGCTCGTCGCCGATCTTAACACTCAGATCGATATCGCTCTGTGCTGCATTTGCAAGCTCTTTCTTTCCGAAGGACCATTCATAATTACCCGCTTTGAGGATAAGGCTGCTGTTCTCGCCGCCGTTATTCTTAAAGTTGTTAATTGCATCCTTTGAAAGGGAGGCTGCTTTTTCAGCATCAACAACGAGGCTCTCGTCTTTCTTAACATCTTTTACGACCTCGGTAAGACTACTTGCAAGAGTGCCCTTGGGGCAGACCTTAACCCGGATGTCGGCTTTGTAGGCATGGATCACGTATTCAACAGTTTCGGCAACGTTGTCGGGAGCTGTAAAGGAGCGCTCACCCTGCGACAGGGTGTAATCATATGAATGGTTAACCTTCTCGACAGTGGTTTTATATGTTACGTTCTGACCGTTTATACGCTCTGTTTTGCTATCCCACTTATTCTCGCTCGAATAACCGGGGAGCAGGGAGTCGATGTCGAGGACCGTGCCCGCTTCTATAAGCGTCGATGCGTTAACAAAGATATCGGCGCCGCAGGCTGTGATGGTTGCATTGATCTCTTTATCCCAAACTCTTATACGATCGCAGGGGTAATAGACCTTGAGCAGACCGTTAAATCTGCCGTTCGCCAACACGGGAACAACGCCCTGCATGGAAAGCGCGATAGTTCCATTTGTAATACCCTCATAGAGGAGCTGCTTGTCTGTATCATTTTTTATGTAGAGTAGATCTTCGAGCCTTAAGGTGCTTCCTGCAGCGACGGGAATACGCTGACGTGACAATCCTCCGATCTGAGGAGTGCGTTTGTATTCCATTGAGATGGAATAAGTGAACTCTTCGCCGTTTTTTTGTAACTGAATTCCTATAGCGCTGTTAAGCGCAACTTTTTCGTTTATTGATCTGACGGTTATGGTAGCTTTTGAGTTTTCAACTGTGTATACCGCGGTGACATTTCTGGGGGTGTCAAAAGGATCGTCCCAATCAGGACCGATCTCAATTGTAGTCGCATTGTTTTTGGAGATATCATTATGATAGTCTTCGTAAAAAACCTTGGAGATAATGGTGCCGTCCGGAATGTTAAAGCTTACCGAGAACTCCGAAAAAGCTTTACCGTTTTTGGGAGTCAGGTAATAATCTCCCAAATCTTCTGTTGTTCCGTTGTATGACACATCAACCTCGGAACTGAAGGTGAAATCTTTTATGTGGAGCGGCATGGAAGCGGGAACAAATGTAGCATTAAGGACATAAGAAACGCCGCTTTTATTGTTTGTAAGGACATAGGATCTTTGACCGGCACCGCCGGATACAGTGAACTTTCCATAGTTCGCATCGGAAGTATCGGACCAGTTTAGGCTGATACTCATGGGAGTATGGCTGCCTATCCTCTCGGAAAAGCTATAATCCGATCGGCTGTTTTCGTTATTGAGAACATCCTGGTACCTATCGTCTAATTCGGCGAAAACATCGATCTCTTGATTAGAGGTATAGTTATAAGTCTTGTCTACATAAGACTCATCGGGATTCACTTTGATCTTAATGCTCTGAGTCGAACCGGTTTTTGCAAAACTGAAGGTGAAGTATTCCGACTGCGCATAGACTGAGCGGATGATGACAGCACCCGTCAGGGAATCTGCACGCCCGTTGTAGCTTTGGATAAGCTGCTTAATGTTATTGGGAAGGTTGCTTTCGCCACCGGCGTTTGCTTTCAAAGTTTCAAACACGTTGCTCAGGGTGTCGGTCTCGATTACTGTGTCGGAATCAGAACCGTAACGGTGATAAGAAGCGCCTGTAAAACTCCAATCGTTTTGGGGTTCGATTATTACGATACCGTGGACCCACTGGCTCTTTCCGCCGACGGAATAGGTCGAAGGATCTGCATTTATAGTGATCGCAGAACCGGAGATCACTTTTACTTCCGAAAGAGTGTTCCAGGCACTTGCCTTGTCCGGGTCACTGAAATCTGCAACTGTAATAATGCCGGGAATCTGATCTTCGAGCGGTTGGGATGCCTTCACTTCCTCAGCGGGAGCAAGAGCAACGCCGGACAAAACTCCGACAATAAGGCACAATGCACAAAGGATGCTTGTAAACCTTTTCATAAACATATACCTCCTAAAACGCAATTTAACATTTTGTCCCGTTTCGCAAAATCGAGAGGGCGAAAACTCCACAAAAAAGAAAACACGCCTCGACGGGATGCACTGAATTTTAGTACGTTTGAGGTGTGTTTTGTTATGCTCGCAGGTATAAACAGCAAGTAGCCCCACGGTTTTAAGGTGATTATTCTTTCCAATAGCTGATTGCGTTTGATGACAATTGATGACAGGAAACGTAAAACATTTCTCCTCGGAGCCTTTTATAGTTACTCCGAGGGAGATGCTTGATATCATCCTACATAAACAGTGACGGGCCACGAGCTGCCGTCCTCATAAAGAACAGTGTAGTAGAAAGCGTCCTGTCCGGGGGCGTTTTTAAATTCCGAGGAATCGATGGATAGGACAGTGCCGTCCTCGCTGATCCTGTAAAGTGTTTCTTCAACGGGAGTTCTGTCGTAGGCCCTTTCGAGAGACTTGATGCGCTTGTCCTCGTTGTGAGGAACCGCAAAGCTCGTGAAGTCTACCTTTGCGGGGTCAAAGCACAGACAGTCGAAGGGGCAGATAAGCATACGCGCGGGGTCTGTTTCGACTGCATTTACATTAAGAGTCAGGAGGTCGCGGACTCTTCCGTCCGGTGTGTTTATATCCGTCTTGATCTCGTAAAAACCTTCCCTGAGATCGTTAAGTACTTCTCTTTTAATAAATATGATATGTTCCGAAGTGTACCACTCGCCTTCGGCAAGAACTATGTCGTTCTGGGTCACAAGGTCTGTGAGAGTGATCCCGACAACCTCGCTGCCGCGATTATCGAGCCAGCCGTTCCTGTAGTTGAAGTCTTTCTTCGGTTCGAGACCGGGGTAATAATGCACGACAAATCTGAAATTGTTGAGAAGGACACTCTCTATCGTCTGAAGCCTGGTTACATAGTCCTGTGTCAGGTAATCGGGAGCTTCGCTGTCTCCTACAAGGTCCTCGACCGTAGAGTAATCGCGGTAGGTTCCTCTGACATCGTCGCTCGATTCACCGCCTGTGAAGGTGATCTTCATAAACTCACTGCGAAGAACCTCTCCTGCCGGTTCACCGTCATTCCCCGGTTTCTGCAAGCAGAGGATGAGGGAGGTTACCCCGACTGCCAGTATAAGCGTTGCCGCAGCAAGAACGGCTATGAGCTTTTTGGAGGGTTTGCCTTCAAGTACCGCCGTCAGGTCCTTCTTTACCTCAGAGATCCTTTCATACCTGCGGCCGGGATCGAACTGCGTGCATTTGGCGATGATGCTTTCAATGCGCTTCATACGACGGCTCTTCTTTGCGAATTCCTTGAAGTCGTCGTTCTTTTTTTGAGAGTCTTCCCTGATCCTGACCCCGAACAGATCCGCAAGCAGGACGCCGAACGAGTAGATGTCGCTCTGCTCGTTTGTCTGTTGGTAACCAAACTGCTCGGGAGCGGCGTATTCCGCGGTGCCGAGCAGGATCGTATCGCTTGTTGTATGCTCGTTTCTTTTGTAACGGCGGGACGCATCAAAATCGATGAGCTTTAAGACACCTTCTTTATTAATAAGGATGTTTGAGGGTTTGATGTCTCGGTGAATGAGCGGGGGGACCATGTTGTGGATGGTTTCGAGAGCGTCGCAGAGCTGAAGCATGAACCCGAGGAGCTCACGCTTTGAGTACCTTGCTTCTTTAACACAAACTGCAAGAGTCTCGCCGTCAACGTACTCCTCGATGATGGTGACGTCCTGTCTTGCTACCGACAGATCGGAAGACCCATCGGTATCGGGGGATTCTGCAGTCGCGGGGTCAGAGGGATCATCCGGAGAAAGATTGTCTGTTGTCCAAATATCGTAGATCTCGGGGAAGTGTTCACTCTTGCAAGCCTTAAGCGAGCGATAGACCGAAACATCCGCATTCCTTACTTCCTTAACGATGACGGGACCCGTTATCCCGTCAACCGCCGCAAGATGTACGCTCACTCGCTCACTTTCTTTTATGGTTTCGATTATTTCGTAATTACCGTTCATGACAATTCCTTTGTTTTTCTATACTTTATAATACAGCTCCCAAGGAAATGCCCTCTGCTCCGAAACTGATTATATCAGACCTTTATAAAAAGAAAAAGTGGCTTAAAAAAACGCCTTTCCAACGCTTTTTTAAATTCATGCAAAAAAATAAAAAAAGTACTTGCATTTTGGAATCTGCTGTTATATAATCGGTCTTGCGCTTGCGAAAAGTGAGCGCAAAGCCTTAATAGATGCACCTTTAGCTCAGTTGGTAGAGCACCTGACTCTTAATCAGGGTGTCCAGGGTTCGAGCCCCTGAAGGTGCAGTCAAAGTATCGGTTTTGAAGCGTAGACTTCGGGGTCGGTGCTTTCTTTTTGCTCAATTGACAAACTGCCCCCCTGAAAATAGAATAAGAAGTAGCACACTCGCGCGGTTTTGCCCCGCGCAGAAAGGTCTTTCGATGAGGTTTGGTTTTTTCAAAAAACACCGTAACAAAAAAGAAGAAAAAGGGCATCGCGACCCTATTATAGTCCGTTTCTACAAAGCATCCGACGAACCCGCTCTCGTTAGTACCTCCGAGAGCCCGGACGCATCAGACGTTGCCGACATCAAAGACCCGGTCACTTCGGGCTCTTCCGCCGGAGAGAAGGTCTGCGCCTCAGATAACAGCGCCGCCGGGGACGCTGCTTCTTCCGCTGCTCCCAAGCGCCGTTTCGAGAGAAACCCCAAGTACTTCTCCATAAGCGTTTACTCTCTCATCACGATCCTTATCGCGCTTATCCTTGCGCTGATCATTTTCAACATCGCGTCGGTGCTTTCGATCGCCGGGAATCTTCTGTCGGTTCTCGCGCCCTTTATCGGCGCGGGTCTGCTCGCGTTTATCGTCAGCCCACTCGTGAATTTCTTCGATGAGCGCTTCCTCGAGAAGCTCCTTCATATAAAGAAGCCCGGCCTGAGGAAGGCCATCAGCGTTATCCTCGTGTTCGCGATCGTTCTCGGACTGCTCGCGCTCGCGATAACGATCCTGATCCCGCAGGTGATCGGCAGCCTCAAAGAGCTGTTGGGCAAATTCTCGGGCATGAACCTCCAAACCATGACCGGCACAGTCAAGGGTTGGATCTCGGGCATCGCGCCCTCGCTCGACCTCTCCGAGTTCGACACATGGGCTGCTGACACGATCGCTTCGCTCACCGAAAAGCTCGGCACTTTCCTGAGCGACTCGATCCCTTCGCTCCTGAGCGCTTCTTACTCCGTGATCAAGGGTCTGATCAACTTCCTGCTCGCTATCGCGATCTCGATCTACATGGTCTGCGACAAGCGCAGGATCGCGCGCGCATCGACCGCTCTCACATACAGCATACTGCCCGCCAAGAGGGCTGCAACGTTTATAAGCACGGCCCGGGAATGTGGTCAGATCTTCTTCGGCTTCATCATCGGCAAGACGATCGACTCGCTCATCATCGGGATCATAACCTTCATCGTTCTGACGATCGGCGGTTTCCCTTATCCGGTGCTTATGAGTGTCATCGTGGGAGTTACCAACATGATCCCGTTCTTCGGTCCCTTCATCGGTGCCGTGCCCGGGATACTGCTCTACCTCTGTCTTGATCCCGTTTACGCCTTCGCTTTTGCGATCATCATACTCGCCATCCAGCAGTTTGACGGATGGGTCCTCGGTCCGCTCATCCTCGGAGATTCGACGGGCGTGTCGCCTCTTTGGGTCATCTTCGGTATCACCGTCGGCGGCGCATATTTCGGTGTGGTCGGAATGTTCCTCGGAGTGCCCGTGACGGCCGTTGTTGTCTACCTGGCACGCAGGATCGTGGCCAAGCGCCTGGCAAAGAAAAAAGTGGAAGTAAGCTGAATCCGTGTGGTATAATATAGTAGGGAAACACTGAGCAGGTGTTTCTTTGGGTTTTGCCAACATGAGAGGGGGATGCATATGGGGAACATTTACTGTATCATGGGTAAAAGCGCAAGCGGCAAGGACACGATCTACAAGCGTCTTTTGGATCTTCAGCCGGTTTCATTGCGCAGCATCGTTACTTACACGACACGTCCCATCCGCAGCGAGGAGCAGGACGGCGTCGAATACAAATTTGTTACTTTTGATGTCCTCAAGAAGATGAGGAAACAGGGTGTGGTCATCGAGGAGCGTTGTTACCACACCGTTCACGGCGACTGGTATTATTTCACGGCCGACGACGGACAGATCAAGGACGACGAAACGTATCTCCTGGTCCAGACCCCCGAAGGTTACAAAGCATTACGTGATTATTTCGGTCGCAGCCGTGTGCGTCCTTTGTACATTGAAGTGGAGGACGGCCTCAGACTTGCCCGCGCGGTCGAGAGAGAGAGGCTTGAAGCAATTCCCCGCTACGCGGAGCTTTGCAGACGTTACATCGCGGACGAAGCCGATTTCGCGGAGCCGGTGCTCCTGTCGCTCGGTATCGAGAAGCGTTATCAGAATGCCGATTTCGACAAATGCATCGCGGAGCTCTCCGAAGACCTCAAAGAGTTCCTTAAAGCGAGCAGGCAAAACGAAGCCGCAGGGAAAGGCGAACCCGGAAAGCTGATCTATCCTCCCAAGAACAAATGATCAGATAGTTTAGAGGAGTAAGTCTTTATGGACATGCGCATCAATCAAACCCAGGCTGCGGCGCCGGTCGAGCAGAAGGCGCCCGTTTCGCAGGCAGACGGCAACTTTAAGTTCACGCTTGCGAGCACCCTGGAGGAATCTGCGCTTTCCGAACGCCTCACAGCCCTTATGGGCGAGATAAACGAGCAGGGCGAGAAGATCAAGAAACATCGCGACATCAAGGACATGCGTCACTATCGTGCTCTTATCAAAGACTTCATGAACGAAGTCGTTAACCGCTCCCACAAGTTCTCCCGTGAAAACTTCCTCGACAAGAGAGGCCGACACAGAGTCTACGGCATGATCCGCCTGGTCGACGAGAAGCTTGACGCGATCGCGGCGGAACTCATCAAAGACGAACAGGACGTTATGCTCATCCTCGGCAATATCGACGAGATCCGGGGACTGCTGCTCGATATACTTACCTGAGACCGGCCGCAGGGCGCGGTCTCTCACATCACTTAGGTCGCCATACCGCATTTGAACAGGGGGTGAGCTTTTGCACGGATTTGAAGATATCCTTGGTCAGGAGGCCATAATCCGACATTTCGAAGAGGCGATCTCTTCGGGGAAGCTTTCCCACGCTTATATCCTCGCCGGCGAAGAAGGTTCCGGTAAGCATCTGCTTGCCGCACGCGCCGCAGCGGCACTGCTCTGTACCGAAGAAGACGGCGTTCGTCCCTGCGGGACATGCGCATCCTGCATTCAGGCCGAAGCGGGCACCAACCCCGACATCGTCTTCGTCACACATGAGAAGCAGCTCATCACGGTCGGCGATATCCGTTCACAGGTTGTCGAAGACATCCAGGTCAAGCCCTACGCAGGCAAGTACAAGGTTTACATCATAGACGAAGCCGAAAGGATGAACGAGCAGGCACAGAACGCACTCCTCAAGACACTCGAGGAGCCCCCTGCCTACGCCGTGATCTTCCTGCTCGCAGCCAACACGGGCAGTTTCCTGCCCACCATACTTTCAAGATGTATCACGCTTCCCCTGAAGCCCGTCAGAACGGAAGATGTTGCGGATCTTCTGATAAAGCGCTATAATCTCCCCGATTACATGGCGCGCACGTGTGCTTCCTTCTCGGGCGGCTCGATCGGCAAGGCGATCCGTTACGCGACCGACGAAGAGTTTGTTAAAACCCGTGACGAAGTGATACGTCTCATGTCCGGTATTGACCACATGAGCCATGCGCAGCTCATGGAAGCCCTCTCGTTCTTCGGAGACGAGAAGTCACGCGGAAGCGACTCACACAAGGTCGACGATTTCCTCGACATGCTGTCGCTGTGGATGCGCGACATGCTTATGTTCAAAGCCACACAGGATCCCAACAGGCTTGTGTTCCACGATTCGATCATGGAGATCAAGCGACAGGCATCCCTGCGTTCCTTCGAGAACATCAACGAAGCCATCGAAGCCATCGAAAAGGCACGCACCAGGCTCAGAGCCTTCGTTTATTTCGATATCGCGATGGAAATGCTGTTTATGGCACTCAGAGCAGTCTAAAAATCTCATCAAAGAGGAGTTAAAATGCAGATCATCATCGGGGTCAGATTCAGACCCATAGGCAAAATATATTTCTTCGATCCCGTCGGAGAGGAATTCGCTCCCGGAGACCACGTCATCGTTGAGACAACACGAGGAGTCGAGTTCGGGTACGTAGCGATCGGGAACAGGGAGCTGCGTCCCGGCGAACATTCGACAGGCATCGCCCCCATCGTGAGACGCGCGACCGCCGAAGACGAAGAAACAAATCTCGCAAACAAAGAGAAAGAGAAGGAAGCATTCGGCATCTGCCTTGAGAAGATCGCCAAGCACGGACTTGAGATGAAGCTCATCGAGTGCGAATACACCTTCGACAACAAGAAAGTACTCTTCTATTTTTCCGCGAACGGCAGGATAGATTTCAGAAACCTCGTCAAAGACCTCGCTGCGGTGTTCCGCACAAGGATCGAACTGCGGCAGATCGGAGTTCGCGATCAGGCCAAGGCACTCGGCGGAATCGGTATCTGCGGCAGACCTCTTTGCTGCTGCACCTACCTTTCGGAATTCTCACTCGTCTCCATCAAGATGGCGAAGGATCAGAGTATTTCCCTCAACCCCTCGAAGCTTTCGGGTAACTGCGGCAGGCTCATGTGCTGTATGCGCAACGAACAGCTCGCGTACGAGGAACTCCTTGCCAACCTTCCCGGCGTCGGTGACCACGTCACGACATCGGACGGACTTGCGGGAGAAGTCAGCAGCGTTAACGTCCTCAAGCAGATCGTAAGAGTTATCCTTACTCTCGACAATGGCGACAAAGAAGCCAGAGACTACAAGCCTTCGGAGCTCACCTTCAAGGCACGCAAGAGAAAGTCCGCCGCTTCCGCCGAAGAGATGAAGGCGATGCGAGAACTTGAGAAACTGGATGAACAGGAAGGAAACAGTCACCTTGACGACTAATTATCTTACTTCTCCTTCCGGCGAAAGGATATGTTTAAAGCCCGGCGAGCGTGCGGATGATCTGCAACTTTGCGGGCTTTATTGCATCCAGGACCCGGACAGATTCTGTTTCGGAATGGACGCCGTCCTGCTCTCCGGATTTACACAGATCAAAGAAGGCGAGACCTGCCTTGATCTCGGAACGGGGACAGGGATACTCCCCCTTCTGCTTTCCGCCAAGACAAAGGGCAGGCATTTCACCGGACTCGAGATCCAGGAAGAGAGCGCAGAGATGGCTGCGAGGAGCGTCCGTCTCAACGGGCTCGAAGACAGGATCGACATCGTCTGCGGAGATATCAGAGAAGCCGACACTCTTTTCGAACGCTCCTCTTTTGATGTGATCACGGGCAACCCTCCCTACATGACCGACCTGCACGGCCTCAAGAACCCTGCCGAGGCCAAAGCGATCGCACGCCATGAGGTGCTCTGTTCACTTGACGAGTTTGTGAATGCCGCCGCACGGCTTGTTCGCCCCGGCGGGAGATTTTACATGGTCCACAGGCCGTTCAGGATCCCCGAGATATTTGAAACCCTGAAAGCACACAAGCTCGAACCCAAAAGGATGCGACTCGTACATCCCTACGTTGACAGGGAACCCTCCATGGTCCTTATCGAGAGCGTTCGCGGCGGAAAGCCCCGCATGAAAGTCGAAGCTCCGCTGATCATTTACAACGAAGAAGGAAGCTATTCCGAAGAGATCCGCAGGGATTACGGATTCTGAACGTGAGATGATCGACGCGATACCGGACTGTTTATAAAACACTTCCCCACTCGGCGGGAAAGAAACAAAAGCGGATTATTGCCGCTTCCGAAGAGGAGATCAAACATGGCAACAGGAACGCTGTATCTTTGTGCAACGCCCATCGGAAATCTTGAAGACATCACCCTGAGGGTCATCAGGACTCTCAAGGAGGTTGACCTTATCGCGGCCGAAGACACGCGCAACAGTATGAAACTGCTGACGCACTTCGATATACACACTCCGATCACGAGCTATCACAAAAACAACCGCTTCGACAAAGCCGAAACCCTTGTGAACAAGCTCCTCGAAGGACAGAGCATTGCACTCATAACCGACGCCGGGATGCCCTGTGTTTCGGACCCCGGCGAAGAGCTCGCCCGTATCGCAGCCGAGAACGGGATCACCGTTACGGTACTCCCCGGAGCCTGCGCGGCTGTTTCCGCTCTCGCTCTCTCGGGACTCTCCACGGGACGTTTCTGCTTCGAGGGTTTCCTCCCTCCCGTCAAAAAGGATCGCAGGGCACTCCTCGAGAAACTGCGGACAGAGACCCGCACCATGATCTTCTACGAGGCGCCCCATCACCTCACCGCCACACTTAAGGATCTCCTTGAAGCTCTCGGCGACAGGAAGCTCTCGGTATGCCGCGAACTCACCAAGGTCCACGAGACAGTTTTCAGAACAACTCTCGGCAAGGCAGTCGCTTTCTACGAAGAAACCCCTCCGAAGGGTGAATGTGTACTGGTGCTTGAAGGCGCAGACGAAAGCCTGCTTGAAGAAAACGAACGATTGAAATGGCAGGAGCTCTCGATCCCCGAACACATGGAGCTCTACCTTTCAAAAGGAATGGATAAAAAAGAAGCCATGAAGGCCGTCGCCAAAGACCGCGGCGTTCCCAAACAGGAGATTTACAAGGCCTGTCTGTAACCGATCACTTCCATAATAAAACCCCGTCTGCAGTCGATACAGACGGGGTTTTGATCTTCTGTTGTTTCAGATCTTGATGATCGTGATCTTTCCGAAGATAGGAAGAGGCTTTTCCTCTCCGTTAGCGGCATTGATGATACCGATAATGGCAAATACCAGGAAGAAAATGTTGGGAAGTGCAGCTAATGCTCCGATAACAGGTCCGACAAAGAGGATCCAGCCTGTAGCAGCTCCCACAATGATCTCAATAACCCACCAGCACGCCCAGAAGATAGCAAGCGTAATACCCTGACCTACATGGAACCTTGCGAACCTCGACTCCTTCGCGCAGAAAAGCGGAATGAGAAGCAGCCAGGACAGATAAGCAAGAATTGCCATGCCTTTGTTTTTTTGAACATCTTCGTTCATAGTTTTCTCCTTTCACGGCACCCGGTGCCTGTTTGATACAATATCTTCCCTTATTGTACCCCTTTTTCCGGCAGTTTTGAATAATTTCTGCCCGTTAAACACAGATTTTTCAACAGTACCGTTGTTCTGTTAAAACGACTCAAACTCTTCAACGCCCTTGGTGCACAGCCAGCGGAAATTGAGGGCTGCTATGATCGCATAGAAAGCAGCTGCGATTCCGAGGATGAGCTCCGGAGTGAGATGATCTCCCAGGAAAGCGTAGATCAGAGCAAAGGTTATAACGGTTCCCATGGAGCCGAGCATCGTGATCGTAACCGATGCGCTTCGTTTAACCGCTGCAGCTTCGTTCTGCCAGTTAAACGAGGGCTTTTTGATATTGAGCCTGAGTCCCCATGTCGCAATAAACAGGTTGAACGCGATCACGCAGACAACAGCCAGCACGCCCGCCAATACGGAGGGCTCGAGTGCGAAGACCACACCGCCTATAGCCACGAGTGAAGCCGGTATCGTAAGAACGAGGTGGCTCTTCAGCTTGGACATAAGTACTTCCTTCGCAGGGATGGGAAGGGATTTGAGGATCCAGAGTGTATTGGCCTCGAGCGAGATCGAAGGCGCCGTGATGGGGCTCATCGTTCCTATATAAATGATACCTGCCGTTCCGGCGAGGATCAGCATCTCTCCCATCGAGGTTCCCATGGTTGCCAAAAGCTCCTGCACACGTCCCTTAAGAACAACGGCGGCAATACCGATTCCGACAAACATGATCAGACCGAGTCCGAAGTTCACGAGAACGGTTGAATTCATCCTGAAACGGAGAAGCTCTCTTCCGAGGAGCGCACCCTTTATGTCGGCTGTTTGGAGTTCCTTCTCCTTGTACTTGATCTTCTTAGATCCCTTGACTGTCGTTACGACTCTGATGAACGAGATCGAGAGAAGTTTGTATATAAGCGCGAACACAACCAATGCCGACACAGTCAGCAAGCCCATGGATGCCCAGTCTCCGGCAGCTGCCTTGCCCATCCAGAACACGGGTTTGATCCAGGTCTCAAGGAAGCCTGCGACAGAATTCATCGCGCTCACGATCATATCCATGATGTCCATCATGTTCATGTAGAGTATGAGGTAAGCCGCAAGGAAGATGATCACAAACACGAGCGATACGTAGCTCTTCTTCTCGGGGGGAACCTTAGATGTCGCAAGCGCGATAAGCCATCCGAGCAAAAGCGAAAGGCAGAGTCCCACGAGCGGGAAGATCAGGATAAGCACCACACCGCCTACTATCATGGCCGTCGTCAGCGGGAAGCTGAGAGCGTATACCACAACGCTTATGACGATAATGATCGCCGTGATCACGAAGTCTACCAGATAACAGATCAGAACACGTGTCGAAAGGATAAGTGACGGGCGGATGGGCAGCGACAACAGGAATTCGTTGTCTTTGGCCTTGTAAAGCGTCGAGTACGCCGTCATACTTCCGCCTATCAAACTGAAGGTAAGGGCGAACATACCCATGACCGCATAGTAAGCCCAGTCAAGTCCCATGGCTACAAACGGCTCACATATAGTCTGAGCGATCGAAAAGATCAGGAATCCTACAACAGCAAGGAAGTAGATAAGCGCCACTCCGACAAGCGCCTTCATCTTGATTGACGCGAAAGAGTTCCTTCCTTTGCTCTTACCGGAGTTCATTAAAGTAGCACCCAACGAATTGAGTTCTTTCTTAAATAATGTTCCTAGCATAATTATTCTCCTCTTCTGAACTGCACATTACTGTGCATCATCCGCAAGCTCAAGGAATACATCTTCAAGAGATTCGTCTCCCTTGACTTCTTCCATGGTACCGGAACGGATGAGCTTGCCGTTCTTGATGATGGCAACCTTGTCGCAGAGCTTCTCAGCTACTTCGAGAACGTGTGTCGAGAAGAAGATCGCGCCGCCGTTGTCACAGATCTGTCGCATGATCTCTTTGAGGAGATGCGCTGCCGAAGGATCGAGTCCTACGAAGGGCTCGTCCATGATAATGAGCTTGGGCTCATGAATGAGCGCCGAGATAACGGCCAGCTTCTGCTTCATGCCGTGAGAATACGTGGAAATGACCGATCCGAGATCGTCGAAGAGTCCGAACTTCTTCGCGTAATCATGGATCCTCTCCTGTCTTTCCTGTTTTCCTACCTTAAATACATCTGCGATGAAGTTAAGGTACTTGATACCTGTCATGTAGTCGTAGAGGTCGGGGTTATCGGGGATATAAGCGATCCTCTTCTTGACCTCGAGCGGATCATCCTTGATCGAGACCCCGTCAACAAAGATCTCGCCTTCATCGAAACGGAGTATTCCGCAGCACGACTTGATGGTCGTGGTCTTGCCCGCACCGTTGTGGCCGATAAATCCGTAGATCTCTCCCTTATTGATATGAAGAGAAAGATCGTCTACCGCTTTCTTGTCTCCGTAGATTTTCGTCAAATGTTCGATTCTTAACATAACAACCTCCTCTATTCAGTCGTTCTTCCTTATTCGATCAGACCCGCCAACTTAGCCAACTGACGAATGGACGCTCTCGAGACCTTCTTACCGCAGAAATCGATAAGGTCATCTTTTTGTCCGCTGAAGATGTCTGTCGGTTCGTACTTTGCAAGTACAACTCTGTCGTCATCGACAAATATCTCAAGCGACTCTCTGTCATCAAAACCGAGCGTTCTTCTCAGCTCCATCGGAAGGGTGATCCTCCCAAGGTCATCAAGTTTTCTGACGATCCCTGTACTTCTCATGATTATAAACCTCCTGGTCAGTATAATAAACTGTTGAAAACAACAAAATATCGGCTCATAATTCGTCATTTTATGATATAGCCTATCATTATTTCCAAAATTTGTCAATTATTCGCTGTTGACATCGCCGACAGCCCGTGATATTATGCATTTGTTCCCCTTTTTAGGGGTGAGATTTGGTTGGTTTTTCCAATATTTTCCAATTCAACAAGCCGTTAACTCATAGTTTTAATCTTTCATCTACTTATTAGAAGTCCGATACTTCGTTGAAGTGTTTGGCCTAACGGCCCTGATCATTCCCTTCGGGAATTGAAGGGGCAAGGAAACGGAAGCGTTAAAACACTTCCAAAAAGGAGCAAATCATGAAAAAAGCCGCCATCATCATGGGTAGCAAAAACGATCTTCCCAAGCTTACGGGAGCGATCGACACATTTAAGAAGTTTGATGTACCTTTTGAGGTACATGTTTTTTCTGCGCACAGAACTCCCGAGGCTGCCGCGAACTTTTCGAGGAGCGCACGTGAGAACGGATTCGGTGTTCTGATCGCCGCTGCCGGCAAGGCCGCTCATCTTGCGGGTGCCATCGCAGCCAACACAACTCTCCCCGTTATCGGGATCCCCGTTGACGCATCGGGGCTCGGAGGCCTTGACGCTCTTCTTTCCACGGTACAGATGCCTTCAGGTATCCCCGTGGCATGCGTAGGTATCGACGGTTCGACCAACGCCGCACTTCTTGCTTGCGAGATCATCGCCGTAGGTGACGAGGCCCTCGCAAAGAAGCTCGCCGACAAGCGTGCCGCCGACAGTGCAGCCGTTCTTGAGGCAGACAAGGAAATCTCCTCGATGCAGTAACTGCAGGCGGGTCCGTCACTCCCCGGGTCACGGTTGCTGCGTAATACAGGCCGTGTCCGTACACGTGATGATACAGAACTATTTCCGGGAACGTGTCCCGGATCACATATGCATTAAAAGAAAAGAGGAATCTGTTATGGGTAATCTTCATGAAGAATGTGGCGTCTTCGGCGTCTATTCCGGAAAGAAAGAGAATCTCGCAGCGACCACTTACTATGGTCTCTTCGCTCTCCAGCACCGCGGACAGGAAAGTTGCGGTATCTGCGTGAACGACTGCGGGGTTTTTACATCGTATGCCGACAACGGCATCGCTAACGACGTTTTCACACATGAGCGTCTCGACTCTCTCGGCGAGGGCGACATGGCTATCGGCCACGTTCGCTACGGCGCTACCGGCGACAAGGACCGCGCTAACGCTCAGCCCCTGGTGGTCAACCACGTTAAAGGCCGTCTTGCCATCTCCAACAACGGCAGCCTTATCAATTACGGCCCCTTAAGAAAAGAACTCGAGCTCGAGGGCTCGATCTTCCATACAACTTCGGATGCCGAGATCATCCTCACCGTCATCACACGCGAGAGACTCAAGAGCGCTTCTACCGAAGAGGCAGTCAACAAGGCAATGAACCACCTCAAGGGTGCTTATTCCTTCGTACTCATGTCTCCCTCGAAGATGATCGCCGTTCGTGACGAGCACGGCATGAAGCCTCTCTGCTACGGACAGACTCCCGATGGGAAATATGTCGTTGCTTCCGAGAGCTGCGCTCTCGATATCGTGGGAGCCAAGCTCATCCGCGAGCTTCTTCCCGGCGAGATCATGATCTTCGACCAGAACGGAGTTAAGTCCATCGAGGATCACTGCAGGAAGTGCGATCCCGCACTCTGCGTTTTTGAATACATCTACTTCGCACGTCCCGATTCGGTCATCGAGAACAGCTCCGTGCATGAGGCACGTGTAAGAGCAGGTTCGTTCCTCGCTCTCGAGAACCCCATCCAGGCCGACATCGTTATCGGTGTTCCGGATTCAGGTCTCGATGCTGCTATCGGTTACTCCAAGCAGTCAGGTATCCCTTACGAGATCGGTTTCATCAAGAACCGTTACATCGCAAGAACCTTCATCAGCCCCGGCCAGAAGTCGCGTGAGGACAAGGTTAAGATCAAGCTCAACCCCATCTCTTCCGTTGTTAAGGGCAAGCGCGTCGTACTTATCGACGACTCGATCGTTCGCGGTACCACATCGGAGCGTATCGTGAGACTCGTCCGCGAGGCAGGTGCTACCGAGGTTCACATGAGAGTTACCGCTCCCAAGTTCCTCTACACATGCTACTACGGAACGGACATCCCGAGCAGAGAGCACCTCATCGCGTACACACACACCACCGAGGAGATCTGCAAAGAGATCGGCGCCGATTCGGTCGGATTCCTCAGCATCGACTCAGTCGCTAAACTCGCAGCAAACTGCAATTGCTCGACCTTCTGCGACGCATGCTTCACAGGCAAGTACCCCACCGAGGCACCCGTTCCTTACGAGAGCAAATTCGACAAAAAAATCGAACGTTAAAGATCGACCCTTTAACCTACTTAATAAGAAAGCCGGAAAACGGCACAACATACAGCTCAGAAAGGAGCAACAATGAACAGTTTCAGCGAAAGCTACAAAGCGGCAGGCGTGGACATCACAGCAGGCTACAAGTCGGTTGAACTCATGAAGGGACATGTTGCCCGCACCCAGACACCCGAATCGTCATGCAGTATCGGAGGATTCGGCGGACTTCTCGCTCCCGACCTCACAGGCATCAAGGAGCCCGTCCTCGTCAGCGGTACGGACGGCGTCGGCACCAAGCTCAGGATCGCCTTCCTTATGGACAAGCACGACACGGTCGGCATCGACTGCGTGGCTATGTGCGTTAACGACATCATCTGCTGCGGCGCAAGACCCATGTTCTTCCTCGATTACATCGCATGCGGCAAAAACTTCCCCGAGAAGATCGCAGACATCGTCAAGGGTGTTGCGGACGGATGCGTTCAGGCCGGTTGCGCGCTTATCGGCGGCGAGACGGCAGAGATGCCCGGCTTCTACCCCGAGGACGAGTACGACCTTGCAGGTTTTTCTACGGGTGTAGTTGATCGCAGTAAAGTTATAAACCCCGAAACCCAGAAAGAGGGCGACGTTGTGATCGGCATCGCTTCGAGCGGTGTTCACTCCAACGGCTTCTCGCTGGTCCGCAAGGTTTTCGACATCGAGAACCGCGACATAAAGGCGCCCCTCGAGGCACTCGGCGGCAAGTCCCTCGGCGAGACACTCCTCACCCCCACCAAGATCTACGTTAAGCCCATCCTTTCGCTTCTTGAGAAGGTTACGGTCAAGGGCATTTCGCACATCACCGGCGGCGGCTTCTACGAGAACATCCCGAGGAGCATCAAGAAGGGACTCGGCGTTAAGGTCGACAAGAAGGCCGTTAAGGTTCTTCCAATCTTCGAGCTTCTTATGAAAGAGGGTAACATCCCCGAGCGCGACATGTTCAACACATACAACATGGGCGTGGGCATGACCGTGGTAGTCAGCCCCGAGCAGGTCGACGAGGCTATCAAGAGCCTCAAGGCAAGCGGCGAAGACGCTTATGTGATAGGAACTCTCGTTCCCGGCGAAGGTGTTACGATGTAACTCTCAACCCGCACAGTTTGTGCCGGGCTCACACCCCTGCTCCCCCGCTTAGCCGAATCCGGGATTACCTCGGGAAAGCGGCGGCAGGTGTCATGCAGGCACGGAATGGAGTATAAATGCAAAAAGCCAAAATAGCCGTCTTCGTTTCGGGCGGCGGCACCAATCTTCAGGCACTTATCGACGCGTCAGCCGCAGGCAAGATGCCCCACGCTGACCTCAGGCTCGTGATCTCCAGCAAGGAGGGCGTTTACGCGCTCGAGCGTGCGAAGAACGCAGGCATTCAGGCCGTAGCGGTTCCCCGCAAGACCTTCGATTCACGCGAAGCCTACGAGAAAGAGATCATCAAGATGCTCGAGCAGGAAGAGATCGACCTCATCGTGCTCGCCGGATTCCTTTCGGTTCTCTCCGAAGACTTCGTGAAGAGATATCCCGAGAGGATCATAAACATTCATCCCTCGCTCATCCCCTCCTTCTGCGGAGACGGCTTCTACGGACTCAAGGTCCATGAGGAAGCTCTCAAGTACGGCGTGAAGGTTACGGGTGCCACGGTTCATTTCGTCAACGAGATCACCGACGGCGGTAAGATCATCCTTCAGAAGGCGGTCGACATCGAAGAGGGCGACACTCCCGAGACGCTTCAGAAGCGTGTCATGGAGCAGGCCGAGTGGGTTCTTCTGCCGAAGGCCGTTGAGCTTGTGGCAGAAAAGATCTGCTCATAAAACCAGGAGTAACCCTTCCCGATGATTCGTTTCTCTGCGAAGGATCGGGAGGACATATTAATCAAGGTATTCAGGAGGCAGCAAAATGGCTGACAAAAAATACACAGTAGCGGTGATCGGATCGGGCGGACGTGAGCATGCGATCGTCAAGGCGATCAAGAAGAGCCCGCTCATCAAAGAGATCTACGTACTTCCCGGCAACGGCGGTATCGCGCGCGACGCTTATACTGTCAACGTTTCGGCTACCGACAAAGAGGGCGTTTGCGAATTCTGTAAGGGTCACGGCGTGGACTACGCGCTCGTTATCCCCGACGATCCGCTCGTTCTCGGAATGGTCGATGCTCTTAACGCAGTGGGTATCCCCTGCTTCGGCCCCGACTCAAAGGCTGCCATCATCGAGGGCAGCAAGTGCTTCTCGAAGGATTTCATGAAGAAGTACGGCATCCCCACAGCACTTTACGAGTCTTTTGATAAGGAAGAAGACGCTGTCGCATATATCAAAAAGGTCGACTCCTACCCGATGGTCATCAAGGCCGACGGTCTTGCTCTCGGAAAGGGCGTTATCATCGCTCAGTCGCGTGACGAAGCGATCGAAGCGGTAAAGTCGATGATGAGCGACAAGAAGTTCGGCGAGAGCGGTTCAAGGATCGTAATCGAAGAGTTCATGACCGGTCCCGAGGTAACGGTTCTTTCGTTCACCGATGGTAACGTGGTAGTGCCGATGATCTCGTCCATGGACCATAAGCGTGCTCATGACAATGATGAAGGCCTCAACACAGGCGGTATGGGAACAGTCGCTCCCAACCCCTACTACACACAGACACTTGCGGACATATGCATGGAGAAGATCTTCATCCCTACGATCGAGGGTCTTAAGAAGGAAGGCAGAACATTCAGAGGGTGCCTCTACTTCGGACTTATGCTGACACCCAAGGGACCCAGAGTAGTCGAGTACAACTGCCGTTTCGGCGATCCCGAGACGCAGGTTGTCCTTCCTCTTCTCGAGTCGGATCTTTTCGAGATCATGCTTGCCACAACGAACGGCACACTCGCCGATCTGGATGTTCGCTTCAGTAACAAGAGCGCTTGCTGCGTTATCTACGCAACAAAGGGCTATCCCGAGAAGTACGGTAAGGGCTTCCCCATCACACTTCCCGAGTACGGTCCGGACTGCGAGATCTTTGTCGCGGGTGCCAAGCAGGATGAGAACGGCAACCTCGTTTCAAACGGCGGCAGGGTCCTCGGTATCACAGCCGTAGCCGACACTCTTCGCGGTGCGATCGACAAAGCGTACGACCTCACAAAGAAGGTAAGCTTCGACGAAGGCTTCTATAGGAACGATATCGGTGCACGCGCACTCGAAGCACTGAAATAATCAGATACAGACACGGGATCTACATCAAAGGTTCCGTGTCTGATTTTCCGTCCGGCTCCCGACATTTCACATAAGCAGAAAACGCCTCAAATACATACTTGCTTTTTGTGATTTTTTGTGCTTTAATAGATGAAATTTCATCTATAATTGACTTCCCGATCCGCTCGGATCTGTTCATATTATATTTTAGGAGGAATACAATGGTTTACAGGGTATACGTTGAGAAAAAACCCGGTCAGGATCTTGAAGCTCAGGCTTTATTGTCAGATATTAATTCTTATTTGGGAATTCCGGGGATTACCCGTGTTCGCATCCTTAACAGATATGATGCGGAAGGAATAGATGAGGAGCTGTTCAATTACAGCTGCGGGACTGTGTTCTCAGAGCCTCCCGTTGATAACACATATTCGGAGCTTGAACCCGGTTCAGACTACTGCTTCGCTGTAGAATACCTTCCCGGTCAGTTCGATCAGCGTGCGGATTCCGCAGCGCAGTGTATCTCTCTTATTTCCCAGAAAGAAAGTCCCACTATCAGGACTGCCAAGATCTACCTTTTATACGGAAGCATCAGCGATTCCGAGCTTGCTCAGATCAAAAAGCACGTGATCAACCCCGTTGAAGCCAGAGAAGCTTCCATCGAGAAGCCCGAAACTCTCGCTCTCAAATACGACATTCCTACAGAAGTTCCCACTCTCACAGGGTTCATTTCACTGGACCGCGAGGGTCTTATGAAGTTTATCGCAGACTACGGTCTCGCGATGGACATCGACGATATCACATTCCTTCAGGATTATTTCAAAAGCGAGCATCGTGATCCCACTCTCACAGAGGTACGTGTTCTCGATACGTACTGGTCGGATCACTGCAGACATACCACTTTCCTCACATCGATCGACGACGTTTCGGTCACCGATCCCGAACTTGCGGACACCTACAAGGAGTATCTCCGTCTCAGAGAAGAGCTCGGACGCACAGGAAAGCCCATTACGCTTATGGACCTCGCCACCATCGGCTGCAGGTACCTTAAGGCTACGGGCAAGCTTCCCCGTCTCGACGAATCCGAGGAGATCAATGCTTGTACCGTCAAGATCAAGGTTAACGTCGACGGTACCGACGAGGACTGGCTCCTTCTCTTCAAGAACGAAACTCACAACCATCCCACCGAGATCGAACCTTTCGGTGGTGCCGCAACATGTATCGGCGGCGCTATCCGCGATCCCCTTTCGGGTCGTTCGTACGTCTACGCAGCAATGCGCGTTACGGGTGCCGCAGACCCCTTAAAGCCTCTTAAAGACACCATCCCCGGAAAGCTTCCCCAGAAGAAGCTTACGTATACTGCAGCTCAGGGCTACAGCTCCTACGGTAACCAGATCGGTCTTGCGACAGGTATCGTAGACGAGATCTATCATCCCGGCTATGCCGCAAAGCGTATGGAGATCGGCGCGGTTATCGCTGCCGCTCCCGCCAAGAACGTCAGACGCGAGGTTCCCACAGCGGGCGACCGTATCATCCTGCTCGGCGGACGTACCGGCCGTGACGGCTGCGGCGGAGCAACCGGTTCCTCGAAATCACACACCTCTGCTTCCCTCACCACCTGCGGAGCCGAGGTTCAGAAGGGTAATGCTCCCCAGGAGCGTAAACTCCAGCGTCTTTTCCGTAACGAGCGTGCTTCGCAGCTCATCAAGCGTTGTAACGACTTCGGTGCGGGCGGAGTTTCGGTTGCCATCGGCGAGCTCTCACCCGGGCTTGATATCAACCTCGATCTCGTTAAGAAGAAATATGCCGGCCTCGACGGAACCGAGCTTGCCATCTCCGAATCACAGGAGCGTATGGCAGTCGTTGTCGAAGCAAAGGACATGGACGAGTTCCTTGCTCTTTGCGCCAAGGAGAACCTTGAGGCCACTCCCGTTGCGACAGTCAGCGATTCGGGTCGTCTGCGCATGACCTGGAACAACAAGATGATCGTTGACATCTCGCGCGAGTTCCTTGATTCCAACGGAGCAACCAAGCATACCACGGCTGTTCTCCCGGAGACAGTTAAGGATTTCCCCGAGCCCTACAACAAAACTTCCTATAAGACCGTCAAGGAGCGTCTTACCGCACTTGTCGGCGACCTTAATGTCTGCTCGAAGCAGGGTCTTTCCGAAAGATTCGACTCTACGATCGGCGCAGGCACAGTGCTCATGCCCTTCGGCGGCAAGTATCAGCGCACACCCATCCAGGCAATGGTTCAGAAGGTCAGCGTTGAGCAGAAGCACACAGACACCGTTTCACTCATGTCATGGGGCTACAATCCCTTCATCACAGAGATCTCGCCTTATCACGGAGCTTACCTTGCAGTGACAGAGTCGATCTGCAAGCTGATCGCGAGCGGTGCCGATTACAAAGACATCTACCTTACATTCCAGGAGTACTTCGAGAAACCCAACAAGGATCCCAAGTGCTTCGGCAGGACTTTTGCCGCACTTCTCGGTGCTCTTCGTTGCCAGCTTGATTACGAGGCAGCTTCGATCGGCGGAAAGGACTCCATGAGCGGAACCTTCGAGGATCTTTCGGTTCCTCCCACACTCTGCTCGTTCGCCGTTACAACCTCTACACTTACCAAGGTTGTTTCTCCCGAGTTCAAGCTTCCCGGAAGCAAGGTTTACCTTCTTACCCCCGAGTACGACGGAATCCTTCCCCGTCCCGAGTCGGTTAAGAAGATCTTCGCAACGATCGAGGAACTCCGCGATCAGTTCAATATCCTTTCGATGTACACACCGACCTACGGCGGTGTTGCAGAGGCAATCTTCAAGATGTGCCTCGGAAACGGTCTCGGATTTGATTTCGCCAATTCGATCACCGCAGACGACATCTTTAAGTATGCGTACGGCTCGTTCATCATCGAATCTGAGACTCCCGTGAAGGGCGCAAGACTTCTCGGAGAGACACTTGCAACTCCCGAGATCAAGATCGACGGTGAAACGATCAACCTCAACGAGGAGAACAAGGTTTACGAGCAGAAGCTCGAGCCTGTATTCCCCTGCTTCCTTAAAGACGAAGTCCGCACTTATGAGAACGTCACCTTTAAGACAGATAAGGCCCTCAAGCACGCGCCCGCTGTTATCAGCGCACGTCCCAAGGTACTTATCCCTGTATTCCCCGGAACAAACTGCGAGCTTGATTCCGCAAAGGCGGTACTTACCGCAGGCGGCGATCCCGATGTCTTCGTTATCAAGAACCTCACCGCTGCCGATATCACCGCTTCGGTAGAGGATTTCGCGAGCCGTATCGACAACTCACAGATGATCTTCATCCCCGGAGGCTTCTCCGGTGCCGACGAGCCCGACGGCTCCGCTAAGTTCATCACTGCATTCTTCCGCAACGGCAAGATCAGTGAGGCTGTCGGAAGACTCCTCGACGAGCGTCAGGGTCTTATGTGCGGTATCTGTAATGGCTTCCAGGCTCTTGTTAAGCTCGGCCTCCTGCCCTACGGCAAGATCATTGAGCAGACAAGTGATTCGCCCACATTGACGTTCAACAGGATCGGTCGTCACCAGAGCAAGATCGTTCGCACAAGGATCGCATCGAACCTTTCTCCCTGGCTTGCAGGGGTAGAGGTCGGCGACATCATAAGCGTTCCTATCTCTCACGGCGAAGGCAAGTTCCTGTGCAGCGAAGAGATGGCTAAGGCTCTCGCGGCCAAGGGTCAGATCGCAACCCAGTACGTTGACCTCGCAGGCAACGCTACATCGAACATCCGCTTCAACCCCAACGACTCTGTTTATGCTATCGAGGGTATCACCTCGGAGGACGGCAGGATCTTCGGTAAGATGGGTCATTCCGAGCGTGACGACTTCGGTCTCTACAAGAACGTACCCGGCGTTTACAACAACAATATGTTCATCAGCGCTGTCAAATACTTCAAATAAGCGTCAGAAACCGCACGTCTTCCGAGTACGAGGTCGTGCGGTCGGAAATATACATCACACATCTTTGAAAGGAGAATCTCATCATGGCGTACTTTTATGACGAACCTTCCTACACCTTCAGCGAATACCTCCTGGTGCCCGGTTACACGTCACCCGATTGCATTCCCGCAAACGTTTCGCTGAGGACCCCACTCGTTAAATTCAGGAAGGGCCTCGAGGAATCACCCATCAACCTTAATATTCCTCTCGTTTCAGCTATCATGCAGTCCGTCTCCAACGACACCATGGCTATCGCTCTCGCAAGAGAAGGCGGAATGTCTTTCATCTACGGCTCACAGTCGATCGAGGATGAAGCAGCTATGGTTGCAAAGGTTAAAGCCTACAAAGCGGGCTTCGTTGTCAGCGACTCCAACCTTCGCGAAACAGACACGCTTGCGGATGTTCTTGCACTTGTTGAGAAATCGGGCCACGCTACAATGCCCGTTACTTCAGACGGCACTCCTCACGGAAAGCTCCTCGGTATCGTAACAAGCCGCGATTACCGCGTGAGCCGTATGTCTACCGACGAAGTTGTCAAGGATTTCATGACACCTCTCGAGAAGCTTATCACCGCCCCCGCAAACACAACTCTCAAGGAAGCCAACGACATCATTTGGGAACACAAGCTCAACTCTCTTCCCATCATCGATGACAAGGGCAACCTGCTCTACTTTGTATTCCGCAAGGACTATTCCGAGCACAAGAGCAACCCCAACGAGATCCTCGACAGCCAGAAGCGTTACATGGTCGGCGCAGGTATCAATACTCTCGACTACGAGCAGCGTGTTCCCGCTCTCGTTGAGGCCGGTGCGGACGTTCTCTGTATCGATTCTTCCGAGGGTTATACATGCTGGCAGGCAAAAACACTCGCATTCATCCGCGAGAAATACGGCGACACCGTCAAGGTTGGTGCCGGAAACGTCGTTGACCGCGACGGCTTCAGATTCCTCGCAGAAGCAGGCGCAGACTTCATCAAGATCGGTATCGGCGGCGGTTCGATCTGTATCACACGTGAGCAGAAGGGTATCGGCCGTGGACAGGCTACAGCCGTTATCGAAGTAGCCAAGGCACGTGACGAGTACTTCAAAGAGACCGGTGTTTACATCCCGATCTGCTCGGACGGCGGTATCGTCCATGACTACCACATGACACTCGCTCTTGCGATGGGCGCCGACTTCATCATGCTCGGTCGCTACTTCGCAAGATTCGACGAGAGCCCCACTTCGAAGCTCAACATCAACGGAACATACGTTAAGGAGTACTGGGGCGAAGGTTCCAACCGCGCACGTAACTGGCAGCGCTACGACCTCGGCGGCAAGTCAAAGCTCTCCTTCGAGGAAGGTGTTGATTCCTACGTTACTTACGCCGGCCCCCTCAAGGACAACGTTGACAAGTCGCTCTACAAGGTTAAGTCAACCATGTGCAACGTCGGAGTTACAAACATCCCCGATCTCCAAAAGTACGCCAAGATCACACGAGTTTCATCAACGAGTATCGTTGAGGGCGGATATCATGATGTTACCTTGAGAAGTACATCGGTATCAGGGAAGTAATCAATAGATATAGATAAAAAAGGAACAAGGTTCGGGAGACCTATCCTTGTTCCTTTTTGTTTCATGCCTAAGTCTTCGTAGCTTATTGAACACCGCCTAATTTGGACTTTTCCCTTTTTCCATATCAATCACTAGCTCGGGATCGATAAGAAGATCCCGCCCGATGATACACCTGTAAGTAATTCTATTATTCGTAAAATTACATAAGCAACTGTCTTTATCAGCAACAATGTTCAAAATGTAAAAATCTTTTGGTATATTGAGCTTATGTTCCTGCAATTGCCCCTTGTCCGACAATAGGAATATACTGTTTCCTCTTCGTTTGAAGAATACCGGATCTGTATTGAGGGGGTTAGCTGCTTCGGCAAAATCATCATCCCTGTGTATTTCTACCAGTTTCCGATCTTCAATATGAAATAGGATTCCTTTAAAGGGGAAATATATGTACAAATATTCACCGTACATTTGCATATCTGCGATCAAATAGGAACCCGACCATTCAAACACTTCCGGCTCAATAACCATAGAGTACTCAACCTCATAATTCAAGTTTAATACATCCAGATATGTGGTTTTTGAGTTGTCCTTGATCACCAATCGAACCGCAAACAATCGCTCTTTGCCGGTACAGAGGCCAATGTAAATTTCTCCGTTTCCGGTCACACTTGATCTTACGCTTTTTTTTCGTGTTTTCCACATATTTGTCTGAGGGTCAAAGCTTTCTATTATTGACACGATATCAAAAGGCTTGTCCTGTTCTTGACCAAATATTTGCTTTCCGTTTCTTTCCGCATATTCTCTGATAGTTACCACTTCTTGGTTGAAAACATATGTCAGCTGGCCTTGAGCTCCTTTTTCGGGATGCGTATATACATCCATGTTATGCCCCGGAATGTTTATCGCCACAACAGAATTTCTCACTTGCGGGTTGTTGGATTCTGCATCTAAAACAATTCCACGACAACTATACAGATACGGATAATCCAATGCAGTGGGCTTCATGGCAACGTAATGATCCAGTCGACCGTTTTCTATTATTTCTCCGTCAGGAGTTATCTGCATAAGTCTTGTTGTAGGGATTATATTTTCCTCTGTAAGTACTTCATAAAACAAATTCCCATTGATATATGCATATACCTCTGCGTCTTTTTCCAATTCAACATATTTAAAAACGTTTCGCATGCTGTTTTCAGCACACCCGGAAAGCGCAAGGATAACGCCCAAAAGGAGAAGCGCAGATAATATTTTAATCTTATATAATTTCATTTTATTGTCCCCGTGGAGTAATTAAAACATGTATCCGGCATCCGTTAAGCTATAGCCATTATATAACAAACCAGAGGTGGCATAGTATGTTTTTATTACTGAGTTCATATAGCCACCAAATGGATCTGCCACGGCAAAAGAACTATGATCTCCGTTTACACCATAGACCAAAAGTGAATGACTTCCTGTATCAAAGGGCCATCCGTTTTCTCTCATTTCCTTTACTGCTATTATTGGAGGCGCATCATAATAAACTATACCGCTGTACAGGTTTATTTCCATGGTTGTCTGAGAGACATCATACATGCATATATAATTGTTTGTACTTTGCATACTATTGAGGTAGCTGGCCATATCCCACATATAAAAAGTATTACCTGCCATGCAGGCATCTCGAATTACTGACTCTTCAAGTGTCGTATTTGTTAACAATTTTATCGCCATTCTGAGAGCGGCTGCTCCACAAGTATTATTATATTCTTGTCCATAATATACAAAATTAAGTATAGTCGAGGGATAATAATAAAACGATGCTCTTGTTCCAAGCGATCTGCTGCGTTGTTTTATCTTGTTCAAATCTATTGGTTCCTTTTTTTGCAGAAGACTACGGGCTTTGTCCTCGGGCCTGGCCTTTCCTATTCCATTTACCATGGCGTTATACTTTGAAACATAAGAATCGTCTTGGAGGCCAACCGAATTGAGGGAAATAGAAGGCAACGTTGTAGCTGCGTTCGCCGAACCGGGACAACTAATAATAAGCAGACAGATTACCAGTAATGAAATTACTCTTTTTCTCTTGATCATAAACATTCTCCTTTTCAGTGTTCTTTTTTAATTAGTTGTTTAAACAAGCTTGTTGTCTCTCCAAAATACCGAAAAGCAATACGAAATTCAATAAAAAGTGCTCCGAACGGAAAAAAGTGGCAAAAAAGTGCTCCGAACGGAAAATCAAATTTCAAAAAAGGGGTTGACAAATCGCATGTGAAATATCTCAAAAGAATAAAGAGTCAACTCATGCGAGCTGTCATTTTGGTTGCTATGGTTTGTGTTTGTAACAGTGGAGTATGTCTCCGTCCATTCTCCGACTTTTTCACTTCTGAATCCGCATCCGGGTAAGTTTTCAGACCGATTGCAAGTAAACGCTTGCAATCGTTAAAACATTCAAAAATCCACTTGGTAAGCGGTTTGTTCTTCGCTTAGAGTGGATTTTTTGACGGGTTTATAACGTTAAAGCTTTTGATTTGTGAAGTT
>JAFRSH010000008.1 GCA_017427685.1 Lachnospiraceae bacterium | reverse complement strand
TCGGGCGCGTATTTCGTGCTCCGGAAATCAAGAATGACAAGGACGGGAATCCGTTCGTCACCTTCGGCATCTCAACCGAGGTCAAGGACAACGGCGAGACAAAGGAAATCGACATCAGTGTCGCCTGCGACGGAGAGGATGACCAGGTCCTCAGTCTGTCTAGCGGAGACAGGGTCAAAGTCAAAGGCGTGCTGACCTTCCGCAAGCGCGAAGATGTCGTCTTCTTCAACCTTTCCGCCGGTGAGGTCGACAAGACCAAGGAGAAGGACAAGGTCGAAGGAACCATGACTTTCCGAGGCACACTCGGAAGCAAGGAGATCCAGGAAAAGCAGGGAAAGAAAGGAGCGTTCAGGGTGTTTGACGCATATAGCGCCGAGAAGATTGCCGAGGACAAGTTCGCCTATATCTGGGTGCATTTCGTGGATTTCTCCGAGGAACGAGCGGAATGCCTTGTTCCCAAGGCCGGAATCAATGCGGAAGGCGATCTGGAGCTCACGCTCTACAACGACAAGCTCGACATAGGCTGTCGTGTCTCTTCCCTGTCCGAATGGGTGAAACAAGCCGCTAACCAGTAGAGGATATGGCATCGGACAAGAAATATCATTCGGATGGACCGTCCGCCGCCGACAAGGCGCTGGACCGGTTCACCGAATTGATGATAGAGAAAATCCAGTCCTTCGAAGGGAACTGGAAAAAACCATGGTTCATGCCCGGGACTACCCTGCCTCCCCAGAACCTCTCCGGCCGGCATTACAACGGAGGCAACTCCCTCATGTTGATGCTGCAGGCGGAGAAGATGGGGTATGACATACCCGTCTGGGGCACATTCGACCGCATCACGAATCTCAACTACGTCAAGGACAAGAATGGAAATGTCTTTCAGGCGCGGGACAAGGATGGCAACAAACTGCCTCAGGTCAGCGTCAACAAAGGCGAGAAGTCCTTCCCGGTATTTCTTACCACATTCACGGTTGTCGATCCGAAAACGAAGGAAAGAATACCTTATGATGACTACCGCAATCTCTCCCGGGAGGAGCAGGCCAAGTACAAGGTTTACCCGAAACTACAGGTCTACAATGTGTTCAACGTTGCCGGACAGACCAATCTGGAACTGACTCGTCCCGAATTGTACGAAAAACTCAAGTCAATGGCCGCCGGACAGATTCAGCATCAAGGGGACCTCAAGAGTGATCCGGCCATTGATAAGATGATTGACGATAATCTCTATTACTGTCCTATCAAGCAGGTCAAGGGTGATAACGCCTACTACTCCCCTGCCAAGGATGAGATTGTCATCCCCACCCGCGAACAGTTCGTCGATGGCGAGGCCTTCGCGACCAACACCTTGCACGAATGTGCTCATGCCACTGGTGCCGAGTCACGGTTGAACCGGGACATGAAACATCCCTTCGGATCTCCTGAATATGCAAAAGAGGAACTCACCGCCGAACTCTCGGCCGCTCTCATTGCCAGCCAGCACGGACTGACCAAACATGTCAAGAACGATAGCGCTGCATATCTGAAATCTTGGCTGGGATCTCTTCAGCAGAGCCCGGAATTCTTGAAGACAGTACTTGCTGACGTAAAGCATTGTACAAGCCTGATCAATCAGAGGCTTGATGCGATTCAGATGGAGTTGGACAAGGGTGAGAAAGCGGACTACTCACAGTTCAGGCCAGTTCATGCGACAGGAGTATCGCAAACAGCTGAGGTTTATGCTGCAAAAGTTGCTCAGGAGGATGAAATTCAGTCCTTCCATAGGTCGAGATAGATTCATAATATTATTTTTCCCTTATCAGAGTTGGCCCCTTCACAGGGGCCTTTTCTGTTAGTACGGGCACATCTTCAGTACCGGGTCGCTGTCGTCCCGTTCGGTCATCCTGTCCGGATCTGTTCTGAAGTAAGCTCTCACCACCGCCTTGTTCGAACAGACTCGGCCGATGATGTCATACGCTGCGAGCATAAGCTCTTCACACGAGACGGTCTTTTCGAAGCCGTCTTCCTCCAACTCCACCGCTACGGTGAGGTTGTCCTGTTTGATAGATAATGTCATACTCAATGAGGTTTGTGATACGTAAACAAAGTTCGCAAACATGGATATGACTCAACTTCTCAGATTGTTATAAATACAACCTTACATGTTAACCAGATTCATTCAGCGCTGAAAATAAACATGTTTTTGCCTATTTATTTAAGTGCTGTATCACAATTTGGCACAACCTCCGTTTATCTTTGGCGCGAAAGCAAGCGAAATATACGACATGCATGGAATTGCCTATTACATCATCTGGACGGTAATCGTGCTCATTTATGTGATAACGTCTTATATGCTTTATCATAGCGAAAAAGGAGGTTACGCATTATTGGGCGTTTTGATGTTTTATTTCTATGCCATACTGCTCATGGATGTGGCCAGATTGCTTTTGGGTTATGTTGAGTGGTTCGGTATTACAGAGGGTGTCGGATATGGCTCGTTGGGAGGAATTCTTGTGTATGGGGCCATCGTCTGGAGTGCAATAATCGCTTCTTTGGTCAAAAAGAAAAGGGAATCACAGTTATTATGACATTCGCTACTTCAAACCCAGCATAATCTCACGGAATTAAAACGGCTGAGAGATACCATTTTACGCTCGCTTTCTGACAACTTCATGTAATCATCAGTAAGCCCTAAGATACAGAAAATCACCATTGAAGATGGATTCAACTCTAAATTTTGTTAAATTTGTAGTTTAAGCAAGTAAACCAGAACTACATAATGGAAGCCCCCAATAAAGAGAATACTCTTTATCTGCCCATAAAGCAGGTCTATTTCGACCAGATCATAGCTGGGACGAAAAAGATTGAGTATCGAGAAGTCAAGGAAGGCACTACTGCCAACAAGTACCTCATCAAGGATCCGGCTACGAAATTCAAGCTGAATCCGGATGTTGTCAAGGACTTCTCGAAGGAATACTATGTCGATGACATCGTGGAAGGTGGCTTCCCTTTCCTCCCCCGTCAGTACAAGTACCTGGCTCTGGCAGTAGGTTATGCAAAACAACGTGACAGGGCCATCGTAGAAGTGGTCGATTTCTCTTTCCACCCGGAAGGTATCAGGGAAGACGCCCAAGGTATTCCCCGCTTTGCGTTCTGGGTCGAGGAATTCCATCTGGGGAAAGTCATCGAGGTCCATCGAAAGAACGAAGCATCAGCGCCTCCCACTCCGGACAGTGTCTTCCCTGACACTACCCTTTCTTTCTTTGACAACATCAACAATAAGGTCGTAGACAATCTTCGCGTAACTATAGGTGAGGGCTCCAAGGTCAGTATCGCAGCCGCGTGTTTTTCCATCTATGCCTTCAATGAGCTGAAGGAACAGCTGCAAGACATTGACGAACTCCGTTTCATCTTTACTGCCCCTTCATTCGTCCAGGAACGTGAATCCAAGCAGCGCAGGGAGTTCTTCATCCCACGGATCAACCGTGAACGCACATTGTACGGTTCCGAGTTTGAGGTCCGATTGAGAAACCAGCTCACGCAGAAAGCTATCGCTATCGAGTGTGCGAAGTGGATCAGGGAGAAGGTCAAGTTTAAGTCCAACACAACCCCGCAGCAGATGATGGGATTCATTTCCGTTGCGGGTAGCAATGAGAACTTTACTTACCTTCCGGTCAATGAATTCACGACCACCGGTCTCGGGTGCGAACGGGGAAACAACTTCATGAATTACGTTCAGCGCATTGACGGGGAGAATGCAAAGCAGTACCTGAGAGCTTTCAACGAGGCGTGGAATAACGATAACCAGTTCTCGGACGTGACCGAGCAGATCATTGACCATATCTCGAACATCTACAAGGAGAATTCTCCGGAATTCATATATTTCGTCACGCTGTACAACATCTTCAATGAATTCCTTGAGGACATTTCTGAGGATGTTCTGCCCAACGAGGCGACGGGATTCAAGGATAGCCAGATCTGGAACAAGCTCTATGACTTCCAGAAGGATGCGGCGCTAGCCATAATCAACAAGCTGGAGAGATATAACGGTTGCATCCTTGCAGATAGTGTTGGTCTGGGTAAGACCTTCACAGCACTATCTGTCATCAAGTATTACGAGACCCGCAACAAGTCAGTACTCGTCCTCTGCCCGAAGAAACTCTGTGACAACTGGATGACGTACCGCAGCAACTACACGACCAACCCCATTGCGAAGGACAGGCTTTCCTATGACGTCCTCTTCCATTCTGACCTGTCAAGAAGCCGTGGCTATTCCAACGGCATTGATCTGGATAAGGTGAACTGGGGCAACTACGACCTGGTTGTTATCGATGAGTCTCATAATTTCCGGAACGGCGGAAAGATTACCCGAAACGATGAGGATGAGGATCCCCGTGAGAACCGCTACCTCCGTCTGATGAACAAGGTCATCAAGGCTGGTGTCAAGACCAAGGTCCTGATGCTTTCGGCCACTCCGGTGAACAACCGATTCAACGATCTGAAGAACCAGCTTCAGCTTGCTTACGAGGGCGACGTTCAGCGTATGGACAGCCTTCTCAACACCGAGGCATCGCTGGATGATATCTTCCGCCAGGCCCAAAAGGCGTATAACAACTGGGCCAAGCTCCCGAACGAGCAGCGTACTACGGAGCGCCTCCTTGGAATGCTCAGCTTCGATTTCTTCGAGGTGCTTGATAGCGTGACCATCGCCCGCAGCCGCAAGCACATCGAGGCCTACTATGATACAGCTGCTATCGGTAAGTTTCCGACCCGTTTGGCCCCTATCTCCAGGCGGCCGCCACTGACGGACCTGAAGAGCACTATCAATTACAACGAGATCTTTGCCCAGCTCCAGGAGCTGAACCTGTATATCTACACTCCCTCAGCTTTTATCCTGCCGAGTAAACTGAGCAAGTACGTGGATCCGGAGATGGCCGAGGGTCTGACCTCCCTGGGTCGAGAGATGGGTATCCGTCGTTTGATGTGTATCCTCATGCTCAAACGTCTGGAGAGCTCCGTCAATTCCTTCCGCCTGACTCTGACACGTGTGATGGATCTGATCGATAAGACTATCAAGCAGATTGACCGGCACGACCAGTTCATCGAGACGGAAGAGGTCAGCGGCTACGATTTTGATATCGAGGATGGCGACAATGATGCCTTCATCGGAACAAAGAAGGGCAAGGTTCTGCTTGAGGATATGGATACTGATTCCTGGCGCCAGTATCTCAAGAAGGATATGGACACCCTTGGACTTACGAAACTGCTCCTTGAGGATATCACTCCGGAGCACGACAGTAAACTCCAGACTCTTATCGGTGATCTCAGGGACAAGTTTGCTCATCCCATCAACGGCAATAACAAGAAGGTTATCATCTTCACAGCCTTCTCCGACACGGCCGTCTATCTCTATGATAATCTGGCCAAACCCATCAAGGAGAAGTATGATATGGACACGGCTCTTGTCACCGGTGATGTCGAGGCAAGGAGCACGCTCAAGCTCAAGGAGAAACTGGACTTTAATAAGGTCCTGACGCTATTCTCCCCTATCTCCAAGGAAAAGGCTTCTGTATATCCAAATATCAACGAGGAGATTGAAGTCCTCATAGCTACTGACTGTATTTCGGAAGGACAGAACCTACAGGACTGCGACTACCTTATCAACTATGATATCCACTGGAATCCGGTCCGCATCATCCAGCGCTTCGGTCGTATCGACCGTATCGGATCCAAGAACGATGTCATCCAACTGGTCAACTACTGGCCGGACATGACATTGGACGAGTACATCGATCTCAAGGGTCGTGTCGAAGCCAGGATGAAGGTTTCCGTTATGACGTCTACTGGCGATGACAACCTTATCTCTCCGGAAGAGAAAGGCGATCTCGAGTATCGTAAGGAGCAGCTCAAGCGCCTTCAGGAAGAGGTTGTGGATATTGAGGATATGAACAGCGGCGTCTCCATTATGGACCTTGGGTTGAACGAGTTCCGTCTGGATCTGCTTGAGTACATGAAGACCCACAGCGATGTCGAGCACACTCCTTTTGGCCTTCATGCCGTCGTTGGCGCCAACGAGTTTACAGAGCCAGGCGTCATCTATGTGCTGAAGAACCGTAATACTGGCGTTAATATCGACAAAAAGAATCGCTTGCATCCCTTCTATATGGTTTATCTCCGGAACAACGGTTCCGTCGTCGTAAACCACCTGTCCCCGAAGGAATTGTTGGA
>JAFRSH010000048.1 GCA_017427685.1 Lachnospiraceae bacterium | reverse complement strand
TGTACTCAGGCGCTGCCGTGTAGTCGTCGTCTGCGGCAAGACCAATTCGGAGGTGATGACAAGTGAGATCGAACTCGCTCGTAGGCTCGGTATCGTTATCACGACTCTTGACGGTATCGAACGCATCGGTGATTTCCTGCAGTCCGAATCGGAAGACGAGGACTGAACGCCGGAGAGCGTTTCTCCAATCAACCCCTCGATGGGACAATCAGCAGGGCGATTGTCCTTGCAAGCATGGGATTGTGGTATCAATCCCGCTTGTTAGGGACTCTCGCCCTAAGACCCTATGCCGCTCCGCGGGAGGTAGGTGTTCATGAAAAGAGGACACATATTCACAATGAGGCTTAACGATGAGGAATACCGAAAACTCACCGATCTATCAAAAGAAGCCGGGATCACTCATTCAACTGTTATTCGTAAGTTGATACTTGGCAAAGAGATTAAAGAACGCCCCAATGTCGATTTCCTCGAACTCAGGCAGGCAGTCGACCACATCGGTATCAATATCAATCAGATCGCGCATTGGGCGAACTCCAATGGCGGGATCACCCCCGAGCAGTTCGAAGAAGCAAAGAAGCTGCTCTCGGATGTAAAGTGGCTCATGAAAGGATGGTCGAAGAAATGGCTGTAACATTCATACTGCCTAAGAAGATGCGGATCGACAGGCTCATCAATTACGTCATCAATCCTGATAAGACGGTCGAGCTCAAGTATGTTGCATCCGTTCTCTGCGATCCAAAGACGGCAGCGCATGAGTGGCTGACAACGAAGGAGCGGTACGGCAAGAAGGACGGCGTACAGGCATACCATCTGATCCAAAGCTTCCCCGTCGGGGAGCTTTCTCCGGAGCTTGCACATGAGATAGGCCGCAGATTTATCGCGGAGTTCCTTGATGGGTACGAAGTCGTTATGGGTACGCATACCGATAAGGACCACGTTCATAACCACATAACGTTCAATTCCGTGAACAAGAAAACGGGCATGAAGTACACCGCGACCATGACGGATTATTTCAAGGGCATCCGCGCAGTTTCAGACAAGCTTTGCAAGGAATACGGGCTTTCCGTCATTTACGAGACCACCGGCAAAGCAAGATCGTATGTTGAGCGTATGCTTCAGAAGGCAGGAGTCTATACCCAACGCGAGATGTTTGAGATCAGACTCAATGAATGCCTACATGACGCATATGATCTTGGCAACTTCTATGCTCTCATGCGTTTATACGGATATGATATCCGGCACGATAGCAAGTACCCGACCTTCGTTCCGCCCGGAGCGAAATACGGATTTCGCGCAAAGCAGGACGGCGTATCGCTCACCGAAGCTCAGATAGAAACGATCATATTGGAGGGCATGCGTACCGACATTCCGGACGTGATAATCAAGCGTCGCGAATTCGTTCCATACAAGGCACACGGCAAGCAGCACGGGTTCAGGGCGATCGTCGCTTCATGGATGTACGTGCTCGGCATATTCCGCAGTGGGAAGGAAACGAACTACCGGGTAAGCGCCAAGGATCTCATGCGGTTCGAGCGATACAAGCGCGACGAGGACTTCCTCCGCAAATACGGGATCGACACCGAGGATCAGCTGGACGATCGGGAAAAGGCGATCAATTACGAGATCGAAAGGTTGACCAAGAGCCGTATTATTTGGAACAGCAAAAAGAAGCGCAGAAAGAAACTGTATGATGCGCTCGCCGATTCCGCCTATTATGCCGGAGCCGCACAGATGTATGCCGATGGCGAGGCGGGCGTCGAGGAGGAGTACCGCAAATACCTTACCGCTGAGGAACTGCTTGACGGCGTCGACCGCGATGAGCTTTTACGTGAGCAGTCAGACGTATACGGGCATATTGCCGAGGTGAACCGTCAGCTTCGGGAGCTCCGGTCTGAATTGACGATCATCAATAACATACGGCAGGATACTCCTCATATTGCGGAGGCACTCAAGGAGCCAGAAGAGCAAACGCACGATCGGTACGAGCATACCGATTATCGCGAACAATACTAAATAGAAGGAGAAGAAATCATATGAATGGAGACGCGGCTGAAGAAGTCGTGAAAATGACATTAAACGGCGTGGATGTAGCCATACGTCTTGTAGGAGCAGGCGCAAAAGAACTTGCGGGCTTGCTCATAAACTGGGCGAAGAAGGAAAAGAAACACGTCGGCAAAACGAGCCTGCCGAAGCTGCTCACGAGCGGCGACGAGCTTCACGTACTGTCCCTCACAAAGAAGCAGTACGAAGGCTTCAGGAAGCAGGCAAAGAAGAAGATCACCTATGCACCATTCCTTAATACCAAGAGCAAGGACGGCAAGGTGGACATTGTACTCGGCGCAAAACAGCTCCACTTTGCGAACTACATTTTGAACAGGGTCGGTTACGGGAACGTGGAGCTCGGAACCGGTGCACGCGCTGAGATACTGGACGATCGGGAAAAGGAGGCTTTAGACATGCATTATGACAGTCCCTCCGGAGATTCAAAAAAAAACGATACTCCGTCGAGAAGAAGCTCAAAAGAATGCAGGGACAACTCGCCCCGCAGGGACGACCCCAAGGGCAGTAAGCCTTCTGTTGAAAAGAGGCTCGAGGAAAACAAGCGCAAGCTTGAACGTGAGAGCAAGAAGCAGAAGGACCGTACCCGCGATAAGAGCCGTTCTAAGCAGAAGTCCAAGCCCAAGGCAAAGGAGCGCTGATGGACAGACCTTCCGCTAAATCCCGGGAGTGGGAATTCTTCCGTGATGAAAGCGGAGGGCTCTCATATAACCCAAAGTGCAGCGAATGCGCCAAAGAGTGCAAGCAGAGTTTCAGGGCAACGCTTGTGCGCTGCCCTGTGTTTGTAAAGAGCAAGGGTAAGGACGGCAGTTTTGATAATCCCTGTGACGAGAGACTTGATTATCGCTTCATGTTGTGGTAGACTTATCTCGATAAATCGGAATTTATAGGGATGATCATTTCTCTTATAAACAGGCACTAAGATGCGAGGAGGAAAATAACATGGATATGAAGCAAGCGATGAAGGAACGGCACATGGTGCGCAAATACACAGATCAGCCGATCCCGGAGGATATTGTAGAAAAACTGAATGATCGGGTTCGTGAAAACAATGAGCGGTATGGTCTGTCCATCAGATTGATGACCAACGACGGCAGTGCTGTTCCCGGCGTGATAAAGCTGATCCTTGCAAAAGGAGTCAACAACTTCTTTATTATGGCTGGGCCTGATGGCGCGGATGAACTATGCGGTTACTGCGGTGCTGATCTGATGCTCTACACGCAGACGCTGG
>JAFRSH010000007.1 GCA_017427685.1 Lachnospiraceae bacterium | reverse complement strand
TCAGTCTGTAGAAAAAGCCATGTTTCGGCGAAAGTCGAAGCATGGCTTTAGCGTTTGGAAAAGGAATTCTAAAAAACATAAGCCGTAACGAAAGAAAATGCAAGAAAACAAGTCATGAGAGTGGTGTTTCCTGCTCTTTGCTTTCCATAGCGCCAGCTTTTTGAGATTCATGGCAGCAAACTTAAGCCTGACCCAGTTGGTAACTGCGTTCAAGCCTCTGTATGGAGTGTATCGCATGGCGTGCTTTTCTTTCGCGTCTGCGAATACTCGCTCGATCTTCTCTTTTCTCTCTTTATACAAGTCTGCATACTCAGGCGTTTGACGAACATCTTCGCAACGCTCTATGTATTCATACCAGATATGCTTGGTTACCGTCTTTACAAAATCCTTTGAAGCTGTGCACAAGTGCCTTGTAGGACAATTCTTACATATCTCGGGATCGCTCTTGTATTCTCTGTATCCTTCTCTGTTAGTCGTGCTGTAGTTCAGTATTTGGTATTCAGGACAAATAATGCAGTCATAGTATTCATCATAGACATACTCGTAATACGGATGGTTACCTTTCTTTGTCTGCGGTCTGGTATATGGCGTATTTAATGCTCTGCCGTCGTCAATTACTTTCTTTGCTATGTGGGGAGTTTTGTATGCTGCGTCTACTGTAACCGTCTTTACCTCAGGATGTTTCTCTACTACTTTGTCATACACATCGTCAAAAGCAACACTGTCATGTACGTTGCCGGGTGTTACTTCCGTTTCTAATACAAACCCGTTTTTGTCGCAGGCAGTATGCGCTTCATAAGCAAACTGCTTTTTGTGCTCGCCCTTTACAAACAATCCGCTTTCGGGATCGGTTGTGCTTTTGGTGACTTCTTTGGTTTTCTTCTTGGCTTCTTTCTTGCGCCTTTTCAGCTTTTTCTTTGAAGTGTTATCTCTTTTCTTTTTAGGCTTGTCGGGAGTATTGTTATCTTTGCCGATGTTATCTTCTTCCTTCAAAGGCTTTTTGCCGTGAGCTATCCTATCCTCGTTGATTTCTTCGAGAAGTTCGTCGGCATATCTTTTTGCCGCGACAGGTACTTCTTCCTTGATCTTTTTCTTGGTGTTGGCATTGGCTTTGATGTGTGTTCCGTCAATGAATACTGCTTCGGCGTTCAGATATCCGGCTTCTGCTACTTCATCCAGTATCCAGTAGAATACCTTGTCTACTGTTTCTTTGTTGAATCTTTTCCTGAAATTGTAGCTCAATGTGGAAAAGTGCGGCGTTTCATCATGCAAACTGTAACCCAAGAACCAACGGTAACATACATTTGCGCGGACTTCACTTGCCACACGTCTGAGTGACGGAATCCCGTACAGATGCTGAATGAGCACCATCTTGAACAAGATTACCGGATCAATACTCGGTCTGCCGTTATCCTCACAATACAGATCTTCTACAAATTCATATATCTTGCTGAAGTCTACCGCCGCCTCTATCTTTCGCAAAAGATGATCCTCCGGCACTAAATCCTCTAAGCACACAATCTCTACTAACATTCTGTTATTCACGTTCTTTTCCAACATTTCCATCACCGTATCTATTATACCATAGATACAACAAAAAGCCCAGCCTTAGCTGGACTTTTTCGACAGACTGGGGCGGCTGTATGCCGCCTTATTTTTTTTGCTAATTTTGCTTCATCCTTGTGCGGGTGAGTTTCTTTTTCAGTTCCTTCGGCTTGAAGGGGATGAGGGGGTAAAGGTAGCTTTTGCCGCTGATGGTCTTGTTGGTCGCGAGCAGGACGATCAGAATGACGATACCGATGATGAAGCCGACGAGATTGCCGATATAGGTCGCCGTCAGGAGAATGAAGCGCGCGTATTTCAGCGAGAAGCCGAGCTCATAGTTGGGCTGGCTGTAGTTGGCGATGGTGACGAAGGCGACGTAGAGGGTGGAGGCGGTGGTGAACCATCCCGCGTCCACCGCGAACTGGCTGAACGCGATCGCGCCGATGATGCCGATTGCCGAAGTCAGGGAGCTCGGGGTGTGGAGCGCCGCGAGGCGCAGACCGTCGATGCACAGCTCCATGATGATGAGCTGCCAGTAGATCGGCAGACTTGTCGGCTCAACCATCAATACGAATTGAAAGACCTGCGGGACGTGCTCTGGATTTTGCAGACACAGCAGCCACAGGGGCGTGAGCAGGACGGAGGCGATGGTGATCAGGTAACGCGTGATGCGGATATAGGTGCCGGTGATGGGCGGGAAGTAGTAGTCGTCCGCTTCTTCGAGGACGTCGAAGATGGACGTCGGGATCAGCAGCGCGGAGGGAGAGTTGTCCACGAGGATGACGATGTTGCCCTTAAGACAGACTGCCGCGGCGACGTCGGGACGCTCGGTGTATTTAATCTTCGGGAAGGGGTTGAGCCACTTCTTCTGATAGAGCGCTTCGATTAAACTTTGCTGATTCATGCTCAGGTTGGCGATATCGAGGTTTTTGATGCGGTCGGTGATATTCTTCAGCAGGGTATGGTCGACCTTGTTGTCCATATAGCAGATGATGACGTCGCTTTTGCTCTCGCGTCCGACGGTCATCGCCTTGGTGACGAAGTTCGCGGAGCGGATACGGCGGCGGATCAGCGCGGAGTTGAAGATGACGGTCTCGACAAAGCCGTCCTTGCTGCCGCGCAGTACCTTGTCGTCCTCGGGCTCGGAGGTGGAGCGCTGAGGATAGGTGCGCATGTCGAAGGCGATCGCGGCGGTGAAGCCCTCGGCGATCAGGCAGGGGATGCCGCTGAGGACGTTTTTGACGACCTCGTCGGGCTGATCGACGATGCTGATCTCGACGTAGGGCACGCAGTGGCGGCAGAATTCCTCGACAGAGCTGAGGTATTCGGGGCGGGTGCTGCTGTAAAAGAATTCCATCAGCTTT
>JAFRSH010000047.1 GCA_017427685.1 Lachnospiraceae bacterium | reverse complement strand
CATATCGAAGGCTTGCGGAGCAAGGCTTCCTTTTTGACAGACGGAAAAGAATGAACTAAAATGAAGTGGTCATTTCAGACGCAATCATTATTCTGAGAGGTTCTCTGATCTTTTCCAACTGACAGTAGGTTTACTCTATCGTAAAATTCTTTACCCTTTTATTTCGCATGCACGTATTATATAATTATCGTAATAGTTTACCTGCGCACGGATAGGTGCAGGAGATAAAAAGTGGTGCATAGTCAGGTGTTAGGCAAGGAAACGGCTGCGGTTTAAGACCCGCAGCCAAAGAATAGCGAGGTCTCGGTATGATCAGTAACGGCATGATACTCATCGGAACTACGAAAGACGCGAGTGCGGACGTATGCATCCGCCCTTCCATGGCGAACAGGCACGGCCTTATCGCCGGTGCTACGGGTACCGGTAAAACCGTGACCCTGCGCGTGCTTGCCGAGTCGTTCTCGGCGATGGGCGTTCCGGTCTTCATGGCGGACGCTAAGGGTGACCTCGCAAGCATGGTCGACGCCGGAGATGCCGAGAGCACGAAGGACAGAGCCGGTGCGATGGGGCTTTATGAGAAAGGCTTCTCGTACGGCGGGTACCCCGTGTGCTTCTGGGATGTGTACGGACAGACGGGTCTTCTTCTGCGCACGACGGTTTCCGAGATGGGACCCGTGCTTCTCGCGAGGATCATGGACCTTAACGATACGCAGAGCGATATCCTGAACATTATCTTCAAGATCGCGGACGACGAAGGACTCCTCCTTATCGACCTCAAAGACCTTAAGGCGATGATCGGCTTCGTCGGTGAGAATGCAAAGGAGCTGAGCGCGAAGTACGGTAACATCGCTACGGCTTCCCTCAATTCGATCACGCGCGCCATCGTCTCCATCGAATCGGAGGGCGGAGAGAGCTTCTTCGGAGAGCCTGCCCTTAATATCGCGGACTGGCTGCTCCCCGATGCATCGGGCAAGGGGATCATCGAGCTTCTCGACTGCAGAAAGCTCATGCTTTCTCCGAGAATGTACTCCATGTTCATGCTGTGGCTAATGTCGGAGCTCTTTGAGACGCTTCCCGAAGTGGGTGACCTTGATAAACCCAGGATGGTATTCTTCTTTGATGAGGCACATATGCTTTTTGACGGAGCTCCGAAGGTGCTCCTCGAGAAGATCGAGCAGGTAGTCAAGCTCATCAGATCAAAGGGCGTGGGTATCTACTTCATCACACAGAACCCGAAAGACATCCCCGACGGTGTGCTCGCACAGCTTGGCAACAAGATCCAGCACGCGCTCCGGGCTTACACACCCGCCGAGATGAAGGGCGTGAAGGCTGCGGCGCAGTCCTTCAGGGAGAACCCCGCGTTTGACACCATGAAGGTGCTCGGTGAGCTCGGAACGGGCGAAGCGCTCGTATCGGTGCTTGATGAGAAGGGTGTCCCCACAGTAGTGGAGCAGACGATGATCGCACCTCCGTCGAGCAGACTCGGAACACTTGACGATTCAAAGAGGGATGAGATCACCAAGCGGTCGATGCTCTACGCGAGATACAACGATTTCTTCGACAGGGATTCAGCCTACGAATTCCTCGAGAGACATAAACAGGAGGTTGCAGCCGCACAGGAGGCACAGGCAGCGGCAGCGGCACAGGCAAGCGACAGCACGGTCTACAGAGGAGCGGCGCCCACAGCGGGCGGATCATCACTCCTTGCGGCTCAGGAGAAAGCGAGACTCGAGAAGGAAGCCCTCAAAGCCAAGAGTCAGAAGAAGAGTGCCGTCAGCAAAGCGGTCGCAAGCACTGCCAAGACCGTGACCGGAACGATCGGAAGAGAGCTCGGCAACAACCTCGGAAGCTCGCTCTTCGGTAACTCTTTCGGCAAGAGGCTCGGAGGCAACGTCGGCGCTTCGATCGGAAGGAATCTGATCGGAATCTTCAGTGGCAGATGACAGACTTATCACATAAGCGTTAAGGATAAAAGAATCTATGGACGAGAACAACAACCTTGAGGATCTTCAAAAGGCTTACGAAGCGGATCGGCAGCGCAAAGCCTCAAAAGAGGAAGAACTGAAGGACGCGAAACAGTATCTTGAGCTTCTCCTCAAAGAGGTCGAGGGGAAAGAAGAAGAGGCTGCGTCCCTCAGGGAGAGCCTTGCGGAGAGCAAAGAGAAGATCGACCAACTGACATCGGGACCCAAAGCCAAGCAGAGCAGGCTTACACGCAGGGTCCTCCTTGTGGTGGCGCTCATTGAACTCTTGTGCATAATCGGGTTGCTCGCCTACTTCGTGTTCATCAAGGAAAGCCCTTCGTCGTCGGAACCGGACGAAACCGTTGTGACGGGACAGGTCGGTGAGGACGGTCAGAGCTTGGTGAGCCCGGCCGCACCCGAAAAGAAGAAGTACAGGGAAGACCTCGAGACGCTCGCTTCGACAGTGATCGCGGGTAATTATAAATGCACATGTGAGCTGAGGGACGGCCTCGAATACCTGGTATTCAGCGACGGTCAGATCTCTGTGGGCTACAAGAACGAGTACTACAGTGACGATGTCGCGCTCAGGAACTGCGTGTTCGTCGAGAAGAACGGGCGCAGGTACCTTTTCCCCGCTGTTTACGATCTGACGGGCGATCCGCTCAAGCTGATCCCCCAGACTACCAAGATCGGCGAGAGCAAGTGCCTCGTGTTTGACGGAGCTCCTCCGAAGGGCAGCGGTATCCCCTCGATGCTCCGCATCTTCGATTGCGACGGCTTCAAGCTCTGCGAGAACGAGCACCTCGAGAAGCTCCTACTCGGACTCTTTGATTTCGAGTACACCGAAGAGCAGTCTGAGGACAACGCCTATGTGGTCCTCTCGGCTCAAACCTCCAAGGCTCTGTATCGCTACAAGCTTGACAGTGCGCAGTACGACGAGATGGTCTACTTTGAGAGACATATTCCCGACATGTACGCGGATTTCACGTACGAGATCGGAGAGAACGGCATCCGCTGGTCGACCGTAGTGCGTCTTTATGACAAGTATGTGCTCGGAACGCTCGAGGGAGCCTTTGTTCCCGCCGGGAACGATATCGGGATCTCGGATGCGAAATTCGCAGCTTTCGCGCAGAAAGAGTTTGGGGATCCCGACAACGACTGCCTCATCATCCCCCGCACGGATATACCCGAGCGTTATTACACTATCTACTGGGACAACAGCGAGAGACTTCTCATAGAGATCGACGAGTCTCTTAAGATGTCGCCGTACAACTTTGATAACCTGAACACCGACGACCCGAACAATTTCGTCTACCTTGACGAGGGCGGCAACGAAGTATCGATCAGGGGTATTGACGTTTCGAAGTTCCAGGACAAGATCGACTGGAAGAAGGTCGCTGCGGCAGGCGTTAAATTCGCTATCATCAGGCTCGGCTTCAGAGGCATGAACGAGGGAAGCCTTGAGCTTGACAACTTCTACAAAACGAACATTTCCGGTGCCCTCGCGAACGGTATCAAGGTCGGAGTTTACTTCTTCTCGCAGGCAGTGAGCACCGAAGAAGCGGTAGAAGAAGCAGAGTTCGTCCTGAAAAACATCAAGGGCTACGACGTGACTTACCCTGTTGTCTTTGACACCGAGAAGGTCACGACCTATGACGCGAGAGCCAACAACCTTTCCATGGCGGAGAGGACGGACATCTGTCTCGCGTTCTGCGACAGGATCAGGGAAGCAGGGTATACTCCCATGATCTACGCCAACACGCGTTACATGTTCATGGGCATCGATCTGTCGCGACTTGAGGAAGTTGAGAAGTGGTTCGCGGTTTATTCGAAAGACATAAAGTTCCCGTACGAGTTCGGCATCCTGCAATACTCCGAGTCGGGGCATGTGGACGGCATCGCCGGGAACGTGGATCTTGATATAGCTTTTAAGGATTACTCACAGAAGTAAGGAAAAGCCTCTTACTCCCCGTCAGCGGGCAGTGAGCGAAGGAAGTGTATCGCGAAGGGAACTGCCGTGAGCGATGTCAGCACATCGGCAAGCGCCTGAGAGCACTCGATTCCCGTGAGACCCCAGACGAGTCTGAGAATGAGGATCGCGGGGATGAAATAGAGTCCGCTTCGTGTCGCCGAGAGGAGTGTGGCGCGCACACTCTTGCCCGTACACTGGAAGAGCATGTTGGTGGTGACCTGAATGGGCATGAGGAAGATCACGCCCGCCTGAAATTTGAGTGCGGGAACACCGACAGCGATAACATCGGGATCGTCTCTGAAGAGAGAAACGATGGGTTCGGCAAGGAAGAATCCGACAAAACCGATCGTGCCGAGAGTGATAGTTCCGAGTATGAGAGTGAAGCGATAAGCGGCTTTGACACGGCTGTAGAGCTTCGCTCCGTAATTAAATCCGGCAACGGGCTGGAAGCCCTGACCGATGCCGAGTCCCACACAGAAGATAAACCCGACGACCTTCGACGCGATAGACATGCCTGCGATGGCCGCATCACCGTACGGATTGGCCGACGAGTTGAGGATCATGGTCGAAATACTTCCGAGACCCTGACGCATGAGGCTGGGGAGTCCGATAGCAAGGATGCTCCCGATCACCGCGTAGCCGGGCTGTGAAAAATGAGTCATGAAACCGGTTCCCGCAGAAGACGCGGACTGTGTGTCATGGCTTTTGTTTTGCATTGAAGTGCTGACATCAACAGTAATCCCGGAACCTTTTTTGTTGCGCAGTTTTGAGAAGACTCCGGGTAGTATCATATAAACGTTGAGCTTTGACTGTGTCTTGCCTCTCAGGAAGGGAACAAGAAGGATCGCCGTGGAGATGCACTGCGAAACGGCGGTGGAGATCCCGGCTCCGGGAACGCCCATCCCGAGGACCTGTATGGTCAGGAAATCTCCGAAGATATTGAGGAGTCCGCCGGAAACAAGGCCGATCATCGCGAATGCGGCCTTTCCTTCGTAGCGGAGTATATTGTTAAGGATGCAGCTCAGGACCATGACGGGTGCCGCAAGCAGGATGTAGAAGCTGTATTCGAGTGCGTACGGCAGGATCGTTTCCGTGCTCCCGAGCAGGTTCATAAAAGGAGTCTGAAGGGTAAGTCCGAAGAGAGTGATAAGTCCGCCGCACAGAACTCCGAGGGCGACGCTCATCGAAGCGTAACGTCCGGCTTCCTCCGTGCGTCCCGCACCGAGTAGTCTTCCGATGTTGCTGCCGGCTCCGTGACCGTACATGAACCCGACCGCCTGTATGATCGACATCAGACCGAACACGATCCCGACAGCGCCGCTCTGGCTCGTTCCGAGGCTGCTCACGAAGTACGTGTCGGCCATGTTGTAGATGGTGGTGACGAGCATGCTGATCGTAGTGGGAAGCCCAAGCCTCAGTACGAGTCGCGCCGGACTCGTCTCTGTCATCATTTTGAATTGTGATTCTTTATTGCTTGATTTCATTGCATTCTTCCGTTTCATCAGTTTTACTTCCAAACATTGTACCATTTCTTCGTGAGTTCGAATACTCATTTATTTGTTCGACCTGGATTATTTTTTGTGCAAAAAACAAAGACGTCAGTTTACGAGAAAACATCTATAACAATGCAATTCTCGAGCAAAAGTATAATGCCTGTTTAAAAAAAATCGTATATAATGATAAAAGTAATGATAAAAGCACATCTTACATCAATAATATAAGAAAGTGACGAAGTACAGATGGAGATTTACGTTCATGTCCCTTTCTGCGTCAGGAAATGCAGGTATTGCGACTTTTACTCGGTTCCGTGCGGGGGAGCGCAGGTTCCCGGCTGCGGCGGGGCGGACTCTTTAGGGGCGACCCGCAGGACCGGAGATTATGTCACGGCACTCCTTAAGGAACTTGACGCAAGGGAAGACGAATTAAGAGGGCAGGAGATCACAAGTATCTTCGTCGGGGGAGGAACTCCGACCCTTTTGTCATGCGCCGAGCTTGAAACGCTTATCACGGGGATCCGCGCAAGGTTGTTTCCGGATTTCGATGATGACGAAACAGAGTTTACAGTTGAGTGTAACCCCGGAACGCTTGATACAGAGAAGCTGACGCTTATGCGGCAGCTCGGGGTCAACAGGCTGAGCATCGGCCTGCAGTCAGCTGACAATGCGGAGCTCAAGACCCTCGGAAGGATCCATACATATGAAGAATTTCTGAAGAATTACGAAACAGCCCGGGAAGTCGGGTTTTGCAACATAAACGTTGATCTCATGAGCGGGATACCCGGTCAGACCATCGAGTCGTTTGAGAGGACGCTGAGGACGGTCGCAGGGCTTGGACCCGAGCATATCTCGGTCTACAGTCTGATCCTCGAGGAAGGGACACCGCTTTACAGCGATGTGGAATCGGGGAGAATTCTGCTACCCGGAGAAGACGCGGACAGGCAGATGTACGAACTTACGGGCAAGGTGCTTGCCGAATACGGTTACGAACGCTACGAGATCTCAAATTACGCACGACCCGGATACAGGTGCCGCCACAACATGGGCTACTGGACCGGAGAGGAGTACCTCGGACTTGGACCTGCGGCAGCTTCTTACCTCGGATACAGATCTAATGGGAGAGTCCCTGTGAAAGAGAATATGATAAACGAGAAGGGCGGACATGTAGGAAAATCCTGTGATCGGATCGACTCTGACGGTACGACTGATAGTGAATTGGGTACGATCATGTACCGCTACAAGAATCCGGCTGATATTACAGCTTACCTGGCAGATCCGGCGGGGGTGAGGACGGTCGAGGAGCGCCTTGACAAAAAGGACCTGATGTCTGAATATATGATCTTAAGACTGAGGCTCACAGACGGGGCTTCTGTAAGCGGGTTCGCGGAGCGTTTCGGCGCGGATCCGAGGGATGTCTTCGGTGAGCAGATAGGGAAGTTTGAGTCCCTCGGACTGCTCAGATGCACCGAGGACAGCATAGCACTCACGCAGAAGGGCTTTGATGTTGCCAATACCGTGATGTGTGAGTTCATATAAAGGCATTGGTTATCTGCGTGTGATATAAAGGGTTGGGTAGACAGAGAAGAAGGATATGGATTACAACTTGTGGGGAACAGAAACCGGGGAATAATGAGTAAGATGCCCGAGATTTTGCGGGCAAAGGAGTGTTATGTCATCAAGTAACAAAAAGTTCAGAACAACAGACCTTGCGTATATCGCGATCGGGTCGGTGCTCATCGCTATCTGCTCGTGGATCAGCATCCCCGTGATCGTGCCCTTTACGCTTCAGACATTTGCGGTGTTTCTTCTTATCATGGTCTTCGGCGGGATGAAGGCCACATGCTCGGTTGCGATCTACATCCTCCTCGGAGCGGTCGGACTTCCGGTGTTCGCGAGCTTCGGCGCCGGGATCGGTGTGCTGTTTGGTAAGACAGGCGGCTATATCATCGGATTCCTGCTTATGGGACCGCTCTACAGTCTGATCACCAAGCTGTGCGGGAAGAAACTTTGGGTTCAGATAACGGCGCTCACAGCGGGACTCCTCGTTTGTTACGCGTTCGGAACCGCCTGGTTTATGTACATATACATGAGAGACACGGGAGAGGTCGGACTGATCTCGGTACTTTCGTGGTGCGTGTTCCCGTACATCATCCCCGATGCGGTCAAGATGGCACTTGCGGTCTTTATTTCGAAGAAGTTCGGAAAGAGGCTGTATCATTGATATAGGAATTCAAACAGGGAAAGGAGCGTCTGAGACATGTCTGTAATTGCGGCTTTTGTGGTACCTCATCCTCCGATGATCATTCCGGCGGTCGGCAGGGGCAGTGAAGATCAGGTGAAGCTTACTACAGCTTCTTATCAGAAGGTGGCGAAGAGGATAGCGGAGCTTCGCCCCGATACTATCGTTATTTCCAGCCCTCACTCTGTCCTTTACTCGGATTACTTCCACATCTCACCCGGGAAAAGGGCCGGAGGGTCTTTCGCTGAGTTCGGTGCGCCCGGAGTGACTTTCGATGTCACTTATGACACGGATTTTGTGAACGCCCTCTCAGAGGAAGCGGCACGGACGGGTTTCCCTGCGGGCACGATGGGCGAGAAGAGCAAGAACCTCGACCACGGAACGATGGTTCCGCTCAAGTTCATACTGAAAGAATACACCGATTTTAAACTGGTGAGGACAGGCCTTTCGGGCTTTGATCTCCTCAAGCACTACGAGTACGGCATGATGATTAAAAGGGTGGCCGATGCTCTCGGGAAGCGTGTCGTCTTTGTGGCGAGCGGCGACCTTTCGCACAAGCTTCAGAACTACGGTCCTTACGGCTTCGCACCCGAAGGACCCGAGTACGACAGAAGGATCATGGAGACTCTCGGGAGCGGTAATTTCGGCGAGCTCTTTGACTTTGACGAGACCTTCTGCGACAAGGCGGCAGAGTGTGGTCACAGATCCTTCGTGATCATGGCCGGCGCGCTTGACGGGCAGAGCCTTGAGATCGAAAAGCTTTCTCACGAGGATGTAACCGGTGTCGGTTACGGGATCTGCACTTTTGAGGTCAAAGGTGAGGACAAAGACAGGCATTTCCTTGCTCAGCGTATCAGGCTTGAGGAGGACATTCTCAACAAGAAGAAAGAGGCCTCCGACGCCTATGTGAAGCTGGCGAGAGAATCCGCCGAGTATTTCGTGAACAACGGACGAAAGATGGATGTGCCCACGTGGGTTCCGCAGGAGCTTTTAAATGAGAAGGCAGGAGCCTTCGTCTCGATACATAAATTCGGAAGACTCAGGGGGTGCATCGGAACGATCCTTCCCACAACAGGGAGCCTCGCCGAGGAGATCATCAGGAACGCCGTCAGCGCCGTGTCCGAGGACAACCGCTTCGACCCCGTCGAAGAGGAAGAGCTGCCGTGGCTTGACATAAACGTTGATGTCCTCACGCCTCCCGAGCGGATATCGTCCGAATCGGAGCTTGATGTCAAAAAGTACGGCGTGATCGTGGAGTGTGGGTACAAGCGCGGACTACTGCTGCCGGACCTCGATGGTGTCGACACCGTTGAGCAGCAGATCTCCATCGCCATGCGGAAGGGTCATATCGCCCCCGGAAGCAGTATCGATCTGTACCGGTTTGAGGTGAAGAGGCATTATTGATACCGGTCTGACATTAAATGAGTAGTGGCTTTTGCAATTAATAAGGAGCATCAGTCACAGGGGTTATGGTATAACATGTATATATTGTAGTATTGGATTTCAGGAGGTATTTGATGAGAAAAGCAAAGGTTTACTTTACGGATTTCAGAACGGTACTTGGGGTCAGTCTTACGAAGAAGCTTCAGAAGCTCATCAGGATGGCAGGTATAGGAGAGATCGCGATGGACGGGAAGTTCGTTGCGATCAAGATGCATTTCGGGGAGCTCGGCAACCTCGCCTACCTTCGTCCGAACTATGCAAAGGCGGTTGCGGACATCGTTAAGGAGCAGGGCGGGCTCCCTTTCCTTACGGATTGTAACACGCTGTATCCCGGAAGCCGCAAGCATGCGCTTGAGCACATGGACTGTGCCAATATCAACGGCTTTAATACCGTTACGACGGGCTGTCAGATCATCATCGCCGACGGACTTCGCGGAACCGACGACATCCTCGTGCCCGTCCCGAACGGAGAATACTGCAAGGAAGCGTACATCGGGCGTGTGGTGATGGACGCCGACATCGTGATCTCGCTCAATCACTTTAAAGGACATGAGCAGGCGGGTTTCGGCGGCGCGATCAAAAACATCGGCATGGGCTGCGGAAGCCGTGCAGGTAAGATGCAGCAGCACAACAGCGGACATCCGCATGTGATCGAGGAAATGTGCAGAGGCTGCCGCCGGTGCGCAAAGGAGTGCGGCTCGGATGCGATCAGTTATGAGGGCAAAAAAGCATGGATCGATCCTTCTAAGTGTAAAGGCTGCGGTCGCTGTATCGGAGCATGCGCTTTTGATGCGATACAGAACGACAACTGGAACGCCCCCGCGCTTCTCGGAATGAAGATGGCTGAGTACACGGCAGCGGTCATCAGCGGAAGACCGAACTTCCATATCAGCCTTATCACCGATGTTTCACCGAACTGCGACTGTCACGGTGAGAATGACGCACCGATCATTCCCGATATCGGAATGCTTGCCTCGTTTGATCCTGTGGCTCTCGATCAGGCCTGCGTAGACCTTTGCCAGAAAGCGACTCCCGTCCGCAACAGCCAGCTCGGCGATAACATGGCGGACGAGCATTTCCATGATCACGGTAATGTATGGCAGAACAGCAATCCGAACACTTCATGGAAAGAAACCCTTGAACACGCCGAAAAGATCGGAATCGGAACACGGGATTATGAGCTTGTTGTGATGAAATAAGATCGTCATGAGAGAGAGGATGAAAAATATGATTGTTGTGTTTTCGCCGGAAAGGTGATATCATATCAAACAGTAAAAAGAAAGGAACGCTTCGGCGTCAGGGTATCGGAATGATAAACAGATAATGTGATTTGGTGAATGCAAGCAAAAGTATATGGCCTTAATGGCTCTGTTTGTGTATGCCGAATCGGATTATCGTATTCATTTTGAGACCGCCGGGTTACCCCCGGGGCTGTGCGCGTTCCGGCATATCAGGTTTTCATTTGTGCGATCAATCTGCTCTCGGCATAACCGGGAGCTTTTTTTGAGGCATAGCCTCGCGTACCGATGGCTGAGTGAACGGTCATCTCAGAAGGGCGCAGCCCCGATAGCGGACTTGTACGCGGGACAGATCACGGAGGTGGTAAACATGGCACAGATACAAGTAACAAACCTGACATTTTCATACGACGGAAGTGCGGACGACGTCCTTAGGGACGTGACATTTAATATTGATACCGATTGGAAGCTCGGTCTGATCGGGAGAAACGGAAAGGGAAAAACAACCCTCCTGAATCTGTTTATGGGAAGATACGAATATCAAGGGGTCATTTCGACAAGTACGCGATTTGATTATTTCCCATATCAAGTAACTGAAAAAGATAACCTTAAAACTGCATTTGAGCTGATCGAATCATGGAAACCGAGTGTTGAAAGCTGGCAGGTCATGGTTCAGATGAATCAGCTTGGGATGGATTCGGAGTGTCTGTACAGACCCTTCGGGACCTTGAGCTATGGAGAACGGACGAGGGTGATGCTGGCGGTTCTTTTCGCCGATGAGAACGAGTTCCTTTTGATCGACGAACCGACCAACCACCTGGACAGTGCGGCACGCGACATCGTAAAGGAGTATCTTGCGGGCAAGAAGGGCTTTATCCTTGTGTCACATGATCGCGATCTGCTTGACGGGGTCTGTGATCACGTGCTTGTGTTAAATCGCGCCAGCGTTGAAGTGCAGGCGGGTAATTTCTCGACATGGTGGGAAAACAAGGAAAAGACCGACGCTTTCAGGCAGGCCGAGAACGAAAAGCACATAAAAGAGATCGGGAAACTGAAGAGCGCTGCGGACAGGACAGGTAAATGGGCAGAGAAAAGCGAAGGTTCCAAGATCGGATTCGATCCGGTCAAAGAGCATGACAGGAGTATTGCAACAAGATCCTTTATCGGAGCCAAGACCAAAAAGATGCAGGCAAGGGTCAAGGCTGTGGAGAAGCGCATTGACAGAGAGATCACGGAGAAAGAAGGCTTGCTGCAGGACATCGAGCGGGTAAATGACCTCAAACTTCAGCCGCTTCGCTATCACAAAGAAGTACTGATCAACGCTTATGACCTCTCGCTCAGATACGCTGACGCGGACCGGGAACTCTTCCGGGGCTTAAGATTTCAGGTCAAACGCGGTGAAAGAGTGGTACTTTCGGGTGATAACGGATGCGGTAAATCAAGCGTCCTGAAGGCTATACTCAGAAAGAACGATCCGGAGGGCCATGATTCTGAAAACAAGCTTATTACAGAAGGTACCTTAGATGTCGCATCGGGACTTATCGTATCCTATGTCAATCAGGATACGTCCTTCCTCCGAGGCACACTTCGTGAATTCTGCAAGAAGAGAGGACTTGAAGAAAGCATGTTCCTTGCGGTTCTCAGACAGCTTGACATGCAGCGGGAGCAGTTCGTCAAGAACATGGAGGATTTCTCCGAAGGTCAGAAGAAGAAGGTGCTTATAGCCGCGAGCCTGATCACTCCGGCACATCTTTATATCTGGGATGAACCGCTCAATTACATAGACGTGTTTTCCCGGATGCAGATCGAGAAGCTTATCTCCGAGTTCGAACCGACCATGCTGCTCGTGGAGCACGACGTCAGTTTTCAGAAGAAAGTGGCAACGGGTGTGGTAAGGATCAGAGGGTGAGAAAGTGGAAGAGCATGTAATTCAAAGTTGTATTTTTATGTGATACGGCGCATAATAAAGATAGAAAGACAAAGGAGGATCGACATGCCGGAGATTACCAGGTTTTATGGGATAATCATTAAAATGTTTTTTAAACCGAAGGAACATGAGCCCTCACATATTCATGCGTTGTATGGGGAATATGTTGGTGTGTTTGATCTTTCTACAAGAAAGATGACAGACGGTGATTTGCCGACAAAGGCCCAAGAATTGGTGGAGGAATGGTTGATGCAGCATAGTGCGGAATTGCAACAAATGTGGGATACACAAAAGATTGCTAAGCTTCCGCCGCTACTCTGATAGACGTTAATACGTTGTTCGAGAGATGTGTTTGCGGGGAAAATGAACGGAATGCCGGAAGAAAGGAGGTCGTATGATTCCCAGAATAAAAAAGATAGAACCATGCGCGGGTTTTAAGCTCAAGGTTACTTTTGAGGGCGGTGAAAAGGTGATCTATGATGTTAGTGAAGACATACGACAGATTCCGGATTTTTCCGTGTTGAAGACAGAAAGAGGATTGTTTGAAAATGTTCAGTTGGACGAGAGTAAAACCTGTGTGTATTGGAGTGATCGTGTAGATCTGCCAAGTGATTCTTTGCTTGAATACGGACAGAGATTGAATCGGAGTAATTGAGTGATTAAGATACCCTCCTTGTTGGACTGCAATAAGGAGGGTATCTGATAATGGGGACGGGTTTGTGGTCCATTGATGATATGAGCATTAAAAGGGGAAGAAAATGAAAGCACTGGTTATTCCTGATGTACACCTTAAACCCTGGATCTTCGAAAGGGCGGAAATGCTCATGAAAGCCGGCAAAGCAGAACGTGCGGTTTGCCTGATGGATATTCCCGATGACTGGGGTAAGGGTTTTCAGTCAGATATTTATGAGGAAACCTTTGATCGTGCGATAGCTTTTGCAAAGGCTTATCCTGATACTCTTTGGTGTTACGGAAATCACGATCTGAGTTATGTTTGGCAGATGCAGGAGACAGGGTATTCTCCACATATGCGTTATATAGTCATGTCAAAACTTGATGCATTGAAAAACGCTCTTCCGGACGAGTCACGGATTGCAATTATCCATAGGATTGATAATGTATTGTTCTCGCACGGCGGTCTTAGCAGGGAATACGTGTTATGGGCACATAAGGACCTGATAGATGCTGACACAGACGAGCTTTTGGAGGCTATCAATGGGGCATCCGTCGATTACCTTTGGGATGATATTTCTCCTCTTTGGCTCAGACCGCAATACGACAAAGTTACTATCTACAGAAACGACAGATATACGCAGGTGGTCGGTCACACTCCGGTCGAGGTATTACGCAAAGAAAACGGCGTTATTTCGACGGACGTCTTTTCTACATATCGGGACGGACGTCAGATAGGTGAATCGGCTATGGCAGTCGTTGACACGGAAAGTGGCGAGTTTGAGAAGGTGCGTGTCCCCGGGGCACGTTGATTGAGCAGTAAAGGAGCCGATAATGACGAGTGAAGGGAAGTATACATCGGGAAGCAAGTCGGAAAAAGAGACGCCAAGGAATGTGATATCTACGGGATATCCTGAGCTTGACCATTACTTTGAAGGTGGCTTTCACAGATCTGATGTTGTTGTACTCGCTGCAAGTCCGGGTGTGGGAAATGCGGCCTTTGCATTAAATATCGCAGATCGGGCAGCGAGTATTCTTCACACGTCGGTTATATGGTTCGATCTTTTTTCTCCGAAGAAAGATGTATTGGAAAGGCTGCTGACCATTCACACGGGGATCGGCATCAGGAACGGTCTGAACGTTGACCTCAACGCAATGGTCCTGCATGACAGGATGGAAGAATCGGTTCTAAGATCTATAGAAATAGTGGGGACGGATTCTGACTGCAGGCTGTTATCTATGATCAGAGATCAAAGCATGATGTTTGCCGGCAAGGATCCCTATGAATCCCCCAAGAGGCGTAAAAAGTCGGAGGACAGTGATTCTGGCACGAAAGAGAACGATAGCATCCCCGGACTCATAATAATAAACAACATGCAAAACATTGCCTTTGACGGTGAGAGGGCGATCACAAAGCACGAATTCTCCGAGCTGGCAAAGAGAATAAAGAAGATCGCCGTCGAAACCGGCTGCCCGATCCTCCTTCTTTCAAATCTTCTGCGCGATGTGGCAAACCGGAGAGACAAGCACCCGCGCCTTTCGGACCTGCGGCACTTTGGTCTCCCTAAAGAAGCGGCGGATAAGATTATTCTTCTATACAGGGATGAAATGTTTAACTGCGATTCGGATGAAAGGGATGTCGCGGAATTGACGGTGTTTAATAAGAGTGCATTTGATAAGCCGGAAATGATGAGGCTTCGAACTAACCTTGATAATCTCAGGTTTGAAGAAATGACATTTTGATGAAGAAGCAATGGTTTTGTGGTCTTCGGATGATGACGAAGATGATGAACAAGCAAAAGAAAATTAAAAATTTTTAACGGTAACGCCTGTATACTACGCATACAGGCGTTTATCTGTTATTGACATAACAGATAAACAAACAGTTAGAGACCAAAGGATTTCTTTAGGAAATTGTCACCAAAGGGTTAACGGCGTATGCAGAAAGGGAGAGCAATTATGAAGAAGAAACACTTACTTTTTGTCGGAGCAATAATAGCAATTATTGCTCTCAGAGTGAAGACAAACGAGATTTTGGAAAACCTCCAAAATCTCGTTTTTTCTTACGCAATGTTAAATAATAATCGTAGTTTTCTCCCAAAAGGGTTTCCCGGACCTCCCAGAAGCCCCATTCTATCCTTCATTTTTGCT
>JAFRSH010000046.1 GCA_017427685.1 Lachnospiraceae bacterium | reverse complement strand
GGCAACATTTTTTAGCTGACTTGTCAAGCATTTTTTCAGAAAAATGCAAAAAAATCAGAGGATATTTCACCTCTGATTTCAGTAATGTATGTGGTTAAAATTTTAAGATTGGGATGGTGAACCCTTATCTAAATGACATTGGGACGGGGGCAGTGGTTCATTTCGAATAGTAACTGATTGCCCCGGATTCGTTCAGAGTGCGTTTTCGGGGCAGTATTAACAGAGCATGAATTCCAATACGAGGAGACATCAGAATGAAGTTTTTGAATGAGGAGTATCTGCTTTCTTCAGATCTTGCGAAGAAACTATATCATGAATATGCAGAGAAGCAGCCGATAATCGACTACCACTGCCATATCGTTCCGAGCAAAATAAGGGACGACATAAGGTTTGATAACATCACGAAGCTCTGGCTCGGGGCCGATCACTACAAGTGGCGCCTCATGCGTGCGAACGGTGTGAGCGAGGACCTGATCACGGGCGATGCGAGCGATCACGACAAGTTCGTGGCCTTCGCGAAGACGCTCGAAAGGGCGGTCGGCAACCCCGTGTTCATCTGGAGTCATCTCGAGCTTTACCGCTATTTTGGGTTTAACGGAGTGCTCTGCGGAGAAACGGCCGAAGAGGTTTGGAACCTTTGCAATGAAAAACTAAAACAGCCCGAATACAGCGCACGCGGCATCATGAAGATGTCGGGCGTTGAGCTTATCTGCACTACGGACGATCCCGTAGACTCGCTTGAGCACCACGAAGCGATCGCAGCGGACAAGACCTTTGATATAGAGGTTCTTCCGGCATTCAGACCGGACCGCGCCGTCGATATTGAAAAAGAGGATTTTAACGCCTATGTGAAAAAGGTCGGGGAAGCCGCCGGCCGCGAGATCAAATGCATCAACTGCTTAAAGAATGCCCTCCGGGCAAGGATGGATTTCTTCGCGGAGCACGGCTGCAGGGTTGCCGATCACGGAATGGGACTCTTTGTTTATGAGCCCGCTTCAAACGAAGCGGTAGCCGATATCTTTGCCCGCGCGTACAGGGGAGAGAAGGTCAGTGACCTTGAGGCAAAGCAGTACAAAACGGCAATGCTAAAATTTTTTGCAGCCGAATACACTAAGCGCGGCTGGATGATGCAGCTTCATTACGGTGTAAAGCGCGAGAACAACGTGGAGGCTTTTAAGAAGCTCGGAGCAAATGCGGGTCTTGACTGCATCGCGAACGGAACGGCGAGTGCGGATCTTGCGAACTTCCTAAATGACTGTACGACAGACGGAGCGCTTCCGAAGACCGTTGTTTACAGCCTCGACCCGAACGAAGATGCCGTTATAGACACAGTGATCGCCTGCTTCCAGGAAAGCCCTGTGCCCGGAAAGCTTCAGCACGGTGCGGCATGGTGGTTCAACGATCACCGTCTCGGGATCGAAGCTCACATGAAGCGCCTTGCGGCAGACGGACTGCTCGGAAACTTCATCGGCATGCTCACCGATTCGAGAAGCTTTGTTTCGTACACGAGACACGAGTATTTCAGAAGGATCCTCTGCAACGTCCTTGCGGATTTTGCTCTCGGCGGGGATTTCCCGGAGGATGAGAAGCTTCTCGGAAAGCTCGCAAGGGACATTTCCTATGAAAACATCAGGAATTACCTGAGTAAATAGACTTGCAAGCGGTTTGACAGGATAAAGCCCACCACGTGTGGAAGACTTTTACTACAATCGTTCCTGATATGTTAAAATCGGCTCTTCCGGCTCTTCATAAAGAGCCGGTTTTATTGCGGGAGGCGGCGCAACAATCCTGCCTCCCGACACATCTTTCAGGAATTCCTCCGCTATAAGGATTGGTGTATCGTTATCCGGCTTGTTCGACTTCGGGTTTGTATTAGTATTATTGTCAGCCATTTACTCTTCCTTTCTTTATGTACCCGAAACGATACTGTCTGTTTCGGGCGCATGATTCATTTGATTATCCATATATACGAATATAATCTATTTTATTCTTGGTGTAAACTGTTGCCGTGGGCAGTAATTTGTGTATAATGGTAGCGATGGAAGTCTGTGAAAACAGATGACAGAAGTCTGATACATGGGTTTTGGTCGGACGAGGAATCAGGAGAGGTTTAAAATCGATTCTATAGAGAAGGAGACAGAGTATGGATAACTGTATTTTTTGTAAGATAGTCGCAGGACAGATCCCGAGCGCTACCGTTTATGAAGATGACGATTTCAAGGCGATCATGGACATCGCTCCCGCAGCAAAGGGTCATGTCATCATTCTTGCGAAGAGGCATATGCCGAACCTTCTTGAAATTGAGGAGAAGACAGCATCGCGTGCCCTTATCGTGGCTTCGAAGATCGCGAACGCGCAGAAAAAGGCTCTCGGATGTGACGGCATCAACATGCTTCAGAACAACGGAACCGCTGCATGGCAGTCGGTGTTCCATCTCCATATCCATCTGATTCCCCGTTATGAGAACGACGGAGTTACGATTCCCTGGAAAGAGCTTTCCTATGCAGACGGCGAAGCAGCGGAATATGCTAAGAAGATCGCGGCTGAACTCTGAAAATCGGAATGAAATAAGAAAGAGGTAACAGAAATGGATTATTCAGCAATGAGCCTTAAGCTTTGCGAAGAGAATCACGGCAAGCTTTCGGTTGTATCAAAGGTTCCCGTAACAACCAGAGAGGAGCTCTCGACCGCTTATACACCCGGCGTCGGACAGCCCTGTCTTGAGATCAACAAGGATAAACATAACGTTTATAAGTACACCATCAAGAGCCATACCGTGGCAGTCGTATCAGACGGAACAGCAGTTCTCGGACTCGGTGATATCGGTCCCGAAGCCGCAATGCCCGTTATGGAAGGCAAGTCGGTACTCTTCAAGGAGTTCGGCGGAGTCGATGCTTTCCCGATCTGCCTTGATACGAAGGACACCGAGGAGATCATCAAGACAGTCAAGTATCTTGCTCCCACCTTCGGCGGCATCAACCTTGAGGATATCTCGGCACCCCGTTGCTTCGAGATCGAGACACGTCTCAAGGAAGAGCTTGATATCCCCGTATTCCACGACGATCAGCACGGAACCGCGATCGTAGTATCTGCCGGACTCATCAATGCTGTTAAGATCGTTAATAAGAAGATAGAAGACCTTAAGGTCGTTATCAGCGGAGCCGGCTCGGCAGGTATCTCCATCTGCAAGCTGATCATGTCGCTCGGCGTTAAGGATGTTGTTCTTGTCAACAGCAAGGGCGCTGTCTGCGAGGGTGACGAAAGACTCAACCCCGCTCAGGCAGCCATATCGCTCATCACAAACCGTAACCATGAGAAAGGCTCACTTGCCGATGTAATGAAGGGCAAGGACGTGTTTATCGGTGTTTCGGCACCCGGTATCGTAACACGTGAGATGGTAGCTTCCATGGCTAAGGATCCCATCGTCTTCGCTATGGCAAATCCCGTTCCCGAGATCATGCCCGACGAGGCTAAGGCAGCAGGTGCAGCTATAGTTGCCACAGGCAGGAGCGATTTCCCCAACCAGATCAACAACGTGCTCGTGTTCCCCGGAATTTTCCGCGGAGCGCTCATGGTTGAGGCTAAGCAGATCGTTGAAGAGATGAAGCTTGCAGCAGCCAAGGCGATCGCTTCGCTTGTTTCGGAAGAAGAGCTTAATGCGGAATATATCATCCCCGGCGTGTTTGACAAGAGAGTAGCCGAGGTGGTTTCGCTTCAGGTTGCTGAAGTAGCCGAGAAGCTCGGGATCGCAAGAAATCCCGGAAACAGGACGTGGAAAAATTAAAAGAGCGGTGTCCGTGACGCGGGAGAATCTGAAAAAAGGCTGCTTCCGCGCGTCAACAAAAGGTTGACTTTAAAGCAGGACATTGAAAAAGAGAAGTCGCAGAGGAGCAGGAGAGATGGGTGACATTGATAAAAATTCACCGATAGGCGTTTTTGATTCGGGAGTCGGCGGACTTACCGTAGTCAAAGAGCTTATGGAGCAGCTTCCGAACGAGAGGATAATCTATTACGGTGACACGGCCCGGGTGCCTTACGGCAACAAGTCCCGCGAGACTGTCATCCGTTACTCCCGTGAGATAGCGGAGTTTCTGTGTGAGCAGAATGTCAAAGCCATAGTTGTGGCCTGCAACACAGCGAGCGCCCTGGCTCTCGAGGACCTCAAGAAAGCGGTAGATGTGCCCATTATCGGAGTGGTTAAGCCCGGAGCGATCGCTGCGGCGGACGCGACCGTCAAAGGCAGGATCGGCGTTATAGCCACGAGAGCTACAGTGAGCAGCGGTATCTACGAGGAATACCTCAGAGCGAAGAGGCCTGACATCAAGGTTTTCGCGAAGGCGTGCCCGCTGTTTGTTCCCCTGGTTGAGGAGGGACTCACGGACGACCCGATCACGGACAGCATTATCCACAGATACCTTGACGAGCTTCTGGAACAGGGGATCGATTCTTTGGTTCTGGGATGTACGCATTATCCCCTTCTGCGTGACAGCATAGCACGCGCGGTCGGGCAGGATGTAACGCTTGTCAACCCCGCATTTGAGACAGCCAGAAGCTTCAAGGCACTCCTTGAGGAGAAGGGCTTGCTCAGCGAGACAAAAGAAAAAGACGGACAGAAGCCCGTCAATACTTTCTTTGTGAGCGACAGTCCCGAACAGTTCAGGAGCTTCGCAGGCAATGTCCTCTCGATCCGTATCGGAGCGGAGGATGTGAAGGTTAAAGCGTTCGTCGGATGATCCGACGCTTATGCCTGAAGCTCACATCTTCAGGCAATTGATCTCGATATCATAATTTGAAACAAGGGTTCCGGAAAGTGAGAGCTTGTAGCGCAACGATACGCGCAAGACGCTGCCGGAACCTTCTATTACTGTAAGGCGTTCTGTTTCGGCAACGGCATCGAGCAAGCCCTCGGGGGTTTTGAACGAACCTGTTGTTGTCACGCCGGGAGCGTACTCCATGCGTGAAGTCATCGCGCCCGAATAGATCACTGATAGACTGTCATCAGTGATCTTTATAAATGCGCGCAACCCATCCTTCTCATAGCGCAGGTAACGCTTACCGTTCTGGATGGTGTATTCACCGACAAGCTCAGTGATCTCCGGTTCGTCGGAGATGTCCTTGGCATGGGTGGAAAAGATTATCTTAACGTTTCTTGTCACTTCTTCGCCTTCGCGGCATCACCGCAGAGTACATCGTTTACGATATCCGAGATAAAGGAAGAGTTACCCTCGAAAACGCCCGAGGTAACGAACAGTGCGTAGCCTTCCATGAAGGACCAGAACTTGATGTAAAGCTCAAAGTTCGAGATCGAGAGGTTGTTCTCGATACGTACGCTGTCGATGATCTCACAAGCGATCGAGAGGAGCTTGAACTGATCGTTCTCAAAAACATCAACCGATGAATAGAGATTGATCGCTGTCTTGCTGAAAAACAGGAAGCTTACGAGATTGCTCTCGTTCTTGAAAAGCTCAAGAAGGAATTCGCCGAACTGGATGAGTCTTTCCTTGCCACCCTTAAGTGTGCCGTGATCTGCAAGGTACTCGCGGTAAAGTGTGGTAACCTTGCTCGAAGCAACCTTAAGGACTTCGTTAAGGAGCTCGTCCTTGTCAACGAAATGGTTGTAGAGAGCTGCTGCGGAAATACCGAATTCCTTGGCAAGATCGCGGAGCGTTGTGTCGTCCTCACCGCTTGTACGGATCCTCTCTAATGTAAACTTGATAAACCTTTCCTTTGTGTCTCTTCTTCTTCTGTCCATGAGATGCCTACCCTTTCTGAGTGCTACAGCCCTAGGGCTGTGTGATTTTATGAAATAGAAAAACCTATGAAACGATATAACATTATCATTGTAGCACCTAGAACGGAATTTTTCAACAAGAAATATTGCATCTCATTAATGTTATTTCTGTCCGTAGTATGCGCCGGGTCCGTGTTTACGCATGTAGTGTTTCTCGATGAGCGAATCGGGAGCCGGCTGTACGGAAGGATTGATGAGTCTGGTCATGTATGCCATCTTGGCAACTTCTTCAAGTACAACCGCGTTATGAACGGCTTCGTGAGCATCCTTGCCCCAGGTGAAGGGCCCGTGGTTCTTGCAAAGCACTGCGGGCGTAGCCATGTAATCGGTGTTCGCTACTGCCGAATTGATGAGAAGCCCGGTGTTCTTCTCATAGTTCTCGGCGATCTCTTCGGCGCTCAGACAACGCAGGCACTGAACGGGTCCGTAGAAATGATCCGCATGTGTCGTGCCGTAGCAGGGGATCGAAAGACCCGACTGAGCCCAGCTCGTAGCGTAGGAAGAATGAGTGTGGACGATACCTCCGACCTTGGGGAGAGCTTTGTACATCTCCACGTGGGTGGGAGTGTCCGACGAAGGACGAAGGTCTCCTTCGACTACCTTACCTTCAAGGTCAACAACAACCATGTCGTCGGGAGTGAGACGCTCGTAGTCTACACCCGAGGGCTTGATCACGACAAGTCCCGATTCTCTGTCGATGGCGCTCACGTTACCCCATGTAAATGTCACGAGGTTGTAGCGGGGCAGCTCCATATTTGCTGCGTAAACAAGTTTCTTTAATGTTTCTAACATGTCTGTAACTCCTGTATAAAGATTCTAAAAGGTTCTAATAATATTGTTTCGGGCCCGGTTCTGTGAATGCCGGATAATAGTATGGTCTGTGAGGAATTTAATGAGCCCTTATTTAAGAGCCTGGATCGCCGCTTTCTCGACTTCGAGGGCTTTCTTAAAGGTTTCGATATAGGCGTTAAAGCCCTCAACGGCCTTTGTGTCGGGCGCGAGCGTCTCGGCTTTCATGCCGGCGAATACCTTGTCATCGAGGAACTGCGAAAGTGAAAGCTCGCCTGCGTATTTAAGATATGCGGCAAGGAGAGCCATGCCCCAGGCACCGCCTTCGCCCGCGGTCTCCATGACCGAAACGGGAGCGTTGAGAGCAGCGGCGAGGATCGACTGGCCGACGCCCTTCGTTTTGAAGAGACCGCCGTGGCCGAGTACTCTGTCGACAGCGACGCCTTCGTCCCTCAGCATGATGTCACAGCCGAGCTTGAGTGTTGCAACGCTCGAGTAAAGGCTCGCGCGCATGAGGTTGGCGAGGCTGAACTTCGCGTTCTGCTCACGGGCAAGGAGAGGACGGCCTTCGTTGAGGTCGGTAACGCCTTCGCCCGAGAAGTAGTTGTAAGAGATAACACCGCCGCAGTCGGGATCGCCGTTCTGTGCATGTTCAAAGAGCTTGGTATAGAGCGTGTTGGTGTCGATCTCGGTTCCGAATACGCCGAGAGCTTCCTTGCAGATCCCGATCCATGCGTTGAGGTCGGAAGTGCAGTTGTTGCAGTGAACCATCCCGACGAGGTCACCGGCGGGTGTGGTCACGAGGTCGATCTCGCGGTAAACCTTGCGAAGCTTCTTCTCAAGTACGACCATAGCGAAGATACTGGTACCGGCGGAAACGTTGGCTGTTCTGACTGCCACGCTGTTTGTTGCGGTCATACCGGTTCCCGCATCACCCTCGGGAGGGCAAAGAGGAATGCCGGCTTCGAGATCGCCTTCGGGGTCGAGGAATGCTGCACCTTCAGCGGTGAGCTCGCCTGCCGGTGCGCCGGCGCCGAGAACAGTGGGGAAGATATCCCTCAGAGTATATGTGAGACCGTTGTCTTTAAGGAATTTATCAAAAGCGGCTACCATCTCGGGCTCGTAGTCGCAGGTGGCGGGGTCAACGGGGAACATACCCGATGCTTCGCCCACGCCGAGAACTCTTTTGCCTGTGAGTCTGAAGTGGATGTAGCCGGCAAGTGTCGTCTGGAAAGCGATCTTGCCGATGTGGGACTCCTTGTTCAGGATAGCCTGGCAGAGGTGAGCGATGCTCCATCTCTGGGGGATGTTGTAATCGAAGAGCGATGTGAGCATATCGGCAGCTTCACCGGTGATCGTGTTACGCCACGTACGGAACGGAACGAGAAGCTCGTCTTTGTCATCGAAAGGCATGTATCCGTGCATCATACCGCTGATGCCGATGCCGCCGAGTTTCCGAAGCGTCACACCGAAGCGCTCCTTCACGTCCTTCTTAAGGTCAGCGTAGCATGACCTGAAGCCCTCGTGGATCTCTTCGAGAGGGTATGTCCAGATGCCGTCCTCGAGATGGTTCTCCCATGTGTGACTGCCCGAAGCCAAAACGGAGAAGTCTTCTCCTATGAGCACGGCCTTGATCCTGGTGGATCCGAATTCTATGCCGAGTACCGCACTGCCGTTTTCAATCTGTTCTTTAGCGTTGATTCCCATGTTCCGTGTCCTTTCTTGTGGTTCAAATTATGTAGGAGTTTCCCTTATTATATATTGTGAGGGCATGGATTGTCATTACAATTTGATCGCGTATGGTTATAATATTATATTGTGGTGTGATATAATACGAGGTGTCCGGATCGACGGAGCAACCTGAGGAGGGAACCATGAAGATAGACAGAAAAAAAACCTACAGATTCAACAACAAAGTGGATTATTGCGTGGGAACCGGTCGTATGGGACTTGCGCTCACGAAGGAGTATTACGATCAGCTTCGGATCGTGCAGGAAGAGATCGGATTCAAGCATATACGCGGTCACGGACTCTTCCACGAGGACATGGGGATCTACGAGGAGCGAAAGCTGTTCGGGAAGAAGTCCTTCTGCTACAACTTTACGTATCTTGACAGAGTCATCGACAGTTATCTCGAGCTGGGGATCGAGCCGTTCCTCGAGCTTGGTTTCATGCCGAAGGCACTCGCGTCGGGTGACCAGACTATCTTCTACTGGAAGGGCAACACTACGCCTCCGAAGAGTTATGAAAAATGGGCGAAGCTTATCGAGGCCACGCTCACGCATCTGTGCGACCGCTACGGCCGAGACAGGGTAGTCACCTGGCCCGTTGAAGTGTGGAACGAGCCCAATCTTCCCGGTTTCTGGAAGGGAGCCGACATGGAGGAGTACTTTAAGCTCTACAAGGTTTCTCACGAAGCGGTCAAGAGAGCGGACGCAAGGTTCAAGGTCGGCGGACCCGCTGTCTGCGGTATCAAGGACGAGTTCTGGATCAGGAGCTTCCTTGAGTTCTGCAGAAAAGAGAAGTTAAAGCCCGACTTCGTGACACGCCATCACTACACTACCGAGGAACCCGAATGGAAGGGTCACTTTACGTACCAGTTCCTTTCGGATCCCGACTCGGGATTTGCGAATCTTCAGACCTCGCGTGACGCGATCGATTCCTTTAAGGAGTTTAAGGGACTTCCGATCCACATCACGGAGTTCAACACATCATATATGCCCACGAACCCGATCCATGACACGAATGAAAATGCGGCCTACATGGCACACCAGCTCTCGCACCTCGGTGATATGAACGAGTCTTACTCGTACTGGACCTTCGGAGATGTCTTCGAGGAGCACGGGATCCCTCACACCCAGTTCTACGGCGGCTTCGGACTTGTAGCAGCCGGCGGCGTGAGAAAGCCCACGTTCTGGACGTTTGCTTTCTTCAAGCGTCTCGAAGAGCTCGGCGACAGGTGTATCTACAAGGACGAAGAGAGCGTGATCGTTGAGGATGAAAAGACTGGCGAGATCCGCGGTATCGTCTGGAACCGTGGCAAGAAGCCCATCAAAAAGAGCTTCACCTTCCCCGCAGGGGAAAGCAAAGCTCTTGTGGTCGTAAGGCAAACGGTCGATCCCAAGACGACCAATCCTTTAAAGGTTTGGCACGATCTGGGGGAGCCGGCGGCTCCGTCTGCGGAACAGCTTGAGATCATCAAGGCATCCGACAGACCGTTTGTGAAAACCGATGTCCTTCACGCAAGAAACGGTGAGGTCACATTGACGGCGAACGTACTCGGTTACGGTGTTGAGTACTTTAACATCAAGCCCCGTACCTTCACGCCGGACAAGGGTTACAATTATTCGAGGGTCGTTGCGGGATTCGCACGATAATTCCCTCTGGTCGCTTTTTCGATCGCGGCAGCAAGCTGATCGGGCTTGAAGGGCTTGGAGATATATCCGTCCATGCCGTGATCGAAGCAGCGCTTTCTGTCTTCTTCGAATGCGTCGGCAGTCATCGCAAGGATCGGAACGGACGAAAGTCTCGGATCGTCCAGCATACGGATCCTGTCGGCAGCTTCGCAACCGTCCATAACAGGCATCCTGATATCCATAAGAATAAGATCGTATTTACCGGCCTCCGCCGAGGATACCGCACGTACGGCTTCAAGTCCGTTGTGTGCCTCGTCGAAGGTTATATTTCTCTTGCGGAGAACGTTCTTCTCAAGAGTAAGGTTGACAGCGTTGTCTTCCACGAGAAGTACATGCATACCGCTGATCGTACGGGCTGTTTCTTCGATAAGAGTCTCGTCGAACGAAGGCTCGACTTCCTCTGTGGAAAGAGGGATCCCGGCAACCCAGGTGGTGGTCTTGCCTGAGCGGTTTATAGCGAAATCTCCGCCGAGAACCGAGATAAACTTCTTGGCCGCAAAGAGGCTCTGAGCCGCGGGCGAGGACTCGTCCGCGATCTCGACGATCTCCTCGAAATCGGGAACGTCGGGAGTCTCGGGTTCATCAACGGAACATGACACTTCAAAGATAAAGCGACGGGCGCTTCTGGCTTCGTTGACCTTCTGGCGTGATGTTGCGCCGCCGTCAAGGATCTCGTCAAGGTCGATAAGGTCTGTGGGAACCTGTTCCTCACGAACAGTAAGCGAGATCGAACCCTTGGCAGGAGCGGTCTCGATAGCTGTAATGAGGAGGCCGGAAAGAACCTGCTTGATACAAAGCGGATCACCGACAACCTCGTGATGAACGACATCCGACTCGTCGTGAGTGAGGGTCAGGCCCTTGGAGGCAAACTCCTCGTAGAGGACATCGTAAACGCTTTCGATGGCAGTGGCAAGAACAAATTTTTCTTTGCTGACATGGATGTCACCGGAATGTATCCTTCCGAGATCGACAAGCTCATCGAGAAGATGCATGAGAGACTGACCTGCGGAACGGATCTCAAGAAGACTAGTTCTGACGGATTCGGTATCCGATTCGGGGTCGAGTGCGAGTTCGGTAAAACCGAGGATCGAATTCATGGCTGTACGAAGGTCATGGGAGAGCTTGGAAAGCATTCGGTTTGAACGGATCGCCTCTTTCTTGGTCTTCTCCTTCTCCTGACGGAGAGCGGCTTCGCTCTCTTCGAGTTTGGAAAGAACGGCGAGCTTCTCGCGGAGAAGCTTCTCTCTTTCGACTTCGTCCTGTATATCCTGTGCGGTTCCCGATGCGTAAACACGACCGGACAGATTATCACGTGTAATTGTAAGGAACACTTCGAACCAACGGTACGAACCGGCCGAAGTGCGCAGTCTCATGCGGATGGCGGCGTTGTCCCTGCGGGAAACGATCGACTTGATCTCGGGGATGTCTTCGGTACAAATGAGAGTTTCAAGCGAATCGGGCAGAGGCGCGATCATGGTGTGATCGTCGTAGGTCTTGCCGGGAACGGCGTAACCGAGACAGACACAGATCGTCTCACCGGGATCGAAAGACTTGAGCTTTCCGTCCGTTCCGAGCACAAGGCGGAAAGAATTCTCAGAAATATTGGGATTATCCGACATAAGGACCTCCTCTTTAGAAGCGGTATATGGCTTCTGAGTTAACCAAAAGGACACGGGAAGTGATCCCGTGTCCTTTATTATACCATGTTTCAAGGATTCGTAAAGCATGAGAAAGATTTCAGATCCTGGCAGTTTTTTTGATCAGATCCCTGAAGTCCGATCTGGCTTCGTCGCGGGACTCTGCCCCTGCCGACATAAGCATTAAAGCAGTTTCGTAAGTGGAAGTACCGATGTACTCGCTTCCGCGGATGTTCATCGAAAGCTCGATGATTCCCGCTGCCCAGGCGTAATCGGGAGAAACTCTGTCGTCAGTTCCCGAAAGAACCACGTGCTCTTCGCGAACGGAGGTATCGGCGTCGGGTTCCTTGTAGCGGATGGCGAGTGTGAGCATCTCGCTGCGCTTTGTCGACTCCTTAAGCTTGTTTTCCTGATACTTGAGCTCGATACCGTTGTTGCCCGCTTCCTTGTTGTAAGAGATCTCGTAGCAAACGGTGACCTGTGAACCCGCACCGACTTCGCCGCCGTCCTTCTTGTCATCGTTGAAGTCCTCGGCTGCCATCGTTCTGTTCTCGTAACCGATCTGACGATACTCGGCTACAACTGCGGGATTGAATTCGATCTGGAACTTAACGTCCTTGGCAACCGTTACGGTCGTGCTCTTAAGCTTGTCGACAAGGACACGTCTTGCTTCCTGCTCGCAGTCGATATAGTAGTAGTTGCCGTTGCCTGCGTCGGCGATCGATTCCATGTTGGCGTCGGAGTAGTTGCCGGCACCGAAACCGAGAACCGTAAGGAACACGCCCGATTCCTTCTTCTCGCGGATAAGATCCGTAAGACCCGAGGTACTTGTGATACCCATGTTCATGTCGCCGTCCGAAGCAACGATGACACGGTTGTTACCGCCCTTGATGAAGTTGTCCTCGGCGCATCTGTACGCTTCGTTGATACCTGCGCTGCCGTTTGTGCATCCGCTTGCCTCGAGAGAATCAAGCGCTCTGCGGATCCTCGAGTGCTGGTCGCCGCTCACGCCGTCAAGAATTGTTTCGAAAGAACCCGAGTAGGTCACGAGTGAAACCCTGTCGTTCTCGGTAAGGCTGTCGGTGAGCATCTTGAAGCCTTTAACGGCCAGGTCGAGCCTGTCGCTGCCGTACATCGAACCCGAAGTGTCTACGAGGAATACGAAATTGCTTCCGACATAACCGTCCTGTACTTCGTTGGCTGTAACAGTCAGCATGAGAAGATCGTTGTCTTCGTTCCAGGGACAGGTGTGAAGCTCTTTGTTAAGAGAGAACCTCTTGCCGTCTTCCCTTGCGCCTGCCGTGTAATCAAAGTAATTGATCATTTCTTCTGTCCTTACCGCGCCTGAGGGGATGGACGAGAAGCTGTTGCTTTCGTTCAAGAGTCTTCTGATGTTTGAAAGGGATCCGGTGTCAACGTCCGCCGCAAATGTGGAAAGCGGAGAAACCGTTGTCTTCTTGAAGCCCGACTCTTTGACGTCGAGATATTCTTCGGTGTTCATCTCGGGGGCTGTGGGCAGGCTGCCGAGCTCGCCGCCCTGACCGGCCTGGCCGGCCATTCCGCTTTCTGCGGAGCTGTATCGGTAAGCGGCATCGTAGGCGCCGTCTTCCTCGGCATAAGCCACGGCGAAGGAACTGTCTTCGGTTTTGTAGCTGATCGAAGGAGCTGACTCGTACGTTGTTGCAGTCGAATAAGCCGCGTCTTTGTAACTCTCGGATGACGAGCATCCTGTTAAGATAGTTGTTAATGTAAGTGAAAAAGTAAGTACCAAAGAAATAAGCTTTGATTTTTTCATAATATTCTCCTCTTCTTGCTCCCTGAATAAATAGCGGAGCCGGTAAATCTGTTGCTGTTTCTCTCCCCCGGCGAGTCCGTGCTTACCGGTCAGCACTTTCGCCGTTCTGATAAATAGACGAAGGGGGAGCAGGGTCGGTTCCATTTTATTTTGATAAAGTGTTAGCATATGAAACCGTAAGGTCGCGTAACACAAAAAGTCCACCGGGAAACGGGCGAAAAGCCTGATTTCACGGTGGACTTAAAAGTTCCCTGATAGTAAAATAAAAGTGTCGGACTCAGATCTTTTGTATGATCTTTTTGTGTATCCTCAGGAAGTAGAAGATCGTCGTAGCCGCCGACATGATCTCGGCGATGGGGAAAGCCCACCATACGAGGTTGACGTCTCCGAAGGAAGCGAGGATCAGAGCCGCGGGAACGAGAGCAATGAGCTGACGCATGATCGAAACGACCATACTGTACATACTCTTTCCGAGAGCCTGGAACAGCGTACCCGTTACTATACAGAAAGCGGCGATCGGGAAGTGAACGCTTATGATCCTGAAGGCGGTGATCCCCATCTCGGTCATGGTATCCGAAGCCTCAAAGAACGAGAGCATGACCTGAGGGATCGAGAGGAAAAGGGCGGTTCCGATACCCATGATGGCGGTGGCGTAAATCCAGGCAAGTCGCCAGGTCTTCATCATCCTGTCGCGACGTTTGGCGCCGAAGTTGTAAGCGATGATCGGCACGATACCGCCGTTGAGTCCGAAGATCGGCATGAAGATAAAGCTCTGCATCTTGTAATACGCACCGAACACGGCAACAGCCGTCGACGAAAAGCCGATGAGCACCCTGTTCATGACATAGTTCATGATGGAACCGATGGCCTGCATGATCATGGAAGGGATACCGATACGAAGGATATCGAGGATCATGCGTGCATCGGGATGGAAGCCCTTCATCGAGATGTCGATGTCGGGGTTCCTGTGGTGATTGAAGTAGATCGCCAGGCATGCAGCCACGCACTGTCCGATAACGGTAGCGATTGCGGCACCGGCTACGCCCATAGCGGGAAGTCCGAAATAACCGAAGATCAGGATTGGATCGAGGATGATGTTAATGATGGCACCCGTGCCCTGTGTGATCATCGAAAGGAAGGTTCTGCCCGTCGAAACAAGGAGTCTCTCAAACATGAACTGGGCGAAAACACCGAACGAGCATGTCGCGCAGATCGTGAGGTAGGAAACACCGTAGTCGATGATCGATTCGATGTCGGTCATCGAAGTATAGAAGGGCTTGATCAGGAAGAGTCCCACAAGCAGGAATATCAGGTAGCAGACGAGCGACAGGAAGATACCGTTCCTGGCCGAGAGATTTGCCCTTTCGTTGTCCTTGCTTCCGAGAGCTTTCGAAAGTATCGCGTTCACGCCGACACCGATACCCATACCGAGAGCCACAAGCAGCAGCTGGATGGGGAAAGCCATCGAAACGGCGGAAAGCGCATCCTCGTGGATTCTTGACACAAAGATGCTGTCTACTATATTATAAAGTGCCTGAACGAGCATGGACGCCATCATAGGCAGAGACATGGTGATGAGGAGCCTGTTGATGGGCATCGTTCCCATCTTGTTCTCTTCGGCTCTGCGAACGGCAGGGTCCGCTTCGTTCTCGGAAGGCATTAAGTTGTTGTTTTCAAAATCGTCGTTCATGATCAAAGCGCGGGTCCTTTTCAATAATGTGTGAAGCCCCCGAAGCACGCGGGGACAACGGCTGTTTTACAGCCTAGGTTTCATATTATACATGAAGTAGAATTCTAATCAAGCATTATATTTCGGAAAACGAGAAACCGACTTCAAAGAGAGTCCTGATACAGCAAGGAAACAGAAGCGGTTTAGAACCGCTTATAAAGAGGACTCTTATACGTAGTTATGTGTATTACAAGGAAACAGAAGCAGTCTAAAAACGTTTCTAATGAGGAGGGCACATGAAAGGTATTATTCTTGCCGGAGGGACAGGCACCCGCCTTCACCCCCTTACGCTTGTGACATCAAAGCAGCTTCTTCCGGTTTACGACAAGCCCATGATCTACTATCCCCTCAGTGTCTTAAAGAGCGCGGGGATCACTCAGATCCTTATTATATCGACGCCTATGGACACGCCGAGATTCGAAGGGCTCCTCGGAAACGGAAACGAATATGGACTACAGCTGTCGTATAAAGTGCAGCCCTCTCCCGGAGGACTTGCACAGGCATTCACGCTCGGCAAGGAGTTCATCGGAGACGATGCCTGCGCCATGATCCTCGGAGACAACATCTTCTACGGCAAGGGTCTGACCGCGAAGTTACGGAGAGCGGTGAAGGAATGTGAGGCAGGAGCTGAGGGAGGAAAAGCCACCGTTTTCGCATATAAGGTAAAGGACCCCGAGCGCTTCGGTGTCGTGGGTTTTGATGATAAGGGCAACCCCGAATCGATCGAGGAGAAGCCGAAGAACCCGAAAAGCAGTTACGCCGTGACGGGACTCTACTTCTACCCCGCGGGAGTTTCGGAGCGGGCGGAGAAGCTGAAGCCTTCGAAGCGAGGAGAGATCGAGATCACGGATCTGACGAACACCTACCTTAAGGAAGGAAGACTCAGGGTCGAGCGGCTCGGGAGAGGCTACAACTGGATCGACGCGGGAACGATCGAGTCACTGAGGGCAGCGGGCGAGTTCGTTCGCAGGAAGCAGAGAAAGACAGGGTGTGTTATCGGCGGCCTGGACTGACCGGTCAGAGAGCAGGCGTTGATCCAATGAGTTCAGAAAATAGAGGACAGAACGGAACAAGAGATGAGATATTTGGTTACAGGAGTCACGGGACAGCTCGGAGCGGAGGTTGCCGCCAAGCTTTTGGCCCGTGGAGAGACGGTCTTCGGCAGCGGAAGAAAACAGGAAGCCCCGAAGGAGCTCGTTGCGCAGCCCGGGTTTACGTACCTGGCGTTCGATCTGGCGGATGACACAGCCGTAAAGACGGCTTTCGGAGCGGCGCTTCCCGATGCGGTTATTCACTGTGCGTCGTGGACGGCGGTTGACGAAGCCGAGAAAGAAGAGAACCGAGACCTCGTCACGAAGATCAACGCAGGCAGCACACGCCTGCTCGCGGGTCTTTGTGCGTCACACGGAGCCAAGCTTCTTTATATAAGTACCGATTACGTGTTCGGCGGAACGGGCGAAAAGCCCTACGGCGCCGACAGCGAGGACTTTGATCCCCTCAACGTCTACGGAGCCACAAAGCTTGAAGGCGAGAGGGCGGTCAGGGAAACACTTGCAGAGCACTTCGTGGTCAGAGTCTCCTGGACCTTCGGAAAGTACGGCGACAATTTCGTCGAGAAGATGCTTAGGGTCGCACAAGGGAGGCAGGAAGTGAGCGTCGTGGACGACCAATTCGGGACGCCCACATATACGTCAGACGCCGCAAGCGTGATCTGTGATATCGCGGAGTCCTCGGAGTACGGGACCTACAACCTTGCCGCTTCCGGCGGATTCGTTTCGAGAGCGGGGTTCGCGAGGGAGATCTTCCGCGCGGCCGGGAGCGATGTCAGGGTCGTGCCCGTCAAAACGGCAGACTTTAAGAGTCCGGCGCGAAGACCCCTTAACTCGCGCTTCGACTGCAGCAAGCTCGGCCGCCACGGCTTCGGGCCTCTTCCCGAGTGGAAGGACGGACTCGCAAGGTATCTGGCCGAAAGGAAAGAGTCATAAATTAATGTGTTTTTAATCTTCGTTACATTTTTCTTTAATCCACGTGTTGTATTATGAGGATGTCCTGAGGGTGACGGACTGAGAGAGCCGAGACGCACAGGACTCAGACAAAGTTCACAGAGACGGAAAGGCCACCCGCCTCGAAAATTGACTTTACAATATAAACAACACAAGATTAAGAGAGGTAAAGATAATGGATAATTTCGAGAAAGTTGAGAAGATCAGAGAGAAGACAGGAGTTTCCTACGAGGAAGCAAAGGCAGCACTTGAAGCCAACAATTACGATCTGCTTGATGCGGTGATCGCACTCGAGAAGCAGGGCAAGACAGCATCGTCGAACGCGAACTACTCGACAGGCTGGGAGAACCACACAAACCTTCTTGTTACAGAGCCCCCCAAGTCAGAGAAAAAGACAAACGATGCCGGCGACAGCATCGGAGCATTCTTCGCCTGGGTCGGAAATCTCATCAAGAAGAGCTGGGAGAACAGATTCGTCATCTCGAAGCAGGGAAACGAAGTCGGACAGATGCCCGTGCTTGTACTGATCCTCCTCATGTTCGGTTTCTTCTGGGTTGTGGTTCCGCTTATGATCATCGGACTCTTCTTCGACTTCAGATACAGCTTTAAGGGCGGCAGCAAGATCGAGGTAGACCTTAACGCATTCTGTGACAAAGCCACCAACGCAGCCAACGACATCAGAAACGATTTCAAGAACAGCAACAAGAACGGCAACGGCCAAAACTAAGGAGCAGACATGACCCGTATACTTATTATTGAAGACGAAGAGAGCATCGCAAGATTTGTGGAGCTTGAATTAAAGCATGAAGGATACGATACGGACAAAGCTTTTGACGGAAGAGAGGGTCTCGAAAAGGCCCTCTCCTCTGATGTCGATCTGATCATCCTTGACATAATGCTTCCGCTTCTGAACGGCATGGAGGTCTTAAGGCGCCTCAGAGCCGTCAAAGACACGCCCGTCATCATGCTGACCGCCAGAGACGCGGTCATGGACAAAGTGTCGGGTCTTGATGCGGGAGCCGATGATTACCTTACGAAGCCCTTTGCCATCGAAGAGCTTCTCGCCAGGATCCGAGTTGCGCTCAAGAAGAAGGGCGGCGCGACCGGTCAGGAAACGAGCGAGAAGATGACCGTCAACGGTGTCACCCTTGATGCGGACAGACACGAGGTTACGGTCGGCGGCGAGGATATCGAGCTCACCAACAGAGAGTTTGAGCTTCTTCGTCTGCTCATGAAGAACAAGAACATCGTACTCAACCGCGACAAGCTCATCAGTGAGGTCTGCGGCTACGATTATGTGGGAGAGACGAACATTATCGACGTGTATGTCAGATATATAAGGACCAAGATCGATGACAGATTCGGGATCAAGCTGATCAGCACTGTTCGCGGTGTGGGCTATGTGATCAGGGAAGAGGCCGGGGAGGTGAAGTGATGCGCGAAGAGATTCCGTACAATCCAAACCAGAACCGAAGACCCGAAAGAGGCACCGATCCTTCCAGACGCGAGAAGAAAGAGCGTAAGGAGCGAATGTCATCCATCGCCAGGAAGATCAATTGGAGCTTCTGGCGCAGTAAGCTCGTTTCCTTTATTCTGTTCGACATTTTTCTGCTTTTTGTTTTCGCGGCATATGATGCGGTGACTACGTTTAACAGCATCCCCGGAGGATGGCGCGAGATCACCGGACTCGCATTCGGGCGCGATCCCCAGAACGCGATGGCGTTTGAGCTCGCGCTTAGGGACGGGACGACTTTCTACAAACAGATCAGACCCATGGTAGAGTTCCTGGTTCCTGTATTTTCGGCAGTATGGGCGTTCCAGTTCTTCTCTCTTTTCTTCTCGATGTTCAGGACAGGAAGGATCAGAAGAAAGCTTCAACCGCTTAACGACCTTGCGTCCCGCGCAGAGGTCATCAGCAATATCCCTCTCGACGCGACACACCTCGAGAACCTTGAGAAGGCGATCAGGGACGTGAACGGAACGGAAGAGAACGTCAGGATCGAAACTCAGGACAAGGATCTTCAGGGCATTGAGACCGCGCTCAACGGATTGCTTTCCCGCATGAAGGAAGCCCAGATGCAGCAGACACGTTTTGTGTCCGACGCGTCGCATGAGCTTCGTACCCCCATCGCGGTCGTACAGGGCTACGTCAACATGCTCGACCGTTGGGGCAAGGAAGACCCCGCAGTACTCAACGAGTCGATCGAAGCTTTAAAGCATGAGTCGCAGTACATGAAGGATCTTGTTGAGCAGCTGCTGTTCCTGGCACGTGGCGACAGCGGACGCAACATATTAAAGATCGTCGATATCGACCTTAAGGAGATCGTTCGCGAAGTCTTTGAGGAGTCGATGATGATAGATGCGGACCATGAGTACAGGTTCACGGTCCAGGGCGTTGATTGCGGAGGAGAGAACGAGCAGGATTCCGCTCTCATACTTTCGGCGGCTCCCCCCATGATGATCAGAGGAGACGTCTCCATGATCAAGCAGTCGATGCGTATCTTTGTTCAGAACGCCGCCAAGTATACGGCGAAGGGCAATACCATCTCACTCGGTGTGACGAGCAACAACGGACATGTTTCGTACGTGGTTCAGGATGAAGGAACCGGCATCGAAGCCGAAGACCTGAAGCACATCTTTGAACGTTTCTACCGCTCGGACAAGGCGCGTAACGGCAAGACCGGAGGATCGGGTCTCGGACTTTCGATCGCGAAGTGGATCGTGGACGCCCACGAGGGACGTGTGGATGTTATCTCGAGAACAGACCTCGGAACACGCTTTACAGTATCCTTCCCGGAAAGCCATGTAGTACCCGGGACGGACGCAGGCATGAACGTCGGAGCCGGGAACGCACAGGCAGCACCTGCGGCACAGACAACTCCCGTAGCGCAGGTAACTCCCGCGACACAGACAACCCCTGAGATCACGCTCGAAGCAAGGCCGATCACAGCACAGCCGGAAGTCCCTGTCGCACCGGATCAACCTGAAAGGGTAGAAGCGGAGATCATTTCGGAACCCGCAGGAAATCTTGTGGGTGTGAGGATGGAGGCCGGCCCCGGAATCGAGCTTGTGCTCGAACCCAAGGTAGAGAAGATTGAGAATCCTTTCACGGAACGGACGGTTCCGGGATTTGGAACAGAAGAAGCGGATCAGTCTGTGTTTGAATCATTGAAAAGTGAATAAAGAGATTAAAACGCATTGGCCCGGACGCCGATGCGTTTTTCTGTGCGACAAACGAATGTCATCTGCTGCAAGCTTGTTTACAAACAGATGGCTGAGTGAATGATCATCGGGTAGGAGTCAGCCTGCTCGATTTGATGGATTATCGAAAGAAAAACGTATATAATAAAAAGAGGACTGACAGATCAACAAAGGAACAATTAAACCATATTCTTTTCTAAAAAAGGGGGAGTAAAATGAGCAGCGGAATAAACATGAGAGTAACAAAGGGCAATGTCAGCAAAACTGTATGGGAAAGTACTTATCTGCAACAGTCTCAAAACATAGAGGTCATAGAAAGAACTACCGATCTGACAGTCTCGCCTTTCCTTGTGCAACAAAAAAATACGGCATTAGGTATTTATATGCGATCGGCAGTCGACACTGTTATTGTTACTTCACCGCACCAGCAACAGGTGCCTGTGTCTGCGGAAAAGTATTCCGTAAAAGAAGCAAAGAAACTCCGCAAAAAATATAAAGAGAATCTCGAAAAAGGAAAAACAACACAGATCAACCTTGCAAAGTTTGCAAATTCCGACTACATGAAGAGTGTTCTCGATGAGAAGGTCAAAGACTGTGATCTGCACGTTCAAACTCAGCGCGACCTTTATACAAAATGCAGAGAAGGGCAGTTTAACGATTTTGAGAAGCTTGATCCGATCCTTCGGGATACTTTGGCGATCGAGTATACAAAGCAAAAGATGAGCACATTACTCGGGAGGACCGAGGATCTGAGTAAGATTGTCGATGAACTGGATCAGGCGGGAGGACATGAAATGCTCGCTCATCCCCTTTTGAGACTCGGAATATCTCTCGGAATAAGGGGACAGGCAGATTACGGAACCGATCTTACTCCCGAAAAGTGCAAGGAGCTTGACGACCTGCTCAACGCCAGGATAATGAGAAATACTTTGATCAATCAGGTGGGAGAAAAAGAGGAGCAAGCGCTTCGTCAATCCGGAGTCGTATTAGAGGAAAAGGATAAGGCAGTCGGAAGGGATGTTTTCGGAAGAGTCTTTATTCTGAAATCGCTTCTTTTGGCACAACTCGGGAGCTTTAAAAAGATCTCGGGAGACGGGAAGAAGGTTCCGAAAACGGAGGAGGACTGGTCGGGAAGCGTGGCGACGGCATTTGCCCACTGCTCCAGAGTAATGTACACTCTTCCCTCGGAAAGAAACACTCCCAAGGATAAAATAAAGGAATTCCGTGATTGGTACATGGGAGGAGTTGAGAAGGGATTCGAGAAAGACACCGGATTCGTAAAAAGAGGAGCGGCAACTCACAGAGCAAGCGCTGCATCCGGTTCTTCCAAAGCCAAGGAACAAAAGTGGAAGCTTGGATGGTATATGGATCAAAGCGGAATAAATGTTGCGGTAGGAGGTCTCGGGAAAAAGGGGATCGGAGGGAGAACCCTTCTCAATGACGGAAGCTGCGGGCACCTTTACAGATATTACCGTGAGGGAAATTCTAGAGAACAAGGCGTCATGATGCTTGGGTTTGAATCGGATGCCTTCAAGAAGAAGAACCAACTCGGTCACACCCACGGACTCGGAAACGGAGAATACTGCTCAAGTTTCGGAGGACAGAGAGTGGATGAGATCGGAAACAAATACGGTGGAAGAACCGTAGATGCATCTAAAATAGATATGGATCTTGTCACCGAAATGTTTACGGAAATCAACAGGATATTCCTGAACGATGACCAGGTAAGTGAGGCTGAACAGCTCAGAAGAACGACACGGATCGCTGATATCCTTTCCGGGAAAAGGATCGCCACAGATCCGGAGGCGCAGAAAGAGCTTATCAGGGAACTGTTCGGAGCGGAAGACGAAACCAAGCTTCAGCAGATGCGGCAAGGCTGGCAATAAGATGACTGAGAGAGGAGGACTTACAATATGAAAATCACAAGAATAGATGGCACAAATCTCGAAGCATACAGCCCCTTTTTGTCAACTGTGATCAAAAAAGAGATCAAGGCAGAAGAAGGAGTTATCGCCATCGGAGCCTATGATGAAGAAGCCGATAATGTTGCAACCGGTGTTATTGCCGGCCAACAGGAAGACGAGGCCTTTCGTATCAGATATCTTTATGTTGACCCCTCAAGAAGGAGAGAAGGGATTGCAACATTTTTGATCGATTTCCTTTCGGAGATATGTCTTGAAAACGAGATCTCCGTTCTGTTCGCCGAATACCCTGAGGACGGACAAACGGAAGAAGTTGCGGGATTCTTTGATTACTGCAGTTTTGACAAAGAAGAGGGAGACGCAAAGGAATACACCATGCGACTCGGAGATGTAAAACAATTAAAACTCTTTAAGAATATCGATTCTTTAAAACAGACTTCTCAGATACAGAGCTTCTCCGAGATGAAAAGAGCGCTCTTAAAGGGCTTTGCGGGTGAACTCTACCGCAAAGGAAACACCTGTCTTTACGAGCTTTTGGAAAGCGGAGAGCTTAACGAAGACATTTCGCTTGCTTATATGGAGAATGACAAGATCTATGCCATAATGGCCGCATCTGTCGATGAAGACGGTGTCACGGTAGAGTGGGCTTATTCGGATCCCGAAAAGTACTCGCTTCTGCTTCCGACGATCAAAGCTTTTGCATCCCGTATTTCGAAATACGGCGATGATACGGAAATGCATATCACGGGTATGACCGGGGAAGCACAGGGTCTGCTCGACGGGTTGTTTAAAGAAAGCATCAGTAAGAAGACGGGATGGACGGTCAGGACACTGGTACTTTAAGTATTTACATACGTTTGGATTTAAGAAAGCCATACAGAGCAGCTCTGTATGGCTTTTCAAATTATCATACAAAAATCGCGCATCCGGCTTTGTGAAGCTGAGGACAGCGTTACCCCCACAGTTAACTCGGATCAGGCAACCTCACGGCACATAAAAGACACTGTTTAGTGCTGCTGTATTCCTACCCTGACACGGTTCGCAGGCTCTCATTGCGCGAGACCCGATCGTCAACATCACTTATGGAGGGCGGCCTGCCGACAGGCGACCCGAGGCCGGACATCACCCCTGCTGTAGCGGATTGCAGGTTCAGGGCACCGCTAACTCCCCGGCTGCGCGACAAGGGAAAGTATACATTACGCATGGGCGAAGTGTCAAGCGAGTAAAAAACTGCAACGATCAGGCATTTCTGTTTTATTATGACGGAATGCCTGTTTTTTTTGTTTTTTTGCGCATTTTGAGGTATAATAAACTCTGTATCTGAAATCTGACATTTAATGATCAACAACATGGAAAACGCGCATAAGGGGTTACGAAAATGAAGCTCAACCAGACCAACAAATTTTCGCCGGGAGAGATGCTCTTTAACGAGGCAGATCCGGCCGGTATCTTTTGTCTAGTTCTCAAAGGCAAAGTACGTGTCAGCAACAACGGTTTCAGTCTGGTACTCGGAGTGGGAGCGCTTCTCGGAGAGCTGCCCGGTGCGGCAGACGGAGTCAAGTACTCCTGCGAAGCGGTTGAAGATGTCACGGCCTACGCATTCTCCGCGCAGGACGGATCCGCGCTTCGGTCGGTCCTCGGCTCGAACAAGGATTATTGCGGCGTTACCGTGTTCTCTCATTCCCGATTTATTCAGGAATTATACAAAAGATACGACAAGATCCGCGTTCTGGCTTCGAAGCTTCATGATACGGTTTCGCGTGCTTACTCGGGTTACACCTCCCTCGGAGGCGGCATGAAGGTTGCCGCGGTTCCGGGACTCATGACACTCGAGGAGTTCGAGCCCGAAGCAGAGCTTTACGAGAACAGGATGGAGGTTCTCCTTGAATATGCCAAGATCCCGTACGAGGGGATCAAGGCCTTCTTCTGCGGAAGCGATCTGCTGACGCTTGAAGTTCTTCTTGAGCTTATAGGCACTGAGGTGGTTCTGTGCGACCTGCTTTCGGAGCTGTCCGACTACTGCTTCGCGATACTTGATCGTATCGAGGCAGGTAACGGACTCGCGCAGGGACTTTTGGGTGCGGCATCGACCCTCCGCAAGAAAGGCAAGAGCGCCGACGATGCGGTCATGCTCCTTGATTCGCTCGCTTCGATATGTGAGGAAACGGCACGTTCCTTCGATGATGAGGTCCTTTCGGAGCACATGTTTGACGGAAGCCGTCTTTCGGGACTTGTCGCAGAATACAAGACAGGAAAGGATTTCTCGAGCTCGGCAGCGGGAGATGCCGATGTTAAGATGCAGTCGCACGATGTTGCGAAGGCAGTGGCCGAGCTTAAAGGAACGTTTGAAACTGTTACTTCGTTCGCCGGATATGACGGCGAGGACAAGTCGGCTCTCAGGGAGATGCTCGACACATTCATAAATGCAGAGGATCGTGACAGTACCGACGACGACATGAGAAAGCTCCGTCGTAACCTGGCCGACAAGGTCTACTCACTTTATGAGAAGACCCTTCTTGCTTCGTTCAAGAAGGACAAGACTCCGCTTCCTGTAGATCTTTTCCTTGAATTCGGTTTCCTCGATGAGAAGCTTCTTTCCGAGGAAGAGCTTGCATCACTCGTTTCGATCAACAGGGTGAAATCTGAAGGACCCTGCGCCGTTTACACGATCAGAGAGTGGCTCACCCGTATCCACGACGGTGAAGAAGAACCCTCGCGTAACGACATGGGTCTCGACTATGCCGAAGTTCTGCGTGATCTGAAGAAGCAGGGAAAGATGAACGATGCCGAGATCAAGACCGCGATGAGTGACGGAGGAAAGAAGCTCCATTACGAGATCAGAGAAGTCCTCTTCCACGGTGTCAGAGTCGTTAACGGTTCGCTCACCACGTTTGTTCCCGTACTTCACTCCGGGATGATGCTTTCAACGATCGACGAGGCGTACTGTAACGCTCACAAGATCAACGATGCAGTCAAAGAACTCCTCGGCATCGACTACTCCGTATTCCACAGAGAAGCGCTCTTTGTGGACAAGGAGCGCGGGATCGAGAAGGAATACAGGATGAAGCAGGTATTCCCCGTATTTATCCTGTTCCCGACCGTCGGACGCAACTGCATCATGTGGCAGGAGATCACCGGCAGAAAGAGAGATTCCGAGGGGAGGTTCTTCCTCCCGGCTATCACATATACGTCGCTGAAAGACATGCTCGTAAAGGCTTTCGGACAGTTCAGGTGGGCGCTTTGCAAGACCATCCAGGGACCTTCGTGGAACAACATCCAGGTTCATTCGCTCACATCAGAGTACGCCGACTACATTCAGTTCTTCAAGAAGAACAGGGAGCTTTCCGAGGAGAGGAAAGAGAAGGTCAAGCTTCAGATCCAGCGCGGGCGCAACAACCTCCGCGAGATCTTCACGCTCGACTACGAGATCTGGATCAAATCCGAGGCTTCCGGTGCGGTTAAGCTCAACAAAGTAGCGCGCGAGATCCTCGCCACGTACTGCCCGTTCCCGATGAGCACACGAACCCAGGTTGAGAAGCAGCCGCTTTACGACGAGGCCTTCGCCAGGTTCGAGCGCGAGAGGAACAAGAAGATCCACGAGCTCGAGCTTCGTTACAAGGCGATCGAAAACCGCACGGGCTCGCTTCCGGAGGAACTGGCGGAGACCATGGAGTTCTACAGGGATAAGTAAGGGATAAACACATGCTTGAGATAAAAGACGTTAAAAAGAGCTATAAAGGGCGCGCCGCCGTGGACGGAGTATCGTTCTGCGTGGAGGGCGGACAGCTGCTCGGTGTGATCGGACGGAACGGAGCGGGTAAATCAACGCTTATGTCCATGATCGCCACTCTCATCAAACCCGACAGCGGTGAGATACTTTGGGACGGGACGAATATCGCCACGCATCCCGCTGCGATCCGCTCGAAGCTCGGTTTTGTACCGCAGGACATCGCCCTCTACGAGAAGCTTTCGGGCCTCGACAACATGAAGTTCTGGGGCAAGAGCTGCGGTGTGACCGGGGAGCGCCTGAAGGAAAGGATCAAAGAGGTCTGCAAGGACATCAACTTCGACGAGGAGATGCTCCGCAAGAAGGTCGGTAACTATTCGGGAGGAATGAAGAGACGCCTTAATATTGGCGTTGCGCTCCTCCACGATCCCGAGATCATCGTACTCGACGAACCGACGGCGGGGATCGATATCGACTCCGGAAGGTTGGTACAAAGCGCGATTGCGGGGCTTCGCGACAAGGGCAAAGCTGTTATCTACGTCGGACATTATCTGGAGGAGATCAGAGAGCTCGCGACGCATATATGCATCATGAATGAGGGCAAGGTCGTGGCATTCGGGAAGAAAGAGGAGCTTCTCGAGGGAGGATCGATCGGAGAGCTGTACGACAGATTCGCTTCCGAAAAGTAAGAACCGTAGCTTTCGGGAGATCAAAGCTTTGAGATTAGGAACAAGGGGATAAGGCATGGAGAAGTACAAGTTTATCGTAAAACTGGGACAGATCAAGGATCTGATCGCCAAGGGGCAGGACGAGAAGGCGATCGAGCTTGCCGAAACGGTTGACTTCAAGAAGGTTAAAAACATAGAGGATCTCGGAGGCATCGCAGCACTCTTTTTGAAGAAAGGGATGCTTCTTAAGGCACGCGAGTGCTATCTCGAGCTTTATGACAGAGTTGCGAACCGCAACACCGTCATGCAGCTTATCAATCTTGCGCTCAGACTCAAGCGCCCGGGCGAGGCGGAGAAGTATCTGCGCGAGTATCAGAAGATCGACAGGAACGATTTCTACGGACTTATCTTCAGATACAACATCGACAAGCTTGAAGGGAAACCTGTTCAGGACCTTATCCCCACACTTGAGAAACTCAAAAAGAAGGAATATATCGAAGCCTGGGCTTATGAGCTTGCCAAGCTTTATCACAAAGCCGGCGAAGTAGAAAAGTGCATGGCTGAATGTGACGACCTGATCGTGTTCTTCGGTGAGGGCGAGTACGTTGAGCGTGCCAAGGCGCTCAGGGACTACTACGAGAAGGAAGGCGCGCGCGAAGCGAGAGAGAAAGAACGTGCAGCCAAGGAAGCCGAGGAAAAGGTCAGAAAAGAAGAGCTTGCCGAAGAGAACGCCCGCGCAGTGGAGGAGGCGTTTGCGAAGCATGACGCCGTTGATCCCGACGTGACGGAGCTCACTTCGGACGGGTCTGCGGATGAAGGCGAAGAAGCTGCCGACGGTGCGCAGGAAGAAGTCGTTGAGGTAACAGACGGCGGAGAGCAGGAGATGATCGCGGAAGAAGTTGAGGAAGCGGTAACCGATGGTGCACAGGAAGAAGTCAAAGAAGCAGTGGCGCAGGAAGCTCCGGTCGAAGTTAAGAAACCCGAGAGTAAGCTTGACAAGGACGACCTGCTTCTCATGCAGCTCCTTCGTGAAGAAGGTATCGAACAGCCCGGCGAGATAATAGAAGAAGACATGGTCCTTGAAGATGAGGACGAGGGAGAGCCTGAGGTGATCTCAATCAGTGCCGAGGCGGCTGCAGAAGAGACAGATGAGACTGATGCACAAGAAGCAGAGGAGAATCCGGGACAGGTTTCGGAGACTGAGGAAGACGATTACGAGGATACTCAGGAGCAGGAAACCGAAACGATCAAAGAAACTGCCGACCAGGTACAGGAATCCGTAAATGAGACAGAATCCGCAGGTGAGAAGGCACAGGCATCCGTGACCGAAACGCAGGATGTGGCAGAAACACCCCAAGCGGAAGACCGGGCGGAAGAAGAGCCGGAAAAGGAAAAGGCGGTCACATATGCGTTTACGGAAGAGGGCCTTACAAAGATTCCCGCCGGAAGCCGTCTCGCAGCATTCCTCGAGAAGAACGGTTGCTCGCTTGACGATCAGTTCGGATATCTGGCGTACATCAACGATATCCGCGTTCAGATCATCAAGGCGCTTGAGCTTATCCTCAATACGCAGGTTATCAATGCAGGCATCGCGGTAACCGGTGCCGACAGAACAGACATGATCGAGATCATAAAGGGGTTAGCGAAGATCGAGAGCAAGAGCGGTCTGATCAAGGAGGCATCATGTGCGCTCGCGCCCGCCGACAAGATCAACAGGATGGACCTTGAGACCAAGGTGGGCAAGCTCGTGGGCAGATGTCTTGTGATCGAAGGAGCCGGCGCTCTCAGCGAGGCTTCGGTAGAGAGCATTCTGAAGATCTGCGATAAGTACGGCAGAAGGCTCGGCCTGATCCTTGCCGACAACAGAAGCGCCATGACACAGTTGCTTCGCGACAGGAGAGAACTCAACTCGATACTCCCCGTGAGGATACACGTGCCCGTGATCGATGAGGCCGATACCGTAAACATGGTCAAATACACGATCATGAAGGGCGGATACTCGGTTACCGGGACGGTCGAGGAAGCGATCCTTGCGAGAGTCAAGGCGATAAAAGCAGATCCGGCAGGCAGGTATGCCGAGGCTCGCAGATTCATAAACGCTGTGATCGATGTGGCTGACAAGAGGGCGACGCAGGACTACCTTGCCGCTACTGCGGACGGAAGAAGGATCAGCGGAGAGACCGCGATCGTGCTTGAAGATGTAGAATCCGTAAAATAAAAAACCCGGGAACCCCGGGCTTTACAGATCAAACCATGAACTCGATATTGATCGCATTCTTGAGGCGCTGGCCGCCTCTTGATTCTACATTCGTAGAAACGTTCAGAGTGTAGGTTTCGCCCGCAGCGTACGCCTCCTTGGGCTCAATCTCGATGGAGTTGAGCTCGGCGTTGTAGCTGATGACGGTGTCGACGGGCTGGTTGCTGGAGTTGTAAACTGTCAGGTTCTGGTTGTTGACGGTTGTGGGATTGAGCGCAATATTAAAAACCACACGCCAGAGGAACTTCCCGGTGCGGAATTTCAGATCCTGTTTAACTGCTCTGTAATCACTGCCTGTGACAGACTTGATGTCAATAAATGCGCTCATGTAAACCTCTCTATGATCCCGGTCAAAATGTACACAGAGGTTTTCGGCATAACAGCCCCAAAACTTAATGCTGCACAGTGACCTCGGACAAGAAAGATTATATACAATAGTTGAAAAAAATTCAACATTTGTGTAATAATGATACGTGGTTTGAGCAGTTCCTCAAGCCGCCAAGAGACATAAAAAGGGTTTAAAATACAAAAAAGGGAGATACAAAATATGAAAAACAAAGCAACAAGGGAAGCCTTAAGAGGATTGTTCAGGTTACTCGCGGTAGCCGCATTTGCGATCGCAGCGATCGTGATGCTTGTACCCGACGCAGCGCAGGCAGCGGACAACGTGGTTAAGAAATCCGTTAAGGCAGGCAAGGAAGACAGTTCGGTCAAGCTTACAAAAGAGAAGAACACGGTCATCTACGAGATAGAAGTTCCGAAGAATGATGCCGAACTGAGTCTTGATGTTTCGATCGGAAGCGTTTCGGACAGACTGATCTTCACATTCTACTACGATTCGGAGTCGAATTCTCCTATCTACAGATCGGAAGTGTACCCGGACGAGAGTGGCAAGATTGCAGAGAAGTGGTATTTCAGCGTTCTTAAGAAGGGAAAGCATTATCTTTCCATAAGCGGAGCCGGAACCACATCCACAACGGGAACCATTAAGCTTGGTACCGCAGTTGATTACTTCAATCTTTCCGACAAGGAAGACAACAACACATACAAGAAGGCACAGAAGCTCGCGCTTGACGGCGAGAAGAATTACTGTTTCCTCGGCAAGTTAAAGGATTACGGCCTTGATGATGACGACTCCGATTGGTTCGTCTTCACCACCAAGAGCGAAGGCTTCTTCCTCTGCGGAGAAGTTATCGACAATCCCTACGCAAGTATCACGATGGAGCTCTATGACGGAAGCGGATCAAAGCCCGAGCTCAAGTTTACATACTCTCTGTCGGAGCCCCAGGAGAAGCTTTTAAAGATGCTTCCCGCAGGAACCTATTACCTCAGGATCAGCGGCATGAATTCCTCCGCTCCGGGTGGATTCTTCTACAATCAGGCGATCTACTCCGTTTCGGTTGCTCCTTACAAGGAGCTTAAGGGCTTCTCGCTTTCAAAGTCGAAGCTCACCCTCACCACAAAGGGCAGCACTTCGAAGGCAACCCTCACTCCCGAGCTTGATCCTGTCGATGCGATCCCCAGATCGATCTCGTGGAAGAGCTCGAACTCAAAGGTCGCTACCGTTGAGAAGGGTGTTGTAAAGGCCAAGAAGAAGGGAACCGCGAAGATCACGTGCACGATCACGGACGTAGCCGGCAACACCAAGTCTCAGACCTGTACGGTCACGGTTAAGAAGAAATAAAGGATCAAACAGGCTTTGACAAGCCCGACATTTCGTAAAGTGTTTACAAACCTCGAAATTATGTTATAATGAAAAAAACTCTGTTTTTGACACAGAATCGACACAATCTGTTCGATGCTATCGTGTCGGAGACAATTTTGAGGTGACTAATGGAACAGTACATCATCAGGGGGGGACAGCCGCTCGCCGGAGAGGTTGTCATTAACGGCGCTAAAAACGCTGCGCTTGGCATCGTTGCAGCTGCTGTCATGACCGATGAACCCGTTATCATAGAGAATCTGCCCGATGTTTGGGATATAAACGTTTTGCTTGATGCGATCGAAGACGCAGGTGCCGTTGTCGAGAGAACCGACCGTCACACCGTCTGCATCAAGGGCACCCTTAACACCTGTCTTATCGACAACGAGAACATGAGACGCATGAGAGGTTCCTATTACCTCCTCGGTGCGCTCCTCGGCAGGAAGAAACAGGCGTACGTTCCGCTTCCCGGCGGATGCAATATCGGAAGCAGACCCATTGAACAGCATATCAAAGGCTTCAGCGCTCTCGGCGCTCAGGTGGAGATCTCGCACGGCATGATCAATGCCACGGCTGAGAGCCTTCACGGAAGTCATATCTATTTCGACCTTGTTTCGGTAGGAGCGACGATCAACGTTATGCTCGGCGCGGTACTTGCCGAAGGCCAGACCATCATCGAGAACTGCGCGAGGGAGCCTCACATCGTTGACGTTGCGAACTTCCTCAACAGCATGGGCGCCAACATCAAGGGCGCCGGAACCGATGTGATCAGGATCAAGGGTGTTGAGTCGCTTCACGGAAGCAACTATTCCATCATCCCGGACCAGATCGAGGCCGGAACGTTTATGCTGGCGGCTGCAGCTACCCGCGGAGACGTAGTGATCAAGAACGTGATCCCCAAGCATCTCGAGGCCATCTCGGCCAAGCTTATCGAGATCGGGATCGATGTTGAAGAAGAAGACGATATGGTTCGTGTCAATGCGCAGAACCGTCCCGGATACACACAGGTCAAGACTCAGGCGTACCCCGGTTTCCCCACCGATATGCAGCCCCAGATGACCACTCTTCTTTCTCTCGGAACAGGAACGAGTATCGTTACCGAGACGATCTTTGAGAACAGATTTAAGTATGTCGATGAACTCAGAAAGATGGGCGCTGACATCAAGGTTGAAGGTAATTCCGCAGTTATCCGCGGAGTAGAGGGCCTGACCGGAGCAACCATCTCGACACCCGACCTCAGAGCCGGAGCCGCACTTGTTATTGCTGGTCTGGTTGCCGAGGGGACTACAGTTGTAGAAGGCGTTGAATATATCGAGCGTGGGTACGAGCAGTTCGAGGTTAAGCTTCGCGGACTCGGAGCGAGGATCGAGAAGACCCAGATCAATACGGAGCGCAAGGTTGTCAAGAAGAAAAAGCAGGCGACAACGAAAGCAAAATGATCATAAAATATGAGGCAGGATCTAAGCATCCTGCCTCTTTATATTCTGTATATTCAGTTCTGTATTATCCTGGGAAGGAGAAAAACCGTTACAGGATCTCCATAATGGATCGTCCGGATTCCTTTGAGAGGTCAACGTACTCGTCGCCGTTCATCTTGACAACGGGACGTGAGTAAGCGAGTTTGTTGATGAAGATGATCTGTCCGATCGTTCCGTCGCTGAGTCTTACCTGGTTGCCGACGTAGCTCTGTGTGATGTTCTCCATGAAAGGAAGCAGATAAACGGGGTCAAACAGCGAGAGACCGTCTACTTCGAAGAGGTGGATAACCTCGAATGGACAAAGAGCCTTGCGGTAAACACGGGGGCTTGTCATGGCTTCGTAAACATCGGCGATGGCGAGGATCTTGGCACATTCCTCGATCTGGTTGCCCTTAAGACCCATCGGGTATCCCGAACCGTCGCAACGCTCATGATGCATCATGGCAGCGAGCTTGACTTCACGGGGAAGCTTGCGGTCCTTAAGGACGTTGTAGCCCTGAGTCGTGTGTGTCTTGACGAGAGCGTACTCTTCGGGAGAGAGCTTGCCGGGCTTGTCGAGGATCGCCTTGGGGATCAGGAGCTTTCCGACATCGTGATAGATGCCGCACTGCATGAGGAGCTCGACCTCTGCCTTGTCTCTGCCGAGCCACGTGCCAAGCACGCCGCAGATAAGAGAAACGTTTATGGAATGGGAGAACGTTACGTCATCGAAATTACGCATGCAATGGAGCAGGTTGAAAAGCTGGATACCTGTCCTGCACGAATGGAACATATCGTCGACCATGCCGGTAAGAGTTTCGTTATCGGGATCGGAACTGCCCTTGAGCATGGCGGAAAGCTTTTGTTCAAAAACGGGGATTGATTTCTCGAAATCCTGATTGAATGCGATAAATTCCTCGGTTCCGCGGAGCTTCTCGAAGAACGAGACTTCCCTCGCTTCTTTGCCGGGGGCGGCGGAAGCGGGCTTCTGGGAAGATGCGTTCTCATCGCTCACATACACGCGTGCGGAAGAGATCGAGTGAAAGCGCATACGGGTGATGGCCTTGTCGGTCAGAACAACATCCCTGGGGACAATAAGTTGGTTTGCAGAGTTGTAGACATTGTCCGCAACCAGCATACCGGGTGTCAGATCGTTGATATTAATGCGCTTAACTTCCATAAGGAAACCTCAATACAAAATAATAGTTGAACTCGTTCAACACAAATACATTAAACCCTGCTTTGATTTTACACGAAGAGCGCCGAATTGTCAACGAAAATCCACAAAATGAGGAAATTGGGTTTGCATCTCGGAATTTGCAAACCCAACAGTCCTATCCCCTGATTTCTTCTGAGAAGGGTTGTTTAGTCCCGGGACCCGGATCAAATATATAATCAGCATCAATAAACAGATCTTTTCCGATAATGCAAGCTGATATAAGCCTGTTTTCAAGGTTTTTAAATAATACACAGCATTCGTTATTATCTGCAATTATATTTGTGATAACGAACCCGTTTTTTATCGATAGTTTATATTCTTTTAGATTTCCGGCTTCATCGATAGTATAGATTATATTCGAGTAACTCTTATAAAACAGGGGCTCCGAATCACTCGCAACGGTAGCGCTCCTGAAATCATAATCTTTGTGAACCAGATTCAAGTCATCATCTCGGATTTGAAACAAAAGTCCTTGCCCCGGTGAAGCTATATAAAGATATCCGTTATAAAACTGCATTCCTGTCAGAATATACGAGAGCATCCATTTATATAGCTCTTCAGAAATACTATATGTTTTTACGAGTTCATAGTTTTTATCAAGTATCTTTAGTTTGGTTTGATGTGATTCGGGGGATTCCCATTCATCCACCAAAACAAAAAGATTGTCCCCTCCAGGGCATATTTCATGGATTTCAGCTCCTGTTACCGAGACGGAATCGTACGTGCTCTTTAAATGTTTTTTCCATGTTTCTGTTTTTGGATCAAAGCTTTCTATAAAACTTACTGAGAGGTTTCCTTCAGGATAGGATCTGACGGTTACCACCTCATGATTAAACACATATGTCTGTAGTCCCTGAGCTTGAGCCTCAGGATGTCCGAAACAGCTTTACTTTATGGATGTGATTTGGTACGATGACTTAGGGGTTTAATAAAACGAGGGGGCAGCATTAATGAAAAACTACAATAATATGCATATAAAAGACAATAAGCCGATACTGTCTTTTCGTGATTTGATGGTTCTTCTTAATGTCCTTCCTTCTGATAAGGTCTCAATTAAGATGTTGCGTACTGTTCTGTCAGAGGTTATACCCAATAGCGTCTATTTGCCTGAAATAGCTTCTTCTGATACCTTAACTGACGAGATGATCATAAAAGCTCATGAAGTAAGCGTAGGACATGGTTGTTCCGGTTGTGAATTGAATTGTCGACAGTTGGGATCCTTATTTCCGTGTTTTTTGTTTGAGGCGGGGATAAAATATCGAAATTTGGTATATAAAAAAGACCCATACAAGCAAACTATGCTTGTCGATGACTGCTTTTATGACGGTGGTAAAGAAGACCGAACATATTATACACCGCTCTATTTCTACGATTATATTTATTATGTGGGAACCGGAGAATACCGCAATGGTCGAGGACATGGGAAGATGAGTGTTCACTTTATGCGAAGTTTTTTTGACCATGTTATTAAGGTTGCTGCCTTTTCGGAGGAAGATGCCCTTAAAACCGTCGACATTGAAAATGATGCTTCGTTCCTTTCTCAGGAGTTTCTGCGATTGTTCGATGCTTTTATTGACAGGCATCTGATCGAGGTTGATTCCCTACTCGAGGATTCGCTTATAAATGCGTTCCCCAAAGCATGTAAAATGGCAACCTCTCTATTTTCGAAAAGAAAGCTCTCCGTTAGGGATCTCTTGGCAGTGCTTATAGCTCTTAGCCTCTCTGATAAGGATTGCGTAAACGAGTACATAGGAAGCTTAGAAGAATATGATCTGCTCGAAACGGATTCGAAGGAAACAGCTACAGATGAGCAATTAAAGGACTTTGTAGATGATACAGAAAACCCATTGAGTGCGCCAATTGATAATGCAAAACGCTTTCGTCAACACTTTTTTGTTTGTCGTGCAATACATGTAGCTCTTGCTTTGTTTATCAGTGGGACAGATTTGCTTTGTGGCCTGCTTAATTATTTCAACCCCGAATCAATTCTCTGCGAAAAAACCCTGACGTTTTTTCTCCCGCTCCAGCCATTTCTCCTGGTCTTATGTTTTTTTATCAAAATACGTGCTACAACCATGAGAATAGTATGTGATAATGCTTCGAATCCCGGTTTTTCAGCGTATCTTAAAGCGTTTAGAAACAGCTTTATCCGCTTGCCTTCTGCGACTGAAAGGTATTCGGGTCTTACAGCACCCGAAGACGAGGTCCTAAATCCTGTACGTATATGCATTTGCTTTTTTGGCATACTTTCTTTTTGTGTGATAAACGGTATTGCTTTTTTGACAAACACGCCGGCCGTTTTCTCTTTGGGACTAACGGTCATGCTTGTATTTCTTACCGGTCTGTATACAGGGATCGAACATCATTCCTTCTTTGTTTCGTTTGACAGAACCCGCAGACATGTTATGTCCGCTGAAGGGAAGGCGTCTGCACGTGAGGGGAAATTATACTTCTTTAAAGATTGTAAAGATGATTATGATCCAATTCATACACGCTTTATGATAGATACGTTTTATTATCCTGTCAGTTGCTCTCGTTTGATCTATCATAAAGCATATACGAATAAGCGCGATAAGGCATGTTCGATAGTACTGTTGACTTTTATATGGGATGTTTTTGCCTGCTTGCGTCTTTTGATAAATGGAGATTATAGTAATGTGACAGAATCGGTCGTGATAACTTTAGTCACGGTTTGTGTTCTCTGCGGTCCGTTCAGTTCACGCAAGGGGTATATCTACTCTATGTTGCGTTCTAAATATCTTGCTGTATTTTGTCCGCCCCATGAATACAGCGCAACGCTGCGAAAAGATATTTTGTTACATTATTTGACTCCAAACGACATTATATCCGGAAAGAAAGCATTTTTGCGTTCTTCCACATTGTATGTTACCAAACCGGACGAAGCGTTCAAACCCGCTTTTCACGCTGAAATTCGTATATCGTACGATTGTTTTTACAGATTTTCAATCATTCGAACGCTGACGGCTTCTGTTCTTCTTTTTACGGTAAGTTTTTATTCGTTACTGACCTCTTTGGGTATTGAAACAGGAAGGATCCTATGTCTTTTTATCGGGATTATTCTGTACTGCTCCCTGTCCGGAGGGCTTTTTGATAATATCCTTCCGGTTTACAGCAGTTCAAGGTTTAGAAAACGTCAAGAGAAATTCTTCCATAAGAGTACTCCGTAGTAGGGTGTGTATAAGTAATGGGCTTTGTTTTTTTCTGCAACACTATTCTTCTGTTTTTCGAAAAAACAGAAACTGATAAGAGTTGTCAGACGGAACCGCGACATATATCTCAAATTATTAAAGACACTGTGAACTATTTCTAGGCAACTGTGAACTATTTCAGAGACTTCTTTATGGTATCATTCACTCATGGATATCCGTAATTGAAGCATGCTTGATTTAACCGGCACAAAAACAACAAGGAGGAAGGATAGATGTTCAAAAAAAAGAGTTATAAGAGGATTATATCTGTTGTATTGGCAGGAGTTTTATTGTTGTCAGTTAATCCCAAATCGGTATATTTTGTTTTGGGAAATAGCAATACCGAAAAGAACGGTATTCTTTTCAAAGAAGACGAATACAGTAATGAAAGAGAATACTTAAAAGAATGGTTTTTACTTAACGGACAGGGAGAACATAACATTTATAATCCCAGGTTAATGTATTCTGTTTCCGATGATCCGGCTGCTATTCTGTTTGATGTAGATGATAAAGGATATGTTGTCATTTGCCTGTATAATTATGATATTATGGAGTATTGTTTTGACAGTAAGCCTTTAATATATAACGATGATAGAATCATATATAACGGATTTGTTTCTTTCTATTTCGATAAAGGCAATGAGGTTTATGATCTTAAAGAAGAACGAGCGATAGATAAAAAGTGCCTGTCTGACTTTTTCAGAAAAATGAAAATGGAACAGTCGAAAACGCTACAAGAGAAATCGAAGGAATTGAGTGATATTAAAGATATACTGTCTGGTGAAGCAGAAGCCAACGACTACGGATCAATGCAGATTAATCGATCAATAGAATATGGATGCCTGAGTTATCCGTTACAAACATGGTCAGATTCGTACTATATGTGCCATGTTGACAGTGCCGCTATACTTCTGAGATACTGTTATGATCATTTTTCCCCTGTTTTTTTACCGTACTACAACACCTCGAATCACTCAGCGCAGGGATATCTGTGCCAAAATGGTTTTTTGACCAATACAAGAAATAATTCTTCCTCGGTAGTATACGGAGGAGCCAATTATGTTGGTGTCTTTTGGGGAATAGATTATTATCTGTCCTCACATATGAATGTTTCAACATACTCTGCTGTGTATGAAGAATATAGTTACGCAACTATCAAAGATTTAATTAATAATGGAATTCCGGTTGTGACAGAAAGCACAAACAATTTCCCGGGACTAGAACAGGATGAGGGGCATGCATATGTAGTACATGGTTATTTGATTGGATATGACGGAGTTCCCAGATTATATGTAAATGACACCTTTGGTTCTAATAATGTTGTAATCAACGGGTCATCCATATACTATAGTTCTTATCCTTATGGGATGTGGTATATTCATTAGTATTTGGGAGTGATGTCATGAAAAGAAAAACAACAATTGCTGTTTTAACGCTTTGCTTGGCGATTATCGTTATTGGGTTAATTATCTTCTTTTCAGGAAGGAACGACGAGGAGTCTGCAAAAAAAAGCTTTTTCGAAATAATAGATCAATTTGGTCCGATAGACAAAGTGACAAGTTCGGGTCCGCATGATGTTCTTTGGATTGTTGATGATCCGGGGGAGATACAGACAATTATAGAATTGATATCAGACAACATATGCGGAGAGTTTAGTATTGACAGCACAAAGGAACTGTATGGTTTGAATAATTCGCCTTTATGGCAGATTTCGCTTTCAAACACAAAGAGAAATTGTGGAATCGGCATTGACGGAGATATCCATTCTCCGGATTATAAAATTAGATTGAATCTTCATGATTATAGTAATGGGATTAATGATGCAATCTTCTTTTATGAACGAGAAGCATTATCTGAAAAGATACTTCGGATTATGTATTCGGGAAAGAAACAAGTCAGACAGATAGAAAAAACCGAAAGAGAACGTTTAGAAAGAGGGCCTCTTCAGGAAAATGAATTTGTGCAAATGAGGGTTCAGGAAGGATCGTTATCTGAGAATGGATTGACCGTTAAGGTAACAAATAATGACGACTTGCCTATAACCTTAGGGAATAATTATCATGTTGAAGAAATAAGCAATGGTAACTGGGTCAGACACAATGCGAAAGCAGATCTTTTGTACTGCGAAGAGGATATTACAATAGAAAAAGGGAACGAGGAAACATTTGTTATAGATTGGACTGATTATTATGGTTCATTATCGCCGGGGCATTATTCTTTGGTGAAAAAATATGTGCATAATGGACGCGAGTATTGTGCAAGGGCAGAATTTGAACTAAAAGAGTGATAGTGATTTAACAAATACAGTCGGTATTGTCTGACGTGACTATACCCCGTGGCTTGCATGAAAGCTTGTCTCGGGGTATTATTATGCATACAGGAAGGAAGAAAAATCTATTTTTCGATTTGTGTCGGGGAGCGGGAAGGATATAAGAGATGAAATCTAATGAGATATATAAAATCTTCGGGACGGATTACACGGCGATGACGCGTGAGATACTTGAGCGCGCGGAGCTGGCGGAGCTGATCGGAGACAAGGACAAAAAGATCGGGATCAAGCCGAATCTTGTGTCGCCTACGCCGCCCATGATGGGCGCGACGACGCATCCCGAAGTGGTCGCCGGGATAATCGAGTACCTGCAGGCGCACGGATTTAACAACATCACCATGATGGAAAGCTGCTATTGCGGCGGTGATACGATGGAATGCTTCGAGGTCTGTGGTTACGACAGGCTTGTTGAGAAGTACGGAGTTCCTTTTATAGATGCGCAGAAAAGTACATACACTCACATAGAAACAGCCGGCCTGAAGCTGAAGATCGCGGACTGTGCAAAAAATGTGGATTTCATGATCGGAGTGCCTGTCATGAAAGGACACTGCCAGACCCGCATCACATGCGCGATCAAGAATATGAAGGGCATGGTTCCGGCTGACGAGAAGCGCCGGTTCCACACACTCGGTCTTCATGAGCCGATCGGGAGGCTGCTGACCGTTGTGAGGCAGGATTTCGTCGTCGTCGATCACATATGCGGTGACCTCGATTTTGAAGAGGGAGGTAACCCCGTCACATGTAACTGCGTTATGGCCGGTATCGATCCCGTCCTGATCGACAGCTATGTATGCAAGCTTCTGCGCTACGATGTGAGCGAAGTGCCTTATATCGGGATCGCGGAGAAGCTCGGATGCGGAAGCACCGATATCGCAAGCGCGAATATCGTGAAGATTGGAAGAAACGGAGAACCGGACGCTCCGGCGCCTGACGAGAACCTGAAGCTCACACGCAAGACGGTAGATCTGAGGGACGCGCTCGAAGAGGTCGATTCATGCAGCGCATGCTACGGAACACTGGTGCCGGTACTGGAGCGACTTAAGGAAGAGGGACTTTTAGAGGAACTCCTCGAAAAGATCCCCGATCACGTCATCCACATCGGGCAGGGATACCAAGGAAAGACCGGGTATGTGGGAGTAGGAAATTGTACGGCGCTGTTTGAACACAGCGCGCAGGGGTGCCCGCCCTCCGAAGAAGATATGTATGAAATGCTTATATCATATATAAATCAATGAAAGGAAGATGCTTATGAAAGTAACACGTGAAAAAGTGGACAGCGTAGCCCGGCTTGAGGCTGAGCTCGCCAACGTCAGGGCCGCACAGGCGAAGTATGCGCAGTTTGGTCAGGAAAAAGTTGACGCTATCTTCAGAGCAGCTGCGATCGCGGCTTGCAAAGCACGACTCCCGCTCGCCATCATGGCAGCAGAGGAAACAGGCATGGGACTTGCCGAAGACAAGGTCATTAAGAACAACTATGCCGCAGAGTATATCTACAATGAGTACAGGAATGCGAAGACCTGTGGCGTCATCGAAGAAGACAAAGCCGCAGGGATCAGAAAGATCGCAGAGCCTATCGGCGTGATCGCCGCAGTTATCCCTACAACAAACCCTACATCTACAGCTATTTTCAAAACTCTCCTTGCACTCAAGACACGCAACGGGATCATCATCAGCCCTCACCCGAGAGCTGCCAAGTCGACTATCGAAGCAGCAAAGATCGTGCTCGATGCGGCTGTAGCGGCAGGCGCTCCCGAGGGTATCATAAGCTGGATCGACCAGCCGAGCCTTGACATGACGAATCTCGTTATGAAGGAAGCCGACATCATCCTTGCTACCGGAGGTCCCGGTATGGTCAAGGCCGCTTACTCGTCGGGCAAGCCCGCGATCGGTGTCGGAGCAGGTAATACTCCCGCGATCATCGACGAATCGGCAGACATCGTGCTCGCCGTCAATTCGATCATTCACTCCAAGACCTTTGATAACGGCATGATCTGCGCTTCCGAGCAGTCGGTCATCGTTGCAGACAAGATCTACGACCAAGTCAGGAAAGAATTCGAGACACGCGGATGTCATATCCTTTCTCCCAAGGAGACGGATCTTGTCCGCAAGACTATCATCATAAACGGTTCGCTCAATGCCAAGATCGTCGGTCAGAGCGCAGCGAAGATCGCAGAGCTCTCGGGCTTTAAGGTTCCCGCATCGACCAAGGTCCTTATCGGTGAAGTCTCGAGCGTCGATCTCTCCGAAGAGTTCGCACACGAGAAGCTCTCGCCCGTTCTTGCCATGTACCGTGCCAAGAATGTTGAGGACGCTTTTGCCAAGGCAGAGCGCCTGATCGCGGACGGCGGCTACGGACACACATCCTCGATCTACATCGACGAGGCAGCCCGCGCAGACGTGCTCGCTGAATTCACTGAGCGCATGAAGACCTGCAGGATCCTCGTCAACACACCTTCTTCACAGGGCGGTATCGGCGGACTTTACAACTTCCGCCTTGCACCTTCGCTCACTCTCGGTTGCGGTTCATGGGGCGGCAACTCCGTCAGTGAGAACGTTGGGATCAAGCATCTGTTAAACATCAAGACGGTTGCTGTAAGGAGGGAGAATATGCAGTGGTTCAGAGTACCTGAGAAGGTTTACATAAAGAGAGGCAGCCTCCCCGAAGCCTTAAACGAGATCGGTGGAAGCATGCACAAGAAAAAAGCGTTCATCGTTACCGACAGTTTCCTTTACAAGAACGGATTCACACGCGTCATCACGAAGCGTCTCGGCGAGCTCGGACTTCAGACTGCTGAGTTCTTCGATGTTGAGCCCGATCCCACACTCGCGTGTGCAAAGCGCGGTGCCGAGGCAATGAAGGCCTTTGAGCCCGATGTTATCATCGCTCTCGGTGGCGGTTCCGCTATGGACGCAGCTAAGATCATGTGGGTTCTCTACGAGCATCCCGAAGCAGACTTCGATGACATGGCCATGAGATTCTGCGACATCAGAAAGAGGATCTACGACTTCCCGCACATGGGCGACAAGGCTTATTTCGTGGCAGTTCCCACATCTGCTGGAACCGGCTCCGAAGTTACACCTTTTGCGGTAATCACCGACGAGAAGACAGGCACCAAGTACCCGCTTGCCGACTACGAGCTCCTTCCCGATATGGCGATCGTTGATGCGGATCTCCACATGACGGCTCCCAAGGGTCTCACCAGCGCATCCGGTATCGATGCGGTTACGCACGCCCTTGAGGCATATGCGTCAGTCATGGCCACGGACTACACAGATTCACTCGCGATCCGCGCTCTGAGGGTGATCTTCGAGTATCTTCCCCGCGCTTATGAGAACGGCGAGAACGATCCCGTCGCACGCGAGAAGATGGCAGATGCCGCAACCATGGCAGGTATGGCGTTCGCGAACGCATTCCTCGGAATCAGCCACTCCCTTGCTCACAAGCTCGGCGCGTTCTTCCACATCCCTCACGGTATCGCTAACGCGCTCGTGATCGACAGGGTTATGAGATTCAATGCCGAGGAAGCACCCACCAGGATGGGCACCTTCCCTAAGTACGATCATCCCCAGGCACTTCGCAGATATGCCGAGATCGCAGAGCAGCTCGGCCTCGGCGGCAAGGATGACAAAGAGAAGCTTGAGAACCTCATCAAGGCTGTCAACGACCTGAAGAAGAAGATCGGCATCAAGCCCACGATCAAGGATTACGGCGTAGATGAGAAGGAATTCCTCGCTAAGCTCGACGACATGACACAGCAGGCCTTCGACGACCAGTGTACGGGTGCCAACCCCCGTTACCCGCTCATCAGCGAGCTCAAGCAGATCTATCTTGATTCATTCTACGGCGATAGAAAGGCGACAAAGACGGCAGCACCCAAAGCAGCAACGTCCAAGTCGGCCGGGACAAAAGCCGCAGCCAGGTCAAAGAAGAGTGGAAAGTGATAGATTCGCGAAAGGAGAAACAGCATGAAACTACAGAACGTTATTGCAACAAGAAGCAACAAAACGATCTACCGCGATGGCGATAAATGTATCAAGGTCTTCAACGAAGGCTACAACAAGGCCGACATCCTCAACGAGGCCCTCAACCAGGCGCGTGTTGAGGAGACGGGTCTTCTGATCCCCAAGGTGCTCGAGGTCACGATGATCGAGAACAAGTGGGCGATCGTTTCGGAGTACATCGAGGGCAAGACTCTTCAGAGCATGATGGACGAGAATCCGAAGAAGCTCGACGAGTACCTCGACAGATTCGTTTCGATCCAGCTCGACATGCATGCGAGGACCTGTAAGAAGCTCTCGCTCCTGAAGGACAAGATGCAGCTCAAGATCAGCGCGTCCAAGCTCGACGCCACCACGAGGTACGAGCTCCACACCCGTCTCGAGGGTATGCATGCGCACATGAAGCTCTGCCACGGCGACTTCAACCCTTCAAACATTATCATTACTAAGAGCGATGACGCTTATATCATCGACTGGGCTCATGCCACACAGGGCAACGCTTCCGCAGACGCAGCCCGCACCTACCTGCTCTTCTGTCTGAGCGACAGAGAGGACATCGCAGGAAAGTATCTCGACCTCTTCTGCAAGAAGAGCGATACGGCGCGTCAGTATGTGCAGAAGTGGATGCCCATCGTTGCCGCTTCCCAGTCCGTTAAGGGCAACGAGAAGGAACGCGAGTTCCTGCTCCGCTGGGCAAATGTTGTGGATTACGAGTGATCCTGAGAACAACGAAATCAGAGGTGGACCGTCCCCCGGTCCACCTTTCTGTTTGAAATTGACAATACGGGCATTACAAGTAAAATAATTAACGTAGACAATTTGAAAGGAATCGCGTCATAAAACCCGGGGCGGGAAGAAGGGGCGCGTGATAATATAAGCATGAAATTCAGGTACAAGGTGCTCATTATCGTCGGGGTATTCATCGCTTCCGCGATCTTCTTCGGATCGGACATAACGGAGACGATGTTTTCTTCGGCTGCCGACACGACGGTCATGTCTTCGGCAACACTTCCCACCGTCACCATAGACGTCGGAGGTCAGGAGTTCAACCTCCTGCACGGCTACGCCGCCAATCTCGACCCGATGGTCATGCGTGAAACGATCACGCCCATAGGTCCGGACAAGACTCTCACACTTCTCATCCATCACAGCGAGCTCAACGTTCGCAAGATGAAGTACGAGATCATCCGTGAGGACGGAGGCACCCTCGAGGAGGGTTCACTCACCGTACTTGACGTTAAGGAAGGCCCCAAGAAGGTACCGATCACCTTTGCCGAAACCTTCAAGACCGGCAAGGAGTATATTGCGAAGTTCACCCTCATCACCAACGAGGGCAAGCGTATATACTACTACACCAGGATCAAGCTCTACGACGACGGCAAGCTTCCCGAGAAGCTCGGCTTCGCCGATTACTTCCACGACACGCTTATCTACGGCCAGGAGGCCGAGAAGAGCCAGCTCAAGAAATATCTCGAACCCTCGAAGGACTACGACAATTCTTCCTTTGCGCATGTCACGATCCACTCGAGCTTCGAGATGGTCTCGTGGGGCAAGCTCAACCCCGAAGTTGTCTGGGAAGAGGCACCCGCGATCACCGAGTTCTACAACAATTTTGCTTCCGTGAAGCGCAGGTTCATCGTGCGCATCAAGACGGGTTCGGGCCCCGAGCTCTACACCGTCACGGAGAACATCAGATTCCAGTACACCGACATCAGGACGTACCTCTACAACTATGACAGAGTTATGGAAGCGCATGTCGATGTGGCGAACACGTCTCTCACCAAGAACGAGTTTAAGCTTGGAATCACCAACGACATACATGCCCAGACCATGTACGGTCCGGAGGGCAGATACATCACCTTCGTCCACAACAGCGAACTCTTCGAGTACGACACGAAGGAGAACAACTTCTACAAGGCATTCTCCTTCAAGGACGGAGAGGATTACGAGCGTACCTACTTCAACGATCACTCCGTCAGGATCCTGCGAATGCATGACAACGGCGACACCGACTTCATCGTCTACGGCTACATGAACCGCGGCGAGTACGAGGGTCGTGTCGGTATCGCACTCTACCGTTTCATCGTAGACGATAACCGTATCGAGGAGCAGCTCTACGTGCCGGTCAACACCAGCTACAGCCTGTTGCTTTCCGACATGACGGACTTCGCTTTCCTGTCCGAGTTTGATGTTTTCTACTTCTCGCTTCATGACAGCGTGTATGAGTACAGCCTCGTTACCCGTCAGGTTCGTCAGCTCGCGGCGGACGTCCCGGACGGCAACATGGTGTTCGTTGAGGACGAGCTCTACCTCGTATGGCAGACCGATTCGGACATCCTCAAGTCGACGCAGCTGCAGCTGTTCGACCTCAAGAAGAACGAGATCACGCAGCTCACCGCCCCGAGGGGCGAGACGATCCGGCTTCTCGGCAGGATCAACGATAACTTTATCTACGGCTACCAGAAGCTCGAAGACAAGTACATAAACGCCGACGGCTCGATAGAGCTTCCTTCATACAAGCTCTGCATCAGTGACGGACACGGCACGGTACTCAAGGAGTACGCGGGCAACGATTACTACGTCAAGGATGTCGAACCCGGCGACGGTATCCTTGTGATCAACAGACTGATGAAGCACCTCGGGATGGACAATTCGTATTACCCCATCGACGCGGACTCGATCGTGAACCTTCCTACAGCTGTAGAACGATCTGTCAACATCACACGCCGTGTCACCGACAGGATCCTCACCGAGTACTACGTTTCGCTTCCTTCAGGCATAGACCTGACCGAGATCCCGAATTCCTTTACGGCCCAGCCGACCGTGATCGATTACGACACGACCACCCGAGTCGCGGAAGCGGACGATGCCCAGGCCGGCTACTACGCTTATTCCTTCGGAACGATCATCGAGGCTTCGTCCTCGGCTGCGAAAGCGATCAAGGCTGCCGACGAGGGAGTCGGAACCGTTATCGACAGGAGCGGTCACGTCGTTTGGGAGCGTGGTATAAAGAACACCCGAAGCGAGATCAAGGATCTCACGTACGTCAGGGCCACGGCCGACTTTGACTCGAGGAAGGCCGCCATGAAGATGCTCCTTCAGTACAGAAGCGTCGATGCCGACCCGTCCGATTACAGCCGTGACAAGGAAAGCATGTACTCGTGGCTTCAGAGGAACCTCAAGACCACGGTAGTCGACTTGACCGGTATCAGCCTTGATGAGATGCTTTATTACGTTTATAAAGGACGTCCCGTTATCGCCATCAAATCAGACGGCAACGCGGTTGTTGTTTACGCTTATGATACAACGTCGGTGTGGGTCTACGATCCCGCACGCGCCGGAACGTACAAGTACAGCCTGAAGGACGCCGCGCAGAATTTCGAGGGCGCGGGAAACATGTACCTGTCGTATCTTGATTAACACATTAAAGCTCTGCCAAAACATTGAGCCCTTCGGGATCGAAGAGGCGAGAGGAGGTTTTATGGAAAAGAAAAGGATCTTTCTTATAGTGCTCGACAGTGTCGGAGTCGGCGAGATGCCTGACGCCGCTGCCTACGGAGACGAAGGTAGCAATACCGTCAAGGCGGCAGCCACGAGCGGGCTTCTTGACATGCCCAATATGAAAAAGCTCGGATTCTTCAACATAAAAGGCATCGACGACATGTACGATGACAACCCGAAGGACTTTACCGCGATGGTCGGAAGGATGGCAGAGGCATCGAAGGGCAAGGACACCACGACGGGTCATTGGGAGATTGCCGGGATAATCTCCGAACAGCCCATGCCTACTTTCCCGGACGGATTCCCCGAAAGCTTTATAAAGGAGTTTGAGAAGAGAACAGGCAGACGTTGTGTCTGCAATAAGCCCTACTCGGGAACGGACGTCATCCGTGATTACGGTAAAGAACATGAAGAAACGGGATGCCTCATCGTTTATACCTCCGCGGACAGTGTTTTCCAGATCGCCGCGCATGAGAGCATAGTCCCCGTTGACGAGCTCTACAAGTATTGCGAGATAGCAAGAGAGATGCTTAAGGGAGACCTTGCGGTCGGACGTGTCATCGCCCGCCCGTTTGAAGGAGAGTGGCCTTACAAGCGTACCTCGAGACGTCACGACTTCTCACTCGTGCCTCCGAAGAACACAATGCTTGATGAACTGAGCAGCCGCGGATTCGATGTTCTTTCTGTCGGCAAGATCATCGACATCTTTGCGGGCAAGGGCATTACCGAATTCGTCCGTACAAAGGACAATGCCGAGGGCATCGAGAAAACGATCGAATATATGAAGAAGGACTTCAACGGACTTTGCTTCACAAATCTCGTTGACTTCGACATGGTCTACGGTCACCGCAACGACGCACCCGGATACGCCAAGGCACTCAGCTACTTCGACAGCAAGCTTCCCGAGATGCTCTCGCTCCTCGGAGAGAACGATATGCTTATGATCACGGCCGATCACGGCTGCGACCCCGTTACACCTTCGACAGATCACAGTCGCGAGTATGTACCGCTCGTGATCTACGGCAAGAACGTTCCGGGAGGAACCAACTTCGGAACACGCAACACCTTCTCCGATGTTGCGGCCACTGTTCTCAAGCAGTTTGGGATCGAAACGGATTGTCCCGGTACCGCGATCTTTTGATCTCAGAGCGGTAGCTATCTGTGGTTTTCGGACCGGAGGAAGCATGAACGCGGACAACATATAAATTAAGAAAAAGGCTCTTTTCGGCGTATCGAAGGGAGCTTTTTTGATGCGATTGAAAACGGGTGTTTTCTCTGAAAGCTTGCGTATCTAGGCAAATTGTGAAAATTCTGTGTCCTGAAAAATGTGAATTCTGTGTGAAATGTGTTCACGGTTTGTTGACGAAAGAGTCGGTTTGGGTTTAGAGTCTTTATCAAGAAAAACAAAATTGTTTTGTAGTAGAAAGGAGAAAGCAGTGACACAGGAAAAACACTTTCGGCATGAGCTGAAATTTGTAATCCCGTACAGTGAGTATCTGGCGCTCAGAGGACGACTCAGGGCGATCATGACGCCGGACCCGCACGTTTCCGATGACGGAACCTACAGGATCCGAAGCATATATTTCGACAACAGCGACGACAAGGCACTCAGGGAAAAGGAAGACGGCATACAGAAGCGTGAGAAGTTCCGCATCAGGTATTACAACGATGACTTCTCGTTCATAACACTTGAGAAGAAGATGAAGATTGACAATCTCTGCCTCAAGTATGACGCACCCATCAGCGAAGAGGAGTGTCGAAGGATACTGAGCGGCGACACCGGATTCATGAAGGATCATCCCGAAGAGCTGTGCAGAGAGCTGTATGCGAAGATGATCTACCAAAGACTCAGACCCAGAGTACTTGTTTCTTACCTGAGGGAACCGTATATCTACCGTGCGGGGAACGTGAGAGTGACCTTTGATTCGGAGGTCAGGACAACACTTTTCAGTCGGGAGTTCCTGACAGAGAAGGTTTCGGACATCAGCGCAACCGACACACCGAGGGATATGCTTCTCGAAGTCAAGTACGACGCGTTCCTCCCGGAGATCATCCGGGACATCATCCAGATACCGGGACTCAGGCAACAGGCGTTTTCAAAATACGGGGCATGCCGAAGATACGGATGAAGGCTCACCGGGTGCTCGCAGATCTTCCGAAACCGGGTTGACGGAAATGTCAAAGATAAGGACGAAAGCGAGCAACTCTCGGATATGCCGGCGGAGGAGTAAAGGCACGGGATCGGACAAAAAGGGCCGGGAGCAGAGAATCTTGTAAAGATTGAGAAAACAAAAACACACAATAAAGCCCGCGACACGCATGTCGTCGGGCAAAGGAGGCCAAAATGACATTACTTTCTTTTTCACTCGGAGATGTTTTTAAATCAAGCTTTCTTGAAAGCGTAACGGAATTCTCCGTTGTTGACACTCTCATCGGAATGCTTTTTGCGCTGGTGATCGGACTGTTTATCTTTGTTATCTACAAGAAGACGTTCAGTGGCATCATGTATTCGACCGGATTCGCTATGTCGCTCATCGGACTGGCACTGGTAACAACGCTCGTTATCATGGCTGTAACCTCTAACGTAGTTCTTTCACTCGGTATGGTCGGTGCTCTTTCCATCGTACGTTTCCGTGCCGCTATCAAGGAGCCAATGGAGATCGTGTTCCTGTTCTGGTCACTTGCGGTCGGAATCGTTATCGGTGCCGGCATGATCCCTCTTGCTGTGATCGGATCCGTTATCATCGGACTCATCCTTGTGCTCTTTGTTAACCGTCGTTTCCACGGCACGATCCCTTACATCCTCATCGTTAACTGTGCGAACGCAGCAGCCGAGGAAAGCGCGATGAAGGTTATCAAGGACTCCGTTTCCAAGTACATCATCAAGTCCAAGACAGTCAATGCTTCGGGCATCGAGCTCACAGCCGAGATCCGCGTGAAGGATGACTCGACCGATTTCGTAAATCGTGTGAATGCGACAGAGGGCGTTTCGGGAGCTACGCTTGTAACCTTTAACGGAGAGTACACGGCGTAAAGTGAATGAATGATGAATCTGGAGACTTAGTCGAGATTACTGCGAGAATCCAAAGAGAAAGGATTGCGATTATGGCATCACATAAGCATATAAACAAGATCATAATTGCGGTCGTAACCGTGGCTGTATTGGTTTGTTTTGTGGCGATCGGACTGTCCGAGGAGATCACCGAGGTGTTTGGCGGAACAGGCGTAGATATGGCCTACGAAACAAAGCTGTTTGATAAGGATGAGCTGATCACCGTCGACATAATCATGGACGAGGAAGACTGGAACACCATGCTTGCGGGTGCCATGACAGAGGAATACTACGCGTGCGATGTGGTGATCAACGGTGAGAAGATCAGAAACGTCGGGATCAGGCCGAAGGGGAACACCAGTCTTTCGGCGATCGTTTCCGATCCCGACTGCGACCGCTACAGTCTGAAGCTCGAGTTTGGCCACTTCGTGGACGGGCAGACATGCTACGGGCTCGACAAACTGATCCTTAACAACAATTACGCGGATGCGACCAACATGAAAGAAGCGCTCATTTATGACATGTTTGAGTACATTGGTGCGGACGCTTCGTTATATAACTACGCCGAGGTTTCGTTGAACGGCGAATACCGTGGCGTTTACCTCGCCCTCGAGGGCGTTGAAAAGAGCTTTATGCTCCGTAATTTCGGTACTCAGGACGGCGAGCTTTACAAGCCCGACAGTATGGAGATGGGAGGTGGCAAGTCCTCATCGTCTTCCTCATCGTCTTCATCCGCTCCTTCCGTACCCGAGGGAGGCTTCGGAGGCGGTGGCATGCCCGATATGGGCAACATGGACTTCGGGAATATGCCCGACATGAGTAACTTTGACTTCGGAAGCATGCCTGACATGGGCAGTTTCGACTTCGGGAAAATGCCCGGGGGAGAGGGCGCAGTGCCTGCTCCTTCTGAAAGTGATTCCGGGACTTCGGAAAACAAAGACGAAGCCTCGAGCGAGAGCACTTCCGAAACAGAATCCAAGAGAGAGTCATCGAGAGGCGGCTTCGGTGGCGGCGGTTTCTCAATGGGTGGCGGAGGTGCAAACCTCAACTACAGCGATGACGAGCTTGACAGCTACTCGACGATCTGGGAAGGCGAGATCACCGGAACGAGCAAGTCGGATCATCGCAGGGTCGTCACCGCTCTCAAGAATATCAGCGAAGGCAACGACCTTGAAAAGTACCTCGATGTGGACAACGTGCTCAAATACATGGCAGTTCACACCTTCGCGGTGAACATGGACAGTCTTTCGGGTTCCATGGCTCATAATTATTATCTTTACGAATATGACGGGCAGCTCAATATCCTCCCCTGGGATTACAACCTTTCCTTCGGCGGAATGTCCATGGGCAGCTCGGGCGATGCGACAGACATGGTAAACGATGCGATCGACACTCCTTTCTCGGGAACGAAGTTCTTTGACGCGCTCCTTGAGAACGAAGAGTATCTTGCCAAGTACCATGAGTATCTGAGGCAGCTTGCGGAAGAGTATGTACTCGGAGGCAGATTCGACGAGGTTTATAACCGTATCGTTTCACAGATAGATGAACTTGTTAAGACAGACCCCACAGCTCTTTACAAGTATGACGAGTACACAACAGCAAAGGACATTTTATACAGAGTATTCAAGCTCCGCGCCGAGAGCATCAAGGGTCAGCTTGACGGCACGATCCCTTCGACGGACGCGGGTCAGAGAACGGACAAGTCGAATTTCGTCGATGCTTCGGATATAGACACCAAAGCCATGGGAACCTTCAATATGGGCGGTTTCGGAGGCGGGATCAAAGCCCGGAAGGGTCAGAGGAACACTTCGTCCAATGATTCCTCAAGCTCAACAACGACCGAAAGCAACGATTCGCAGAAGTCTGTTATAACAACAGCCACTTCCGGCGGAGACATACCCTCTTTCGGAGGAGATTCGTCAAACGGAAGTAACATGCCTTCCTTTGGTGGCGGGGCGTTTGGCGGGATGTCGTGGGGCTCTTCCGGCACAGACACGACTTCAACTCTCATCCTCTTCGGAGTGTGTCTTGTACTGATGCTGGGTGCATTGGGACTCACGAAACTCTTCAAGAGAAAGAAGTGGGCAAATTAAGCTTAACAGTCAGGTATAATCGAAAACCCGGAACCTCCGGGAAGCGAAAGAGTTGGATAAATGCAACAATAGGGTATTAAGCAGGTAAAGGGCTGTCGAAAAGACAGCCCTTTAATGCGCTTGAAAACGGGGAGGATAAACAATATACTCTTCAGTGAAAGAGGTTACCTTCCTCCCGGTCGGTATCGCAGCCGAAGAAGTTCGTCCCCCGAAGAAAAAGGACTTTGAAGAAAGAGCGTGGTTCAACAAGGAGCGTCCGTAAAAAACAAGGGGGAAAAGGATATACCGTAGAAGGAATGAAAGGCGGAGAGATTAATGTTTTCAGCACAGATGGGGAAAAGACTGAAGGATCATGTACGGGACTACGTGGTGTTCGACCTGGAGACCACAGGGATCTCGCCGTACAGGGATCGGGTGGTCGAGATTTCGGCAGTTAAAGTAATCGGCGGAGAAGTGACGGACGAATTCACGTCTCTTGTGAATCCCGGAATGCACATCCCCGCGCAGGCATCCGCGGTGAACGGGATCACCGATGATATGGTAGCCGATGCGCCGTCGTTTGAACCGGTGCTAAAAGCGTTTATGGAATTCGCAGGGGATATGGTCCTTGTGGGTCATAACATCCACTCCTTCGATATGAAGTTTATCTGCCGGGACAGTGAGAAGTTCTTTGGTCAGACCGTCGGAAACGATTACATCGACACGCTCTGGATGGCGAGGAAGTGTCTTCCGAGACTGCCTCACCACACACTCACCGATCTCGCCATGTATTACGAGATCAGTACGCAGGGAGCCCACAGAGCATTAAACGATTGCAGGATGAACCAACAGGTCTATGAGAAGCTTTTGACAGAAAAGTCGGCTTCGCCTCAGCTGCTGCAGGAAGAAAGGTTCTGCCCGAAGTGCGGCAGCGAGCTTAAGCTTCGGAGCGGACGGTTCGGGAACTTCTGGGGATGCACGGGCTACCCGAACTGCAGGTATACCGAGAATAAATGATAAAAAAAGGAACCGAACGGTATCGAATGTCGTCTAATGAGCGATACTATAACATAAGCGTGAGCCGTCATACGGATCCGCAAAGGGAAGAAAAGGGGGCTTTTATGAATAATCATACCAATTTTAAAACCGGCACGATCTTCAAAAGGACATTGGCGATGTGTGTTCTTTTGCTGCTCGTGCTTTCTTTTGTTGGATGTGAAAGCAATCAGGTCGAACTACGTGATCCGAATGGAGAGGGGACGGAAACTCTTCCTGTGGAAGAAGGTGCTCCGAAGGCGGTTGACAGTGCTACGTCAACCGGTGTTAAAACCGGAAGCGTTTATGACCGCCTGCCGAAGCTTAATGTCATTTATGACGGAGAAACGTACAAGGCCGAGCCGACGACGGCTTCTTGGACGGCCATCGGAGAAGACGGTTCAGGCGGATTCTGCGTGGACGGGGCGCATCCGCTGGAGTTTAAAAATGGGTTTGGCTTGATCAAGATCAAAGACGGAGTTTCGGAAATAAAGCTGGATTTTGAGATCGAACCCGATAAGGTATTCATTAGACAATGGTTTGAAATCTATGCGGGGGATATTTCTTACGTAAATAAGTATTATAGCACCCCGGATTATGACAAAGAAACGAAAACCATATGTATATTGCCCAACGCCGGATTTGTTTTTGAAGTAACCGCAACATGGCCTGAAGGGACAGTATACTACGGATTCTGGATTTCAGACGGTATAACGGAAGGAAAGAGGACGGCACGCGAAGATGAGGTCGATAAGCCTTACGGAGTTCCGGTGGCAACCGAAACGGCTGCAAACAGCGCACTGACAGGATTTGCCGTGAACCTCTTTAAGGAGTGTGTGGCGTACGAGAAGAACAAGAATACGCTTATATCACCGCTCTCTGTGTTCGCCGCACTTTCCATGGCGGGCTGTGGCGCAACGGATGAAACGCTTGCCGAAATGGAAGGTGTTCTGGGAATGAGGGTTGCCGAATTCTGTGAGTACTCGGAGGAGTTTGCAAAGAGCCTGTTAGGGACGCCCGAAGCCTCCGGCAAGCTTGATGTGGCGAATTCGGTCTGGTATAAAGACGATCCCGCTTTCAAGATCAACAGGGAATTTCTGGAGGATACTACCGAATACTTCAATGCGGAGGTTTTTGACGCTCCGTTTGACGATTCGACCGTAGGCGAAGTGAATTCGTGGGTAGACAGGAAAACCGACGGAATGATCCCGAGTATCATCAACGAGATAAAGTCCGAGGAGGTGCTTCTCCTGATCAATGCACTTGCGTTTGATGCTGAGTGGGATAAAAAGTATTTCGACTTTAACATAAAAGACGAAGTGTTTACGACTGCCGATAGGGAAGAAAAGACGGTTCCCTTCATGCACGGCACCGAGAGTGCTTATCTGGAGGACGATAAAGCCAAGGGATTCATTAAATACTATAAAGGCCTCAAGTACGGATTCGCCGCACTTCTCCCCGACGAAGGGATCGATGTGGACGAGTATCTGGCCGGTCTTAACGGAGGGAAGCTCAGAGGCATCCTTGCAGATCCCGGCGAATATATCGTGATGACCTCCATGCCCAAGATAAAGACAGATTACTCGGTTGATATGAAAGATATCCTCCGTTCCATGGGGATGACACGCGCGTTTGACTCCGAAAAGGCGCAGCTGTTCGGGATCGGAACATCCGAAAGAGGGAATATAAGCATTGGAAGGGTTGTCCATAAAACATTCATCGAAGTGAACGAAAGAGGAACGAAAGCCGGTGCCGCAACCGTGCTCGACCTTAAGTTCGGAGGAGCTTTCAAAGAGTCTTTGGTAAAAAATGTTAACCTGAACAGGCCGTACATTTACATGCTTGTCGATCTTGAGACAAATGTGCCCATCTTTATGGGGATAATGAGAGACCCGTCTTGAGACAAGGGTATGAGAGGGAATTGTGATGAAACACTGCGGAACGAAACAGATAGAAACAAAGCGCCTGATCTTAAGAAGGATCGTGAAGGAAGATGCGGATGCGATCTTCCGTAACTGGGCGTCGGATCCCGAGGTGACCCGATTTTTGACGTGGCCGACACACAAGGATGTGGCAGAGACGAAGCGTGTTGTTGAGTCGTGGCTTCCGCTTTATGAGAAGGACGATTATTATCATTGGACGATCACGCTTAAGGAAAAAGCGGGCGAGGCGTTCGGAACGATCCACGGTTTGCCTGAAGATGATCTTGGGCTCGTGGAGATAGGATATTGTCTCAGCAGAAGCCTGTGGCATCAAGGCATAGTTTCCGAAGCAGCACAGGCCGTGATCGACTTTTTCTTTGATGAAGTCGGGGCAAACTGCATTTGCTCCTACCATGACCCGAAGAATCCTCATTCAGGCATGGTAATGAAACACTGTGGCATGAAATACGAGGGCACAAGACGATGCGCCGACAGGAACAACACCGGAATCTGCGACGCAAGCTGGTACTCGATCCTGCGGGATGAGCGGTAGTACTAGCTGTCTTAGAAGGAGACATCTCGGATGCGATAAAAACAGTCAGGAATTGGAGAAAAACAGTGGAACAAATAACGTTTCAGTACAAAGATGTGGATCAATTATTGCAGGCACTGCTTGAAGGCCATAAGCGTGTCTTTTCCGACAAGCTTCTCGGTTATTATGCGTATGGCTCGCTTGTTTGGGGAGACTTTGATGAACACACCAGCGACATAGATACTCTTTGCCTGATCGGTTCTGAAGTCACGGCGGAAGAGCTTACACTTCTTCGCGCTATGCATGAAGAAATCATCCGCAAATATCCCGAATGGGATAATCGGATCGAAGTCCATTACGCTCCCGCAGAGGGATTAAAAAGGTTTAGGACTGTGGCTTTTAATATGGCCAACATTTCTCCGGGAGAGCCGCTTCATATGATCGCTGCCGATACTGAATGGATCGACGAGTGGTATCTTGTAAGAGAATATGCGGTTCCGCTGTTCGGTGGGGATCCCAAAGAGGTAATCCCTTATATTTCAAGCGAAGAATTTGTAAAACAAATAAAAGGATATGCGCTCGGTTTTCGCGACCGGATAAAGACATGTAAAGACGGCTATAGTCAGGCGTATGCGATCCTGACTGTCTGCAGAGCTCTCTACACCGTTCGGACAGGAAAACAAACATCGAAGCCTGCGGCTGCTAAGTGGGCTATGGAGTTCCTCCCGAAATACTCGGGGCTTTTGGAGGACGCCCTTGCCCGTAGGCGGGAACGTGATTTTTCCACATTAGACAGCAGCGAAAATCATGCTCTCGCAGAAGAATTTGTAAATTATGTTTTAAACACCTTTTTCTGAGACCATAAATGATCGTTATAATTTTGTTAAGGCCTGAAATTCGCCTTATCTACCGCTTCATACAAATCCATGCCCATTCGTTTCTCGAAGTAAGCCTTGCAAGAAGAAAAAAAATGAAAATTTACGTGTATATCACTTTTCTTAAAGCCGAACCGGCGTTCTCGTTGGGCAGGATTTTGAAACTAAAAATGCTTTCATAGCTTTTTGTTCTCCAACTACCGGTTAATCATTTCATCAATCCGCCGTGAAATACACATTCATACACTTTTTGCTCGTTCTGATAGATTTCTTCATATCCCTGAAACCAGGTGAAGTCACCGGTCACTTTGCATCTGTATGTGTATTCCCCCGACTGATACAGCTCCGGTCCTCTGTACGGCATCTTCTTATCTGCCGCTCTCAACGCTTCTTTCAGGAAGTTGCCGCTAAAGCCGTCTGTTAATACTCTTCCCATATAATTCATGGCATAGATGGCCAGTCCGTCCTTCCATACGGCTTCTTCTCCGGCAAATATCTCTCCTCCGACATATGTATCGTGATACATATACTTACCATTTTCATATCTGAAATCATGAGAAGCCGGTCTGGTAGCATCAACCTCGTTCATAAACGCTGCATAAGTATTGACATTTGCTTCCAGTCTAAAGGCAATCAGCTCGTCAAGATCCGTGTTTGCCCGAGGTTTAATGCTCACGGAGCAGTCCTGATCCTTAACAAGATAATCGACGCTGACGCTCATGAGTTCACTGAGCTGAATGAGATTTGAAATATCCGGATAAATCTGTCCGGACTCCCATTTTGCAACCGCTTGTCTTGAAACACCGAGTCTGTCGGCAAGTGCCTCTTGCGTGAAGCCCTTGTTCTTCCTGAGTATCTGTAGTTTTTCTGAAAAATTCATGTCTTATTACCTCCGCTTTGTCAAATGTTTCCCTCGTCCGATCAAACAATCGGGTACCGAGCTCGGTTCTCATTGTATAAACATGCGGATATTGTCTCAATGAATCATTAGTTGCATTATTGCTACTCTTGTTATACATTTCGTTGAAGGGTTTCCGTTTTTAGGGATAGCCTCCCTTGTTCATGCTTCCTCCATAACAATTCCATCAGAATTCCATTTCAGAACCGTTTTGTATCCCAGCTTTTTGTACCAGTTTTCGATATGGGTAAAATGTATCCACGAGATGTCGTATTTTTCGTTTTTCAGTATATCGGTAGCTCTTCTGACCATCTCGAGTCCGATGCCCATCTTTCGATACTTCGGAATGGTTCCTACGCAGCCCGGTCCGCCGACTTTAAGATCATCATGCGTTCCCAGATCACATAATACACAGAACGCAACCACCTCATCCCGATCAAAGGCACAGAAAACTCTGCTCCGTTTGCTGAAGTACTGTACCCAGTCCTCGTCAACTTCATTTACAACTTTCTTGAGCTCGTCGATATCGCCTTTGTACTCGCCGAAAGCAATGTCCTCAGGGCAAGGCGGTACTACCTCAAGTGGTGAATCTGTGCGCAGATCCATTATCAATTCCGAAAACACCCAGTTTTTTGGCATCCCTTTTATTCCCGGGTCATCAAAGAATCCGGGATGCATGCCGTTAAACATTTTCACATAATCCATGTAATACGCCCTTTCAGTAGGATTTGCTTTTTTGATTACCCGCAGTAAGCCTTAAGTCCGAGATTGGTGTCCCATTTTTAACATGTTAAGAATAGCAGATTTCCGGTTGTTTTGATATACTAGAGGCAGATTTGTTTAGGTTATAGACAGAATAATCATGAAGAGAAGGAAAATAAACTTATGGAAAAGTACATTGAAGGAAATAAAGCGGCATGGGAAGAAGCGTTTGATAAAAGAGACGCATCCTGGGGTGCCGATATAACAGAGCGCATACAGAAAGAAGACTATCCGTTCTTTGAAAAAGAAATGGCTGCTGTCTTGCGAAGCATCGATACGGAAGGAAAGACGATCGGTCAGTTCTGCTGTAACAACGGCCGCGAGCTGCTTTCTTTGGCAAAATGCGGAAAAGCAGCGAAAGGAATAGGTTTTGATATAGCTGAAAACCAGGTGGCTTTTGCCAATGAAAAAGCCAACGAACTGGGCCTGTCCTGTGAATTTGAGGCCATAAACGTTTATGACATAGACGACCGTTTCAAAGAACGGTTTGATGTTGTGATCATTACTATAGGCGCGTTATGCTGGTTTGAAGATCTGAATCGTTTTTTTGAGGTCGTGGCCAAATGCATGAAGCCGGGCGCCGTGATCGTGCTTAACGAACAGCATCCCTGCACGAACATGCTTGCTACGGAAGGCGATGCGGAGTTTGATCCGGAACACAGAAAGGAATGTCATTTTTCTTACTTCGAACATGAATGGACCGGAAACGGCGGCATGTATTATATGACAAAGAAGAACTACCATTCCAAGACCTTTACCGATTTTACCCATTCGATGTCGGAGATCATATCCGGAATGTGTAACAACGGGATCTTTATCACAGGACTTCAGGAGTTCGATCACGACATCAGCGGCGGTTTTTCTTCAATCGATCATAGCGGTTTTCCGCTCTCTATGATCTTACAGGGTATCAAAGAGTAATAAATGTGAGGATGTATATGCCGAAATGATACCCGCGCAGGTAAATTCAAATTGATAGTCGGAGGTACAGAAATGGCAAAAAAGATACTGGTATTACTGATAGCACTCGCTACACTTTTCACATCTTTTAACGCGCTGCCCGTGCAGGCAGACGAGGCGGTCAAGCCCGCTGCCCCGAAGTTTAAGCTGAAGATCTCCGGGGACGAGAGCCTTATCACGATCACGATCTCGAAAAACGCCGATGCCGACGGCTACCGTATCTATGCCAAGGAACCCGGAAGCGGAAAGATCCGTTCCGTTGCCCTGATCAAAAAGAACGGTAAAAAGACGAGGACATTTACGTATTCGCCTTTTTACCCCGGCAAGTATACCTTCAGCGTCAAGGCATATCACAAGGAAGGAAAGACCAAGGTCTGGTCGGACGCTTCCGTCAGAAAAAACATCACCGTTAAGTCGGACGTTTTGTCGCGAGTTCCTGTGGGGATCAGATTTGCCGAGGGCACTCTCACGGATTTCACGATGGGGATCGGAATTCCGGGCGGATGCGACAGAGACAAATATCAGTTCGAATACGAATGTGATGAAGAGTTTGAAAACGCAGTGGTCAGGCTGCTTATAGTTGATCCCGACGGAACACGTGCCGTGTCATCACCGTTTAACTATGACGAAACGGAGAGGGCGGTCGGCGCCATCGAACTGGGAGAATGCTATGCGATCCTCTACGCATTCGAAAAAGAGGCAGATGTGGAGCTGAGGAATCCGCTCGCCCGCTCCGAGATGATAAAGCTGCGCAGCATGGACGAGAAAGGCAACACCGCACCCAAATATGCCGATATCACCTTCAAGAACGGATACGCGTATTTCGGAACCGGACCTACCAAGCTGATCACCGACAAAGTGCTTAAGGCAAAGATCCTCGCTGCACCCTGTGATCACGGGATTTATTTATATGACGGAGACGAGTACACATACGATGATCATTTCGATATAGGCCCGTTCAAGTATGTCCCCGTGGAATGGAGGATCCTTGAACAGACCGATGATTACGTGCTCCTTATGAACAACAGCATTGTTGAAGGCGGCGGTTATGACGGGTATCGCGAAACAAAGACCACCACTTGGAAGACGAGCAGTCTGTATTATATGCTTAACGAACCCAACAATTACAAAAAAGAAGAAAGAACGTTCTGGCCGAAGACAAAGATCGTAGAGCGTGTTCTGATCGAGATGGATATCTGTGGAACTAAGGCCAAGTTTGGCATACCGACGCTGGAAATGCTGACGAATAAAGATTACGGTTTCAGTACTTCTAAGGACGCCGACAAGAACAGGGTTGTTGAGCCTTCAAAGATCTATGATCTCGGTACCAATCACAAGGCAACGAGGCATGGGGTCACGCTGTACGGCATGTACTGGGTAGCGAACGAGAAGCCCGGCGAGACCATACTGGTCGACCAGAACGGCAAGATCCGTATCGGAGAATTTGACTGTAACGTTTATGAGTTCGGCGTTGTAAATGTCATAAAAGTCAACCTGAAGTTCTGCAATGTAATAAACAAATAAAGAATGCGGGCCGCCGAAGGTGGCTTCAAGTCCCGGACTTAAGGAAGTCATTCCTCGAAAACACCTCGGAATGAACGCGAGCTGCTCCGCAGCTTTGTGTTTAGGGAAAAGTGCGTTAAACCATCGCACTTTCCCTGTGCAAACACAAAGTGGACCCCTCGTACTTTCGTACGACGGGTCCACTCACTTGACATGCGGGGGATGGGACTTGAACGCTCCGCATTTTGGTTTTCAAATGCGGGCCACCGAAGGTGGCTTCAAGTCCAAATATTGGAAATAAAAACGCCGGGGCATAAGACCCGGCGTTGACTATGCGGGGGATGGGACTTGAACCCACATGAAATTGCTTTCACACGGACCTGAACCGTGCGCGTCTGCCAATTCCGCCACCTCCGCGAATATACCGACTGACGAATTATAGCACAGAGAGTGAAAGCTTTGCAAGAGGATTGTGTTTTAAACAAAAGGCTAATTTGGCGATTGTTTTGTTTATGCGGGATTTTTGGCGATTTATTTACTAAACAGCTTGATTTTATGCCAAGAATTTGCTACAATAAAAGATGGTTAGATTTTTATATTCGTATTTGTGAGCAAAACAAGGAAACTTCATGAAAGGTTTACAAGAAATCATAAAGCATGTATCCTTGCTCGCGCAGCTGGGCTTGTCGTTCGCGGCACCTCTTGTGTTGTGCATGTTGGGATGCTGGTGGCTAGACAGCAGATTTGAGCTCGGAGCCTGGATCTACATCGTGGGGATTGTTTTCGGGCTTGGAGCCGCCTTTATGACAGCATATAAGTTTTATTTGTTTACGGTGAACAAGACAGAAAAGGAAAAAAAGAACCCGATCTCCTTTAACGACCATTCTTGAGGCACGAATGTGTGTGACCGCAGGAAACAGCGGAGCCGGACGATCCGTGACCGCAGGAAACCGAAGAACCGGTCGGAACAAGGGTCATCAAGGAGCAGGGTTATCAGCCGGGGGAAAAGATATGAGCGGACGAAGGGGAATCGATCCTGTTGTCAGGAAAGAGACATTGAGGGTCGGAGCGATCGCTTATGCGGGAATAGCAATCATGCTCCTCGGCTTTTTCTTATTAAACAGGTTTTGCCCTCCCGAGGTATGGGATGTGCCTTTTGATTATACGGTGATACTCGGCGGAGTGTGCTGCGGTGTCATTGATATACTCAACTTCTTCCTTATGGGTCTCGCGGTCGTTAAAGTGACATCACTCGAGCCGGCCGTCGACGAGGAAGGAAACGTGTCCGAAGAGGACACCGGCAGAGCTCGCAAGATCATGAGCACCAGCATGAGGCTGAGATTCCTCATGATGATAGTGTGGGTAGTGATCGCGATCGCAGTGCCTTGCTTCAACCCGGTTGCGGGGATCATGCCTTTGCTGTTCCCGACACTCGGGATCAAGCTTCTGGGCATAGCGAACAAAGCCTGAGCGTAAGCCGTGAAACCCGGAGCTTTGACATAGGCGTTAAAACAAACACTTATAAAAAGTAGGTGAAATGAATGGAGATTAGTATTTCCGGAGCAAAGGTCTACGGTTATATCGGACCGGATATCCCGCTGCTCGGCAGGTTCCCCCTGACCGAGACACTGATAGTGAGTTGGATAGTGATGCTTGCGATCACGTTGCTGTGCGTCTTCCTCACTCACAACATGAAGGTTGAAAAGATCAGCAAACGACAGGCGCTTGCCGAGTGGCTGGTCGAGATGGCGGACAAGTTCGTCATCGGCAACATGGGTTCGAAGTTCTCGTACATGGTTCCCTTCGTTGCGGCGCTGTTTGCGACAAGCCTTTTCTCGAACCTTATCGGACTTCTCGGGGTGAGAAGCCCTACCGCCGACCTCAACACCGAAGCGGCATGGGCGATCGTCGTGTTCATCATGATCACGGCGCAGAAGATAAAAGCGGGTGGATTCGGAGGTTACCTCCTGGGATTCACAAAACCCATCCCGCTGCTCACACCTTTTAATGTGCTTTCCGAGCTGTCAACACCCATCAGTATGGCGTGCCGTCACTTCGGAAACATCCTCTCGGGTTTGGTTATCAACGGCCTGATCTACGCTGCGCTCGCAGGAGCCAGCTCGGCGCTGTTCGGACTGATCCCCGGAGCGGTCGGAAACGTGCTTTCGACCATACCGATCCTTGATGTTGGAATCCCGGCGATCCTCTCGTTCTACTTTGACTGGTTCACCGGAGTCATGCAGGCTTACATCTTCTGCATGCTGACCACCATGTATATCGCCAATGCAGCGGAGGGCTGACAGGCGGCAAATAAACACAGAAATCTATATTCAGGAGGAATACTTATGGATCTACTTGCAAAAGGAATCGCACTCGCAGGATGTGCAATCGGCGCAGGACTGGCACTTATCGCCGGTATCGGCCCCGGTATCGGTGAAGGAAATGCGGTAGCAAAGGCTCTTGAAGCAATCGGACGTCAGCCTGAGTGCAAAAGCTCCGTAACATCCACGATGTTACTTGGTTGTGCCGTTGCCGAGACAACCGGTATCTACGGTTTCGTTACCGGTCTTCTGCTCATCTTCGTAGCACCCGGATTATTTATCGACAAGATCGTTTGAGATTAGGATTTAGGAGGAAAGAGCATGGGAAGCTTTGTTTTGCTTTCTGAGGCAGCCCAGATTGAAGAAGCCGGATTGGTTTCCATCGATACCTGGACCATTATTGCCATGATATGCAATCTCTTCATACAGATGCTCCTGATCAAGAAGTTCCTTTTCAAGCGTGTTCGTGATGTTCTTGATAAGCGTCGCGAGCTGGCCGAGGAAGAACTCCGCAAGGCCAGAGTTTCGCGTGATGAGGCTGAGAAGCTCAGAACAGAGTACGAGAGCAACATGGAACAGGCTCGCGAGAAAGCTACGCAGATCATCGATCTTGCCCAGAAGAATGCTACTGCCAGGAGTGACGAGATCATCAGAGAGGCTTCGCAGGAGGCTGTGGCCATGAAGGCCCGCGCCGAAGCGGATATTGCCCTCGAGCGCAGAAAAGCTGTCAACGAAGTCAAGAACGAGATCGGCAGCATGGCCATGGAAATTGCCGGCAAGGTTATCGAACGCGAAGTCAGCGAGCAGGATCATGCTAAGCTGATCGACGAGTTCATCGAGCAGGTCGGAACTTGATAATTTGAGGAGGTTGACATGACGCAGCGTGCCGTTATTTACGGAGGCAGCCTCTACGAACTCGCAGTGGAAGAGAATCGCGCGGCGCAGATCCTCGAAGAGCTGACTGAAGTGTTCAAGCTTTTCAGGGAGAACCCCGATTACCTTACGCTCCTGCTCGAGCCGTCCATCAAGAAGGACAAGAGGCTCGAGCTTATCGAGGAAGCCTTCGGAAGCTCTTGTGACCGCTACCTTGTGAATTTCCTTAAGCTTTTGTGTGAACGCGGACTTCTGCGTGAATTCGAAGGTTGCAGGGAAACATTCATCAAGAGGTACAACCGTGATAACAACATCTCGGAAGCACTCGTCACAAGCGCTGTCGCATTGACTGAACAACAGCTTGCGGCCCTTCGTGAGAAGCTTGAAAAGAACACCGGACGTAAGATCGACATCAAGACCAAAGTCGATGCGAGCGTGCTCGCCGGACTTAAGGTCGAGATCGACGGTAAACAGTACGACGGCACGGTGAGCACCCGTCTTGAGAGCATTCACAGGAAACTGTCAGAGACTATTATCTAAAGGATGGAAAGGAATTATGCAGTTAAAACCCGAAGAAATATCCAAAGTCATCCGCAGCCAGATCAAATACTACGAGAATACCATTAAGCAGAACGAAACCGGAACCATCCTCAACGTAGGTGACGGTATCGCCAGGGCAGCCGGTCTTATCAACTGCATGTCGGGCGAGCTGATCGAGTTCGAGGACGGAAGCTTCGGTATGGCTCAGAACCTTGAAGAGAACAGCGTTTCTATCGTGCTCTTCGGTTCCGACGAGAAGATCGGTGAAGGCCAGACCGTTAACCGTACCGGTAAGGTTGTGTCGGTTCCCGTAGGTGACGCCATGATCGGGCGTGTTGTTAATGCCCTTGGTCAGCCCATCGACGGAGCGGGTCCCATCGTGACGGAAGAATTCCGTCCCATCGAGAGCACCGCACCCGGTATCTGCGAGAGGCAGTCCGTATTTGAGCCCCTTGAGACGGGCATCAAGGCCATCGATTCCATGATCCCCATCGGAAGGGGACAGCGTGAGCTTATCATCGGCGACCGCCAGACCGGAAAGACGACCATTGCAACGGATACCATCATAAATCAGAAAGGCAAGGACGTAATCTGTATCTACGTGGCTATCGGCCAGAAGAGATCAACGGTTGCCGGCCTTGTTGAGAACCTTAAGAAAAACGGCGCCATGGATTACACGATCGTTGTATCCGCGAGCGCTTCGGAGGCATCGCCCCTCCAATACATTGCGCCTTACTCGGGCTGTGCAATGGGTGAGTACTTCATGAATAAGGGCCGTCACGTGCTTGTTATTTATGATGATCTCTCTAAGCACGCTGTTGCTTACAGAGCACTCTCACTTCTTATCCGTCGTCCGCCCGGACGTGAGGCATATCCCGGCGACGTATTCTACCTCCACTCGAGACTTCTCGAGCGTGCAGCCAAGCTTGATGCGGCTCACGGAGGCGGATCGCTCACCGCGCTTCCCGTTATCGAGACTCAGGCGGGTGATGTATCGGCATATATCCCCACCAACGTTATTTCGATCACGGACGGTCAGATATTCCTTGAGACCGAGCTTTTCCACTCAGGTGTTATGCCTGCGGTTAACCCCGGTATCTCGGTATCCCGTGTAGGAGGTAATGCGCAGATCAAGGCTATGAAGAAGGTTGCCGGTACCCTGAAGCTTATCTACTCACAGTACCGTGAGCTCCAGAGCTTCGCTCAGTTCGGTTCCGACCTCGACGCCGACACAAAGGCTCGTCTCGATCAGGGTGCGAGAATCGTGGAAGTGCTTAAGCAGGACCAGAACTCACCCGTGCCCGTTGAAAAGCAGATCGCCATTATCTACGCGGTTACAAAGAACATACTTGCGGACGTTCCCATCGAGGATATCCGCCGTTACGAAAGCGAGCTGTTCGCATTCCTTGACAAGGATCCCGACGGAGTTGCATTCGCCAAGGCCGTTAAGGAAAGCGGAAAACTCGAAGAGAGTACGGAAGAGCACTTAAAGAAGGCTCTCGACGTATTCACGAAGCAGTTCCTTGAAACAAAACAAAGCTAACGAATGATTTAGGAAGAGGATTATCCTATGGCAGCTAACATGAAAGCGGTTAAGCTGCGCATCAAGAGCGTAAGAAGCACCATGCAGATCACCAAGGCAATGGAGCTCGTTGCGTCCTCGAAGCTGCGCAGAGCCAAGGAAAGATCTGAAAACTGCAGGCCCTACTTTAAAGAGCTTTTTGCAACGCTTAAGGACATCGCCTGCGGGAACACCGATTTTTCCTCGGTATATGCCTCGGTCCAGCCGGGCAAGAAAGTCTGCTATGTCGTAATGGCAGGCGACAGAGGTCTTGCCGGCGGTTATAATTCCAATCTTTTCAAATGCCTTGAGGCCGACGCCAAAGGCAGGGAAGGCTACGTGGTCCTCCCCATCGGAAAGAAAGCCGTGGATTATTTCCGCAAACGCAAGGTAAAGCTCCTTTCGGAGCGCCATGCCCAGATCGCGAATATTGGTGTTTCGGATTGCTTCGAGATAGCCAAGATCCTTTGCGAGGCATACAAGAGCGGTGAATACGGAAGCGTAAGACTTGTTTACACGGAATTCGTCTCCATGCTTTCCCAGCAGCCTCACGTGCTTCCTGTCCTTCCTCTGTCCGACCTTGATGACGACGGAGTGGACGAACCCATCAGAAACCTTATACTTTATGAGCCCGACAGCGTGTCGGTGTTCGATGCCATCGTTCCCGAGTACGTTTCGGGAGTCATCTACGGAGCCGTATGTGACTCGATGGCGAGTGAGCAGGCCGCAAGACGTACAGCGATGGAGTCGGCGACCAGCAATGCGGAAGAGATGATCGATACTCTCAATCTCTCATACAACCGCGCACGTCAGGCAAGCATAACCCAGGAGATCACCGAGATCGTCGGCGGTGCCGAGGGATTATAAAGAAACAAGACAGATTTAAAGCTTTAAAGGAGAAAAAGCATGAGCGATAAACACATTGGCCGGGTGGTACAGGTAACAGGTCCCGTTCTTGATATCAGGTTTGAGCCTGATGAACTTCCCGCTCTCCTGAACGCAGTCGAGATCAACTACGAGGGCAGGAAGCTTGTTGCCGAGGTTGCCCAGCAGATCGGCGACAACACCGTCAGATGCATCGCGATGAATTCCACGGACGGACTTGTTCGCGGTATCGAAGCTGTAGACACGGGAGATCCCATCAAGGTTCCCGTCGGTGAGGCGTGCCTCGGACGTGTGTTCAACCTTCTCGGTGACCCCGTTGACAATCTGCCTCCCGTTGAGACAGAGGAACGCTGGTCCATCCACCGTCCCGCTCCTTCATACGAAGAGCAGGCTGCTTCGACCCAGATCCTTGAGACGGGTATCAAGGTCGTTGACCTTATCTGCCCCTACGCAAAGGGTGGTAAGATCGGTCTCTTCGGCGGTGCCGGAGTAGGCAAGACAGTACTTATCCAGGAGCTTATCCACAACGTTGCCACAGAGCACGGCGGCTACTCCATCTTCACAGGTGTAGGCGAGCGTACCCGTGAAGGTAACGACATGTATAACGAGATGAAAGAAAGCGGCGTTATCGAAAAGACCGCCTTAGTCTACGGTCAGATGAACGAGCCGCCGGGAGCACGTATGAGAGTCGGTCTTTCGGGACTTACCATGGCTGAGTACTTCCGTGATGTTAAGAACCAGGACGTGCTTCTCTTCATCGATAACATCTTCAGATTTACACAGGCAGGTTCAGAGGTTTCGACACTTCTCGGACGTATGCCTTCAGCCGTAGGTTACCAGCCTACACTTGCAACCGACATGGGTACTCTTCAGGAGCGTATCACATCGACACGTAAGGGTTCCATCACATCGATCCAGGCCGTATATGTGCCCGCCGATGACCTTACCGACCCCGCTCCCGCAACGACATTCACCCACCTCGATGCAACCACGGTTCTTTCGAGAGATATCGCCAGCATGGGTATCTACCCCGCTGTTGATCCTCTTGATTCGACAAGCCGTATCCTGACACCCGAGGTAGTCGGAGCAGAGCATTACGAAGTAGCCCGTGAAGTACAGCGTGTACTTCAGCGTTACAAAGAGCTTCAGGACATCATCGCCATCATGGGTATGGACGAGCTTTCCGACGAAGACAAGCTCACCGTTAACAGAGCACGTAAGGTTCAGCGTTTCCTGTCACAGAGCTTCTCTGTTGCAGAGCAGTTCACAGGTATGCCCGGTAAGTATGTTCCTCTTAAGGAGACACTCCGCGGCTTCAGGATGATCCTTGACGGTCAGTGCGACGACATCCCCGAGAGCTGCTTCCTCATGGCAGGAACTATTGATGACGTATTTGCCAAGGCCGGACAGGCAGGCAAATGATCCGCCCCGATGTAAGAGAACGATTTAGCCGGGACTCTGCGATAACCGAGAATTCCGGGCTGAAAGGAGATTAGCCATATGGCACACTATCCGCTAACGATCGGCACCCCCGACGGGCTCCTGTTCGCCGGCGAGGTCGAGCGCGTTAAGTGCAGGACCATAACCGGAGACCTTGCGATCCTTGCCGGACACTCGAATTATTGTACGGCGCTCGGAATGGGTGACGCCTATATAAGGCTCGAGGACGGGTCTGAGCGTCACGCAGCATGCGTCGGCGGCATGATCACCATGATGAACAACAAGGCTCACTTGCTTGCGACGACATGGGAGTGGAAGGAAGACATCGATGTGCCCAGAGCTGAGCTCTCGAGAGACAACGCTCTCAAGGTTCTCGAAAACGAGGACGCCACTCCGGAGGAGAAGACAGTTGCAAAGGCACGTCTTCAGAGGGCACTTGTCAGAATTGATGTGGCTCAGGCCGATAAATAAGTATCATACGGCAGTCCGAAAGGGCTGCCGTTTTAATTTATCATGATTTGTACAATAGACAAGACATTATAGTAAAAATGTGCTATAGTATGTGTAAGTTTTTGTATCGGGGGTGGCGCTGCAACTATGGTTCTTGAAGATCTTACCATCTACAGAAGAAGATATATTCCTAAGGAAGTTGTCGACCTGAAGGACGATGAAAGGGTTTCTCTTGATGAAAATTACCTGATCACCAAGTGGAAGCCGCTCAGACCCAGGAGTGATTTTGCTGCGGGCGTGTCCGTGTATTGCCTTAAGGACGGCTGGAAGATCAGCAACATCATGGACAAGGACGGCAAGACCATCCACTGGTATTGCGATATCTGTGAGTTTGAGATCGATGATGAGAACAACACATTTACAAGCAACGACCTTTTGCTCGACGTGATCGTTTATCCCGACGGACGCGAGCTTATCCTCGATGCCGACGAAGCGGCCGAAGCCCTCGAAAAGGGCATGATCACCAAAGAACAGATGATCAAGGCCCTCCGCTCCTTTAATTCTTTACTCGAAGTATTAAGACACGGTGAATTCGAAAATCTGGTAAAAAGGCTCAATCTGTGATATAGGCGTGTACTATATCACTTTTTTCTTGACAAAAATACCCTCGCCTGTATAATTGTATACAATCATACAAAAATCCGAAGATGTAACCTACTACTTCGTTGAAGTATATGTAGATGAAACGCAGTCGATATAAAACCGACTGCAAAGAGGAGCCGGTTATGATAATAGCTTGAATGAGGGGACAGTCTTATGATGAAATCGGAATTATCAATCAATCCCAACACGAACCTTTTGGAACAGGATCCTTACGCTTATCAGCTCCAGGACGTAACAGAGCCTGAGCTTTTCCGTCAGATCTATCCTTACTCGGAAGTGCCCAAGATCCCTTTCAATTACAGAAAGGTTCCTGCGCACATGCCCGATGATATCTTCATCACGGACACTTCGTTCCGTGACGGTCAGCAGTCGCGTTCTCCCTACACGACCGAGCAGATGGTTGATATCTACAAATTACTTCATCGTCTGGGTGGTCCCAACGGCATGATCCGTCAGACGGAGTTCTTTGTGTACTCCAAAAAGGACAGGGATGCCATCGAGAAGTGTATGGAGCTCGGTTACGAATTCCCCGAGATCACCACATGGATCCGCGCGTCCAAGCAGGACTTCGAGCTCGCGAAGGATATGGGCATCAAAGAGACCGGTATCCTCATGAGCTGCTCTGATTATCATATCTTCAACAAGATGGGTCTTACCAGAAAACAGGCCCTTGATAAATACATGGGAATAGCCAAGGACTGTATCGAAGCAGGCCTTCGTCCCCGCTGCCATTTCGAGGACATCACGAGAGCCGATTTCTACGGCTTCGTAATTCCTTTCGCTTCCGCGCTCAAGGAACTTTCCGACGAGAGCGGTATCCCCATCAAGATCCGTGCGTGCGACACCATGGGATACGGTATCCCTTACGCAGGTGTGGCACTTCCCCGAAGCGTATCGGGTATCTTTTACGGTCTTGAGCATTATGCGGGCTTCACAAGTGACATGCTCGAGTGGCATGGACACAATGATTTTTATAAAGGCGTTGTAAATGCATCGGTGGCATGGATGTATGGCTGCGGCGGCGTTAACTGCTCGCTCCTCGGGATCGGAGAGCGTACCGGCAACGTTCCGCTTGAGGCCATGGTGATCGAGTACGCATCTCTGCGCGGCAACTTCAACGGTATGGATCCCAGAGTCATCACGGAGATCGCCGATTACCTCGTTAAGGAAACGGGTTACGAACTTCCTCCCAACACTCCTTTCGTCGGAAGAGACTTCAACCTTACCCGTGCCGGTATCCATGCGGACGGACTCCTTAAGGATGAGGAGATCTACAACATCTTTGATACAGAACTGATCCTGGGCAGACCCGCAACCGTTTCGGTTACGAACACATCGGGTCTTGCCGGTATCGCTTGCTGGATCAACCGCCACTTCGGCCTTACCGGAGAGGACGCTGTCAGCAAGAGGAATCCCGGCGTTGCCAAGATCAAAGAGTGGGTAGACAAGCAGTACGATGACGGTCGTGTTACCATCATCAGCGGCGCAGAAATGCTCGAGCAGGTTCGCCTTCACAGAGACGAGCTTCCCGGACTTCCTGCAGAGATCAAATAAGGACGGATTACCATGAAAACCCTTCAACCCGTTAAAGATACCGGTTCCTTGCGAGCACGTGTATTTGCCGAGCTTGAGCACAGCATATTGAGCGGAGAGTACAAAGCAGGCGACACAATGAACGAGCTGAGACTCTCGCGCGACCTCGGCGTCAGCAGAACGCCCATCCGCGAAGCCCTCATGCAGCTTGAGCTCGAGGGACTCGTGGAGACGATCCAGAACAAGGGCGCCGTCGTTGTCGGTGTTTCGGTTCAGGATATCGAGGATATATATGCGATAAGGCTTCACATAGAAGGCTTCGCCTCGGAACTCGCAACCTCGAGGATCACGGAAGAAGAGCTTGTCGCTCTTGAGAAGATGATCGAGCTTCAGGAGTTTTACATCCAGAAGGACGACCGTGATCAGATCTGGAAGCTTGACACCGATTTCCATAAGCTGATCTACGAGGCGTCGGGCAACCGTCCGCTTCGTGCGATGCTCACCAATTTCCATAACCAGATCCAGAGAGGACGCGGGCTCTCGCTTCATGCTCCCGGCCGCGCCGTCAAAGCCGTTGCCGAGCACCGTCAGATCCTTGAAGCCATCAAGAATCGCGACGCTGAGAAGGCACGCGAGCTCACGACCGAGCACGTTCGCCTGGCGCTTCTCAACTTCCGTACCGAAGTGCAGGCGCTGCTTTCTTCCGACATCTGAGGATTTGCATAAATGTTCAAAACGTTCGATATGGGTGGGGACCGATATTGTTTTTGATCACTTGGGGGATTATGCAAAAGAAAGAAAAAACCAGACTAGCTCTGTTTATCGCATACAGCCTTATCATGCTGGTGATGCTTTTCCTGCGCCCCGTAACGGGCACGGACACCATGTCTTACGGGGAGAACGTGTGGTCACGCTTCAACCCCGTCCCTTTTGAAACCATAGTTTACTTTCACAAGATCCTCACCTACAACCTGCCGTTCTCCGTATTTGCCCAGGTTGTGGCCAATCTTGTCGGCAATGTGCTTCTCTTCATACCTTTCGGATTCTTCCTGGTCGGCATCAAAACCGGAACCAGGCGAAGTTTTCCCAAGGTCATGCTGATCTCGGCAGTGGTCATAAGCGTTATCGAATTAACTCAGATGTTCACGCTGCGCGGGTACTGCGATATCGACGATCTGATCCTCAACGAAGCGGGCGTTGCGCTCGGATATCTGTCGAGGAAGATTTTTTCATGACGGAACGTTGTGCCGGATCACGGTCAACACGAAAGGATAAAATGGATACCGAAATAATCAGAATAGACAGGGAAAACTTTACTCCCGAAGATCTTAAACCGGCAGCGCAGATCCTGCGAAACGGAGGGCTGGTCGCATTCCCCACGGAAACTGTTTACGGGCTCGGGGGCAGCGCGTTCGATCCGACTGCCTCGAAGAGGATTTATGCCGCCAAGGGCAGACCGAGCGACAACCCGCTCATAGTGCACATCGCCGACATCTCGGAACTCACCCGTGTTGCGCGTGACATCCCGCAGTTGGCGTATGACCTGGCGGAGAAGTTCTGGCCGGGTCCTCTTACAATGATACTTAACAAACGAGACGATCTTCCCCGCGAAACTACAGGCGGCCTTAACACAGTTGCAGTCAGGATGCCTTCGGATCCGGTGGCGGCCATGCTCATTAGTGAGGCCGGAGTGGCCATAGCCGCACCGAGCGCGAACCTTTCGGGACGTCCTTCGACGACCTGCGCACAACATGTAATAGAAGATCTTTCGGGCAGGATCGATATGATCATCGACGCGGGAGCTTCCAAGATCGGGCTTGAATCAACCATCGTTGATCTCACATGCGAGCCTGCACTGATCCTGAGACCCGGATTCATCACCAAAGAGATGCTTGAAACGCTTATACCGGATATCGGATTTGACCGGGCTGTTTCGGGAAAACCCGGAGACGAAAAAGCACCGCCCAAGGCGCCCGGCATGAAATACAGACACTACGCTCCGAAGGGCGAGCTCGTGATCTACTCGGGAAACCGGCAGGCAGTAAAGGAGCGGATACTCGCCGAAGCAGAGAAGTCTCTCCGGGAGGGCAGAAAAACAGGTCTCTTGGTTTTCAAAGAGGAAGAAGCTTCCTTCAGGGAGAAGTTTGGTGATAAAGTAACCATAAAGACACTTGGTTCCCGTGACAATGAGGAGGAGATCGCATCCGTCCTTTTTGCAAGACTTCGCGAATTTGACGATGAAGGCTCCGAGAAGATCTTTTCCGAGGCCCTCTCGGACGGCGGCCTCGGCAGCGCCATCATGAACAGACTCATGAAGGCGGCAGGGTACCATATAGAGCTGGTTTTGTGAAAAGTGGTCAGGCGAAAACAAAAGTATTGACTATTACACAATAGTTTGATACTATGATGTTAGAATCGATGTAGATAGACTAGACTATTAATCATCGTCTGGGAGGGTAGTATGGGAGAGTTAGAATATTTAGTATTTTTAAAAAATAGACTGGTTCCTTTTTTATCTTCAAATGAACTCAAGGAAGTTCTTTCTGATATTGAAAGCAGTTCTCAGCCCGACAACAGTATTACTGCTATATACGGAGAACCTCGAAAGCTTGCCAGGGAAATCAAAAAAGGTAGAAAACTGAAGATATCCTTCTTAGCAGAAGTGGTACTTGTTATGGTTGGCTTTGTGTTAACGAGGTTGTATTTGAGTCGCGTATCGGCATGGCTTTATTCTTTGATAGAAGGGGTTGAATTTACACTTCTATTTGTCGTGCTTACAAGAGACTATCTGATCCCTGTCAGAAAAAAGCCGGGAAGTAATGACAGAAAGATGTTTTGGGTTTTGGAAACAATTTTGGTCGCTATGGAGGTTTCTGTGGCAACTTTCTTCTACCTTCTGCCAAAACAAATTGAATTTATTGCTGATACCTCAAGTTTAGGAGAGATTATTAAATGGTTATGTTGGGTTGTCATAGGGGCGTCTGTTGCGGTATTTCTGATTTCGATGTTGCTGTATGGCATTAAGAAAAAAATCTGGTTGGGAGGGCTGGTGGTTCAGTCCTTTGTATGTGCTGAGGTGACGCGGGAATATTTATCGAGGACAAGAAATATTGAAGATTTAGATGTTCTGGCGAAGGGTGAATATATTGGCAGTTGCGGAATTGCTTTTTTTGTACTGCCCACGCTGGCAATTTTGTATTATATATTTATGACGAAAGATACACGGAAAAATAAAAAGGAGAAAGCTCTTGAATTCAGTGAGGGTTAAGAAGGGAGTAAACTGACCAAAACAGAGAAGTTGTAGCAATGGATTCGCAAATAAAAAAAGGCGTAATAGAGATGTGTATCTTAATGTACATCTCTGAAAAAGACCAATACGGATATCCGATCATGAAAAAGCTGGCCGAATACTTTCCGGAGAATGATAACAGTTATATATATGCGATTCTTCGGAGGCTTTGTTCGGAAGGGTATACGGAAGTCTACGATGGGACGGATTCCGGCGGTCCATTGAGAAAGTATTATCGCGTTACAGAAAAAGGGGGTGTATATCTAAAAGAAAAAAAGCAGGAATGGAAAGCAATAAACAACATTGTGAAGGATTTTGGGATGGATGCTAATGAATAATCAAGTGGTTGTTCATGGAAACGGAGGGTACAGTGAAGAAATTAATAGTGTTGCTTATGGTTTTTGTACTTGGGTTCAGCTCAGTAGGAGTATATGCACGAGAGAATCGGGAGTCAAAGGATACAGAAATAGTGTATTCTGAAACAGAATACTATGATGAAGGATTGGGATGTACCGTATATGAGAAGATTTCAGTGATTCCAAATAATACGAGAGGAATATCAGGATCCGGGTCTATTCGAAAATTGAAAAGACATACATGGGCAGGAGGAACTGTAATGACGTATTATGTTGAGGGGGACTTTGAATGGGATGATGATCTTGATTATATCAACGTATCGAATTACAGAGGAGATATTTATGGTGTTCCATCGGCGGTAACGGTGTCGAACAGAAGCGTAGATGTTGAATATGGAACGTATTTTTTCTTTTTTAACAACTATGTAGATGTTTCTTTTTCATTCACAACGACCGATGCATTGTGGATGACAAATGATTTTAGTGTGACTCTGAGGGTGAGTCAGGAAGGACAACTATCGTAGATTCCTGAGAAGCGAAGATATAAATGATCGGATAAAGCCACCGGCGCAATGTCGGTGGCTTTTCTTTACAAATCATGGGAGAAATACTATAATTTCCATGGTTATTCAAGGACAAAACGTATAGTTTGTAAGTGGATAAAAGAGACATGCAAAAGAAGACACAAGGAGAAAAATCCATGATAGCAATCGGAAGCGACCACGCAGGGTTCGCGCTTAAACAGGCCATAATGGCACATCTTGAGGAACTGGGGATTGATTTTAAGGACTACGGAACATATGATGACAAGTCTTGCGACTACCCCGATTATGCGGAAGCAGTTTGCAAAGCGATCATCGAGGGCGATGCGGAGAACGGCATCCTTGTTTGCGGAACAGGAATCGGTATCTCGATCGCGGCCAATCGTCACAGAGAGATCCGAGCAGCGGTTTGCACGGACGAGTTCACGGCACGCGCCACACGCGAGCATAACGATGCGAATGTCATCTGCCTCGGCGGAAGAGTTGTCGGTGAGGGCGTAGCACTCGGTATCATCGATGCATTCCTGAACACGGAGTTCTCAAACGGAGCCAATCACGTAAGAAGGATTGCAAAACTTTCGTGAGCAACAAAGCCTGTACCTGAAGAAACGGAAGGCGGTTCATTACGATATAATCAATAAAAACCGGTGGGGGAAGAACGGTTCTACAAGCGTAGAAAAGGAGACGAACATGACATACACATACACACCCAAGGGAGTCTGCTCCAGGCAGATCGATTTTGAGATCGACGAGCAGGACGGCAAGCAGGTCGTTAAGAACGTGAGATTTACCGGCGGATGCAGCGGTAATACGCAGGGCGTTGCGCGCCTTATCGAAGGCATGGAAGTCAACGACGCGATCGGAAGGATCGGGGGCATCAAGTGCGGTATGAAGGGCACGTCGTGTCCCGACCAGCTGAGTGTCGCACTCAAGGAAGCTCTCGCGCAGAAGGCCTGAGCACGCATCCTGCAGAAGGAAAAGCCGACGCATGCTGTTTGTCTGCAGGGACAAGGATGTCAGAACGTCCGGTTCGCGGGAGGAAGAGAAGATATAACGTTTATATGAAAATGTTGTCTGTAATGGTAAAAAGGGCAGCCGAAAGGATTAAGAAGTGAAAAAGATCGTACTCACGGGCGGCGGGACGGCAGGTCATGTCACGCCCAATATAGCGCTCATAGAAAAGCTTAAGGCCGAAGGCTACGATATCAGTTATATTGGTTCAAAGGCCGGGATCGAGAAGAGACTCATTGAGAGGATCGGAATCCCGTATTACGGCGTGTCTACGGGCAAGCTGCGCAGGTACCTGAGCCTCAAAAACATCTCGGACATCTTCAAGGTGTTTGCCGGCATGAGACAGGCAAAGAAGCTTCTCAAGAAGCTGAAGCCCGACGTGGTCTTCTCGAAAGGCGGTTTTGTGGCTGTACCTGTTGTGCATGCGGCAGCGAAGCGCAAGATCCCCGTTGTTATCCATGAGTCGGACATGACGCCCGGACTTGCCAACAGGCTGTGCATCAAGAAAGCGCAGACCGTGTGCTGCAACTTCCCCGAGACCATGAAGTATCTGCCGGAGGGCAAGTCGGTCCATACCGGGACGCCCATAAGAAAGGCTCTTTTCGAAGGAACGAAGGCGAGAGGCCTCGAGATAGCGGGATTTGACGGCACGAAACCTGTTCTCATGATCATGGGAGGCAGCAGCGGTGCCATGAAGATCAACGAGGCGGTGAGATCGGCGCTCCCGACGCTTATAAACAAGTTCGACATCATCCACCTCTGCGGCAAAGGCAGATTCGACGAGAGCCTGGCAGAAAAGCCCGGGTACAAGCAGTTTGAGTATGTAGATGAGGATCTTAAGGATCTTTTCGCGGCAGCGGACCTTCTCATCTCGAGAGCAGGCGCGAACGCAGTTTGCGAGCTCCTCGCGCTCAAGAAGCCCGCAGTCCTGATCCCTCTTTCGGCAGCGGCCAGCAGAGGCGACCAGATTCTGAATGCGAAGTCTTTCGAGAAAGCGGGCTACAGCTTTGTTCTCCCCGAGGAGATCATGACTCCGGACACAGTCATTGAGGCGGCGGAAAAGGTCTACAGCGAGCGCGACAGGTATATCGACGCTATGAGCAAGTCCGAAGCCGGCGACGCAACCGATAAAATATTCGCGATCCTCGACGAAATTGCCGGCTCCAAAAGCGATCAGCAGGACTGAAGGCTTGTTGAACGAACGAAAGAAAGAGCAGGCTTTTCAAGCGAATATGAGTACAGAAGATACCACATGAAAAAAGCGGGTAAGTTTTCAGACCGATTGCAAGTAAACGCTTGCAATCGTTAAAACATTCAAAAATCCACTTAGTAAGCGCTTTGTTCTTCGCTTAGAGTGGATTTTTTGACGGGTTTATAACGTTAAAGCTTTTGATTTGTGAAGTT
>JAFRSH010000045.1 GCA_017427685.1 Lachnospiraceae bacterium | reverse complement strand
TGAAGAGCAACAAAACACTCGAAGAAGCGATAGCCTTTTTCGAGTCGGACATGAAAGAAGATACCACATCAAAACCGGCAAAACGAAGAGGAAGAAGGAGAAAAAAGACGGTTTGAGTGGAACTTTTTCAGGAAGTTAACGGAGTAGGAGTCAGCCTACTCGATTGCTAAACGAATGCCTACGGTCATATTTAACGATTGATTTATTGCACGATATACAATATAATCATTACAATATCACAAATACCAAAAGATATTAAAATGTATTACGCGTTTTGCGATATCGGAGGCCATAGACATGAAAATGAACGAAGAGCTATTCAGGAGTATAATAGATACAGCTCAGGATTGTGTATTCTGGAAGGACAAGGACAGACGCTTTGTCGGCGTCAACCGGGCCTTTCTTGATTACTATGGCTTCGACTCCGAGGATGTGCTCATCGGCAAGACCGATGAGGACATGGGCTGGCACAGCGACCCCGAGCCTTACAAGCAGGACGAACTTGAAGTCCTTGCCGGCAGGAGTACCTACAAGGTTCAGGGCAAGTGCGTGATGAAGGGCGATGAGAGAGACATCATCGCTTCCAAGCGTCCCATCATGAACGGCCGCGATATCGTCGGCCTCACGGGCAGCTTTGTCGACATCACCGATGTGCTCCGTCGCGCGAGCCGTCTCGAGGGTTCTCAGGTCATGTACACCATCGACAAGCTCCGCAACTTCCCCTTCTTTGACAAGATCATCGACGACACAAGCCTTGATGAACTACTTGATCCCCTGACGGGCATCCTTTCACGTGCATGGGCGATCAGGTTCGTGCAGTCCCTCATCGCCGAGGGAACTCCTTTTACCTACACGATCGTCGATCTCGATAACTTTAAGTACATAAACGACAGCTTCGGTCACAGCGCGGGCGACAAGGTCCTCACGAGTGTGGCGAAGGGACTCGCCGAATTCACCGACGGCTTCGGACTCGCCGGCCGATTCGGAGGAGACGAGCTTTTGCTCATAGACATTAAGAATACCTCTTACGATGACAAGAAGAAGTTCTTCGACAATCTGTACGGAAATTCCGGCGCTCTCAGGATCACCGAGAGGTTCGACGGAGGAGAAGCCTTCATCACCGGCACTTCGGGGTGTGCGAGCTTCCCCGCCGACGCGCAGAACTTCACCGACCTCTTCGGTATCATCGACAAGATGCTCTACCTCGGCAAGAACAAGGGTCGTAACTGTTACACCATCTACGATGAGAGACGCCACAAGGACATCGAGGTCCGCAAGCTCACCAAGGACGGTCTCTTCTCCGTGATGCGCGAGATGAGGAATCTCACCGAGCAGGCTCCCGATATCGAGGGCAAGCTTGCAGCCGTGTTCCCCCTTGTCAAGGACATGATCCAGATCAAGGAGCTGTTCTTCGTCGACAAGGACGGCCTGATGCGCGGAACGAACGACAGGACCCTGTGCTTCTGCGCGGAGGACATCGAGAACGTGGTGAGCGGTGACATCTACAGCGAGAACACCCTCGAACCCGTCAAGAAGAATTCGCCTCTTTTCTACGAATCGCTCGTGGAGCATGGCTTTGAATCCGTGATGGTTGTCCGCGTGCGCAGGCGCGAGGAGACCGAAGGCTTCATCGTGTGCGCCGTGAAGCGAAGCCTCAGGATCTGGCAGGACAGCGAGTGCGCGCTCATGTACTTCCTTTCCGAGCTGATCGCGAAGTAGGCAGACATGACTAAAGTCATATTCAAATGATTTCTTTTTTCACTACAAAGAGTTGATCCCGGTTGGTATCATGATCATGTAAAACAGATCAATAACCAATCGGGAGTTTTTTTATGGATAATAACGAGATAATACTTCGAACCAAAGATTTGACCAAGAAATACGGCAGTCATGTGGTAGTCGACAACCTCGGCATCGAGATCAGGAAGGGCGAGATCTTCGGACTCCTCGGCCCCAACGGCGCCGGCAAGAGCACCACGATGAACATGATCTGCAACATCGTCAACCCCACGCTCGGAAGCGTTGAGTTCATGGGCAAGGACTTCAGGAAGAACAAGAAGGAGCTCTGCAGACACCTTGGCTTCATCCCCCAGGACCCCGCCATCCACGGCAATCTGAAGGCATGGGAGAACGTCGAGCTCTTCACCTCGCTCTACGGGATCAAGGGGCGCGAGCTTCGCGACAGGATCGACGAGTCGCTCGAGTACGTCGGCCTTTCGGAGAAGAGGAATGATTATGCCAAGACCTTCTCGGGCGGCATGAAGCGAAGACTCAACATCGCCTGCGCGATCGGCCATCACCCGGACCTTCTGATCTTTGACGAGCCCACGGTGGGCATCGACCCTCAATCGAGGAACTTCATCCTTGAGAAGATCAAACAGTCCAACAGGAACGGCGCGACCGTCATCTACACCAGCCACTACATGGAAGAGGTCGAAGCGATCTGCGACAGGATCGCAATCATGGACAACGGCAAGATAATCGCGATCGGAACGAGCGACGAGCTCAAGAAGCTTGTTGTCGACGACATTTCGAAGGTCACGCTCGAAGAGGTATTCCTTACCATCACGGGCAAGAAGCTGAGGGATTACTGATCATTGGCCCGACTTCAGAAACATGACGGGAAAACGCAGTCGTAATACAAGCCGTAAAGAGGAAACTAAGATGATATTTTATCTGATAAAAAACTATCTGAAGATGATGCTGCGAAGCTCATCAAACATATTGATGTACATACTTGCGCCCACGATCGTAGCAGCGGTCCTGACAAGTGCCTTCACAACGCTTATGGACAGCTACAAAGCACCCGAAACCTTTGAAGTCGGTTACAGAGTGAGCGAGGGAAGCGTGTTTTCGAACGGGATGAACGCTCTTAAGGAAACCCTTAATGATAAAGGGGTGATAATGACCGAATATACGGAGGGCGATCCCGAAGAGATCATGGGCCGAATGGAACTTTCTGTTTTTGTAGAATTTAAGGATAACGAGTACCTGCTCTACAAGAACAGAGATGCTCGTGTAGAAGGTCAGATCCTCGAATACGCTCTGGGAGAATGGTGTTCTTATATGATGAGCGGTGGAGCAGAGACGGTCGGAAGTGTTCAGGGGGTTGGAAAGAGCGGAGAGAAGACTGCCGAAATGTTTGCCGCGATTACAGAGGCTTCAGAGATTAAAGTCGAGCATCCCTTCTTTGTACCCGCTATTGATTCGACCGATTATTACGGAATCATTGAGATCGCATATTTCGCATGGTGCAGTATTATCTGCGGAGCTATGGTCTTTACGGCAGAGAAAAAGTACAGGATCGGCCGAAGGTTTGCAATGTCGGGAGTGTCGGAGTTCAAGCTCTACATTTCAAGACTCGTGCCCATTGTTATGTCTGTTGCGATCGGACTTCTGTTGTCGGCTGTCATCGGAATCGTTTTCTTCGATGTACACTGGGGAAATGCTTTGCTTTCGGCGCTTGTAGTCCTTATGTCGATATTCGCAGCCACTTCGTTTGAACTTGTCATATACAATGCAACTTCAAGCATGGTCGCAACGGTCGTCATCTCTTTTGCGATCGTCTGGTTCATGGGATTCTTCGGTGGAAGCTTCGAGACATACATGTTTTCATCCGCACCGCAGGTGCTTAAGGATTTTTCCCCGATCTATTACGAGAACAGAGCGCTGGTCGAATTGTCCTGCATGGGAAAAAGCGATTATACCATAAAGTCGATACTCATATCCGGTGCGATCGGCATCGTCGGTTCGGCACTTAACATAGGCATTCTTAAACTCAGGAAGGAAAGATCATGAGAGAAATCATAAAAATGTCCGTAAAACTGCTTTTCAGAAACGTCGGTTTCTGGCTGTGTCTCATTGTGCTTCCGATACTTGCAACGTTCATAATGAGCATCAAGCAGCAGAACCTGTCATATTACTACCTCGACAACGATGACATGGGTGTTCTGGAGATAACCGACTACGGTGAAAAGGTCGCATATTATGCGGGTGACGGCAAGTTTGTCGTGAAAGTCTACGATGCATGCGGGAACGATCTCTCGGAATATCTGCTCGGACAGCTCGCGCGCAGCGGAATGTTCAAGATCGGCCGCATGAAGGTCACCAACAGGGCAGAAGCAGATGATTATGTTCTATCGGACGGTCAGAACGACCGTATGGGCGCGGTACTTTTTATCTCGCCCGAATTCGGCTCGTCCCGGGAAAGCTTTAAAAAGCTTGGGGATGGGGTCACCGCGTACGTTATGTCAGATGACGAAAGATTTGAGATCTTTGAGAATAAGGTCGAAGCTATACTCCAAAGGATCGAACTAAAATATGCGCTCACGGGCAGCACAGACACAGCCGGACTCGTGAAAGCTCTTGAGGCAGAGGACGCACTCCTGCCCGCCAAGAAGACACAGTCGGTGATCGGCAAGACAGGTAGCGGCCTTACCAAAGATCAGATCGACATGAAGACAAATATCGGATATGCATTTGCGTTCCTTACACTGAGCTTTGTCCTTATCGGAAACCTCGTCGCACAGGGAGTGATCAAAGAGCAGAACAACGATGTCCTCAAAAGGATCAAGCTCACGGGTAAAACGAGCGTCACGTACTTTGCTTCCAAGGTCATTATCTGCGTGATCGTGTCCTTCCTAATAGCGCTTGTAACACTGGCATGTACTTTCTTCCTCGATGCCGGATCGATGGGTATCGGAAGACTTGCTCTGACCGCGATGATATTCCTCATGGGACTCATATTCTGCAGCCTGAGCCTCGTGGCCGGGACGATCGCAGGGAATGTTATGAGCGCAAACATCACTTCCTTTACGATATGGTGCATGTCGTGCATGCTTTCGGGGCTTTACTTCCCGATGAACGGCACATCTGACACTGTTCAGGCAATCTCATCGGTCATGCCTCAAAAATGGTTCATGGACGGGATAGAAAAAATATTTTTAGGCGACAAAAGTGCATGGCTCATGCTATTATGTGTAACAGCAGCATATATAATCCTCTTCATCGGATTCGGAAGCGTCGGGATCAGGATGAGAAGTTCGGAGGATTGATAATATTCCGGAGAGCCAGAGATGAACGAACGGATCAGGGAAAACTATTTTATCATAGTAAGGCTCATCATGCTGATCGTGACATGCGTCTGCTGTGTTGTGACGGCATTCGGTGAGAATACGGGTTTGGATCTTGACAAGTCAGGGATATCGGTGACGGTATTCCTGCTTGTTTCGCTATATATGGCCTCCGATGCGATAAAAGAGCTGATGCCTGCAAAGCAGAAAAGATTGATCCTTGTGTTCTCGACATGTATGGTAGTCGCGCTGATCTTTATCGGAGGAAGCAGCTTCCTGCTTCTTTTGGTCTTTAATGCCTATGAGTTCATGTGTACATTTGAGAGGCTTAAGGCACCCTGGTACATTCTTCCGGTGGTGATCGCCTTGCTCGAAAGCCCGATGAGCGCAATGCTCAGGATTGTGACGGCAATCTTTATGTGTATCGTATATATGCAGCACAGCTATATAGTCAGGGATTACAGAAAGAGGATGATGGAGGATACGGTCCTCGAGCAGGGCCTAAAGCGCGATCTCAAAGAGCAGCAGTACGCGGCCAAAGAGGAGCTCAAAAGAAACATGCTTCAGGCCGAGAATCAGATCCTCGAAGAAAGGGCTTCGCTTTCCCAGACATTGCACGACAAGCTCGGACATAACATAAACGGATCGGTCTACCAGCTCGAGGGTGCAAAGGTGCTGATGGAGCGGGATCCCGAGAAAGCCAAAAGTATGATACAGGCAGTGATCGATCAGCTGAGGACGGGTATGGATGAGATACGCCTTATCTTACGCAAGGAACGGCCGAAGAAGAAGGAATTCGCACTCCTGCAGCTCAATAAGCTGTGCGAGGACAGTACGGAAAGAGGTGTGCAGACCGAGCTTTTCGTGGAAGGAGATACGGGTGTTTTACCCGACGAGCTTTGGGAGGTGATCCTCGACAATGCATTTGAAGCGGTTTCAAATTCCATGAAATATGCGAAGTGTAAGCACATAAGCATTAAGCTGATCGTGATGAACAAAATGGTTCGTTGCAGCATCGCCGACGACGGTGTGGGGTGCGATTCGTTCGATGACGGCATGGGGATCTCGGGGATGAGGAGCCGTGTGCGTAAGCTCAATGGAACACTTGATTTTGAAACAAACGCAGGTTTTTGCGTGACAATGCTTTTGCCATTAAAGAGGGATACAGATGGAGAAGATTAAAGTGATCATCGCCGACGACAGCGATTTTGTGAGAGACGGGATGAAGATCATCCTTGATGTGGATGATGATTTTGAAGTTCTCGGAGTGGCCTCAAACGGAAGAGAAGCAATCGATATCGCCCTACGCGAGGCACCCGATGTGTTCCTTATGGACATTCAGATGCCTGTGATGGACGGCATCGAGGCCACGAGGGAGATAGTGAGCCGCAACCTAGGCAAGGTGCTCATCCTCACGACCTTTGACGATGACGAGCTCGTTCACAACGCGCTCGCCGCCGGAGCAAAGGGCTATCTTGTCAAGAACCATACTCCCGAACATCTGAAGCAGATGATCAAGACAGTCTATAACGGAACGGGGGTCATGGAGGAGAACATCCTTGAGTCCCTGACGAAATCGAACGATGCAGGCAGCGGGGCAGCGGCAAGCGGCTTCGACGGCTCTGTTTTCTCGGACAGAGAGCTCGACATCATAAAGGCTGTCGCCGACGGCCTCTCGAACAAGGAGATCGCGGACAAGCTCTTCATCTCCGAAGGAACCGTCAAGAACTACATCACGACGATCCTCTCCAAAGAAGGTCTTTCACATCGGACGGCACTTGCGGTATACTATCTGACGGGTCGGAAATAAAGAAACAGATAAAGAGGTCAGAACAGTGAGTTTACCAATCATACTGCAGCAAATGGGAGTAATCTGCATCCTTGTTGTAATAGGAATTATTCTTCAAAAGAGGGGAGTGGTCGATCCCCTTACATCCAGAAAGCTTTCAGCAATCGTGGTGGATGTGTGCAACCCGGCCATGATACTGGCATCGGTGCTCGGCGGTGGTGTTACAGCCGATCGATCGGATCTTATAAAAGCCGTAATTCTCGGAGCGGCTTTCTATGTCGTACTTCTGCTCTCGGGACTTGTGATGCCACGGTTGCTTCGGGTAGAGCCCGATAAGCGCAAGTTCTATCATCTCATGAGCGTGTATACCAACACCGGATTCCTCGGGATACCTGTAGCAAAAGCCATCCTTCCTACCAATGCGATCATATACGTGGTTGTGGTGAACGTGTTCTACAGCCTGCTCTTTTATACTCACGGTCAGATCGTGTTTGGTAAAGGACCTGCTGAGGGAGTTGAGAAGAAATCGGCTCTTAGAGGACTGATCAATCCGGGGCTTATCATGGCGATCATAACGCTTGTTGTTTTCTGGTTTGAAATCAAACTGCCCCCGATCCTTGCCAATACGGTGGAGTATGTCGGAAATGCCACCGTGTTCCTCTCAATGATGATGCTTGGTGTGATGATAGCGACATCGAAGATACTCGGATCGCTTAAAAACGTCAGAATTTGGGTGTTCATACTTATCCGCCTGATCATGCTACCGATAGCGTTTGCTCTTGTGCTTCACGCGTTCGGTGTTGATAAAACCGCGATTCTTGCTATCTGTCTGATGGCAGCGGTACCCGTCGGGAATCTTCCGTTGATCACTGCGGAGAAGAAGGGGATGGACACGTCTGTCCTTTCCTCTTCAATAGCGCTGACCACTGCGGTTTCCATAGTGACTATCACATGCCTTATCGCGACAGTATCGGCATTTCTGTGATGATTTATTATTCGAATAACAGCGTCAAATAGCAATGAAAAAGTAAAAAAAAACTCTTGCGCAAAACAAAATTATTTGGTGAACTTGCTGCCATCATAGCTAAATGGAAAGAAGAAGGGAAAACGGTCATAGATACTTTATGGGGAAGCGTACAGAATCAAGAACGGAGAGCAGAGACAAATCTGCACAGATGATAAATGGATACAGTTATAATTAGTTTTGTTGAAAAGTCAAAAGAAATCCTGCGGGATAATCTTGTGGGCATATATCTCCATGGTTCAGCAGTCATGGGATGTTATAATCCTGCAAAGAGCGATATAGATTTAATCATAGTGGTGAAGGATTCTATAGAGGATAGTGTTAAGAGAGCCTTTATGGACATGGTGGTGGAATTAAACAGTAAGGGACCGGCTAAAGGAATTGAAATGAGCATTGTAAAACAAAGTGCTTGTAAGCCATTTGTTTACCCTACTCCCTTTGAATTACATTTTTCTGTTGCACATCTTGATTGGTACGGAAAGAATCCTGATGATTATATTTCGAAAATGAAGGGCGAGGATAAAGACCTTGCTGCGCATTTTACAATCATAAACCATAGGGGCAAGTGTCTATATGGCGCTTCTATCAAAGATATTTTTGCTGACGTACCGGTACAGGATTACATTGACTCTATCTGGAATGATATTGCTGAAGCAGAAGAGGAAATCACAGATAATCCGCTGTATATTATATTGAATCTGGCAAGAGTGCTTGCATATATTAAGGACGGGCTTGTCCTTTCCAAGAAAGAGGGCGGCGAATGGGCATTGAAGAATGTTCATGAAAGATATCATAGTCTGATACAAGATGCTCTGATAGAATATGCAGAGGATAGACATATTTTTTATGATACGAATCTTGCAAAGGATTATGCTAAATATATGGTGGGAGAAATTGCAAGCGAAAAAGGCAAGTAAAGGCAGTGTGATAACACTCCCGTGATAACAATTTGATAACATAAGCTGATACAGTCCGTGTGATATGGACAGCTGAAACCAAATGAAGTCAAATCGTAACAGAAAACCCTAACAAAAATGTTTAAGGTACAGGTTAAGTTAGGGAGCTTGAATAGTAAAATAATTACGGGAAGCCGCATAAACAGCGGCTTCCCGTTCTCTTCGTCTACATTTCGTCTAAAAAAATCAGGCATCAAACGGTCTCGTGCTATTCTTATTTCCCTTATTAACAGTAACGGGGGCGTGGCACGCTCCCGTTATTATGTCGGATAAGGAAGAAATCTGCTGAATTATATGGACAAAATGGTGGACAAATAAAAAAAGTGTTCGGTGTCACGCCTTCTAAGTGGCGGAACGAACTATAAAATATGATGTTCAGTAAGTCTCACAAAGCTAACTGTCAATCATTAAAGTAAAGAAATATTAATACAGAAAAACGGGAAAGGAAGAATACTTCCGGATCCCGTTTTTTGGTGTGTGTTTATGCGCGGGCCGCTGTTATTCTACGAACAACAGAATCAGGGGATTATTGACATAATCCCCTCAGAGTGAAGACAAACGAGATTTTGGAAAACCTCCAAAATCTCGTTTTTTCTTACGCAATGTTAAATAATAATCGTAGTTTTCTCCCAAAAGGGTTTCCCGGACCTCCCAGAAGCCCCATTCTATCCTTCATTTTTGCT
>JAFRSH010000044.1 GCA_017427685.1 Lachnospiraceae bacterium | reverse complement strand
GATATCTCTATCACCGCTTTCGGCTCTCGCGCCGTGCCAGAGGAGCTGGACTTCGTCAGGATAATGACCTTCCTGCGCGATTACTGTCGGGAGGCAGGTTATGACGTGCCTCCGCTCGAGGGAAAGGGATAAAAACAAGGGAAGGACCGTTTATCGGTCCTTCCTCAGTCTGCTGACAAAAGGTCCACTTTAACAAGTGGGCCTTTAAATGATTGAAAAAAGTGAGAAAAGATGATATAATAGAGGAGAAAAAAGAGAGAAAGAGAAAAAAGAAAATGATGATAGGGAAGAAATCGAAGCAGCAAAAGATGGAAATAGTGATGCTGGAAGAGCTGGTTCCGGAGAATCACCTGCTGAGAAAGATAGAAAAGGTAATCGATTTCAGCTTTATCAATGAAATATGCCGTCCGTATTACAGCGAGGATAAAGGAAGACCGGCGATAGAGCCGGAGAAACTGTTCAGGATGCTGTTTATTGGATATCTGTATGGGATCAGAAGCGAAAGACGGCTGGTGGAAGAAGTAAAGGTAAATGTAGCGTACAGATGGTTTTTAGGGTATGATCTGACAGAAAAGATACCGGACGCGAGCGTTATCTGGCAGAACCGACTGAGAAGATACAACGGAACAGAGATACCGCAGCAGATATTTGATAATATAGTGAGACAGGCAATGAGTCATGGACTGGTGGGAGGAAAGGTACTTTATTCTGACAGCACGCATCTGAAAGCAAACGCGAACAAAAACAAATATATCGAGAAAGAAGTTGAGAAAGAGGCGAGAGAGTATATAAGAGACCTGAACGCGGCGATAAACGAAGACCGAGCCATGCACGGAAAGAAACCGCTGAAGTTTGACGGAGACGAGCAGAAAGAACTGGATGAAGAGGATAAGGAGAATTATTTCGATGACGACAGCGGCAGCGGCAGTGGAACAACGGCGGAGATGAAGAAGATAAAGGCAAGCACGACAGATCCGGAAAGCGGATATATGCACAGAGACGGCAAGCCGGTAGGATTCTTTTACCTTGATCACAGAACGGTGGACTCAAAAGCGAACATAATAACAGATGTTTATGTAACGCCTGGAAATGTGAATGACGTAAAGCCGTATCTGGACAGACTGAAAGCGCAGATCGAAAAGTTCAAATTCAAAGTGGAGAAGGTGGGGCTGGACGCTGGATACAACGTATCACACATATGCAAATATCTTCATGACATGGGGATTCAGGCGGCGATGGGGAAACGCAGAGGAGTCCAGCAGAAGGGAAAATATGCGAAATACAAATTCAGGTATATAAAAGACTGGGACGTGTATATATGTCCGGAAAGGAATTATCTCGAATATGTAACAACGGATCGGAACGGCTATCGTGAATACAGGTGCAAAAACGACCGCTGCATATCGTGTCCTCACAGAGAAGAATGTCTTGCTGAGAAACAGAAAACCAAAAGCCTGAGAAGACATGTATGGGAGGATTTCAAAGATGAGGCATATATATTCACGCATACCGAACAAGGTAAACAGATTTACGCGAGAAGAAAAGAAACGGTGGAGCGCAGCTTCGCCGATTCCAAAGAACTGCACGGACTGCGCTATTGCCGTATGCGCGGTCTTTTCAAGGTTTCCGAGCAGTGTCTGCTTACCGCCGCCGCTCAGAATATGAAAAAAATCGCCATGTGCCTTACATGAAGGCTCATGGCGGTTCTCTTTTCCACGTATCTTGATCTGCGTTTTTTGGGGGACTTTGTCAGCAATCTGAGGCTCCCGATAAGCCGGGAGCCTGTATTTGTGCCGTTTTCTCAGTCAAGCAGCGCGAGGATCTCGTCCTTCGGTCTCGCGCCGACCGACTTCTTCACGAGCTTGCCGTCCTTTATAACGGCGAGCATCGGGATGCTCATGACGCCGAACTGTCTCGCGAGCTCAGGCTGCTCGTCGACGTCGATCTTTCCGACCTTGATGTCGTCCCTTTCATCGGCGATCTCGGAAACGATCGGACCGACCATGCGGCAGGGGCCGCACCATGTCGCCCAGAAGTCGAGAAGCACCGGCTTGTCGGACTCGAGGACCTCGGACTTGAAATTCTCGGAGGTGATTGTAAGCTCTTTCATTATTATTCTCCTTTATGTCTGTTTGTTTCAGCTTTCGTCTATCAGCTCTTCCTGCACGCCGCAGAGCCTTGCGTAGATGCCGCCCTTCGCGATCAGCTCCTCATGCGTTCCCTGCTCGGCAACCGAGCCGTCCTCGAGGACGATGATCTTCTGAGCGCGTCTTACCGTCGAAAGGCGGTGTGCTATGACGATCAGCGTCTTCTTCTCGCT
>JAFRSH010000043.1 GCA_017427685.1 Lachnospiraceae bacterium | reverse complement strand
CAGCTCAGATGGATGGTGCTATCCTCGTTGTTGCTGCTACAGACGGTGTTATGGCTCAGACAAAGGAGCACATCCTCCTTTCTCGTCAGGTAGGTGTTCCGAAGATCGTTGTATTCCTTAACAAGTGCGATATGGTTGACGATGATGAGCTTATCGAGCTCGTTGAGATGGAGATCACAGAGCAGCTCGAAGAGTACGGCTTCAATGATTGCCCTATCGTTCGTGGTTCAGCTCTTAAGGCTCTTGAGGATCCCAACAGTGAGTGGGGCGACAAGATCCTTGAACTCATGAGAACAGTTGATGATTACTTCCCCGATCCCGTTCGTGAGACAGATAAGCCTTTCCTTATGCCTGTCGAGGACGTATTCTCTATCACAGGTCGTGGTACAGTTGCTACTGGCCGTGTTGAGCGTGGTGTTGTTCATGTCGGCGACGAAGTTGAGATCGTTGGTGTTAAGGAAGAGACACGTAAGGTTGTTGTTACCGGTGTCGAGATGTTCCGTAAGCTCCTTGATGAAGGCCAGGCTGGTGATAACATCGGTTGCCTCCTTCGTGGTGTAAACAGAACAGATATCGAAAGAGGACAGGTTCTTGTTAAGCCCGGTTCGGTACACTGCCACAAGAAGTTCAAGGCTCAGGTTTACGTTCTTACAAAGGACGAGGGTGGACGTCATACACCTTTCTTCAACAACTACAGACCTCAGTTCTACTTCAGAACAACTGACGTTACCGGTGTAACAGAGCTTCCTGCAGGCACAGAGATGTGTATGCCCGGCGATAACATCGAGATGACAATCGAGCTCATCCATCCCATCGCTATGGAGCAGGGACTTGGCTTCGCTATCCGTGAGGGTGGTAGAACAGTTGGCTCAGGTAAGGTTATCGAGATCATCGAGTGATACAAGCCCGAGAACAGAGCAGAATAAAACAATAATAAGCCGCCGGCAAGCTTGCTTGCCAGGCGGCTTTTTTACATCTCTATTTAAGGGTAAGGGAAACCTCTCGGACTTGAATATTCCTCCCCTGCGGTATATACTAATATATTGCAGTATTATACATATCTAAGAAAGCGTACAACCAGATGAACAGATTATCAGACCCTGTTATAGAGTGGGTAAAGAACTACTTCTCATTCAGTCCGAATGCCAAGGCGATTGTCGGTATCTCGGGCGGAACCGATTCTTCGGTGACCGCGGCACTTCTTACAAAAGCGCTCGGGAAGGATCGGGTTATCGGAGTGCTCATGCCCTGCGGAACACAGCATGATATAGATGTGAGTAAGAAGCTTGTAGAGCATCTTGGTATCAGGTATCACGTGATCAACATAGAAGAAGCAATGAAAGGCGTTACGAAGGCGATAGGCGACAGCCTCGGGAAGGACCCCATGGTTGAGGATGTCTACAGGACCAACACTCCCGCACGCCTTCGCATGACTGTTTTGTACGGAGTGTGTGCGATATACGGAGGAAGAGTTGCCAACACCTGCAACCTCTCCGAGGATTATATAGGATACTCCACCAAATTCGGTGACAGCGCCGGTGACTTCTCACTACTGGCGCACTTTACCAAGACAGAGGTTCGCATGATCGGCAGAGAACTCGGACTTCCCAATCTCTTTGTCGAGAAAGTGCCCGAGGACGGTATGAGCGGACAGAGTGATGAGGAGCGCATGGGCTTCACATATGCGGTACTCGACAATTACATCAGAACCGGTGAGATCGACGATCCCGCGGTAAAAGCAAGTATTGACAGAAAGCATGTGGCAAACCTTCACAAGATCAGCCCCATGCCGGCATATAACCCCGGTATTTCAAGAATAGACTGAGAAAACAACTTACGATCGGAAAGGAAGCATGTAAATATGAAATTCAAACCGATGATTTTTTCGCTTCTTGACACAGACCTATACAAGTTCAACATGAACCAGGTCATTTTCCATAAGCACACAAGCCTTGTGGGAGAGTATCACTTCAAGTGTCGAAACAACGGTATCGTCTTCACTCAGGAGATGCTCGACGAGATAAATGCCCAGATCGATCATCTGTGCAGCTTGAGACTCACTCCCGAAGAACTCGGCTACCTCAAGAGCATCCGTTTCATCAAGGATGACTACGTTGAGTTCTTAAGGTTGTGGCATCCGATCAGGGATTATGTGACAACCTCGTTACATAACGGCGAGCTTTCCGTCATCATCAAAGGACCCCTTTTCTCGGCGATGCAGTTCGAGATCTACCTGCTCGAGATCATTAACGAAACCTACTTCCGCATGAAGTATGACTATAACGAACTCCTTGAGGGCGCGAAAGAGAAGCTCGCTGCCAAGATCGAAAGCTTCAGAAACGGCATCTACACCTTTAAATTCGCCGAATTCGGCGCACGCAGAAGGCTCTCCGGGGAATTTGAGGAATTCGCGATCCGTGAGCTCGCAACCAAGACGGGTAACATGGTCGGAACCTCTAACGTTTATTTTGCATGGAAGTACAATCTCACCCCTATCGGAACATATGCTCATGAGTATGTACAGATGTACCAGGGAATCGATTCGATACCTCTTGCATACACCAATCATTATGCTATGAAGGACTGGTACGAGGAGTATCAGGGTGATAACGGAACAGCTCTTACGGACACGATCACGACCGATCTGTTCCTTAAGGATTTCAACCGGAGTTATGTCAACAACTATTCAGGCGTACGTCATGATTCGGGCGATCCCTACGTTTGGGGCGAGAAGATGATCTCGCATTACAAGAGCTACGGTGTCGATCCGAGGACAAAGATGCTGCTGTTCTCCGACAGCCTCGACTTCAACACCGCACAGACACTTTATGATTATTTCAAGGATAAAGCCAAGGTGTCGTTCGGTATCGGAACATTCATCTCAAACGATACGCCCGCGGAACCTCTGAACATTATCATTAAGCTGCAGTATGTGAACGGACGTCCCGTAGCCAAGCTTTCGGACAGTGACGGCAAGTCGATGTGTGATGACGACGATTATCTCAGGCACCTCAAGGACTCGGTTGCTTTCAGGCTCGCACGAGAGGCTCAGGCCAAGGATTATTGATCCGAAAGAAAAATAGCGTATCACGGGTGTAACTATGTATGAAAAAGGAATGGTCCTCGGAAGATTTCAGGGGATTCACAAAGGCCATCAGGCCCTTATAGAAAAAGCGCTGGAGAATTGCAAAAGAGTTCTTGTCTTCGTCGGCTCCAGCGACAAGTCGGGGACGGTTCGCGACCCTTTTACATATGAGTTTCGCGAAAGAATGCTCCGGGATCTTTACGGTGACAAGGTGATAGTTAGTCCTCTTCCCGACATTGGTGTCGGCGACGTGGGCTTTTGGGGTGAATACCTGCTCAGGATGAGCGCGGAAGTGCTCGGTGAGCAGGCGGATGCTATCGTATGCGGAAACGAGGAGAAATACAAGCTCTGGTTTCCCGATAAGCCGTCTCTTGCTCTGATCCATCTGGACAGAAACGATATTCCCATGTGCGCGACTGAGCTTCGCGAGTATATTTTGAAAGATGATTACCGGGCATTTTGCGAATGCACCGATGAAAGACTCCGTCACTACTACGGGGTTATGAGAGGGATACTGTTAAACGTATCCGCCGAACAGAAAAACAACTGATCCGAATGCGTTTGTATGGAAAAATGAGTGGGTTTGCGTATATATAAAGCAAAAAGATATCCCACCACATTTAGGTGGTGGGAGAAGCTTTTCGCTGGTGCCGGGTTCAAGCCCGGTACCAGCAGGATCGCGAAGCGATCTGCTTTATAACGAGCAAATTGCGAAGCAATTCGCGAGTTTGACTACATGAACTCTCGATCTTCCCACAGGTGATCGTGACAACAAAACCGCTTCAAAAAGGAGCAGCCAATGGTAATTTATCAGATCGTAGGAACCCCGGAGGGCGAAGAAGTACTGGCAACCGAGAACGGAACACGTCTCGGAAGGCTCAGCTACGAGATCGACGGGGCAATCTGTAACATTACATATCTTTATGTCGAACCCGGGGAGCGAAGAACAGGTATCGCTACAATGCTTATGCTGACTCTTTGGGATCGCGTTTTTGAAACATCTGAGGTCAACAGGATCGATGTTCTGCTCCCACGCGAAATGGACGATGTGGAGTCATTTCTTGAGAAAATGGAGTTCTCGAGAGACGACTCTTTGGGTTACTTTGTCTCGTTCAGACTCGGAGACGTGTTTGAGAGCAGGCTGATGAGAGAGGCGCATTTCCCGACCGAAGAGGAAGTGATGCTCCTGTGCGATGTCAGAAGTCCGGGGCTTGTCAGTTCTCTGCAGAGGTCGCTAGAAGACTCCGGCTTTAACTGTGATGTGAAAAAGCTTTTCAGGATCTGTGATCCTAAAAGCTCCATGGTACTCGTGAGAGACGGGGAGATTCGCGGATTTACCGCTGTTACGAAAAACTCCGACAGCAGAGTGACTCTTTACTTCCTTTATGTGGATCCCGAGTGGTCGGTATGGCTTGCATCGCTCTTGCGTGCGACTGCGGAGAAAACCCGGGAAGTATACGGAGAAGACTGCGAGGTAAGTGCGTTTGAGAACGCAGAAGCAGGCATGAACGTGGTGAAAAAGCTTGTTCCCGAAGGGAAGTATTCGATGAAACCGCTGATCGCGTACACGCTGGCAGTGTATGACAAGGACGGGGAATGATACGCAGGATCGAGGGCAGTATAATACAGGGACGATCGCATGACAGATATTAGGGTGAAAAGCTGTGCGTGCTATATAGGATATGGGGGGTAAAGATGGATTCGTTAAAGATAGGGTCGGATAAATCTAATAGTCTTTTTGAAATCGAGTTGGACTCGTACGAGCAGGACGAGTTCCTTGAAAGTCTGAGCAAAAACACTACCCGAAAAAAACGTGAAAGAGCGAAAATCCTTACTAAAGATGATTTTGGCGGAGCACTCGATAAGGAAGAATATGTCGATGCGCTGACAGATGATGAAAGAAAAAAGATTGAGAACGCAACAGACAAGAAAAATCAGGAACAGGTAAAGGAAGACATTAAAAAAGGGAAAATAAAAGATTGGAACGACAGAGTAAGAGGTGTGAAGAAAGGAACCGGCAGCGGGACGCAAGATACAGAACAGGCGACCGAACCGAACGACGAGGTGAGGCTTCAGGAGGCAAGGAACAAGCAGTTCATCAACAGACTGAATAAGTGGCAGCAGGCGTTAAACTTGATAAAAGTCAGAAACGGAGGAAAAAACTCCGGTAGTTTTGATACAGCGGTCGAAAACATTAAGTCCCTTATGTTTGCTTCAACAAAACCGTTTAGTCTGCATAGAGTTGGCCCCACGAAAACTCCCGCGTACATCAAGAGACTGGAAATCGTCAAAGAAACAATACAAAATCTCGATAAAGCGCTCGCAGAACTCCTGGAAGAGAGCGAAAAGGAAGTAGAAACAAAAGTAATCAGAAATATGGCCGAGACTTCGGGTAAGATGCTTCGTTATATAGATAACGAGGCCGGTGTTGCATTTGAAAAAGGTCTTGTTACTACATGGGCGACAATCCTTGAGTACAGTCAGGGTGAGTATTCTGATGTTGAGGTTACAGTAGATCAGAAAGAACAACTCAGGCAGGAAGAAGAGGAGAAGAAAGAAAAAGCTAAAGCAGAAAAAGAAGAAGAATGGAAAGAAAAAAGGCGGAAACAATTACGGAAACAAATACAGAAAGAAAAACAGGAAGAAGAACAGAGAAAAATAAAGGAAGAAAAACAGGAAGAACTTGGAGATATTGAGCTGAAAGACTTATCTGAAACTACAGAAAAAGAAAAGGAAAAAGAGAGAGAGGAAACAGAAGAGGAAAGAATAGAACGGACAATAAGAGGTGAAATAGCAGAAAGAAAAGCAGTAGAATCTTTGAGAGAGCAAGTTAAGAAAGCTGAAGCAGAAAAGAAAGAAAAAGAGAAGAAAGAGGCTGCGGAAAAGAAAGAGAAAGCTAAGAATGCGGCTAAAGAAAAGAAAGAGAAAGACAATAAAGATAAGGCACTGAAGAAAGAACAAAAAAGAATAGAAAAAAGACTGGAACAAATAAGGGGAGAAGTACGCAAAGAAAAGAAGGAAGAAGAAACCGAAGGAGTTGAATTAGATGATTTCTCGGAGAGAATAGAAGGGGAAACAGACGAAGAAAGAGAAATACGAAAAGAAGATAAAGAGGTAATACTGAGATTTGTAGCGGAAGAAAAATTAAGGATAGCAAGAGAAAAAGGAAAAGAAGACGCTAAACAGAAGGCCAAAGAGGAAAAGGAAAATAATAAAAAGGAAGCACAAAGTAAACGGGAGGAAGAAAAGAAGAAACGTGAGGCGGATAGTTTTGATATTAATAAACTTGTCGCCGTCGGAAGAGATTTTGCTTCACTCAGAGGAAATCCTTCATTTGTTGTATCGAATGACTTCTTAAAGCAGCTGGCCGTTATTCAGTCTATGAATGGAATAGTGGGCGAAAAAGAAAGTGATTTCAGCAATTTGGTCTTCGAGTATGAGAAGGATGAAGGTAGTGTAACCGTGGGAACCGGTTCGGAGACGATTCAGACGGACAGTTCTGCCAAGGAAGACAAAAGGCTTGTGCTTACAGGCGTTAGGATGAAATCAAAAGGAAGAACCTGGAAGGCAGCTCCGGGATCCGGACACAAATATGAGACAGATGAAAAATCTGTTATGTGGTTTCTGTCTTTCCTTGGATTAACCGGAAAAACATTGGATTTGGAAAAGATTGTGACGATTAAGAGCCTTAGGATCGGAGAGCTCGAACAACGATTAAAAGATGCGCATGTGGCGGAAGATGTGGCAAAAAGAGTTACCGCTCAATTTGTTATCGCCAAATACCGACTTCAGGGCGAGGATGGTTTTTCAGAAGATAAAAGCGACATTCAGCGGTACCTTTATTATGTGTCACAATATAACAGTCAGGCTGTAGAAATGGTTGACGGATTTTATCAGCCCAAGATGACCACTAATAAAGGTTTTACACCTAAGGAAGGAGAAACATACGACCTGACATTGGGAGAAGCGGGGGGAGAAGGTTTCGAGTCCCTGGCCGGTGATCTGACGAAGGCATTTCTGAAACTGTTTATCGGTAAGACAAGACTCACTTTTAAAGGGATATATGCAGTGAAGACTCAGGCCTGAGGTCTGACCAAGTATGAAAGGAAAGCCCAAATATGGACGGATTGTTTGATAAAGATGTCGAGAGAGCGATGGGTCTCACACGTGAATCAGACGAAGAATTGAAGATGCGCAGACGCAAGGAACGCCGGATGAAAGACGTCCTTGAGGATGACTATGAAAGTGAGCCTTCCCTCGGAACGATCGATGAGGAACAGATATCCTCCGAAAAGGAAGAGGAGCTTAAGGGGCTTAGTTTTGATGAAGCCTCTGATCTTCGTACGTCACGATTTGCTATCGGTGCATGGAGCCGTAAAAGAAAGATCAGAAAGAAAAAAGAAAAAGAATTCAAACGAGAGGAACTCCTAAAAAAATCAGAGCTTGAGAAGAATAAAGCAGTTGAAAAACGTAAGACGGATTTCGTGAGAAATCGTTTGAAGATCTGGGCCGGTGATTTCAGAAGTGCAGGTGGATCTATCTCAGATGAGAAAGGTGATGATGCCGCGAGTGTTTCTATAATACTTGAGGTGCTTGCAACATCGCTCTATGCTATCAGTAACGTGTTTGATAAACCTTTTTGGACTACGCAGGAGTACACGGGCGAAGATGCTGATACGAAGGCTAAAGGATGGGAAGGAAAAGGCGAAGACGGGGAACACCTTCCTCTCGGAACGAGTGTAAAAAAATCACGTTTCAGACATAAGGTAAAAAGTGCTTCCGAAAAGATAGTTAATCCCGAATTTAATGGTTTTGAGAGTGAAATAGAAAAGTTTGTCAGTCAGTTGAGCAATAACGTTGAAAGGATCAACGATACTCTGAGTGATGAAAAGCAGAAGGGAAAGATTACTGCGATAAAAAACGCCATGAGTGGCATAAAAGAGAGGATTACAACACAAAAGCAGAAAGCAACGGAGGAGCGGGAGGCAGTTGATTTTGGAAACATCTTCGCACGGGCAATGACCGAGGGTGAAGTCGGAGCCGATGGGTTCATTCCGGATTATTCCGTTTCTAAGAAAGACAGCAGTAAGGACTACATCTTTAAGATGCGCTACAAGGAAAAGAAAGTGTCGGGCATCTCAAAGGAGAATTTCAAAAAGCTCATCGAGGATGCTTTCGGAACTGATGAGGGAGTCATAAAACAGCTTGAGGAAGCTAATAAAGACAACGAGTTCGTCAACTTCTTCCTGAACAATCTGTATCTGCCTTATCAGATGTTCAGAACCTTTAAACAGAACAAGCAAACGGCTGAAGCATCCGGGGTGTTCGTCGGGATCGTCGACAGGATGGTGAGTCTTGTGGGAGGACTTGCCGAGTACAAGCATACTTTTGACAACAAGCTCTACTACTTTGTTCTGAATCTGGGTGAAAACCTGAGCAGGAGCGATGCGGGAAAAGAGGATTTCAAACCGCGCCTGCACAGTGAGACCATGGGACTTGATGAGGAGAAAATACAAAAGAGGGAAGATGAAGTCAGGGGGAATTTGCTCGATGAAGGAGATGGAGATAAGCTTTTCTCACAAAAGACCGACAAGGAACTAAACAAGGGAAAAAGCATCGCAGAAAGATACTACAAGTATTCCGAGATTCAGAATATCATCAAAAACTTTGATATCGTCAATTGGGTCGATATGGATCCGGCCTGCGCAGAAAAGCTTTGCAAGATCGAGGCTGCCGATTCGCTCACCGGATTTGAGCGTAGTTGGGATTCTCTAAGGTTCCTGGTCGGACAAAGGGATCTTGAAAAGGGCCAGTTTGCTAATGAGAGAGTTCAAAAGCTTTTGATAATCTGAAAGTAAAGGATAAGGATGGGAAAGCCACCAAGAACATTACATTGAAGACTCTTGTAATAACAGATGTTATTGCGCTCGGCGGACCGAGAGCCAACTGGCTCTATGATCTGAAAAGAAAGCCGGCTCTTGGACCCGAAAGGGAAAGAGAATGGAAGCAGAGGCCTAGAACGTTTGAAGGGAGCAAGAGAGTTCCTATCCCGAGAGTCGTTATGACGGGTAAAATGGCAGAGAAGCTTCAAGGGCTGGAAAAGCCGGAAGATCTTAAAAAACTTGTCTATAAAGATACAGACGGTGAAACGGAAAAGGATGCACTCGAGCCAATCTATGCTCGTTTCCTGATGTATTGGCTTGCGATAAAAAAACCGGCTGATCTGAAGGAAAGTGAACTACAGGAAGAACTAAAACTCATAAAGAAGTACTATCCTTACGCAGTTGAGACGGAAGAAAGCAAGCCCTCAGAACCGCCTGCAACAGGGACTTCGACTCCTTCTGAACCTAAGATGCAGTCGCCTTCAGAGAAATCTCAAATGGATATAGAGACGCAGTCGCCAAAGGATGTATCCTCATTGACTCCGCAGCCATCGTCACCTCCTGGAACACCGACACTGGGGTCTACGGAAGACTCAAAAGAACCAACCGCTCAGAGCGACGCTTCTGCTAAACCTGCTGCATTGGAACCGAAGCTTGCGCTTACCAAAGAGGGAAAAAACTGGAAAACAATCGTTGATCCGAAGACAGCTTTATCAGAATCCGCAATACAGAGTGGGTCTACTTTGTGCGGAAGGATCGTTAGAGTAATGCGTAGACAGCTTCTGGAGGCGCTAAAGGACAGGCGCACCCGTTACCAGGATTTCGGAAGATCACTTCCATTTGAACAACTCAAGAAGCAACAGTCGCAGACCGGCGTGGGAGAAACAGGTGCACCGAAACAATAAGGAATTTGAGCGCCGTTAGTGAAAAAGGTGCACCCAAAACGGATTAAACAGGATGGAACGAGATGATCAGAAGTTCGGACTATATTGACCGTGATCTGGCCGGGAGGCCTTATGACGGGACGGATGAATACCTTGCGGATTGCTTCTCTTTCCTTGATATGTTCATTGAGGAGAGCAGACAGGTAACCGACAGGGCAACATCGAAGGATTATTACAGCCTTCCGCCGTGCATGCGCAGGTCGGGAGGTATGAGCGAGACGCTTGGTGACGAGGCGGCCCGTATGAGTGCGCATATCCTCGGTCGTCAGATCGATGTCGAGATGCCCTTTACGCAGCTGTCACGTATCCTCGAGCTTTCGCTTTATGAAAAGCTTGCGGTCCTCGCGGCTCTGTCTGTTGAATACGACGAGCGATACAGCGGTATCTACTCGGAGATCCTCGGTCACAGATGTGATTATCCCACGGTCGGGCTTGTCAACACGCTCTACAGGCTAATCGGAGGAGAGAGCGGAAGAGAACAGACGGCTCTGACGGACATTAACGGACGCATGAGCGCGCTCTTCTTTGATATGAGCGGAGAAGAGGATTCGCCGGCACCCGCAAGGAGACTTCGCCTTTATGACGATATGACGGCGTTCCTGCTCGGAAACGAGAGCCTTGAGGATTATATCGAAAGCGTCACGCGCGACAAGACACTTACCCGTGGTGAGGATGTGATCATCGGGGCTGATGTGCTTTCTAAAACAGTCGACCTTTTACAGAAGATCCGGAACGAAAGCGATGAGCGCGGACCGATACTGCTTTCGGGACAGGGAGCTTCGGCCAAGCAGGCGGTAGTAAGGCTCTTTGCTTCTCAGGAAGGACAGGATGCGCTGGTCATAAACATGGATTTTATGGAAGGACTTCCCATCGGTGAAAGGCAGAAGTACCTGCACAGGATCCGCTTTGCCGCACTCGGGACGGACGTTATCCTTGTGAGCGGTCTGGGAGGTGACAAGGCACTGCAGCCTCAGGTCGGTGTTTTTGTATCAAGGCTCTGTGCCGATATGCCCACATCGACGGTCTTTGTGGATCTCGGAGACGATGACGACTCCGTTTTGAACCGCCTGAACGAGAGTCCCGTGTTTGCCGGAGCTCGTGTGGTTGAGATCGAGCCTCCGGACCTTGACGGAAGATTCACCATGTGGATGGAAACACTGATCGGATGCGACATGGCCGATGACGTGGATTTCATGGAGCTTGCCGAAGGCTACGAGCTTTCGTATGACGATATAGTCAGGATTTCGACAAGGATCGTTAAAAAGTCCGAGCTTATGGGCGAGCAGATCGACCGTAAGATGATCAGGGACGCGATCAACGATTCCTGCAGTGCTTCTTTCGGTACACTTGCACAGAGACTGAGGACTGACTTTACGTGGGATGATATCTGTATTGAGCCGTCGCAGAAGAAGATCCTAATGATGGCCTGTGACAGATATATGCATCGCAACAGGGTTTGCCGCGATCTTGAGATCGGAGGCAAGGGCGCCTATGGCAACGGCGTCAGTGTCCTGCTCTACGGACCTCCCGGAACAGGCAAGACGATGGCAGCCCAGATCGTTGCCAACGAGGTCGGACTTCCGCTTTTCAGGGTCGATCTTTCACAGCTCTCGTCGAAGTACATCGGCGAGACGCAGAAGAATCTCTCGAAGGTCTTTGACGAAGCGGCCAGAACAAACGTGATACTTTTCTTCGATGAGGCGGATTCGGTATTCGCGAAGCGTACCGAGGTTGAGACTTCCAACGACCGTCATTCGAACTCGGAAAGCGCGTTCCTGTTGCAGAAGCTTGAGAGCTACAGCGGCTTCGTGTTGCTCGCGACCAACCTTTTCAACAATTTTGATAATGCGTTCGTTCGAAGGATCACATATGCATGCAGCCTGATCAGCCCCGATGAAAAGACGCGCATCGAGATCTTCAAGACTGCGCTTCCGAAGAAGGCCGTTACGGACGGGAAGCTCGACTTTGAATTCTTCGGATCCCGTTTCGAGCTGTCCGGAAGCAATATCAAGTCGATCGTCACCTCTGCCGTTTATATGGCAAGCATCGAAGGTGTGCCCGTTTCGAACAGGCATATCACGCTCAGTCTCTTCTACGAGTACAAGAAACTCGGCAAGATGCTACCCGTGAGCGACCTCGGTCCTTACGGAATCTACCTCAAAGAAACGATCTAATGACTTTTACTCTGACCCGCCTTGTGATATACTACAGCGGAAGGTGCGCAAGCACCCGACCGACCGGTATACACAGGGCGGTCGTTACGTTATTACTGTTTCCGGACAGGGAGGCGAGATCCCGGTTCGGAAAAGAAAAGGGGAATGATATGAAAATAGTAGTTTTGGCAGGAGGACTCAGCACGGAGAGAGACGTTTCTCTCGTTTCGGGAAAGAAGATCTACGATGCTCTGAAGAGCAAGAACCATGACGTTGTCCTGCTTGATGTATATCTTGGTTACAAAGGAGATGTGAACACCGCTTTCTCGGGCAATGTCGAGCCCGAAGCTTTCGCAATCTCGGAGGACGAGCCCGATCTCGATGCGATCAGGGCGATGCGTGAGGACGGCGGAGAGTCGTTCTTCGGCCCCGGAGTCCTTGAGCTCTGCAAGGCTGCCGATGTGGTATTCATGGCGCTTCACGGCGACTGCGGCGAGAACGGCAAGCTCCAGGCTGCTTTCGACCTCTACGGCATCAGGTACACCGGAACCGGCTACCTGAGCAGCGCGTTTGCGATGGACAAGTACGTAACGAAGCTCCTCTTTGAGAAGACAGGCATCCCGACGCCTCCCTACAAGCTTCTCCTTGACAAGAACACGGACTACGTGCCCGCGTTCCCCGCATTTGTCAAGATCTGCAGCGGCGGTTCTTCTGTCGGTGTTTACCGCGTTACGAACGAGGCGGAGTACAGGGAAGCCCTTGACAAAGCTTTCGCGTACGAGCCCAAGGTCCTTGTCGAGCAGGCCATCATCGGCCGTGAATTCTCGGACGGGGTCATAAGCGGTGAGGCGCTTCCTGTCATCGAGCTCGCTCCCAAGGTTGGTTTCTACGATTACAAGAACAAGTATCAGAAGGACTCGACGGTTGAGACATGTCCCGCCGATATCCCCGAGGAGCTTTCGAAGAAGATCCGTGAGTACGCGGTTGCGGCCTACAAGGTGCTCGGGATCAGCGCCTACGCGAGGATGGACTTCATGGTCGACAAGTCCGGCAACGTTTATTGCCTCGAGGCCAACACACTGCCCGGCATGACTCCCATGAGCCTTATGCCCCAGGAGGCGGCAGCGGTCGGGATGTCCTTCCCCGAGCTTTGCGAGAAGATCATCGAAGTATCTCTGAAGAGATTCTGAAAAGGAAGATTGGAAATGCGCGGATTAACAGTTGAGAAAATTGCGAGTGCTATCGGCGCTCACGCCTATGTGATAAGAGGCGGCATTCCCGGCGAAGCGGGAGCTGACCTCCCCTCGAAGGAGGCTTCGGCTGTTGTTATCGACTCAAGACTTTGCGAAAAAGACTGCATCTTTGTGGCTACCAAGGGCGAGAGAGTCGACGGTGCCGATTTTATCGGAAGCTGCTTCGAAAAGGGCACTCTGGCCGCCGTCACCGAAAGAGAACCCTCCGAGGGTTCGCCTGACGGTATCTGGCTTGTAGTGAAGGACAGTTTCGAAGCCTTAAAGAAACTTGCTGCCTACTACAGAGACCTGATGAGCGACGTTAGGATCGTCGGGATCGTCGGAAGCGTTGGCAAGACGAGTACCAAAGAGCTCACCGCCGCGGCGCTTTCGGTCAAGTATAACGTACTCGCGACACAGGGTAATCTCAACAACGAGATCGGTGTTCCGCTGACACTGCTGCGCATCCGCGACTGCCATGAGGTAGCCGTTGTTGAGATGGGTATCAGCGATTTCGGCGAGATGAGCAGACTCGGTGCCATGGTCAGACCCGATATCGTCCTCTTTACAAACATCGCGCCCTGTCATCTCGAAGCGCTCGGAAGCCTTGAAGGAGTACTGAAAGCCAAGACCGAGATCTTCAACTACATCAGAGAGGGCGGAACCGCCGTCCTGAACGGTGCCGATGAAAAGCTTAAGAGTGTTACCTCGGCAGGAGGAGCAAGGCTCTTGTTCTACGGCCCCGATTCCTGCATGAGAGCGGAGAAGGTGTCAGACGAAGGGATTGAAGGATCACGCTTTGAGGCTGTCTTTGACGACGGCACGGAGAGCGAACGCTTTGAGGTCAGACTCGGACTCCCCGGGGCACACATGATAGGTAACGCGCTCGGAGCGGCACTTGTCGCAAGACTTATGGGCGTGAGCGGCAGGGAAGCTGCCGAAGGACTCGCTTCCGTCAGCCCGGCCGATACAGGTCGTTCGGTCAGGGAAACGGTTGACGGGATCGATTACATCAACGATGCATATAACGCAAGTCCCCTCTCGGTGAGAGCGGCACTTGACATACTCTCGAGTGTCGGAGGCAGAAAGGTTGCCATCCTCGGTGACATGCTCGAGCTCGGAGAGAAGGAGTGCGAGCTTCATGCCGGTATAGGAGAGTACGCCGCCGGGCGCGGAATCGACATGCTGATATGCGCCGGCAGACTCTCGAAGAACACGGCCGATGCCTTTACAAAGGCAGGCGGGCAGGCACTGTGGTTCGCCGGTACGGACGAGCTTACAGGAAGCGGGACGCTTCCTCTCGCTAAGGGAGACACGGTGCTCATCAAGGCTTCTCACGGCATGCATTTTGAGAGGATCCTCAAAGCCGTGAAGGACGGGACATTAAAGGTAAAGTGTTAAGATCCGGGAGCAACCCGGTATACAGAAAGAGAAAAGCAATGGACATCAGAGAGTACATGAAGGATCATACCGTCTACTTCGACGGAGGTATGGGAACCATGCTTCAGGCAAGAGGCCTGCAGCCCGGAGAACTCCCCGAGAGGTGGAACGAGACACACCCCGATGAGTTGGTCGACATTCACAGGCTTTATTTTGATGCCGGTGCGGATGTCGGAACGGCCAACACCTTCGGCGCCAATTCCTTCAAGTACACTGACGATGAGCTGAACCGGTATATCACTGCGGGCATAGAGCTCGTCAGAAAAGCCATGACGCTCACGAAGGATACCGACAGGCCCATGTTTGTCGCGCTTGACGTCGGATCTATCGGAAGACTCTTGAAGCCCTACGGAGACCTCGAGTTTGACGAGGCTGTGGAGGTTTATTCGAAGACTGTCAAGATCGGAGCCGCAGCCGGCGCCGACCTTATCATCATAGAGACCATGAACGACAGCTACGACACAAAGGCGGCACTTCTTGCAGCCAAGGAAAGCTGCAATCTGCCTGTTATTGTGTCAAATGCGTACGGCGAAGACGGCAAGCTCATGACGGGTGCGACTCCGACCGCGATGGTGGCCATGCTCGAGGGCCTCGGGGCCGACGCTATAGGCGTGAACTGCTCACTCGGACCCGCGCAGCTTGAAGGCGTTGTCGACGAGTACCTGAAAACTGCGTCAGTGCCCATAATCGTTCAACCCAACGCCGGACTTCCGCGTGTGGAAAACGGCAGGACTGTCTTTGACGTATATGAGGACGAGTTCTCATCGGTCATGAAGCGTTTTATCGACAAGGGTGTCCGTATTGCGGGCGGATGCTGCGGAACCACACCCGCGTATATCGCAGCCACCCTCGAGAGAGCCGGCAGAGAGGTAGTGAATCCGCAGGCTGCCGAGGATAAGGGACTGACGATGATCAGTTCCTACACTCATGCGGTGATCTTTGACAGGTCGCCGATCCTTATCGGTGAGAGGATCAACCCCACCGGCAAGAAAAAGTTCAAGGAAGCTCTGAGAAATCATGATATCGATTATATCCTTTCCGAGGGACTGCGTCAGCAGGAGCGCGGCGTGCATGTACTCGATGTCAATGTCGGTCTACCCGAGATAGACGAGCCCGAGTTGCTTGACACTGTTACGAAAGAACTTCAGGCGATCATCGATCTGCCTCTTCAGATAGACACCACTGACACGGTGGCGATGGAGCGTGCGCTTCGCCACTACAACGGCAAGGCTTTGATCAACTCCGTCAACGGCAAGCAAGAGGTTATGGAAGCTGTTTTCCCGCTCGTTGCCAAGTACGGCGGACTCTGTGTTGCGCTCACGCTCGATGAGGGCGGTATCCCGGCGACGGCAGAGGAGCGCGTTGCGATAGCAAAGAACATCATCGCTACTGCCGGGAAGTACGGGGTCAAAAAGAAGGATCTGCTCTTCGACACGCTGGCGATGGCGATCAGTGCCGACAGTGAGGCGGCGCTTGCGACTCTCGGGTCTCTGCGCACCATTAAACATGAGCTTGGGTGCCACACATCTCTCGGAGTTTCGAACATCTCGTTCGGACTGCCCCTCAGGGAGACCATCACATCGACATTCTTTGCGATAGCACTTGAGAACGGACTCTCGGCCGCGATCATGAATCCTTTCGCGGACGACATGATGAAGACATACTACTCGTTCAGGGCTCTTCACGCCCTCGACGAGAACTGCGGCGACTATATCGAGTTCGCCACGAATTTTGTTCCTACGACCGTAACTGTAGCCGCGGGACAGACTCCCGGCGCGGCCGGTGCACCCGCATCCGGCAAGGACGCCGACATCTCGCCCCTGAAACATGCGATCATTAAAGGCCTCAAGGAGAAGGCAGGCGCCATCACAGCCGAGATGCTCGCTGCGGGCGCGGATCCTCTCACGGTCGTTTCTGAGGAAGTCATCCCCGCACTCGACAAGGTCGGAGAAGGCTTTGAGAAGAAGACGATGTTCCTCCCCCAGCTCCTTATGAGCGCGGAAGCATCGCAGTACGCTTTCGAACAGATCAAAACAGAGATGAACAAACGCCCCGGAGAGAGCGTCAGCAGGGGAAAGTTTGTGATAGCTACAGTTAAGGGCGATATCCACGATATCGGCAAGAACATAGTCAAGCTACTGCTTGAGAATTACGGGTTCGATGTGGAAGACCTCGGCAGGGACGTGCCTCCCGAGACCGTCCTCGAAGCGGTGAAAAGCACAGGGGCGAAGCTCGTGGGGCTTTCGGCGCTTATGACCACGACCGTGCCCGCCATGGAAGAGACGATCAAGCTCCTCAGGAAGGAAGCACCCGATGTCAGGATAGTGGTCGGCGGAGCGGTACTCACACAGGAGTACGCCGACAAGATCGGTGCCGATCATTACGCCAAGGATGCCATGGCGACCGTCAGGTACGCCTGCGAGATGGCCGACAGGTAAAAACACGCTTGACACTTCCGGATTTGGAGTATATAACATTAATACAGTTAGCTCGTACTAACCAAATTCATGATTTTATGAGGAGAATCTTATGAGTACACTTAGGGACATCGGGATCGGGAAATCCGCCAGGGTTGTTAAGATCCTCGGTGAGGGTGCCATAAAGAGAAGGATCATGGACATGGGGATCACAAAAGGGACTACCGTTACGGTACGCAAGGTCGCACCGCTCGGAGATCCCATTCAGATAAGTGTCAGGGGTTACGAACTCTCGCTTCGCAAGGAGGACGCTGCCAACATTGAAGTGGAGCCTAATTAACTGTTTTGAGGAGAAAACGAGATGAATAGCGAGATTAGAGTGGCGCTGGCGGGTAACCCCAACAGCGGTAAAACCACTCTCTTTAATGATCTCACCGGTTCAAACCAGTTCGTCGGGAACTGGCCGGGAGTTACTGTCGAAAAGAAGGAAGGCAAGCTCATCAAGCATGACGATGTCACGATCGTCGACCTTCCGGGAATTTACTCACTCTCTCCGTACACACTGGAAGAAGTAGTTGCCAGAAAGTATCTTATAGACGAGCGCCCCGACGCGATCCTCAACATCGTGGACGGCACCAATCTTGAAAGAAATCTTTATCTCACCACTCAGCTTATCGAGCTGGGAATTCCCGTAGTCATAGCCATAAACATGATGGATGTCGTCCGCAAGAAGGGTGACAGACTTGACACGGATGCCCTGGCAAAGCGCCTTGGATGCGGTATCATCGAGATCTCGGCTTTGAGGGGCGAGCATACGGTTGATGCAGCCTGGGCCGCCGTCGATGCGGCACGTACCGGTAAGAAGATACCCCGTCACTCGTTCTCGGGACCCGTTGAACACGCCCTTGCCCATATCGAGGAGGCAGTAGTCCATGATTTCCCCGCCGAGCAGCAGCGCTGGTACGCCATCAAGCTCTTCGAGCGTGACGAGAAGGTCCTTGAACGCTTCAAGCTTAGCGAGGCGACGCTTTCGCACATCGAGGAAGACATAAGAGCCGCGGAAGCGGAGCTTGACGATGACGCGGAAAGCATCATCACAAACGACAGATACGATTACATCACCAGGATCCTGAGTGATATCTATAAAAAGAAAAACCCGGATGGTCTGACCGTGTCCGACAAGATCGACAGAGTGGTCACGAGCAGATGGCTCGGACTCCCGATATTTGCGGTGATCATGTTCGCGATCTACTGGATCGCGATGATCGGAGTCGGACAGCCCGCGACGGACTGGGCGAACAACGGACTCTTCGGCGAAGGCTTCAATCTCTTCGGGATCGGAGACGGCCCCGGAAGCGGAGTCTGGGTTCCCGGTATCCCCGTACTCGTCGAGAACTTCCTTGAGTACATAGGGTGCGCGGGATGGCTAAAGAGCCTTATCCTTGACGGAGTGATCTCCGGCGTGGGTTCGGTCCTCGGATTTGTTCCCCAGATGCTCGTGCTCTTCCTGATGCTCGCCTTTATCGAGGCCTGCGGGTACATGTCGAGAGTCGCATTCGTCCTCGACAGACTTTTCAGACGCTTCGGCCTTTCGGGCAAGAGCTTCATCCCGATAATCGTCGGAACGGGCTGCGGAGTGCCCGGTATCATGGCGTCGAGAACGATCGAGAACGAACGTGACAGACGTATGACGATCATGACCACAACGTTTATACCGTGCGGCGCGAAAGTTCCTTTCATAGCGCTGATCGCAGGTGCCGTCTTCGGCGGAAGCGCATGGATCGCAACCGGCGCTTATCTGATCGGTATCGCATCGATCCTCTGCTCGGGAGTCATCCTCAAGAAGACTAAGATGTTTGCCGGAAAGCCCGCACCTTTCGTAATGGAGCTTCCGGAGTATCATATGCCCACCCCTTCAAACGTGCTCCGAAGCATGTGGGAGCGCGGATGGAGCTTTATCAAGAAAGCCGGAACGATCATCCTTCTTTCGTCGATCGTTATCTGGTTCCTGTCCCGCTTCGGCTGGCATGAGGGAAGCTTTGGATTCCTCGAGGTCGAACAGATAAGTGGCAGCATCCTCTCCTACATCGGCGCAGGTATTGCCTGGATGTTCGCGCCTCTCGGCTGGGGAACGTGGCAGGCGGCGGTCGCATCGATCACCGGTCTGGTCGGTAAGGAGAACATCGTAAGCACCCTCGGCGTCCTGTACGGGACGGGAGGAAGCGTTTCAGAGGCAGTCGGACAGGCCTTCTCGGCCGCATCCGCGATGAGCTTTTTGCTCTTTAACCTGCTGTGCGCACCCTGCTTTGCGGCCATAGGCGCTATCAGGAGAGAGATGAACAGCCACAAGTGGACGTGGTTCGCGATCGGTTATGAATGCGTTTTCGCATATGTGACAGCGTTTGTCGTATTCCAGTTCATGAGCATTGTCTCCGGTTCGGGAAGCATCGTGGGGACCGTGATCGCAGGACTCCTGGTGATCGGCTTCTTCTGGCTGCTTTTCAGACCCTATAAAGAAGCTACGGTATTAAAAGAAGAATGACGTATTGCACAAATCGTGTATCCGTGCTACAATCAATTGGATTATGGGACTCTATGCGCCCAACGGTATTATTTAGAAGGAGAAATAAAAATGAGTTACAAGACAGAAGAACTGGCAAAGAACAGTTACAAGATCACCATCGAAGTTGATGCGCAGGAGTTCGAAAAGGCTTGCGAGAAAGCATACCAGAAGAATAAAGGCAAGATTCAGATACAGGGTTTCCGCAAGGGTAAGGCACCCAGAGCACTCATCGAGAAGATGTACGGTCCTTCCGTATTCTACGAGGACGCAGCCAACATCGTTATCCCCGATGCATACGCTGAGGCAGCCGAGCAGTGCGGACTTGACATAGTTTCCAAGCCCGAAGTGGACGTTGAGCAGATCGAGAAGGGCAAGCCCTTCATCTTCACAGCTGTAGTTGCCACAAAGCCCGAGGTTGAGCTTGGTGAGTACAAGGGCGTTGAAGTTGAAGTTACCAAGGTTGAAGTTACGGATGACGAAGTTGCAGCCGAGCTCGAGAAGGAGCGCGAGCGTAATTCGCGTACCATCACCGTTGATGACAGAGCAGTAGCTGACGGCGACATCGTAAGGATCGATTACGAAGGCTTCGTTAACGGCAAGCCTTTCGACGGCGGCAAGGCAGAGGATGCCGATCTCACTATCGGATCACACACATTCATCGACACATTCGAGCAGCAGCTCATCGGCAAGAACATCGGTGACAACGTTGAAGTTAATGTCAAGTTCCCCGAGGAGTATCATGCAGAAGATCTCAAGGGCAAAGACGCTATGTTCAAGGTAGCGATCAAGGGCATCTCCGTTAAGGAGCTCCCTGCACTTGATGACGATTTCGCAGCAGACGTTTCCGATTTTGATACTCTTGACGAGTACAAGGCTGACATCAGGAAGGCCCTCGAAAAGAAGAAGAAGGACGAGACAGACCGCATCAAAGAGGATGCAGTTATCGAGAAGATCATCGAGAACAGCACCATGGAGATCCCTCAGGCCATGATCGACGACCAGAAGATGCAGATGGCTGAGGATTACGCACAGAGACTTCAGTACCAGGGACTTTCCATCGAGCAGTACTTCAAGTTCACAGGCATGACAGCCGAGAAGTTCCTTGAGGAGATGGAGCCCCGCGCAGTAAAGAGCATCAAGACAAGACTTGTTCTTGAAGCTATCGCTAAGGCTGAGAACCTCACAGCTTCCGATGAGGACATCGAGAAGGAATTCGATGACATGGCTGAGAGATACAGCATGGAGAAGGACAAGATCAAGGAATTCATCAAGGGCAAAGAGCTCGATAACATGAAGATGGATATCGCTTGCAAGAAGGCAGTTGACCTTGTTCGCGATGCAGCTAAGGAAAAGAAAGAGACCAAGGCCAAGAAGACCGCAGCAGCCAAGGAGCCCAAGGAAGCTAAGGAAGTAAAGGAAACCAAGGCAGCTAAGGAGCCCAAGGCCAAGAAAGAAACAACCGCAGCAGCTAAGGCTCCCAAAGCCAAGAAAGAAACAACCAAGGCTGCCAAGGAGACAAAAGAAGACTAATGAAAGGAGGTCTCAGCATGAGTCTGGTACCTTATGTCATTGAACAAACAAGTCACGGCGAGAGATCGTATGATATATATTCACGCCTCTTAAAGGACAGGATCGTTTTCCTTTCCGAGGAGGTTAATGATGTTACTGCCAGCCTTGTTGTAGCACAGCTCCTCTTCCTTGAGTCGGAAGACCCCAAGAAAGACATCAGCTTCTACATCAACAGCCCCGGCGGATCGGTTACCGCAGGTATGGCTATCTACGACACGATGCAGTACATCAAGTGTGATGTTTCGACTATCTGTGTGGGCCTCGCAGCCAGCATGGGAGCATTCCTCCTTGCGGGCGGCACCAAGGGCAAGAGAATGGCTCTCCCGAATGCGGAGATCATGATCCATCAGCCCTCGGGCGGTGCGCGCGGACAGGCAACCGAGATCCAAATCGTTGCGGAGAACATCTTAAAGACCAAGAAGAAACTCAACGAGATGCTTGCTGCCAACACAGGCAAGCCGATCGAGCAGGTAGAGAAGGACACAGACAGAGATAACTACATGTCAGCTCAGGAAGCGCTCGAGTACGGAATCATTGACAGAGTGATCGAGCACCGCTGATCGAAAGGGCTTAAATATGACTAAAGGCAACGGCAAGAGCATGCTTCGATGCAGTTTTTGCGGAAAGAGTCAGGGACAGGTCAGAAAGCTGATCGCAGGACCCAACGACGTTTATATCTGCAACGAGTGCGTCGACCTCTGCTCCGACATACTTGAGGATGAGCTTGAGCCTCTTTATCCCGAAGAGACCGTCTCCCCCAAGAACATCAATCTTTTAAAACCTGTCGAGATAAAGCAGTTCCTCGATGAGTACGTCATCGGTCAGGAAGATGCCAAGAAGATCCTCTCCGTAGCGGTTTACAATCACTACAAGAGGGTTATGTACGGCAGCAACGATGTTGAACTCCAGAAGAGCAACATCCTTATGCTCGGACCTACAGGTTCAGGAAAGACCTACGTGGCACAGACGCTCGCGAAGATCCTTAACGTACCTTTTGCGATCGCCGACGCCACCACACTTACCGAAGCCGGCTACGTGGGCGAGGATGTCGAGAACATCCTCTTAAAGCTCATCCAGGCGGCGAACTTCGATATAGATCGTGCCCAGTACGGCATTATTTATATAGACGAGATAGACAAGATCGCACGTAAGTCGGAAAACGTTTCGATCACACGTGATGTATCGGGTGAAGGAGTTCAGCAGGCACTCCTCAAGATCCTTGAGGGTACTGTTGCCTCGGTTCCGCCTCAGGGAGGTAGGAAGCACCCGCACCAGGAATTCATCCAGATCGATACGACCAACATACTCTTCATCTGCGGAGGTGCGTTTGACGGACTTGACAAGATCATCGGTGCACGTATCGGCAAGAAATCGATGGGCTTCAACGCCGACATCAGCGATACCACCGATCTCAGGATCGGAGATCTTTTCAGACAGATGCTCCCCGAGGATCTTATAAAGTTCGGACTCATCCCCGAGTTTATCGGAAGAACACCTATTTCGGTGGCTCTCGATATGCTTGATGAAGAAGCACTCATCGATATCCTCGTTAAACCCAGGAACGCTATCACCAAGCAGTACAAGAGGCTTTTCGAGATCGATGGTGTGGAGCTTGAATTCACAGACGAAGCGGTCAGGAAGATCGCGAAGCGTTCGTTTGAGAGGAAGACAGGAGCCAGAGGACTTCGTTCCATCTGCGAATCCATCATGACTGACATCATGTACGATATCCCTTCGAATCTCCACGTTTCAAAGTGTATCGTGACCGAGAAAGCAGCTGCCGGAGAGGGAGGACCCGACGTGGAATACTTCCCCGAAGGCAAGACAAGGAAACCGCTCGCACGCAGCAAAGCAGCGAGAAAGAAAGGGTCAGGTGAGAGTGCCTGACATGAACGGTTCCGAAGAAAACACAAAGAGGATCGTTAAATCCGCAGAACTCGAAACGGTCTGCGGCATCACAAGCAGACTTCCGGCAAATGTGCTTCCCGAATTTGCCTTTGCCGGAAAGTCAAATGTGGGTAAATCCTCACTTATAAACTGTATGCTCGAGAGAAAGTCGCTCGCAAGAACGTCCCAGACTCCGGGCAAGACACAGACCATCAATTACTATCTGATCGATAAATCGCTTTATTTTGTCGATCTTCCCGGTTACGGGTATGCCAAGGTGTCCCAGACGCTTCGTGAGAAGTGGTCCAAGATGACACAAAAGTATCTTTCGGGATCAAAGGTCCTTAAGCTGGCTTTCCTGCTCATAGACATCAGACATGAGCCGGGAGCGGGTGACAGATCGATGTACGAATGGTTCACGAAGAGCGGCCTTGATGTCGTGGTCGTGGCGACGAAGCTTGATAAGCTCTCGAGAAACGAAGCGGCAAAGCAGTTATCTCTCATTTCTAAAACTCTTGGCATCAAATCTAAGTCCGGGATTATCCCCTTTTCATCAAAGACACGAGCAGGACGAGAAGAGCTTTGGCAATTGATCGATGCAAGGCTTAACGAACAAAACACCATATAAGGGAGGACGATACATGGATTATAACCTTCTTACTCTTGCAGAACTCCAGAAGCTTGCAAAAGAAGAAAACATCAAAAGGGTTACCGGGATCAAAAAGCAAGATCTGATCGCCGTTCTTGAAGAGACCTTAAAGAAGAAAGAAGCGGCACAGGAAAAGGAAACACCTGCGGCAAAGCCCGCAACGCGCACCAGGACTAAGGCTGTCAAGGCCGAGGAAGAGGAGAAGCCTGCAAAAGCGCCTGCGAAGACAAGGGCAACGAAGAAAGCGGCAGAGCCCGAGAAGCCTGCAGAAGCACCCGTGAGCGCTCACGCAGAACCGGCAGGCACAGTACCCGTGCGTACGTATGAATCCCAGGCTGTCAGGAGGGAAGTCGTGAGTCCCGCCCAGACAGGCGTTCGTCGTGAGCCCGGTGCACCCGTCAGAAGACCTATGTCAGCGACACGTCCCATGCAGCCGGGAGAACAGCGCCCTGCGCCTGTTTCACGTCCCATGCAGCCCGGTCGTCCCGCCGGACCCATGCAGCAATCCGCACGTCCCGCGGCAGTACCCGGACAGCAGCCTGTACGTCCCGCAGCAGCACCTGCGCAGCAACCCGTACGTCCCGCACCGGCACAGCAGCCCGTACGTCCCGCAACAGGCGAAGCACAGTCCGAACGCCCCGCTGTTCAGGATCGTTTCCAGGTGCAGATCCCCGAGGGAGCAAGCCCCGCAGAGACACTCGCTGCTTATATAGCACAGAACTACTCTCTTGTCGGAACACCCCAGGATTCGGGCGAGACAAAGGAAGGTATCCTTGAAGTAATGCCCGAGGGTTTCGCTTTCGTCAGATGCGACAACTTCCTTCCCGGCCCCGGCGACGTGTACGTTTCACCCGCACAGGTTAAGCGCTTCGGTCTCAAGACCGGTGACTACATCGTCGGCAACACCAAGGTCAAGATGCCCAACGAGAAGTTCAGCGCGCTTTATTATATCAATACCGTAAACAAGCTCCCCTTGAGCGAGGTAGTTAAACGTAAGAAGTTTGAGGATCTTACGCCTATCTTCCCGAACCAGCGCTTCCACCTCGAAACACCCGGTTGCGGCCCCGCTATGAGGATGGTGGATCTTCTTTCACCCATCGGTAAGGGACAGCGTGGAATGATCGTATCCCAGCCCAAGGCCGGCAAAACGACACTTCTCAAGCAGATCGCCAAGGCCCTCATCAGGAATCATCCTTCGATCCACCTCATCATCCTTTTGATCGATGAGCGTCCCGAGGAAGTTACCGACATGAAGGAATCGATCAACGGTGAAAACGTTGAAGTTATCTACTCGACATTCGACGAGCAGCCCGAGAACCACAAGAGAGTATCAGAGATGGTTATCGAGAGAGCAAGAAGACTTGTTGAGCAGAAGCAGGATGTTGTCATCCTTCTTGACAGTATCACAAGACTTGCACGTGCTTACAACCTTACGATCACCGCGAGCGGAAGAACATTGTCCGGCGGTCTCGATCCCGCAGCACTCTACATGCCCAAGAGATTCTTCGGTGCGGCAAGATGCATGCGTGAGGGCGGCAGCCTTACGGTACTTGCCACAGCACTTGTTGAGACCGGAAGCCGTATGGACGACGTTGTATTCGAGGAGTTCAAGGGAACAGGTAACATGGAACTCGTTCTCGACAGGAACCTTTCAGAGAGAAGGGTATTCCCTGCGATCGACCTTCCCAAGTCAGGCACGAGACGTGAGGATCTTCTCCTTACGGCCACGGAGCTTGAGGCCAGCAACATCATCCGAAGAGCATTCAACTCCTCCAAGACGGAAGAAGTTGTCGAGAGGATCATCAACCTCTTTACACATACGCGTAACAACGCGGAATTCGTCGAAATGGTCAAGAAGACAAGAATAGTACCTTGATTACTTGATGGGAGATTCAGATTATGAACTCAGAGACAGGTAAGGTGATCAAGCTGACGATCCTGTACATTCTGAGCAGGGTCGATACACCGATATCGAACAGCCAGATCACCAATTACGTGCTTGAGAACGATTTCACGGATTATTTTACGATACAGTCGCTCATGGGAGAGCTGATAGACGACGGCTTCGTCTGGAAGAAGACTGTGAGGAACAGAACCTTTTACAGTCTCACCGATTCGGGCAAAGAGTCTTTCATGGCTCTCTCCGGTGAGCTCTCGCAGAAGATCCGTGACGATGCGGACGAGTACATCAAAAAGAACGCGATGAAGATCCGTGAGGAATCCGATGTGGGAAGCACCTACGTCGAAACCTCTCTCGGAACCTACAACGTCCACCTCTACATTGACGAGGCGGGTGAAAGGATCTTCGAGATCGGGATGATCGTGGCCGACAAGGAGAAGGCGCAACGGATGTGCGCTGCCTGGCAGAAAAAGAGCGAGGAACTCTATCCGCTCGTATTCGAAAAGCTGCTTTCGGGCAGGGAAAAACAGTCTGATTCATGATGGGTAAGTTTTCAGACCGATTGCAAGTAAACGCTTGCAATCGTTAAAACATTCAAAAATCCACTTAGTAAGCGCTTTGTTCTTCGCTTAGAGTGGATTTTTTGACGGGTTTATAACGTTAAAGCTTTTGATTTGTGAAGTT
>JAFRSH010000006.1 GCA_017427685.1 Lachnospiraceae bacterium | reverse complement strand
TTTCTTTTGCATTGTTATTATTTTTATGTAATTTACACATTTTATCATCTCCTTATTAATACGAATTCTCAAATCTATTGCAACTTTTCTTCCTCTCAGAGCTAATGCAACTTTTACTTGCAATCGGTTTGCAAATTTTCAGGAAGTGATAAAAGATCTGGTAAACAATAAATGAGTTGACATTATTTATTTGTGTAGTATTATAGTATTGACACTGTTTATAGATAGTCCCTTTGGGGACGGGGGTTGTGGGTCATGAGGGGAGGATAATGCTCATGAAGAATCACGGAAAACTTGTTATATGTGGATTGTTGGCGGTTTTGGTTGTGGCTGCGGTTTGTGTTACGATCATATTGGTAACAGAGAATGAGAAAACGGTCGCGATAGGAGGCGGCGATAGTAATGTTGACACACCCGGAATCGGTCAGGGTTACTTTGACGCGATAGTGCTCGAAAAGCATGATGACCATATTATAGTTGAATGTACCGAAGGTTATCAGCAGGAAGTAGTGACAGGGGACAAATTGAGTGTCAGCCTGAATACAATCTCCGATGAGCCTGTTCCAACAGTGCAAGAAGGAGACAGGGTTCGTGTTTTATATATTGGTGAATTGAGTCAAACAGAGAATGGAATGATCAAGCCGCAGAATATAATCTCACTGTTTTTGATCGATGGAGATGGGGGTATAGGGTCATTCTCTCTTGGTCAATGATTTAAATAATTAAATAGCTCAAAAGCGCTCAAAGAGCTCAAAGAGTTTAATAAATGATTGACAAGCAACATCTTCGTGTTATATAATACTCACGTTGCAGTCATCTGCGACATGTTAACGGCTCCGTGGTCAAGAGGTTAAGACATCGCCCTTTCACGGCGGTAACACGGGTTCAATTCCCGTCGGAGTCATTTGTCGAGAAGCACTTAGCTTCTCGATTAGTTTTCGGACCTTTAGCTCAGTTGGTTAGAGCAACCGGCTCATAACCGGTCGGTCCTGGGTTCGAGTCCCCGAAGGTCCATTTTTTCTTTTCGGAGTCATCCTTTGGGGGTGATATAGAAAGGAACTAGTCTTCACTCTCACATGCTTCGCATGTGGTGTTCAGACAGAAAAGGAACTAGTCTTCGCCTGCGCCACGAGGTGGCTTGGTGGATTGGTTTAAAGGAACTAATAAATTTTCTGCGTCGTCTCTTGACGACTTGAAAATTTATAGACGCGACTTGCTCCGCAGGCTTCGCAACTCTGCGAAAAACATTTGCCGTTGAATCATCGGCAAAGTTTTCCGCGAGCACGAAAAATGCGTTGCATTTTTCTGGTCGCTTGGCCTAGTGGCTCAGTTGGTTAGAGCGCCGCCCTGTCACGGCGGAGGTCGTCGGTTCGAGTCCGATCTGGGTCGGTTCGCGGAAAGTGTTTTTCAGCTTCGTTGGGGGTATCGAAAAAAATCATCGTCACGAAGTGACTTGATTTTTTTCTAATGACTCGCTTCGTTTCACTCCGCGAACTGTTTTTTTGAAAAACATGTCTTGAAGCGTGACATGTTTTTAAGCCAAAAAAACGAGGCTCACAAAATCCGCGAAGCGGATTTTGGAGATCATTGGGGATCTTAGCTCAGCTGGGAGAGCATCTGCCTTACAAGCAGAGGGTCATAGGTTCGAGCCCTATAGGTCCCATTTATCAGGAAACAGAGCATCTGACCGCTCTGTTTTTCTGATAATGAACAGTTGCCGGCGTGGCGGAATTGGCAGACGCCCGGGACTTAAAATCCCGTGAGGCTTACCCCTCGTACCGGTTCGACCCCGGTCGCCGGCATTTTCAGAGTAATAAAGGGTCCGAAAGCCGTTTAGATCAAGCTTTCGGATTGTTTTTTTATTTTTTCTAATAGGGAGGAGAAAACTATGCTTGAAACATTGGGGAACATTAATGATTCGATCAATTCGTTTGTATGGGTCACTATCGGACTTGTGCTTCTGATCGGCACGGGTATTCTGACTACCGTGATCACCAAGGTATTTCAGGTAACTCATTTCGGACACTGGATCAAGAACACCATCGGAAGTGTGTTCCATAAGGATGTATCCGGTCATACCAAGGACAAGGGTGCTATCTCGCAGTTCCAGTCTCTTTGTACGGCACTTGCCGCTACCATAGGCACGGGTAATATCGCAGGTGTTGCCGCAGCCATTGCATTCGGTAGCTCGGGATCTATCTTCTGGATGTGGATCGCCGCATTCTTCGGGATGATGACCAATTACTCGGAAAACGTACTCGGTATTTTCTACCGCAGACGTAATGCCGAGGGAGAGTGGTCCGGAGGAGCCATGTACTACCTTAAGGATGGTCTTGGCAAGAAGAAGGGCCTCGGTAAGGTCGGTTCCGTACTGGCTGTGCTTTTCTCGGTATTTGCGATCCTTGCTTCCTTCGGTATCGGAAACATGGGACAGGTCAACAAGATCGTCATGAACGTCAAGGCTGCTTTCCCTATCGAAGCTCTTGATACCACTCTGTTCGGCGAGATCACCGTTTACAATCTGGTGCTCGGTCTGATCCTTGTTATCCTTGCGGCGCTTATCATTGTGGGCGGTCTTAAGAGGATCGCAAACTTCGCGGAGAAGGTAATTCCTTTTATGGTCATCTTCTTCCTTCTCGGAAGCCTTGTGATCATCTTCGTAAATTTTGAAAACATCGGAGCCGCATTCGGTTCCATATTTGAAAACGCATTTACAACCGAAGCCGCATGGGGCGGAGCAGTGGGTATAAGCATTAAGACCATCGTTACCTGGGGCTTCAAGAGAGGTGTGTTCTCGAACGAGGCAGGTCTCGGATCGTCTGTTATGGTTCACTCCAATTCAAACGTCATCGAGCCCGTACGTCAGGGTATGTGGGGTATCTTCGAGGTGTTTGCCGATACGATCATCGTCTGCACGATCACGGCTCTCGTTATCCTTACGAGCGGTGTTGTTGACATCGACACGGGACTTATGCAGGAAGGTCTTTCGGATGCCACTCTTGCAAGCGCAGCGTTCTCCACGGTCTTCGGTGACTGGGGTTCGAAATTCGTTGCGATCTGCATGTTCCTTTTCGCATTCACAACCGTTCTCGGATGGTCACACTACGGCGCAAAGTCGTTTGAGTACCTCTTCGGTACCAAGTCCGTTAAGGGCTACAAGATCTTCTTTACGCTTATGGTTGTCTCCGGAGCTCTCATGACTTCGTCGATCGCTTGGGATATTTCGGATACATTTAACGGGCTCATGATGATCCCCAACCTTATCGGTGTTATCGTCCTTTCAAATACGGTGAGGAAGATCACCAAGAATTACATCGACAGACGTATCAAGGGCTTGGATATCGAGCCGATGCTGTCCGCGATCGATGAGATCCAGGTCGAGCAGGCTGCCAAGTTAAAGGAAGGACAGAACTGAGGGATACAGTTACATAATATATATATTCAAAAGACCGCTCGTGATGAGCGGTCTTTTGCGTAATAAACATGTTGTTTGTTGAGCACTTACGATTAACGAAAGCATCAATCATTGAATGAATCCCAGGTGCGGTCGTCTTCTTGGTAGCCCTTCTTCTTCATGCGGTTAACTACCAGCTTGATGATGGCGCCCGAGAAAACGCTGATGGCGATGATGAGCCAGCCGCCGATGATGTTCGATGCGAGCGAGTAGCCGTCCGAAGCACCGTAGATTCCGCCGTTCTTGAACAGTGAAACTATGTTCCATACGAACAGGAACGTGAGCACAACGGGAGTGATGACCTTGATGGACGGATAGAACCATCCGACGGGCATCTTGAACTTGTTGGTGTTACGGTTGATCTCCTCGAGTACCTTGCTGGTCTTGAAGAACCATCCGACAGCGACAGCCTCAAGGATACCCGTGAGCACGAGCGTGTAGCTGTTGATGAAGTTGTCGATGATGTCAAGCCATGCGAGTCCTGCGCCGGAACAGAAGAATATACCGATGAAGAACTCGATGATACACATGGTGATCGTTGTTTTCTTCTTGTTGATCTTGAACTTGTCCGATATAGCGGTGGTCGTTCCTTCGACGATCGAGAACAGCGAGTCGATCGCGAGTGTTATCAGACAGAAGTAGAAGATAAAGGCAAATCCCGCATTCAGGATCGGAGAACTCGTCAGGTTGACGATCGCCTGAGGGTAAACGATGAAAGCGGTCGAGATACCCGACGCGGTCATGTTGTCAAGCATTCCGGTTCCGGACATTGTTGAGAACATAACTATTGCGGCGAGCACGCTTATGAACATATCCGCGAGAGCGATAATGATCGTGTCGACGGCAACGTTGGTATCCTTCTTTAAATAGGAACCGTACGCGAACATGATCGCCATGGCAACCGACAGTGAGTAGAATACCTGTCCGATCGCATCAACCCAGAGAGTCGAGTCTGCGAGAGCCGACCAGTCGGGAATAAAGAGCTTTGCGAGACCGTCGCCGGCACCGGGCATCGTCATTCCGCGAACCGCAAGGATGATGAGGCAGATAACGGGAAGCGAAACGGTGTACTTAACGACCTTGCCGACGCTTTGTGAACCGTTACGGATGCAGTAGTAGCAACTTCCCCATGCAATGATAAGACAGAGCAGTACCGGAGTCGATATGATGTCGTAGCCGGAAGTGGTACCGGTTGTCTTGATCGTCTCGAGCCATAACGAGCTTGCCTGCGCAACGCCATCCTCGGCTCCCGTGAAGCCTGCGAACTTAAAGCTCAGGAAGAACATGAGGATTACCCATGCGAACACGACTGCGTAATACACAGAGATAAATAGTCCGTTTGAAACGGCGATCCAGCCGATGTGTTCGGCCTTCTTGTTTACTGCGCGAAGAGTACCGGGAACACCCTGACTGATCTTTCGGCCCATTGCGATCTCCATGGAAAGGAGCGGGATCCCGAGCAGGAACAGAGCAACGAGGTAAACGAGCAGGAAAGCTCCTCCGCCGTGCTTCGCCGCGAGTCCGGGAAATCTCCACGCGTTTCCGAGTCCGACTGCGGATCCGATGGAAGCCAGAATAAATGTTGATCTTGAAGACCAGTTTTCTCTTGCCATTTTGTAACATCCCCCTTTGTTGAAGTATATAAAAAATGATAACACCCTGAACCCGCTGTTTCAATGGTTTTTATTTTATTATTGACACCTTGTCAGGTTTATGGTAGTATAACTCCTTGCGAAGCCTACTACGTCGTCTCAGCGGACGATGATCGGAGAGACATTCGCAGGATGTGTGTGTAGCTCAGCTGGATAGAGCGTCTGGCTACGGACCAGAAGATCGCGCGTTCGAATCGTGTCACACACGTAGGCCATACCGATTTTGGTATGGCCTTTTTCTTCAAGAAGAGGAGATTTGTATGGATCTTTTTAAGCACGGGAGAAAGGTATTGCTTCGCAAGCTCCTTCTCGCCATAATAGATATCTTTACTGTTGCGGTTGCTTCCATAGGAGCGCTTTTGTTAAGGTTCGACCTTTCGTTCGAAAGGATTCAGGAGCCTTACCTCACGGTGGTTCTCAACCTCCTGCCCGTCGCTACCGCTGTAACGCTTATAATCCTCGCCGTACTTCGCCTCTACAGCAGTCTTTGGACATATGCCGGAATTCGCGAGCTTGAAAGAGTTGTCTTCGGAAGCGTGCTTTCGACCGCGTTCTACTTCATACTCATATACGTTTTCCATTACGGTGAGTACAACCTTCCCAGAAGCTTTTATTTCCTTTATTTCTTTGTACTTGTGATCATGCTTTCCATAAGCCGTTTCGGATACAGGATCGTCAGGACCATCATCAGGAACTACGTGGACCGCAAGTACGGCAGCAACGTTATGGTCATCGGTGCCGGTGAAGCCGGAAGCATGATCATCAGAGAGATGACAAACAACGACGACACCCACAAGACAGTCTGCTGCGTTATCGATGATTCCAAAGAGAAGATCGGCAGCTATATCCACGGTGTCAAGGTAGTCGGCAACACGGATGATATCCCCTTCTATGCCGAAAAGTACAACATCCGCGAGATTATCATCGCCATCCCTTCGATCAGCAAGGCAGAGACGGGACGTATCGTCAACATCTGCAAGACCACAAAGTGTGCTCTTAAGATCCTTCCCGGTATCAAAGAGCTTGTCGATGGCGGAACCAAGCTTTCACAGCTTCGTAACGTCGAGATCGAGGACCTTCTCGAGAGAGGCTCGATCGACATCGATATCGACTCCATCATGGGCTATGTTACGGGCAAGACAGTCCTTGTCACCGGCGGAGGCGGCTCGATCGGAAGCGAGCTCTGCAGACAGCTTGCACGCCACGGAGTAGGACAACTTCTTATTGTAGATATATACGAGAACAATGCGTACGACATCGAGCAGGAACTCAGAAGGGATTATCCCGATCTTGACCTCGTCGTGATGATCGCATCCGTTCGTAATACCAAGAGGATCGACCTGATCTTCAAAAAGTACAAGCCCAGCCTCGTTTTCCATGCCGCTGCTCATAAGCATGTACCGCTTATGGAGGTCAGCCCCAACGAAGCGGTCAAGAACAACGTATACGGAACACTCAAGACTGTCCGTGCCGCAGACAAGTACGGCGTGGAGAAGTTCATCCTTATATCCACCGACAAGGCAGTTAATCCCACGAACGTTATGGGTGCCACAAAGCGTCTTTGCGAGATGATCGTCCAGACCTACGACAGGATGTCGAAAACGGAGTTCGTGGCTGTCAGATTCGGTAACGTGCTCGGCAGTAACGGAAGCGTTATCCCGCTCTTTAAGAAGCAGATCGAAGAGGGCGGACCCGTGACCGTTACACATCCCGATATCGTCAGATTCTTCATGACGATCCCCGAGGCTGTTTCGCTCGTGCTTCAGGCGGGAGCGTTCGCAAACGGCGGCGAGATCTTCGTGCTCGATATGGGTGAGCCCGTTAAGATACGTACACTTGCAGAGAACCTTATCAGGCTTTCGGGTTACGTTCCTTATCAGGATATAGACATTAAATTCACGGGCCTCAGACCCGGTGAAAAGCTTTACGAAGAAGTGCTCATGGATGAGGAAGGCCTTCAGAACACGGCCAACAGCCTTATCCATATCGGAAAGCCGATCCAGATGGACTACGAAGGTTTCCTTGCCAAGATCGATGCGTTTTACGATTACGTCAAGGATGAGCCGGACGATATCAGGGAGAAGCTTATGGAGCTTGTACCCACCTACAAACCGGCAAAGAACTAACAGAGGAGTTAACAGTGGCAGAAAGCATAGCTACGTGGTTTGCGACAACATTTGAGGGACTCCCTCATGAGCTTATCATATTTCTGGTATCCATGGTTCCCGTGGTCGAGCTGCGAGGGGGACTTATCCTTGCGCCCATATTCGGAATGAATATATGGAAAGCGATACTTATCTGCCTCGCGGGTAATATCGTACCCGTTCCGATAATCCTCCTTTTTATCACAAAGATCTTTTCGTGGCTCAAGACCACGAGGCTTCTCAAGGGCTTCGCGGAGAAGCTCGAAGCCAAAGCCATGAACAAGAGCGAGAAGATAGCACGTTACGAATTCTGGGGACTTGTCCTCTTTGTCGGGATACCGCTTCCCGGAACGGGGGCATGGACGGGCTGTCTGATCGCTGCACTTCTTGGGATCAAGTTAAAAAAAGCATTCCCTGCCGTGATCATCGGACTTCTGATCGCAACGACGATCATGTGCACAATAACCTACGGAATCCCCGCACTTTTCGGATGATCGCTTATGAGCTCTGTTGAAAAAACTCTCACAAAAGAAGAAATCCTAAGTACGCTCGAGAAATATAAGATCGGGCGTAAGCCGCTTGCCGTCCTTCTCGGATGGGGAGCGACAACGATCATGCAGTATATCAACTGCGACAGTATCCCAAACAATGAGTACGCCGAAAAACTGAAGAGGATCCATGACGATCCGGGTTACTACAGAGAACTCCTCGTCGAAGGCAAAAACAGGATCTCGCCTGTGGCTTTCAGGAAGTCCCTCGGAGCCGTCGATTCGCTCTTTGCGGGATCGCCGATCCTGGACTGCGCGAACTACGCGCTTTCATGCATGCGTGGGCTTGTGAGCCGCTCGGGGTCGGAGTTGCAGTCCGTGAGGTCTGAAACCCGCTCCGCCAGATCCAAAGATAAATACCAGCAGTCCGAAAGACGAGGCTCGGGCGAAGACTGTGAGGTCGGTATGCTGAGACTAGAAACGGTTCTTCTCTGGTCACAGATCTTTTCGATCAGACTCTACGGGAAGCCCCTTTTTGACGACGAATTCCAGCCCGGCAGATCGGGACTGCCCTACAAAGCAGCCGAAGAAAGCTATCAGGTGCTGGTGACGCTCCCGAAAGGCGAGGAAGACAACCTTTCGGATGAGGCGAAGGAACTCATCTCCAAAGTCAACGAAGTGTTCATGTGGTACGGGCCGACCGCTCTTTCGGCACTTATGAAAGCCGAAAGCTACAGACTCTGTGGTGCACCCGGTGCCAGAAGAAGAAGGGTCGTGAAGACCGAAACCTTAAGACGCGCCTACAGTGAGGTTTTTGATCAGGCAGGAGTGAAGCGTCTCAAGGATATCGAGACATATCTTCAGAAGAGGATCGCATTCATTAAGAAGAATCCGCCGGAGTAAATCTCTGCGTCGAGTTTGTTTGCGAGAATGAGGTCGGTTTAACCGACTGACAAGAGGAAAAACCTTGACAAATACTGTGTTTTGAATATATCATCAACTTTAATGTTGGGAAAGGACAGACGACGGACGCAAGGGATGTCCGCCGGAGCGGTATTATGGCAGATACGAATAATGGCAGAGAACTCGCCAAGACCTACGACCCCAAAGAGATTGAGGATCGTACATACAAAAAGTGGCTTGAAAAGAAGTATTTTCATGCCGAAGTCGATGAATCAAAGAAACCTTTTACCATCGTGATCCCGCCCCCTAATATCACGGGTCAGCTTCATATGGGTCACGCGCTTGACAATACCATGCAGGATATCCTCATCAGAACGAAGAGGATGCAGGGTTACAATGCCCTCTGGCAGCCCGGGACCGATCATGCTTCGATCGCTACCGAGGCTAAGATCGTTGAGGCTTTAAAGAAAGAGGGTACCTCCAAGCAAGAGCTCGGTCGCGAGAAGTTCCTTGAGCGTGCCTGGGAATGGAAGAAGGAGTACGGCGGAAGGATCGTTGAGCAGCTCAAGAAGCTCGGTTCCTCATGCGATTGGGATCGTGAGCGTTTCACCATGGACGAGGGCTGCAACAAGGCCGTTAACAAAGTATTTACTTCCCTTTATGAAAAGGGTCTCATTTATAAAGGTTCCAGGATCGTTAACTGGTGCCCTGTTTGTAATACTTCGATCTCGGATGCCGAGGTTGAATACGAGGAGCAGGCAGGTCATTTCTGGCACATCAAGTACCCTCTCATAGAGGATGACGGAAGCATCTCTAAGGAGAACTTCCTTATCTTCGCCACAACACGTCCCGAGACAATGCTCGGTGATACCGCCGTGGCTGTTAATCCCGAAGATGAAAGATACAAGTATCTTGTTGGAAAGACACTCTGGCTTCCTTTCGTAGACAGAAAGATCCCGATCATTGCCGACAGCTATGTTGACATGACCTTCGGAACAGGTGTTGTTAAGATCACACCCGCGCATGACCCTAACGACTTTGAGGTAGGAAAGCGCCACAATCTTCCCGAGATCAATATCCTTAACGATGATGCCACCATCAACGAAAACGGCGGCAAGTTTAACGGTCTTGACCGTTACGAAGCACGTAAGCAGATCGTTAAAGAGCTTGACGAGATGGGACTTCTTGTTAAGATCGAGGATCACGCTCACAACGTAGGCACATGCTACCGTTGCCATACAACCGTTGAGCCCATGATCAAGAAGCAGTGGTTCGTTAAGATGGACGAGCTCATCAAGCCCGCTGTAGAGTGCATCAAGAACGGCGACATCAAGCTCATCCCCGAGCGTATGGATAAAGCTTACTACAACTGGACCGACAACATCCGTGACTGGTGTATCTCGAGACAGCTTTGGTGGGGTCATCAGATCCCCGCATACTACTGCGCCGACTGCGGTCATATCACCGTTTCGGGCGACAAGGTCGACAAATGTGAGAAGTGTGGAAGCACACGCATCGAACGCGATCCCGACACACTCGATACATGGTTCAGTTCGGCTCTCTGGCCTTTCTCGACACTCGGATGGCCTGAGGAGACTAAGGAACTCAAGTACTTCTATCCTACAGACGTGCTTGTTACCGGCTACGATATCATCTTCTTCTGGGTTATCAGAATGATCTTCTCCGGATATGAGCAGATGCACGAGCGTCCTTTCAAGTACGTACTTTTCCACGGTCTCGTTCGTGACGATCAGGGTCGCAAGATGAGCAAGTCGTTCGGTAACGGAATCGATCCCCTCGAGATCATCGACAAGTACGGTGCCGACGCGCTCCGCTTCACACTGATCACGGGTAACGCGCCCGGTAACGACATGCGTTTCTACATGTCGCGTGTTGAGGCATCACGTAACTTCGCAAACAAGGTTTGGAACGCATCACGCTTCATCATGATGAACATGAACCAGTGCAAAGATGCCGGCATCGAGATCGATTTCGAGGCACCCATTGACAGCGTAAGCGATATCCTTGAGGATGCTGACCGCTGGATCCTTTCGAAGGTTGCTTCGGTTGTTACCGAGGTTACCGACGCGATCGACAAGTTCGAGCTCGGTATCGCAGCTCAGAAGATATACGACTTTATCTGGGAAGAGCTTTGCGACTGGTACATCGAGATGGTAAAGGCACGCCTTTACGGTGAGGACGCTGACTCCAAGAAGGCAGCCATGTGGACTCTTTCGCATGTACTTGTTGATTCGCTCAAGCTTCTTCATCCCTACATGCCTTTCATTACTGAAGAGATCTTCTGTACCTTGAAGGAAGAACAGGGAACACTTGATAAGAACGAATCGATCATGATCGCCGCTTGGCCCGAGGGAAGTCGTGAAACACTCTTCCCCGCAGAGAGGAACGCGGTTGAACTTATTAAGGAAGCGGTTAAGGCTATCCGTACACTCCGTGTGGACATGAACGTTCCGCTTTCACGCAAGGCAGCCGTTCATATCGTATCGACAGACAGCGATGTACGTGCGGTATTTGACAGATCGAGCAGCTTCTTCGCTTCGCTTTGCGGAGCATCGAGCGTATCGACGGCTCAGGACAAGACCGGGGTAAGCGATGACGCCGTTTCGGCTGTTATCGACAGAGCTACGATCTACATCCCTCTTGAGGATCTCGTTGACCTTGAGAAAGAGAAGGAGCGTCTCGTTAAAGAGAAGGAGCGCCTTGAGGGAGAATTAAAGCGTGTCAAGGGAATGCTCGCAAACCCGAACTTCGTGAACAAGGCTCCCGCAGCCAAGCTCGAGGAAGAGAAGGGCAAGCTTGAGAAGTACACGAACATGTACGACACGGTTTGCGCAAGACTGGCTCAGTTCAAATAAAGCCGAACCGAACCGACCGAAACGTTTTATAGTGTTTATGATCTCCCCCGTGTCGTTCTCCGACACGGGGGATGTTATAATACCGAGCGGAGTGTTTGAACGAAAGACCACCCGGATGGATGCCCGGGAAAAGGGAAAGCTACATATAAAGAGGAGCCTGATATGACCAGATTTGAGATAAGAACCGAGCGCCTTGTACTGAAGCCGCTCGGTACACAGTTCCTTGATTCGACGAACGAGTACGCACTCGATCCGGAGAATACAAGGATGATGATCTTCCTCCCGCACAAGGATTCCGACGAGACTGTCGAGTACCTTAAAAGGGTCGAGGAAGAATGGGACAAGGAAAAACCTGAGTTTTGTGAGTTTGCGGTCATGCTCGGTGACAAACATGTCGGGACTGTGGATATAGGCCTCAGTGAGGAGGGATCGGAGCTCGGGTGGATCATAAACCGTCGCTACCAGGGACAGGGGATCGCCTACGAGGCTACGAAGGCCATGATGGATCACTTTGCACACAACTTCGGGGTAAAGCACTTTACGGCTCATTGCGATACAATGAACAAACCTTCTTATTCACTCATGGAGAAGCTCGGCATGAAAAGAACCGGTGAATACGGCGGACGCAGGAACAGGTTTGCACAGAACGATACGTCCGAGTATCTTTACGAGCTGTTTCTGTAATTGGGCTTGCACCCTTGCGATTTACCGTAAATATGATATAATCATCAAGTTGACCCAACCTTTTGTTTTGGGGCTTATACATGATTAATACTGAGTAGGAAGAAGATATATATTTTATGAAAAGAGAAGATGTAAGAAACATTGCCATCATCGCACACGTCGATCACGGCAAGACAACGCTGGTCGACTGTCTGTTGCGTCAGAGCGGTGTTTTCCGCAGCAACCAGGTTGTCGAAGAGAGAGTCATGGACTCGAACGATCTTGAAAGAGAACGCGGAATAACGATCCTTTCAAAAAACACAGCCGTAAACTATAATGGAGTTAAGATCAACATCATCGACACTCCCGGCCATGCCGATTTCGGCGGTGAGGTTGAGCGTGTCCTCAAGATGGTAAACGGTGTAATACTTGTTGTAGACGCATTTGAGGGTCCCATGCCCCAGACAAAGTTCGTGCTTAAGAAGGCACTTGAGCTTTCACTTCCGGTTATCGTCTGCATCAACAAGATCGACCGTCCCGAGGCCGATCCCGAGAGAGTCATCGATCAGGTGCTCGATCTCTTTATCGAACTTGATGCGAGCGAGGATCAGCTCGATTGTCCTTTCGTCTACGCTTCGGCCAAGGCAGGCATTGCGATCCTTGAGCTTTCGGACAACAGAGAGAACATGAAACCTCTCTTTGATACGATCCTTGAATATATTCCGGCTCCCGAGGGAGATCCCGATGCCGGTGCACAGGTGCTCATCAGCACTATCGATTATAACGAGTACGTCGGCAGGATCGGCTGCGGTAAGGTTGACAACGGAACGATCAAGGTCGGCCAGGACGCAGTGATCGTCAACTACCACGATCCCGACAAGCAGCGCAAGGTCAGGATCAGCAAGCTCTACGAGTACGACGGACTCAAGAAGGTTGAGGTTGAATCGGCAACAGTCGGTTCGATCGTAGCGATCTCCGGTATCGATGATATCCATATCGGTGACACGATCTGCTCGGTCGATAACCCCGCTCCTATACCTTTTCAGAAGATCTCGGAGCCCACGTTGTCCATGAACTTTATGGTCAATGATTCTCCTCTTGCAGGTCAGGAGGGCAAGTGGGTCACATCACGTCACCTTCGCGAGAGACTCTTCAGAGAGCTTAACACCGACGTCAGTCTCAGAGTTGAGGAGACTGACACAACGGAAGCGTTTAAGGTTTCCGGTCGAGGCGAGCTTCATCTCTCTATCCTCATCGAGACCATGCGTCGTGAGGGCTATGAGTTCGCAGTCAGCAAGGCACAGGTTATCTACAAGCAGGGTGAGCACGGTGAAAAGCTCGAACCCATGGAGCGTGCGATCATCGACGTTCCGGACGAATTCTCGGGAAGCGTTATCGAGAAGCTCAGTCAGAGAAAAGGCGAGCTGCAGGGCATGAGCAATGCGGCCGGCGGATATACAAGACTTGATTTCCTCATCCCTTCGAGAGGTCTTATCGGTTACAGAGGAGAATTCCTCACCGACACGAAGGGTAACGGTATCATAAACACGATCTTTGAGGGATATGCCCCTTACAAGGGAGACATTCCTTCGAGAAAGCAGGGAAGCCTGATCGCTTTCGAAGACGGTGTGAGTGTTACATACGGTCTCTACAACGCACAGGAGCGTGGAGTCCTCTTCATCGGCCCCGGCGAGAAGGTATACTCCGGCATGGTTGTCGGACTCTCCGGCAAGGGCGAGGACATCGAGCTCAACGTCTGCAAGAGAAAGCAGATGAGCAACACCCGTTCGTCAAGTGCGGATGAAGCATTGAGACTTTCACCGCCCAGGATCCTTTCTCTCGAGCAGGCACTCGATTTCATCGACAACGACGAGCTCCTTGAGGTTACACCCACGAGCCTTCGTGTCAGAAAGAGGATCCTTGACAGCACTCTCCGCAAGAGAGCAAACAGATAATTCGGATAATAGGGTTACCACTATACACATAGCAGCCGGATCATTTTTCGGCATGCTGCACACGGCAGGGAAACGGCTCCCTGCAGGAAGGAATTGATATGGAGAGAAGACTCTTTACATCAGAATCGGTAACGGAAGGACATCCCGACAAGATCTGCGATCAGATCTCGGACGCAGTGCTCGATGCGCTGCTTGAACAGGACCCGCAGAGTCGTGTGGCATGTGAGACATGTTGTACTACGGGACTTGTTCTTGTTATGGGTGAGATCACCACTAACGGTTATGTTGACATTCAGAAGATCGTCCGCGATACGGTCCGTGAGATCGGTTACGACCGCGCAAAGTACGGCTTTGATGCCGACACCTGCGGCGTTATGGTAGCACTTGACGAACAGTCGAGCGATATCGCCATGGGAGTAAATGTCTCGGCAGAGCAGAAGGTCGCATCGGATATAGATATAACCGATGCAGGCAGTGTCGATGCGGAGAACGAACTCAAGACCAAGTGCGCGGAAGCTGACCCCGACAACGTCGGAGCCGGTGATCAGGGCATGATGTTCGGATACGCGACTAATGAGACGGAAGAGTACATGCCTTATCCGATCTCCATGGCACACAAGCTCACACGTAAGCTTGCCGAAGTCAGAAAGAACGGTACATTGAAGTATCTCCGACCCGACGGCAAATCTCAGGTTACCGTGGAGTACGATGAGGAAGGCAGACCCGCAAGGATCGACGCGGTTGTTCTTTCGACACAGCATGATCCCGACGTTACTCAGGAACAGATCCATGAGGACATTAAGAAGTACGTATTCGATCCCGTCCTTCCGAAGGACATGATCGATGAAAATACAAGATACTACATCAATCCCACCGGACGTTTCGTTATCGGCGGACCGCAGGGAGATTCGGGACTTACCGGCCGTAAGATCATCGTTGATACTTACGGCGGATACGCACCGCACGGCGGCGGAGCCTTCTCCGGTAAGGATCCCACAAAGGTTGACCGTTCGGCATGCTACGCAGCACGCTATGTGGCGAAGAACATCGTGGCCGCAGGACTTGCCGACAAGTGTCAGATACAGCTCAGCTACGCTATCGGTGTTGCGGAGCCCACATCGATCAACATTGATACATTCGGAACAGGTAAGTTCAGCGATTCGAAGCTTCTCAGCATCATCAGGGAGAACTTCGATCTTCGCCCCGCGGGCATCATCAAGATGCTTGACCTGAGAAGACCGATCTACAAGCAGACAGCGGCTTACGGTCATTTCGGACGTACTGATCTCGATCTGCCGTGGGAGAAGCTCGACAAGGTTGAGGTACTCCGCGCGCAGGCATAAGCGTTAAAGAAAAAACAAGTAATAGAAGAGGACAAAGCGATGGAACAGGAAAAGAAGCAGGTTGAAGCGATCACCTCGATGAGCGAGGATTTCGCACAGTGGTATACAGACATCGTTATCAAGGCGGAACTTACGGACTATTCGTCGGTTAAGGGATGTATGGTCATCAAGCCCGCCGGCTATGCTATCTGGGAACTCATCCAGAAGCAGCTCGATGAGAGATTCAAGGAAACGGGCGTTGAGAATGTTTATATGCCCATGTTCATCCCCGAGTCGCTTCTTGAGAAAGAGAAGGACCATGTCGAGGGCTTCGCACCCGAGGTTGCATGGGTAACTCAGGGCGGACTTGAGCCCCTTCAGGAGAAGCTTTGTGTACGTCCCACCTCTGAGACGCTTTTCTGCGACCTCTACAGGAACATCGTTCATTCCTACAGAGACCTTCCCAAGGTCTACAACCAGTGGTGCAGCGTTGTTCGTTGGGAGAAGACCACACGTCCTTTCCTTCGTTCGAGAGAGTTCCTCTGGCAGGAGGGTCACACCGCACATGCTACGGCCGAGGAGGCTGAGGCACGTACGATCCAGATGCTCGACGTTTATGCGAACTTCTGCGAGGAAGTCCTTGCTATCCCCGTTGTAAGAGGTCAGAAGACTGACAAAGAGAAGTTTGCGGGCGCAATGGCTACATACACGATCGAAGCGCTCATGCATGACGGCAAGGCACTTCAGTCCGGAACAAGCCACAACTTCGGTGACGGATTCGCGCATGCATTTGATATTCAGTACACAGACAAAGACAACAAGCTTTCATATGTTCACCAGACATCATGGGGAATGACCACCAGACTTATCGGAGCCGTTATCATGGTTCACGGCGATGACAGAGGACTCAAGCTTCCCCCCAGGATCGCACCCACACAGGTTGTCATCATTCCCATCATGCCGAACAAAGAGGGCGTTATGGAAACCGCAGGCAAGCTCGCTGACAGCCTGAAGGCAAAGGGTATCAGAGTTAAGATCGACGATTCCGACAAGCGTCCCGGCTTCAAGTATTCGGAGCAGGAGATGAGAGGCTTCCCCGTCAGACTCGAGGTTGGGCCCAAGGATATCGAAAGAGGAGTCTGCGTTGCCGTAAGACGTGATACTCTCGAGAAGACAGAGTTCGCGCTCGATGAAGTTGCAGATAAGACGGCAGAGCTTCTCGATACCATCCAGAAGGATATGCTCGAGACAGCAAGAGCACACAGAGACGCTCATACATACGAAGTAACTACATACGACGAGTTCGTCGACACCATCAACAACAAGCCCGGCTTCATCAAGGCTATGTGGTGCGGTGATCAGGCATGCGAGGACAAGATCAAGGAAGACACGGCGGCAACATCACGCTGCATCCCCTTCGGAGATCACAAAGCGATCAGTGACAAGTGCGTTTGCTGCGGTCGTCCCGCGAAGAAGCTGGTATACTGGGGAAGGGCCTATTAACCCCCAAAACCTGTGAAACAGGTTTTGAGGGCCCGTAGCAAAACATTGCGATGCTTCACCGCAATGCTTTTGCGTAAGGGTCGCGAAGCCTGCGGAGCGAGTAATGATAAAATTTTCGAGGCACGAAGTGACGATGAAAATTTTATGCACGGAAGGAAGAATGCTTAATGATAGATTTCGACGAAGAAGTATCGCGTTTTGAAATGAGTCAGGAAACGGACGGTGTCGAGGAGAACATCCTTCAAACCGAGATAAAGGATCTGGCCGATCTGCTCGATCAGTTCACAGGTGGATATCAGTATGAACAATAAGCCTTATGACAAGCTCGTAAGGATATCTGCCCGTCTTTATAACGATGGTTTGGAAAAGGCGAGAGTCAGAGACCTTACGGGTGCTGCAGAGTCTCTCAGACGGAGTCTCCTGTATAACAAGTGTAATACCGAGGCAAGAAACCTCCTCGGTCTTGTTTATTATGAGCAGGGAGAGGCAGTCAGCGCTCTTACGGAGTGGGTTATAAGCAGAAATCTCGATAATTACGAAAACGACGCGGACTATTTTCTCGAGCGCATTCAGGATGATCCCGATGAGCTCGAGAACATTAACGCCGCAGTCAGGAAATACAATCTCGGTCTTGAGGCAGTGAGGATGGGCAATATCGACACTGCCATCATACAGCTTAAAAAGGCGGTTGCGACGTATCCACATTACGTCCGCGCCATGAAGCTTCTCGGACTTCTCTATATCAGACAGGAAGAGTATCAGAAAGCAAAGAAGATCCTCGTTGAGGCGAGGGCGATCGACCATACCGATACCGATGTCCTGCGTTACCTTTCGGAAGTTGAAAAGTACCTTGTCCCCGAACCGACCAGAACAGGTCTTTTTCAGACGCAATCCGCCGCAGAGACAGAATTTGATGAGGAGATGGGGATCGAGCACTCGAGAAGAAGTCTTCTTTCACTTCTTTTCAACGATGAGAAGCCCAATATGCTCCTGTTCGTGAATCTGGTGGTCGGTGTACTGATCGGAATCCTGGTTGTTTATTATCTGATCGTTCCTTCGAAGGAGGCTCAGATCAGGGAAGAGTACAACGCAAGCAAGGTTGACTACAGCAGTGAGCTCAGCGCCAAGACAGCGGCGATCACACAACAGGAGAAGGAGATCACGAGCCTGAGAAAACAGGTATCCGACCTGACGTCGCAGCTCAACGGTATCTCATATGACACGATCGAGATCGCTGTCGGTGACGAAACCTTCTCATCGTTCTTTGATGCATGGAACGAGTACAACGAACTTAAGTCAAGAGAATACACGGACGAGGAACTTTTAAAGCTCTCGATCGACCTCTGGTCACTCGACCTTAAGGGTATACAGAGCAAGTACGCGCAGGACATCCTTTCCAAGATGCGCGAGGATATCTATCCGCTTGCGGCGAAGCTTGTTTATAAAGAAGGAAAAGAGTACCTCGACGAGGGTAATATCACTGAGGCGATCCGCTACTTAAGCGCCGCTTCCGACTTTGATCAGGAATCGGACGTCGCGCTCTACTACCTCGGAAAAGCGCTGGAGGAAGACGGTCAGTTTAGCGAAGCGATCTACTGCTACAGACACATGCTGACTGTTGCACCGGGATCGACACTCCGCGATTACATCCCTCAAAGACTTGAATTCTGCGAGGAGAAGCTCAGAGAACTCGGAGATCAGGAAGAAGCTTCCGAAGAAGAAGGAGAAGCAGAAGCGGAAGATGCATCCGCAGACGAATAAAGCAAAATATAAGAGCGGCTTGAGGGCCGCTCTTTTAATATTTGTCGAAGACTATTGCGGTAACTGTACGGTGATCGTTGTGGATCAGGTAAGTTCCTCTGTCCAGAGAACGCTTCGGTTCCTGCCGTGCTGCTTAGCGTAGTAGAGAGCTTTGTCGGCGTGCTCGATAAGGTCGACACGCTCGAGAGAGCTGTTCCAGATCGAGATACCGATACTGATCGTGACGGAAACCATCGTAACCTCTACGCCGTCGTTGAACGCGATGGTCGAATTCTCGACGGATTGACGAAGGTTCTCGGCGATCTCAAGGGCAGCGGCGGGATCGCTGATATCAAGCAGGATAACGAACTCCTCGCCGCCGTAACGGCAGGGAACACCGTGCTCGCCGCTCACGCGCTTCATGACGCCCGCAATCATCTTGAGGACCTTGTCGCCGAAAGGATGACCGTAGGTATCGTTGAACTTCTTGAAGTAGTCTACGTCGATCATCAGAGCCGAAAGCTCGATCGAACTCTCGCTCGTTCTGTCCATGATAAGGTTGTCCAGATAAGAACGACCGTAGATGCCTGTGAGACCGTCCGTGATAGCTCTGTGGTAGAGACGGGCGTTCTCGATGGGAGCACCGCCCTGGTTGGCGATAAACTCCATGGTTTCGAGATAATCATCACTGAATATCTGTCTGACAAGTCTTGAATCAAGGTAGATAACTCCGAACAGAACACCTCTGACGAACATCGGCATGGCCATGGCGGATTTGATGCCGTAGCGGACCATGTTGGTGTAATGCTTACGGAACTCGTCGGACTGCATGTCGTTGATAACGATGGGACGCTTGTTCTTCTCAACTTCTTCGAGCATCCAGTCGTAGGTGTTGCAGTCGAAATTACCGAGGTTATAAACGGATGCGACGTAGAGTCGCTTCTCACCCGACTCGGGGTACAGGAAGAGGATACCTCTTTCTGCGCCAACAAGCTCAACCGCATCCTTAAGGATCCTCTTCTGGAGTTCTTCGAGCTCGAGGGTCGAGGTAAGGATACTGCCGAGGTGAAGGAGAGTGTTAACCTTGCGGTCAACGTTCATACGGTTACGTCTCGCGGTAACGTTCGCGATAAGAGAGTTCTCCTTGAAGTCATCCTGGTAGCGCTCCGCGATAACGGCCTCGCACTGTTTGAGATATACCGAAGAGGAGAGTGACGAGAAGGTCATGTACGCCTCAAAGGTATAATAACGTGCTTCGTGATTGCGGTGCTGGGATGTAAGGAAGCAACCGTATTCGTAGTCTATAAGCGCCGATTCGTAACGGATCCCGGAATCGGAAGCAAGAGCCGAAGCTTTCCTGTAGAAGGAATCGGCCTTTTCAAGCTTGTTGAGCAGGATCGAGTAAAGAGCGTTCGCTCTGTAGGCAGGGAAGATGAGGTTCGGTCTGCCTTCGATCTGTGTGAATGCCTTATCGCAGAGAGATCCGATATCGAGCTCGTGGCTGTGGATCTCGTTCATGGCGAGGTCGCCGCGCTCCGTATCGAGAAGCTTGATCTTGGCGATACAGAGGTAACCGTAAAGCGAAGCGGTAAACTCCTTGACGAAGTCGTTCGTTTCGTAGTAGATCCTGGCAGCATCAAGGTACTTGACCGCATCGCGGTACTTGCATTGCTCGATGAGAAGCTCTCCGTATGTGAGGTTGAAGAGAGTGGTCATATAAGGAAGTCTCATCTGACCGACAAGCATCTCACATCTGGAGCCGATCTCGGAAGCCTTAGGATAGTTGCCGCGATGTGTGTAGCTTCTGATGAGTGCCGAGTAAGCCTGGCACTGAGCGAGGCTGTCTTTGATCTTCTTGGAGATCTCGATGACCTCGAGTGAAAGCTTTTCGCACTTCTCGTACTCTCCGGCGTAGAGATAAGCCAGTACGAGGAAGGAATTGGTGTTGTTGATCTCCCAAAGGTCGCCGATCTGAGTGAAACTGTCGACGGCTTCAAGGAAGAGCTTGATGCTTCGTTCGGTGTCACCCTGGCAAAGTTTGCACAGACCGGAGAAGAAGAGACTTCTGGCGATACCGAAATTGTCGTTGTTGGCACGACGCAACTTAAGAGAAAGATGCTGTGCGGAATCCGACATGGCATCCTCACTGTGGAGCAAATAGTAAAGTGACAGAGCGGAATAGGCTGTGGCCATCTGTACCGATGAACCGAAGTGCTTCGTTGTGAATCTGTAAAGCTGCAGGCAAACGTAGTCGAAGCGCTTCATGTCGCTGTATGAGAAGAGCCAGCACAGCAGTTCGTAGATCGAAACAGTGGTAACGGCACGCTCGAGCTCCTCTCCCATGAGAGGTGCTTTGTACTCTTCGGCAGCTTTCATGTTCTTGCCGAGGAGAGTCTTGTTGACCTTAAGGAGAACAGAGGAGGATTTGATCGCGAGGCTGTTCTTCGGGAAGCTCTGACCGATGTAATCAAGGACTTTGATAAGAACGTCCTCGGCCTCTCTGAAGCGACTCTGTCTGTAATAGCCGAGTCCGATGTAGTAGAGGAGCTTGGCTATCTGAGTATTGTCACGAAGAAGAGCCAACAGGTCGTTGGCAGCGGCGATCGCGTCATCGAAGCGGCCGCATGTGAGGTAGAGCTGAACGAGGGAACGTTTGCATTCCTTCCATTCGGCATTACCTGTGGAGGCCTGTCCTTCGAGGAGTCGAAGTGCCGTGATGAAGTAATCGATGGCCGAATCAACGGCGTTGGATGCGAGTGCCGCACGGGCAGCCGTCATGATATGAACACGAAGGTCCGCGTTCGCACGTGCCGCGTTAAGGTGACCGCAAAGAGCGAAGATATCGGCGGGACGCGAATCGATAGTAAGCTCGATGGCCTTCGCTATCCAGAAGTGGAGGCTTTCGAGTCTGGGCTTCTCTATGCGTGAAGCGATCGCATCGTAAATGTCGTTGTGCGCAAATACGAGAATGTTCTTTGAGGAACTGAACTCAACGAGGTGACGCTGAAGCGGGATGTCAAGCATACGGAGCAGCTCGTCGACTCTCAGGTCGGTAACGATCGAGAGAAGGTTGAGATGGAACTCCGTGCCGATGACGGAAGCGATCTCGAGAAGTGAGATCGTGTCCTCGTCGAGGCTGTTGATGCGTCGCTCGATGATCTGCTGCATATCGCTGACAGAGTTGAGTGACTTGAGCTGTTGCCAGTTCTGCTCGAGTCGGCCGTCGCGAATGGAGATAACATCGTCCTCAAGCATGGAATGGATGATGTTGACGGCGTAATAAGGGTTACCTTCGGTCTTGGGCAACAGGTACGAAGCGAGAGCCTGGCTGTCGTCGTGGTTGAGGTTCAAAAGGTCCTTGAAGAAGCCGGCAAGTCTGGACTCGTCGTACGGGAAGAGATCAAAGAAATTGTTGAACCCTCTCTCGATCAGGCTGTCAAGGAAGCCCTTTAAGTAGTCGTTGTCAGACGAAAGGTTGTTGCTGTATGAGCAGATGACGAAGACCTTGTACGAGGAGACGCTGCGTGCGATCTCTTCGATGAGTGCGAGGCTGGCAGGATCGGCGTTGTGAATATCGTCAAAGATATAAACAAAAGGCTTCTTCTGAGTGTAGAGCGAAAGGAAGAAGGCGGACAGCTGCATAAGCGTGTGCTGCTGATCCTTGAACATATCGGGTTCCGCGAGACCTCCGGTCCTCTTGGGAAGGACGTTGCGCATCTCGGGACAGAACGAAAGGACGGTGTCGACACTGCCCGAAAGGAGACCGGCAAGTCGACGACCCTCGGTAACCTGAAGCTTCCTGTCGTACTTGTTGAAGAGGCTCAGGTAGTCGTCGAGGATCTCACTGAATCCCGAGTAAGGTACGGGTGAGGAGATCTGCGAGAAGTGACATCTGAAGAAAGGAACCGAAGCGGCCACAAGCTCGGAGCAGAGGTTCGAGAAAAGGTCACTCTTACCACAGTTCTTGGGACCGCGAAGGAGGTAGAACGCTCCGCCCTTGTCAAAGGCTTTGGTGACGAGGGTCTTGATGTCGTTGAGCTCGTTACGTCTGCAAAGGTATTTGGAATCAGACTCGAGCGCCTTAAGGATGCTGGTACTTCCCGACGAGAATAGGTCACTGCCCGGACCTCCCGCAAGGAATCTGTCGATGTCGTTTATAAGTTCGTTACATGTTCTGTAACGCTGGTCGGGATCCTTGGCAAGGAGTTTGGTGATGATCCTCGAGACTTCGCTCGAAAGACCGCTGACAACTTCCTGCGGAGGACGTATCGGAACGGCAACATGCTGGTAAACCATGCTGTCGATGCTGTCGGAGTGGAACGGGAGTGCCCCGGTGATAAGCTGGTACAGAAGAGCACCCAGAGAGTAGAGATCGGAACGGCCGTCGATCTTGGCGTCGAGAAGTCCGGTCGCTTCGGGTGCCATGTAACCGAAGTGTTCGTCGACCTGCTTGCCTGTGGAGGAAGAGTAGTCGATCATGTATGAAAGCGCAAAGTCAAAGAGCTCGGCGGTGAGCTCGCCCTGTTCGTTCTCCCTGAGTGCGACACATTCGGCGCTGATGTTGCGGTGGAAGATACGCTGATCGTGAGCGTACCTCAGGGCATAAGCAAGCTGACGGATGAGCTTGAGAGCCGTAACGGTATCAAGCCTCCCGTACTTTTCGAGATGCTTCGCGAGAAATGTGTGGTTGTGGTACTCATAGATGGAACAAACGGTGCTGGCGTAGTTGCCGGTCTCGAGCATCGTGAGGATGCCGGGAGCCTCGAAGTGGCGGATAATGCCTATATCTTTGCCGTAGCAGATCTTGTCTATTTCGAATTTGGTGATTGCGGAGGGATTAACAAGGCGGATAAAAACGTCGCGATTCGCAGCGAGATCATGACCGATCAAAGACGTACTGAAAACGCCCTCTTTGAGCGTGCGTTCGACCTGATATCTGTCGAAGAAAATGACGTTCTCGTACGGATCCATCAGGGACCTCCTCCTTTACCCCATAATCAATGATTATTATATAAAAAAATAGGTAAAAAGACAAGGCTGATTTCGCGTTTTATCGGGCAGATTTTAAACCTTTGGTTGATTTTCACTAATGCTGATAAGAACCTGAGCGGGAAGGTAGAAAACCCAGGTGAAGAACATCGCGACAAAATATGTCCACTTAGGAAGTGAAGCCTGCAGGTTCAGCATTTCGTATGCGTTTCGGAACAAAACGTTCAGATCGCACATTACAAAAAGGGACAATCCGATCGCGAACAAAAGGCCGGTCACTGAAGGATGCTTCTTGTAATTCTTCCAGCTCCTGTATGTGTTGAGTGCGAACGCGAATGCGTAGTATATGAGCAGCGCGAAGAGAAATATGTCCGCGACGTCGTAAAAGATACAGATGATACCTGTTGCGAGGACGAGCGGTATCAGAAGGATCAAAAGCTGCTTCTTGTCTGAAACCGTGTAGACCGAGTAGAGCGTCTGGACCACGCAGAAAAAGACCAGTCCCGGGAGAAACTCTCCGGTGAAGAGGAGAAAAGCGTCCGCGCAGACTGTGAAGAAAAGGGCGGCGGTTATAATGAGACGATCCGTGCCGCGCTTCTTTACGAAGAAGATAAGGGAGTTCACGAAGCACAGTATGATACCGGAATACTTAACAGGGTCAGACAACCAGGGGAGGCAGTCTGTCAGATCGAGTATTATGAATGTGAGGTATATGATCGCCTCCGTGCCGATAAAAAGTGCCAAGTGAAAACCTCCTTCGGATCCAAAACATACAATGAACCGCTGTTTGATAAATGATTATAAAACTCCCGACCCGTAATGTCTATTATTTTCCTTGACATTTCCGAACCCCGGTTTCATAATAACATAGGTTTGATTACGAGGTGTGGCTCAGTTTGGTAGAGCGCTACGTTCGGGACGTAGAGGTCGCGTGTTCGAATCACGTCACCTCGATCGGGCCGGATTGTCCGGCCCGTTTTTCTTTTAACAGTTCGATCATCAAGAGGAGGTTAGGATGCAGCAGGAATTTGACAATGTTTTCGTTTTTGATCATCCCCTTATCCAGCACAAGATTTCACTGATGAGGGATATCAACACCACTACGAAAGATTTCAGGGAGCTTGTTTCCGAAGTCGGCATGCTGATGGCTTATGAAGTCACAAGGAACTTCGAACTCGAGGATTGGGAAGTTGAGACTCCCATTTGCAAGACTACCGTAAAGGTTCTTTCGCATAAAAACAAAGTTACTCTTGTTCCCGTACTCAGAGCCGGACTCGGCATGGTTGACGGATTCCTTAAGATACTTCCTCAGGTACGCGTCGGTCATATCGGCCTTTATCGTGATCATGATACAAAAATGCCGGTTGAGTATTACTGCAAACTGCCCGATGATGTGGCAGACACACAGGTCATCCTTCTCGATCCCATGCTCGCAACGGGCGGATCTGCTGTGGCAGCTACCAACTTTATCAAGCAGAGGGGCTGCAAGAACATCAGATGGGTGTCGATCATCTCGGCTCCCGAAGGGATCAGAGCACTTCATGAGGCTCATCCCGATATCCCCGTTTTCTGCGGATGCGTTGATGAGAAGCTCAACGAGAACGCATACATCGTACCCGGCCTGGGTGACTGCGGCGACAGACTTTTCGGAACAAAATAACAAACAACAAAACTCCTTCCGGGCGGAAGGAGTTTTTTGATCGTCATTCGAGGGCGTTTGCGAACAGGGGACCGATAACGGAAGAGTCGAAATCTTTCGGGTAGCTGTAGATGTTGTCCGAAAGGATCTCCTCGGGAGGAACTGTCGTTTGATTGACCTCCCTGACCATATCCCGAAGGTAATCGGATCCGTGCCCGTTGGAGGGCAGGATGATGACCTCGTTGACAGAACTCGGCAGCACGTAAAACTCTGACCCCAGTTCTTCACGGATCTTCTCGAGAACACCGGGATAAAGGAGTGCCGAAGCCCCGTAGAAACCGATCGAGTTCGTGAGGACCATCATCGGCGATTGGAAGGACTCGTCTCCGGCGAACAGCGGGAATGCCGACTCGGGGAATCTGTTCTTGCGCAGTATCTCCAGGATAAGCTCGTCGATCTTCTTAAAGGATGAGGGGAAAAGCTCCGGTGTGTTCCTGACGGCACGGGAAAGAAGCTGTCCGGCGTCGAGCCCGAGCAGCGAAGCGATCCTGCGGTCGATCTTCACATCGCCCGAATCCTTGCCGGGAAGTGAGACCGTCAGACAGAATATGACGGCAAGATCGAGTATCCTGAAATGAGGGTATTGGTCGAGTGTCTCGTAGTTGCGTTCGTAGTTGACAAGCCTGAAAATGATCCTGTCGTAAAGCTTACCGGGGTCGGTGTAGAGATACTCGAGTTCGGATCTCTCATCGTCCGCGTTGTCGTAGGCGGCTCCGATCCTCTCGCTGATCTCGTCGATATCGATCAGACCCCTTTTGTAGGATGCAAAAAGTCCGTCGACCCTGATATTTGGGGAAAGCTGACGATCGGGGTGCCTGAGTGTGATGCAGGGATATGTGACCTGGTTGTTCTTTCTCTGCTCGGAAGTGGTGATCTCGACTTCGGGACCAAGTAACGAAGAAACGCTCTGTACCAATGCGTGGATGAATCCGTCCATATCGAGGACGGGTGCTGATGAAACGTTCATTTAACCTCTTTCTTTCGGAAAGCGGCGGTGATCCTGTTCAGAATCATATCATCCGAAAAGCATAATGTCTATGTGCGATTTTCACGAATCGAACCCCTCATTTTTGTGCATATTGCCCATAATCACTTTTTGTGTATGAAAGACGGGCTGTTGTCAAATAAACCAATCTTGTAAAGAGAACATGGATGTGATAAACTCAACTATGTATAGTATAAGACAGACGCAGTCGGAAAGAACCGACAGCGCGGAGGGGGATTTGTGTCATGCGGCTTTTACAGGAAAGGATCGCGAAGGACGGTATCGTTAAGGCGGGTAACGTTCTGAAGGTGGACAGTTTTCTTAATCATCAGATCGATGTGGAGCTGCTGGACGAGATAGGAAAAGAGTTCGCCAGACTCTTTAATGGAGTCAGGTGTACGAAGATCCTCACGATAGAGGCATCGGGGATTGCCGTGGCTTGTGTTGCGGCAAGGTACTTCGGTAATGTTCCGGTAGTATTCGCCAAGAAATCTCAGAGCATCAATCTCGAGGGCGATTCTTATGTCACCAAGATCGAATCCTTCACCCACAAAAGAGTATACGATGTGATCGTTTCCAAGAAGTATCTGAGCAGTGACGATCACGTTATCATCATTGACGATTTCCTTGCCAACGGCTGTGCTCTCATGGGACTTACCGATATTGTCAAAAGTGCCGGAGCGACGGTGGAAGGGATCGGTATCGTTATCGAGAAGGGATTTCAGAACGGCGGACAGATCATCAGAAACATGGGGATCCCGCTTCATTCGCTCGCTATAGTCGAATCGATGGACGACGTTGCGGGAACCGTTACATTCAGAGAAGAATGATACCGGATCATTAAGATCATGTACATAAAAGGATAAAGGACAGGGTACAGAGCTTTTATGGAGAAGAAAGACTCAAACGAGAAGATCATCGTGGACCGCAGAGGAGGCGGCACATGGAGGAAATATACAGTATGGGGAGTAATGGCATTCCTGGTTATAGCGGCTGCCGTTCTGCTCATATTCCTTTTTGTGCAGAAGGATGATTTCCTCGATACGCTCGGCAGTCTTATGTCCGCGCTTGCACCCGTACTCGTGGGCGGGATCATGGCTTATGTCATGAACCCTCTGATGTCGTTCTTTGACAGAAAGATTTCGCATTTTCTGCTCAAGAGGGTCAAGAAAAAGAAACGTGCGCTCTCATTTTCAAAGGGCGTCAGTCTCCTGCTCACGCTTATAGTCGTCGTTCTCATTTTCGGTGTGCTGGTTTACATGCTTGTCCCCGAGATTACCGCGACGGTGGACAGGCTTGTTGAAGAAGTGCCCGGTCAGGCCGAGAACTTCCTTGAATGGTTTAAGACAACGGTAGGCGACGGATCGTGGTTCGGCAACGCGCTTGCGACCGTTGTTGAGAAGATAACCGCATGGATCGAGGATTTTGTTGAGAACGGACTGTTCTCATTCGCCGGCGGACTGATCGGATCGGTGGCATCCGGCGTGCTGAGCGTGTTCGGTATCATCTACAACATAGTCATCGGATTCGTGTTCAGTATCTACATCCTTCTCTCAAAGGAGAGGTTTACCGCCAGCACGAAGAAGTTTGTATTTGCGACTTTTAAGCGCAGGAAGGCGAACAGGATCATCAGAACCGCAAGAGCCTGTCACCACAAGTTCACCGGTGCGATCACGGGCAAGATCCTTGACAGCGCGATCGTCGGAGTACTCTGCTTTGTCGGCATGACGCTGTTTAATTTCCCTTATGTGGCTCTTATCAGTGTTATCGTCGGAGTGACGAACCTCATCCCGTTCTTCGGACCGTATATCGGCGCGGTTCCGAGTGCACTTTTGATACTCTTTGTCGATCCGCTTCAGTGCCTTTGGTTTGTGATCTTTATCATTGTGCTCCAGCAGATCGACTGCAATATACTTGATCCCAAGATCGTCGGGGACTCGATCGGGCTTTCGGCGTTTTGGGTTCTGTTCTCTTGTGTCGTATTCGGAAGTCTGTTCGGAATCCTGGGACTCCTTCTCGGCGTTCCCGCGATGGCATGTCTGCACATGATCTTTGGGGAGATCACCGACGAACGACTTCACAAGAAGGGCCTGCCGACCAAAACTGAAGAGTATCTGTCTATCGACAGCGTTGACGAGACCGAGATGGTAGTCGTCAGCACCGGGGGGAATACGGGAGCAGCAGGCATAAGCGTTTCGGGTCCCAAAGAAACGGAAGAACCCGAAGAGGAAGAAAACAAGGATTGAGAGGATTTTTTAAGGTATGGCAAATTTACTGAGCCCCGACAGCAAAGTAATGACGGGGATAAACAAAGTTGTTGATATGATATGGCTGAGCGTGCTCTGGTGCCTGTTCTGTCTGCCCGTGGTTTGGATATTCTTTGTACTTTCGAGAATGACGGCGTTCGGAACGGACCCCGAGGCTGCTTACGAAGCATACAGACTGATCTCCGGAGTTGAGGCGACGACCGACATGGAGGTACTCACCTTCCTTATCCGCGATCTTGATCTTATCCTTATCATCGAGATGCTCGTGAGAGGAGTGATCATCGGACCTTCGACGGCGGCTCTTTACTACACGATCGTCAAGACCATCAGACGCGAGCGCGGTTATGCCACAAAGACTTTCTTCCACGGCATCAAGGTGAACTTTAAGACCGGTGCGCCCGCATCGCTGATCTTTGTTGCTTTCGGGATCCTGATGATGTTTGACTTCAGGTATATCGATCTCATGCAGGGTGACGATCCGACCTTCTCGAGCGTGCTCAACATCGCGCTTTTGGTTGTTTGTATTTTTGTATTGTTCATTATGGTGTGGATATTCCCGATACTTTCACGATTCACCATCGGACTTAAGGCTCTGTTCAAGAACGCAATGCTTATATCCATCAAGCATTTTATCGGATCCTTTATAATCGGCGGCGGGATCGTGCTGGTATTCTGGTTTATATTCAGCTTTGCGGGAGATCTGGCGAGCATACTCATCCTTTTCCCGTTTATATTGCCGGCAGGTATTGCTCTTTTGTCATCATTCATCATAGAGCCGGTGCTTAAAAGATACACCGGATCGCAGAATCAGACCGTTGCTACTGCAACAGAAGACAGCGACAGCGACGCACAGTCCGATGAGAGTATTGTTGTTGCGGAGGATCCGGAAGCCGATTCTTCAACGGATGAGTGGTACATGGAATAATCTTTCAGGAGGTTTTATGCATGGTTGAAGAGAACGATGTTCTGTACAAGTACATGAACTGGGGTGCCATGGAGGCGCTTATATACTCCGAACATGATGATCCGCATTCGTGGCTGGGTCCGCATGAGACCGGCGAGGGAACTCTTGTAAACGCTTTCCTTCCCACGGCCAGAGAGGTCGGAGTTGTGGTCGGTAAGACCGAGTACCCCATGACGAGCGTTGATGATTCGGGTAATTTCTCTGTCCTTATCGAGAAAGGCAAGATCGGAACCTACAAGCTTGACATCACCTACAGAGACGACTCGAAGGCGCTTATATACGATCCCTACAGTTTTTCCAAGCAGATCTCCGAGGAGGACGAGGACAGGTTTATCCGCGGGGTCCACTACGAGATCTACGACAAGCTCGGAGCGCATGTACGCACCATCAACAGAGTTAAAGGAACATATTTCGCCGTATGGGCACCTAACGCGCAGCGCGTGAGTGTCGTCGGCGACTTCAATACATGGGACGGCAGGCGTCATCCCATGAGGAAGCTTCGCGCGGCCGGTATCTTCGAACTCTTTATCCCCGGACTTACCGAGGGAGCCATGTACAAGTTTGAGATCAAGGCGCAGAGCGGACTCACATACCTCAAGGCCGATCCTTATGCAAACGCCACCGAGATGAGACCCGGGAATGCTTCTGTCGTAACAACTCTCGACTACGAGTGGAAAGACGGCAAGTACATGGAGGACAGAAAGAAGCTCGATATCACCAAGAGCCCCATGTCGATCTACGAAGTTCATCTCGGATCCTGGATGAGAAAGGGAGACGGCGACAACGACTTCTACTCATATGCGGAGACGGCGAAGCTGCTTTCCAAGTATGTCAAAAAGATGGGTTACACCCACATAGAGCTCCTTCCTGTTATGGAGCACCCGTTTGACGGTTCGTGGGGTTATCAGGTGACCGGTTATTTCGCCCCCACCTCGAGATACGGCACGCCGCAGGATTTCATGGCGTTCATCGATCATATGCACAACGAAGGGATCGGAGTTATCCTTGACTGGGTACCCGCTCACTTCCCCAGAGACTCCTTCGCACTTGCCGGATTCGACGGAACATGTCTTTACGAGCATCCCGACAGGAGACTCGGCGAGCATCCCGACTGGGGTACACTGATCTTTGATTTCGGACGCCCCGAGGTTTCGAACTTCCTGATCGCAAGCGTACTGTTTTGGACAGAGAAATACCACGCCGACGGTATCAGGATGGATGCCGTTGCGTCGATGCTTTACCTTGACTACGGTCGTAAGGACGGAGAGTGGCTCCCCAACAGGTACGGCGGCAAGGAAAACCTCGAAGCGATCGAGCTTTTGAAACACCTTAATTCGATCTTCCACAAGAAGAACAACGGAGCGCTCATCATTGCCGAAGAATCCACGGCATGGCCGAACGTTACGAAGCCCGTCGAGGAAGACGGACTCGGATTCGACCTCAAGTGGAACATGGGCTGGATGAATGACTTCACATCGTATATGCGTCAGGATCCTCTTTTCAGAAAGGGTTGCCACGGACAGCTGACGTTCAGCATGATGTACGCCTACAGCGAAGATTTTGTGCTCGTGCTCTCCCATGACGAGGTAGTACACGGCAAGGGCTCGATGATCAACAAGATGCCCGGAGAGATCTCCGACAAGTTCGCGAACCTGCGTGCGGCATACGGCTTCATGATGGGACATCCCGGAAAGAAGCTCCTGTTCATGGGTCAGGAATTCGGCCAGATCAGAGAGTGGGCCGAAAACAGAAGCCTCGACTGGGATCTGCTTGACGATCCGCTTCATTCGAAGTTGTCCGATTATGTTGCGACACTTAACAAGATGTATCGCGATATGCCGGCATTTACCGAACTTGACTGCGATCCCGACGGATTTAAGTGGCTCGGATGTCTTGATGCCGACCACAGTATCGTCAGCTTCATCAGAAAGACACGTAAACCGGAAGAGACACTGCTCTTCGCGTTCAATTTCACTCCGGTGGAATATAACGACTACAGGCAGGCGGTTCCCTTCCCGGGTACATACAAAGAGATACTTTCAAGTGATGCCGTTAAATACGGCGGATCGGGTCATGTGAACGTGAGGACCAAGACCTCCGAGCCCGTAGAAAAGGACGGATGGCAGGATTCGATCGTGATCAAGCTCCCGCCTCTGGGGATGACGGTATTTACCTGTACTCCCGCAGGGGAAGGCGAAAAGCCCGCGAAGAAGGACGCTAAGCCTGCCAAGACACAAAAGAAGGCAGAAAAGCCCGCCAAACCGGCCAAGACAGAGAAGACAGTGAAGCCGAAGAAAGCGGAGAAACCCGCAGAAAAGCCTGTCAAGGCTGAAAAAGCGGTGAAAACCGCCAAAACCGAAAAGGCGGTAGAAAAGAAAAACAAAACGGAGGAAAAGGCTGTTAAACCTGCGGTTACAAAGGCAGTCAAAAAGGCAAAGACCGAAAGACCCGCCGCGGAACCCAAGATCAAAGCCAAGAAAGAAAAAGTCATAAAAGAAAAAGATACAAAAGAAACAGTTGTAAAGGAAAAAGTAACAAAGGGAAAAGTTACGAAGGAAAAGTCCGGGACGGTAAAAGCAAAAAAGGGTGACCAAACCGGAAAATAAAACAGTAACGGCGTATAGGGGATAGGAAAGAGAAATACATCGATTGATAATTGTTCTGTTATGTTCGCAATCACACGAAGACCTTGATCCGAAAGGTTGAGGGTGGACACTGGGGGGCGTGCTATGAGGAATGTTGGAATAATTGTTGAGGAAGGAATCTGCACCGGCTGTTGCGAGTGCCTCGGGGCATGCGATCGCAACAACATTCTGATGATATACAGCATCGAGCTGGGTCATCCGATTCCCTGCGTTTCACAGGACTGCTGTGAGTGTGGGGAGTGCGTTAGGAGCTGCGAGAGCAGGGAAGTGGTAAAAGAGCAGATAATGTAGCTTAAGAGCATCCCCTGAACCGCGGAAGCGGTTTGAGGGATGTTTGTCGTTTTTTTTGGGCTGACGGTGCGATTTTTTTTGCAGAACAAACCCTAATATGTTATCGTAGAGTGTGGGTGTTTTAATTTTAATTCGTATGTTACCGATGTAAGGGTCCGACTTCGGAATCGGATTCCAAAATAATAGGAGAGGTGTGTCGTGAAAAACAATCAATTGCTTCCATTCGAAAGAAATCGTTATTATGCCGGAAAGATGCTCACTTCAGCCGATTTCCAGGCAGAACAGAACTACATGAATAACAAACGAAGGTTTGTCAATAACATGATGTTCGGTTCGGGAATAGTTTGCGGATGCAACGTTCTGAGTCTTGATGATCTGTCGATACTCGTTGAGAGTGGAATGGCAGTCGACGACTACGGAAGAGAGATCGTGATCGCATCGTCCGTTGTCAAGAAGCTTTCTGCCATCGACGGATTTGACTCGATCTCCGGAACCAAGGCTCTTCTTTGTCTGAAGTACAGGGAGGATAACGTTCATACCGTTTATTCCGTTGGTTTCCAGGATAACAAGAGCTCCGAGTACGAGTACAACAGGATCAACGAGAGTTACGATCTTTTTCTGATGGATGCTCAGAATGCGGCGCAGGACATTTCGCTTGAGAACGAACTGCTTGCCCGTCAGAGTCTCTACAGCGACCAGGATTACAGGATCACGCTTATCATCCCTTCACAGATCCCTCAGGGCAAATCCGCTAAGGTCATCCTTCGTGCGGACAAGCTTTCGGGAAGAAATGTCAACCTCTCATACGAGAGTGTGCTTCAGGTTCCCGTGTTTACGGCACAGGGCAACAGAAGAGAGTTCACTCTTGCGCTTGACGATATCTCTCTCAAGGAAGGCGGATTCATTGAGAAAGAGTATTGGATCACGGCACAGGATACGCCTGTCGAGGGTGCCGAGCTTGTTATCAAGGCCGGTTCCACTGTTCTCAGTATTGACGGTCACGAGATCGCTATACCCGATGTTCCTTCGATCAAGGTCAGCATCATAGATATCGATACCGAAACGCTTATAACCAGAGAGATCGCGAAAGCGAGCCTCGAACTCAGAACAGGTCTTTCCACAACCGATTATATTGTTCTCGCCTGCCTCGAGCTCGTGAGGACAGAAAGTGCATACATCATTGACAAGATCAGCGACGGTCAGGGCAAGAAGTATATTGCCGCTCCTTCACAGCATTTTGAAAGAGCGAAACTCTCCGCTTTCTTCAGCGATAAGCCCGTATTTGACAGCAAAGCCGATCTTTCGGCCGCTCCCGCTCCCAAGGAAAAGGAGGACCGCTCTCTTTCGAATCATCTTCAGGTTGCTACCGGCACACTTGAGATCCCGCTCGGCGACAAGCCCAGACGCGGTGATATCAGGTATTCCGGCGAGATCATGCACGGTCTCGGCAAGGGCAATGTTTATGTCGAGATCGGTTATGAGCAGTTCGGAGAAGACGCTTCTCTCGGAATGAGCTCCAAGAGCACCGTTTACGGCAACGCCGAGCTCTTCAATATCGGCTCCGACAAGATCCCTGATGTTGAGACCGCAGTCAAGGTTCTTAATGACAAGGGCAGCTTTGTTGTCGCAGCCAAGCTTGGCAAAGAGCCCGAGTTCCTCACGCTCACATACAGGTGGGTTGCTATCAGATTCCCTTCGGGCAACGATCTCGGACTTCTTGAGAGCACGTCCGACAAGAGCATCACTGTTGAAACGCCCACTGTCATCCTTGGTACGAAGGACAGCTACTTCTTCAATGTCAACTTCAATAACATGGACAAGTGCAGTGTTTCATACGAACTCACGGAAGAGGGCAGCGGTGAGATCACAGCCGAAGGCGTATATACCGCACCCGCCAAAGAGGGTGTATTCGAGATCAGGATCTTCTGTGTTGAGAATCCTTCCATCTGCACATATGCATATGCGATTGTCAAGAAGAAGGGAACCGAGAACGCTTGAACATAAGCGTTATACTACACGACTAAAGGCGATGATAGGGTACGCCTCGTGCGTATCTGTGGGGGATTATAAATGGTCTATCAGATCGGAAATATGTCACTCAACTGCATAAGGGAAGTATTCAGGTGCGAGGCTGACAATGTCTGTATCTGTCAAGATGTCAATTCGTCCTCCGATACCTGTTACACGCTTATCACAATAAAGGATCACGCGCTTGCCAGAACAATGATCGAAAGCTTTGAAAAAGCGGGCAAGAAGTTTCTGGCAACGGCGCCTCATCCGGACGGATTCCTGGTTCTGTTTCCGTACAGATCCGAAAGACGTCTTTCACAGTTCTATGCCGGCACGCATATCTCTAACGAGGACTGTGAAAAGATCTGTGTCAATCTCATAACGGAGTGTATGACGGCCGATATGCCGTATCCGCTTCTTTACCTGATCCTCAGTCAGGACCAGATCGATCTTGACAAGGATTGCTCAGTTCATTTCGGTTACGGACTCGATCTGTCGGCGTACGACACTTCGGTCGGAGAGAAAGAGTGCGCCAACATCTGCGCAAGGATCATTCTCAGACTTATCGAGCCCAAGGCCGAGGCCAAGGCCATCAGCTACGAGATCCTCAAACGCAAGGTGCCCAGAGGCGGTTACAACCGCTTCGTGGATATCTTCCGCGACGTAAGGATCACAACCGAGGCCGAGACAAAAACAGGGATAGTCAAAAGGGTCAAGGCGTTCATAAAACGTAATCTCGGAAGATTTTTCAAGATCTTGATCATAGCCTGCGGAATCCTGGCGGTGATGGTGCTTCTGATGCTCATCACGCAACTGATAGTGGGTGACATACCGTTCTTCAGGCTGTTTAATAATCCGTTCAAAGAGATAGGAACGGAATCAATGCTTCAATAGTTTTCACGGGGGATAAACTTTTGAAAAATAGGGTGATCGGTGTTTTCTTTTTGGTACTGCTCATAGTTGCTGCAGTGGTCATTACGGTGGCTGTTACATTCAATCAGTGTCTCGTCTACGCTCCTTCGGAAGCAAACGTCAGGTACGGTGCCACCGATGACAAGGGCAACAGCTATGTTTATTTTGAGTCGGCGGTCAACGTGGGCATTTACAAGCTCAGTGACAAGAACAAGGTCATAGGACAGGTTATCGACAGTTCGGTACAGCCGTGGGACGGCGGTGCGGTCCTTGGTCTTATTGTTTCGTCGCGCACTGTCTTCCTGCCCGTTCGTACGCAGGCCGGAGTCAAGCTTTTCGCATGGAACGAGGATCTTGAGAAAGACTCGGAAAACGTGATCCCCTTCAGCCCCGATGCCAAGATCGCCGGGATCACTCTGAAAAACGAGACGCTTAATATCGTTGCCCTCGAAAACGACGGGGCAAGCGCTGTGGTCTACTCGGCCAAAAAGGTCGGAGAACCCGTCAGCATCTATAACGAGCAGGCACCGGAGGGAACGAGGTTCCTCGATGCCTACTACGTAAACGGCAGGCTTGAAAGTCTGTTCTCGGACGGTTCGCGAAGCGGTGGGTATAATAACGCCGCTCTGAAGCACACCGTACTTCCCGACAACGTCGGATTTATGGGGATCACTCTCGGATTTCCCACAGTCATTCGAAATGTTCTTATTCTCGCGGCGGCTATCTTCCTGATCGTTTTCTTCTTCCGCGCGGTTGTTTTCAAACGAAACTACAAATGGCTCAAGATCTACGGATTCATGTTCATCGTCAGTATCTGCATGAGCTGTGCGGTTTATCTCATGACCAAGAATGTGTGCGAATCGAGACTTGAGGAAAGAATGGGCTCCTCGGAGTACATCATCGGAAACTACGCTAAAGGGATCAATTCCTACGACGGTTCCCTCGGCACACAGAAATATAATGACGCATATACCGAGATCAGTCGAATTACCGGCACATACGGGACAATAGCGGATATTGCCGCCGTTACCATGAACAACAACCGTGCCATGGTTGCCGTTTCGACAAGGATCCCCTTCGGTGAGTGGCTTGCGCATACATGGGGAGAGGCTGTTGACGAGTGTATCGTAAAAGCACATTCACATGATAACGCGCAGTGGGGAGTTACAACCGTCGGCGGACAGGAATACATGACCGTTGTGATACCGGTCAACGATGACCTTGAGGGCAGATGTTTCCTTGCGGGTCTTGTTCGCTACGAGGACATAAAGGCTCAGAACAGTTACGATGTCGCCACCTTTATCACGATCATGGGATTCATCTGGGGTGCGGCTCTGTTCATCATCATGTTTATCAATTTTGCCCGCGCACGCGAGCTTAAGGCAGTCGCTACAACAGTGAGAAGGATCAGCACGGGCGAGCAGACCGAGGTTGTACGTCCCATGAATGTGTCGAAGGACTTTGAGGTCATGTGGAACGCGGCATCAGAACTCACCAAGAGTTTCGGCAAGAACGTTTATCTCAAGAATCAGACGCTTCTTTCAGCTTCGAGATTTGCTCCGCAGAACATCGAGAAGCTTCTCGGCAAGGATTCGATCTCTGATGTCAGGCTCGGTGACAAGGGTTCGGTTCACGGAACCGTTGCCCTGATCGAGATCAGCAGGCCCTTTGCCAGAAGTCGCAGCGAGTACATGGATCTGATGAGCAGCAATATCGAGCTTCTTTGCAGGTACAAGAACGAGTACTCCGGCGTACTTATCAGCGACAGTGCCACCATGTGCTCTTCGAGGATTCTTTTTGCCGGGGATGAGGGCAAAGCGATCTCGTTCGGTGTGAGAACGAGCGATGCCATCGAAAAATCATCCGCTGCCGGCCGTAAAAGGTCATTCATACTTCTTCATAAAACCGATTACGAGTATGGTATTACCGGCTCCGGTGACCAGCATTTCGCATGCATCAGCTCGACCCAGCTCGATGCCCTCTCGGACTATGTTCCGAAGCTTCTTGATCTCGGCCTCAGACTTGCCGTGACGGAAGAGGTTCTCTCGGATCGCGCGGTAGAGTGTTCATCGCGTTATATCGGATACATCGTTCTCCCCGAAAACGCAGGAGAAGTGCGTATCCACGAAGTCCTTGATGCCGAATCGATGGAAGAACGCAACAGGAAGAAGACTACAATGGCGACATTCGAAAAGGCGCTTGAGCTTTATTACGCCAGCGATTTCTATCTGGCAAGGAACCTTTTCGCGGAAGTAGTCAAAGAATGTCCCGAGGATCTTGTCGCAAGATGGTATCTCTTTAAGTGCGAAGGCATGCTCGACGGTGGTGATATCGACAAGTTCTGTTACGGGCTTTTGTCTGAGTAGGGGGTGAACTGACTTGCAATTTCTCCAAACCCTTATTGCCACGATAAAAGCGAAGTTTACTGCTATATGGACGAAGTTCAAGCAGTTTACGAACAAGCAATTTATCTCGGCCAAACTGCTTACCGGACTGAGAAAATTCTTTACCGAGACTCTGTCGGTCAAGCCCAGACACGGCAAGGATTATTACGGATTCCTCGCGTGGCTCATCAGTCGCAGGCTTGTTTACGCGATACTGATAGTACTTGGTGTTTTGAGCCTTTTCTACCTCCTGGTGATCAACCCTGTTTTTCAGTTGACCGATGCAACCGACGGTCTGCCCGTGTATTACTATGATTCGCTGGCACTGCGGTTTACAACGGACAAAGTGAAGATAAAGGCCGATTCGGGCTATATCGCTTATATCGGAGATGTCGAAGAAGGAAGCGTTAAAGGTAAAGGCGACCTTTATGATAAGGACGGCGACCTGGTATACAGCGGTGAGTTTATAAACAACAAGTATAACGGAACAGGAAGAAGCTACTACAAGAACGGTCAGACCCATTATGAGGGCTCGTTCCGTGACAATATTTATGAGGGACAGGGAACCTTGATGCGCCAGACCGGCAGTCTCGAGTACGTCGGCGGATTCTCACAGGGACTCAAGGAGGGCGAAGGAACCCTCTATGACAAGACAGGAAAAGAAGTATATAAGGGGCTGTTCTCGCGTGACCGGCTCGTTTATACCGAATTCCTCGGTCGCTCCACAAAGGATGCGAGAGACCTTTACTCGGGTGAAACGGAAGTGTTCAGGAGTTCGTCAGACTTCGTGGTTACGATGCCCGATATCGATGCGATGTACACGGGCAGGCTGGGTACCGATTCGGTTGAGGATGCCGTCCTCATTGACTCGGTATATGTGCTAAATGACCGTTTCTATGTGAACGGTGAAGCCGTTTCTACGATCAACGGTCTTACGGCTGCTCTCGGAGATCCTCATTACGAAGGTAACTCGCGTGTGAAGCCCGCCGAAGCGGTAGCGATAAACATGCTCAATCAGGAAGGTTACGCCTTCTCCGGCAAAGTAAAAATGGAGCTTTCCCAGCTCTTTGACGAGGTATATGACATTACGTCATTTGACAGGAATTACACGATCTACCTGTACACATACCGTTATGAAGGACTTCTGTACACGTTTTTCTGTAACGAAAAATACGGAGATTTTGCGATGTACCAGATAACCAAGGAATAAAAACCTCTTGTCCGTATATAGATAAAAGAGAAGGAAAGGAGGAGAGCTCATGAGAAAAAAGATCAAAGCATTGTTGTGCCTGCTGCTGATAGTTGTCATGTCTTTTTCGGATCTCGCGGAAAGCTATGAAGCTGAGGCAAAAGTTGATCTGTCGGACGTTACAAAAAAAGCCGTCAGCCTGCTCAAGGGTTTTGACCTGGAAGCTTATCTTGACAGCCTCCCTCCCAAGAATCTTTATCTGAGTGAGGTTAAAAAGCTGGCCCTTTCGAAGTCAAAGAGCTACAAAAAGATCAAGACAAAGATCAAGACCAAACAGGCTAAGTATACAGACGCTGTAAAAAGGATCGCTGCCAAGAAAAAGAAGCTTGCGACATTCTCTTGGACGCCACTCCTGAGCTTTAAGTTCCCGACCGATCCGAGCTTCACGGAAGAGTTTGATTTTTATTTCAAACCGATCTCTATACAGGCAGAGATCACAAATCTCAAGCATCAGCTGAATGACGAGATCTATGCCGTGTACGAGAAGGCAACAAATCTTTATGTTGAGATATATACGTTACAGGAAAAGATAAACTTTAACAAAAAGCAACTGGAATCGACCAAGACTACGCTTACCAAGAACGAAGCAAGACTGGCTCTCGGACTGGCGCTTGAAAGCGATGTAAAGGCGATCAAAAAGAGTATCACAAAGCTTGAAAAGACGATCACAACCAACGAGAGAAAGTTTACAAACCAAAAAGAAAAGCTCAAGAAGATGATCGGGATCGAGATCAGGTCCCGGTACATATTCCTTAATCCGTATAAAGAAGCCGTGATCGAAAGAGCCAACCTGGAGGATCTGACAAAGCATACTCTGGCGAATTCGCAGGCTGTATTCGAGGCAATGTCAAATACTTCGCTTGCAAGATTTACGCTCGATGAGTATGACACTTTGATGAGAAACCGTTACGGAAGCAAGATGGACATGGTCAATTCCTATGTCGTAATGGCCCGTAACGGTGAGGAAGTAGACGGCGGAGAACTTCTTGACAAGTTTAATGAGCTTTTGAAAGAGATCGATAAAAAATGGGACGGCAAGCTTAAGATCCTGTTTATCAAGATCCCGAAACTCTGGTTCAAGGGTCCGACAGCAGGTTCCAGATATATCGAGGATGAACCCTATGCGCTCTACAACGCGATCCTTGATTATCAGGAAGCAAGGCTTGCTGAGGAGTCGACCAGGGATGAGGTTGCAACCGAAGTCAAAGACTCTTTTGAAAACCTGAAAACGCTTGAAACCACATACAGGGACGGCAAAGAAAATCTGGAGGCACAAAAAAAGGAACTCGAACAGGCTCTTATCAAGAATCAGATGGGACTGATGGAGTTCAGCGAGTATACAGACCTTCAGAAGGAGTATGAGGATGCCGAACTCGATCTTGCGGGAAATCTTGATGCCTATACTCAGGCACTGATGTCATTTGACAGACTGACATGCGGCGGCATCACCAAACTACTGACGGACGGATCGTTTGATGCAGAGGACACGGTCGGCGGTGAGAGCTATCTTGTTGCCGAGATCGTGGAAGGAATGTCTTACTACATTAAGGTTCAGCACGAGTCGAACATTTTTGAGCTCGGACTCTTCGTTCCGGATGATTACGAAGTCGAAGTTACCGACTACGAGCTCTGGATCGATAATGTCAAAATTGACAAGCAGCCCGTTGACAAGAATATCAGACATCTCGGCTTCAACCTTGACGGAAGCGAAAGGGTATTCCTGCGTTTCTATAAGGACGAGGATATGATATGCGATGTGGACATCGATCCGTCACAGTACAGCGGAGCGATAGATCTGATCGAAGGTTACGTAGTAAAAAAGAAGGAAGAGGAGATCATCAAACTGGGTGAATATTCGATCAAAGCGGATGATTCTACCGGAACGGTATCCTTTACCTTTACAGCGGACAAAGAACTCTCCGATGCAGCAACTTTCAAGCTGTTAAACGCTCAAGGAGTGGTACTCGGAGACATGCAGACCGATGTCGGTCAGCCGATGGTCTATCTGTCATTGCTCCAGGGATCTGTCGGAGATATCACTGTTGCAGTATTTGATGCAGAAGGTAAACAGATCGGCTCAGGAACACCCGATCCCGAGACTATGACGGTCAAAGGTAAAAAGGAAGGAGGCGACGCACAGTGAACAAAAAGAAAAAAATAGTGATCCTGGTGATCTGTGCGTTTGTCCTGATCACCGCAGCAGTTTCGGTTCCTATCGCGATGAGCGCGGTTTTTGATCCACTTGAATACACACATATACAGAATAAGGATGTTGAGAATTCCACCTTGATAGTGGGCAGCCATCTGATGCACCTCAGTGCGATCACCGATGAGCTCTATAAGAGGGCTCAGGACACCGCTCAAGATTCTGAGAACGACAAGATTTATTACAAGTCCGAGCTTGCGGGAGGACAGTGGTATGAGATCTCCTCCGCAACATCGGTTGCCGACATCACTACCGACGGTACCCCGGTTGAGGCTTCGGTGATCGAAGCGCTTAATCTCAGGTGGCACACCAAGAAGGATAAGATCACTTACGACTTGTTGACCGGACAGTCCGTGAGCATTTTTGATACAAACGATCCTTACAATTATCTCAAGAGAGTCGAGCTTCAGCCGATCAAGGATCAGCGTGACAACTTTGTAGAAAAAGGTGATCTTGAGGGATCCGATGAGTACAGCTACAACTTTATAAAGTCTTTTTATGAGTATGGACAGGCGGCAGTACATACTCCGCAAACCGATGAGTGTGATAGGGCATTGGATTCGCTCCAGATATTCTATGAGCAGATGGCAGCCGACGATGCACCCACGGAGGAACTGAACTTCATACAGAAAGCGCAGGCAAGTGTAAATGCCCAGCGTGAAGTTCTGATCATGCAGAACATAGAGCCGTTCGTGGAGCTTTTAAATCAGGCGTTTAACGGCAAGAGCAGAGTCGGATACGAAGACCCCGATGATGCCTTACAACTTTGTGATTATGAATTCACACCCGATCATCCGGTCGAGTATGATGAAGACGGTGAACCCATCGAGGAAGAAACACCTGATTATACGCAGTCCGATATGCTTCTTACCGCGGTGACAAACGCAGTCACAAATATGAGTGACACGGTGCTCGATAATCAGTCAAAGGTTATCGGAAGCGGCTCGACGGTGCTTTCTTCGAAGCAGGGAGAAGACATGACAAAACTCATGTCGGATTGCAACTCGAGGAGCTTCACAAGGGCAGAAGCGGATGTTAAGGAGCTTGTCCTGCTTGAGAACATCGGTTCAAACCTGATCGTGGACAAGGAAAAAGAGCGTAACCTGCTTACAAGTTCGCTTACTCCCACATCCATGCAAAGATACAGAAATCTGCTGAAGGCGGGAGCTTCTCAACAGTATAAGCAGGAAGCCGCCAATGACAATGTGACGGTAGCCCGTCTTAACAAACTGCTTAACGAGCAGGTACTTAAGGCCAACGGGGAAAGAGGAGAACTGGAATTCTTCATCACAGCTACCACGGACAGAATGGAACCCCAGGATGCGATCGATTATCTTGATGAACTGATAGAAGGGGTTGAGGTACTTAAAAAGGATCCTCAGGAGGATGATTATAAGCCGGTCGCTCTTCAGAGTATCCAGGAGTATAAAGAGTGGCTCGAAAAGAAAAAAAGCGAGATACTTGCATCCATGGGAGGTTCTCTTCTTGATGACCTGCGCAGCGAACTTGAAGACGCCTACATGGAGAAAATGGTATGTCTCGATAACAATGACCTGAACGGAGCAAAAAAAGCAGAGGCAAAGATCAATGCCCTTAATGCACTGATCGAAGCCGAGGGAGGCGACGATTCGGGAGTCGGTGAAGCATATCAGGATGCGCTCGATGCACTCAATAACGGTGATACAGACGGACTGAAGGAGGCAATGGATGCTCTCGATACGCTTGCGGGAGTTTGCCCGAATGCGGCAGTCGATGCGATGAAAAACCTTGCAGATGCGATCAGCACGAAAATAGATGCGGAAAACGCTGCCGGTTCCTCGGGTGACAACGGAGACGGCAGTGGCGACGGTAGCGGAGACGGCACCGGAAATGGCAGTGGCGACGGAACCGGTGAAGGCGGCGACGGAAATGGTGAAGGCGGAGACGGAGATCTTTCCGACGGACAGAACCTTGCGGATAAGCTTTCGGGGCTTTTGGATGATCTTTCCGACATGATAGCCAATGATTCCCAGCTGCTTGAAGGAAGAATGAGCGCTGACGACCTCTTAAACCTCCTTGAATCGCTGCTTGGAGACCTCAACAGCCTTTCAGATGACATGCAGGCTGCGGCAGTCATAGCACTTCATATGTACGCGGAACTGACACAGGAAAAAGATATCAAGGATCTGGTGCGGGATCTTGCCTTAAGATTCTGGCATCAGGGTAATATCTATTTTTATGAAAAGTATCTCGGGTTCTACGAATTTATACCGCTTGCCAGCCTGAGTCTGTGTAACGGATACAGATATGTGTTTGACAACACGAACAAGAAGGTAATCCTCTCTGAAGGTTCGGAGTATTACGAATTCAGAGCTTTTTCGAAGGAAGTGACAAGACCTGTTCTTCCCGTGTCCGATGAGGAAACCGACGAGGAAGAAAACGATGAGGAAGAAAACATCTTTACGGATTCTATGATCACCGAGGCAGTGTTCAGAAATGATGTACTGATCGAAGAGTCATATTCGCAGGAAACGTTCGGATACGACACGGTCTACCTGATCAGAGGAGATCTCGCGGTACTCGCCAACGATACGATCTGGGAAATGGCATATCGGCTTTACGACCAGATAGTGGCTGCTTCGCTTCCGTCGTAAGATCATCGGATCTTAAATAATTGTAAGTTTTGTGTGAGGAGCAATCATTATGGCAGATTATTCGATCATTGCGGATGTCAGTAATTATCTCTGCAAGATATTCAGAGAAAAGATGTGTCCGGAGCCGATCCCTTCGGCAGGAAACATCCAGGTTTCATCGCCCTCGTCACAGGACGTTGACTACCTCCTCGGAGTCTACCTTTATGACATAAAGGAAGCCTCCGATGTCACCAGGCCCGACCTTGTAAGGCGTGGCAGGGTGCAACTTGTTAAGCCCCCCAAACCATATACTCTTGAATATATGGTTTTTGTGAACGGTGCTACCCAGATGGGACTTGAGGCACCGGATATACAAAAGATCGTAGGAAGGGTTGCACAGATAGTAAATGACAATGCTTCGGTGCTTCCTACCGAGTTACAGCCGTGGCTTGATATACCCGAGCCCCCGATAGTGTTTTCTCAATCGAAGATTTCACTTGAGGAAAAGGTAAGAGTATGGTCCGCTATCAACAAGCCATATCAGGTCAGCCTCTTTTACAAGGTTGCCCCGGTATTCCTCAGCAGCGAGATCATGATCAACACACCGGTTGTAACGGATGCAACCTTCAACCTGCAGACGCAACAGGAAAGGAGGGAGATGCTGATAAATGGCGATCATTAATCATAAGCTTGATCTTGTGGTCAGACTTATTGATGCATCAACGGGCAAGCCTGTCGATGAAAGAAACCGGTCGTTTGCCAGAGACGGAAAAGTTTTTCGTATGATGGAAAAGGGTGGCGGGGTTCTGTTCCTGATAAACGGCGGTCGGGAGAATTTTGAGCTTTCGGTGAATGTCTACGGATATGAAGCAAAAAAGATCCTTGTCGACTACGGCGCACTTGATGAGAGAATGCCTGAACTGATTGTCTGGCTGTTGCCGAAAAATGCACTCTCTCTCGAGGGAAACCTTAAAGGGATAACCTCACTGTGTGCGGTAAGACTGGTCACGCCGGGCTGCTTTGTCAACAGCTACGATGCCAAGAAAAATGTTGTCACACTGTTCAATCCGCACAAGCTTGTGCTGTCGTACCATGTGTACGGCATCCTCGATTCGGAAAAGAAGTTCTTTGAACCGATACTTCTGAATGACGAGGACGGTATCGAGACCGTAAAACCGGCTGTTCCGTTAAAACGGATCCCGGCCTGCAATGATCCCGTCGAAAGGATCATCGAGGGCGATGTTCGCGCAGACGGGGGTTACTGCCTTAAAGTACGGGACGATGCCGACAGGATTGAGGTACTGGTCCGGTACGAGGTAGAGGGTAAGGAGTTTTTCCAGATCCTCGAGATGCACGAACCGGGAAAGGATCCCCTTGATCCGGGAAAAGCTTTCGTCAGAGATGACAGTGAGGAAACGGAGGTGAAAACAGGCTGATATGGGAACAGTTGTAATGTCGGGAGCATCAATCACATGCCCATGTGCTTTGGGCCCGTCAACCATTGTTTCAGGGTCAAAGACAAACGTCACGACAGGGGGAGGAATCGTCCTTACTATGATGGACTGTCAGCCCGGAACAAACATCGCACCGTTTCCGGCATGCACGAGCATGAGTAATCCTGCGGTTGCTGCGGCTACTTCCGCGGCGCTGGGGGTCCTTACTCCATCTACGTGCACTCCGATGATCTCCGGACCGTGGACATCGGAAAAGTCAAACGTAATTATAGGTGGAAGCCCGGTTCTTACACAGAGCTGCCAGCTAACGTGCGGGTACGGAGGCACGATAACGATAGCCGCGCCCGGACAGACAAAACTTAATTCTTGAAAGGAGAACATAAAAAATGGGAGAATATTTATCACCCGGTGTTTATGTAGAAGAGTATGACAATTCACCGCGCTCCATTGAAGGCGTTGGTACGAGTACCGCGGGTTTCGTCGGCCTTGCCGAGAGAGGACCGGTTGTAGGTGCTCCTACGCTTGTGACAAATTTCGCAAGCTTTGCAAAGCAGTTCGGTGGTTTCCTTTCCGAATTCATGTTCGGAGAGTACAGATATCTTGCCAACAGCGTAGAGCAGTTTTTCCTTAACGGAGGAACAAGATGCTATGTTGCCAGAGTAGTACCCGATGACGCTAAGTGCGCTACCGTAAAGAAGGGTATCCTTACTCTTACCGCTGCCAACGAAGGTAAGTGGGGCAACAAGATCCAGTTCCAGATCTCTTCGTTCGCAAAGAGAAAGCTCCAGATCGTTGCAAAGAACGGCGATGTTTACACAGCAAAGAACTCCGACGGCTTCAAGGAAGGCGACGTGGTTGTATGTGAAGGCGAGTACAATAAGATCACATCAGTTACAGACGGTCTTATCACTTTCGCAAAGCCCTTCAAAGCAAATATCGTTGATACGGATATCATCCCCAAGACTTTCCTCTGCCTCGTAGAGTATGAGGCTCAGGTAAGATATAACGATGAAGTTGAGAGCTATGCAGGATTTAATTTCAACCCCGCTTCTCCTAACTTTATCGCATCGAAGTTCGAAAAGAGCGATCTTGTAAAGCTCTCCCTCGATGCTCCTAAGACCGAGAATCCCATCGCTGAGATCTTCGGCAAGGACGAGCCCGGCATCATCACTCTTGCCGGAGGCAGTGACGGATCTATCGCAAAGGTTGGTCCTCAGACCTTTATCGGACAGGACGACGGCCCCACAAAGCGTACAGGTATCAAGTCCTTTGTTGAGAATTCCATCGTCAGCATGATGGCAGTTCCCGGAATCACGATGCCCGAGGTTGTTGTTGAGCTCGTTGCTCACTGCGAGAGACTCAAGAGCAGATTCGCAGTTCTTGATATGCCCAAGGATCTTACAAAGACCAAGGATCTTATCGAGTACAGAGGCCTTATCGATTCAACATACGCTGCAATGTATCATCCCTGGATCCAGATGTTTGACCGTTCATCCAACAAGGCAGGATTCATCCCTCCGTCGGGTGCGATCATGGGCGTTTACTCCAGAACAGATATCGAGCGCGGTGTTCATAAGGCTCCCGCTAATGAGACAGTTGCTTGTACAGGTCTTAAAGTTAATTACACCCAGGCTGAGCAGGATATCCTCAATCCCGAAGGTATCAACCTCATCCGCATTCTTCCCGGACAGGGAATCCGTGTTTGGGGCGCAAGAACAGCAAGCTCCAATTCGGCATTTAAGTATGTCAACGTGAGACGTCTCTTTATCTACGTTGAAGAGAGCATCAAGAACAACACCAACTGGGTTGTATTCGAGCCCAATGATACAACTCTCTGGAACAGAGTAAGCGTAACGATCTCATCGTTCCTTACAACCATGTGGAGAAACGGCATGCTTGCCGGTGGGTCACCTTCAGAGGCATTCTTTGTTGATATCGGCCCTAATACAATGACAAGAGATGATATTAACAACGGCAGACTTATTTGCAACGTCGGAATCGCACCTTCCAAACCTGCGGAATTTGTGATCTTCAGAGTAACCCAGCATACGGCTGAAGCCGGCGGCGAAGAATGATTTGAAAGGAGAGCATAATTATGGCACAGGCAACAACTTACGATAATGGAGACGGACTCTATTACCCGTTGACTAAAATGAACTTCCTCGTATCTGTTAATCAGATACAGGGAACTGCAGCATTCAGCGAGGTAACCGGTATCGAGGCATCTGTAGATGTTATCGAGTTCCGTCAGGGCAATGCTCACAGCCTTGCTCCCGTGAAAATCCCCGGCCTCGTTAAGCATGGCAACATTACCCTTAAGTTCGGTTACACTCTTGACAGCGCGTTCAAGACATGGATCCAGGAGTGTGTATCCGAAGTCAGAGGCCAGATGCCCAGGAACGAAGTTCAGATCGAGCTTATCGATATCAACGGCGGAGCACCCAATACCAAGGTTGATTCCGTAACCGGTACCAGAGTTTGGCTTCTCACCAATGCTTGGGTAGCTAAGTACACCGGTCCCGATCTCAATGCTTCAACAAGTGAAGTAGCTATTGAGTCGGTTGAGCTTGCATATGAGGAGCTTGTAATCCCCAACTAATGCGGGTTTTGAGAAACAAAGACAAAGTTTTATACATCAGCTTTCAGGGGAGTCGCAGAGTGGCTCCCTTGAGGCGGTGTAGAAGGGAGATATGGTTTTATGCAGACAGTATATGATTTTGAACTTCCCAAGGGGTACATCGATAATGCGGGAGAAGTACATAAATTCGGCAAAATGCGGCTTGCAACTGCAGGCGATGAGATAAATGCTACAAGGGACCCCAGAGTCCTTGCGAATCCTTCTTACCTTACGATCGCGATCCTCGGAAAGGTAGTGACCGAGATAGAAGGTGTTACTTCGGTGTCTTCAACACTGATCGAAAGGCTGTTCACGGCAGATCTTGCGTTCCTTCAGGACATGTACCAGAGGATCAATGATGTGGAGCTGCCGGTGATGACGGCTGTTTGCCCCGATTGCGGCAAAACATTCGAGGTGCCCGTAAATTTTACAAGGGAGGGATAAAGCTCTATCCCAAGGATGAGCTTTACAGGGAGATGTCCTTTATCTCGTATTATTTCCATTGGAGCAACGATGAGGTGATGGCGCTCGATCATATGAGCCGCCGCAGATGGTGCAATGAGATATCGGCGATAAACAAGAGTCTTAATCCCTCAGAAAAAGCAGGCAAAGAAAAGAGTATCGTAGATTTTAGATAATGCAGACCGGCGCTTTTTCGCAGTGCCCGGCAAACAGGAGATTTCCGGATGGCAGAAGATTACACGTTCCAGGCGAGCAAAAGAAAAGGTTATTCATCCAATGCAAAAGGCAGTGGGAATAACTTTGTTTCCAATATCGGGCTCAATCCGCTCGTAAACTTTAATTTCATGCTCCGCGTTGAGGGAATCATGGATGTTCCGTGCAAATCCGTGAGTGCTTTTACCAAGGAGAATGAATTTGAGTATATAAAAGAAGGCGGACTTAATGACTATGTCCATATGAAGAGAAAGCAGGTTACAAAACCGTTTACCTTCACGGTAGAACGTTATGTCGGTACCGATATACTTGATCCGCTTCCTCTTGGAGCGGAGCTTGTCCTTCCGGTGCTTCTGTTTGTGAGCCGTTTCGGAAACAGATTTGATGTGGTTGAAAGAACTTATACTTTCACCGGGTGTACGGTTATCAGCAAAGAGTACGGCAGACTTGATGCCGAAAAAAGCGGACTCCTCACCGAGAACGTTACGATCGCGTACAGAGAGCTTCTGGTCATCGATGCATGGGGAGATATCGAGCTTGAAGAAAACAATCAGTTCAAGAAGAAAGACAAGCCCGACAATGCTATCTACAACACACATGAAGTGCGCAGAGATAACATGAAAAAAGTGACCGAGTATTATGATCTCTTTGAGTTTGATGGAGACACGGTCGGCGTAAGATCCATGTTCGAGCAAAAGAAGAGAAAAGAAAAGTCTCTTGATGATATGATAGCGCTTGCCAAAAAGAACAATAAGTACGCGTTCAAGAAAGGAATCTCTTTCAGGCAGGACAAAGAAAAAGACACGGATACGCTGCCTGCAGGTGCTATCGAAGGAAGGGCACGTTATAATATCGAAGAATACAGAAAAAGCGAAATGGATGATGCCGATTTCCGTGATGCATTTGTATTTGAAGAAGAACCCAAACCTGTCAGAACCATGGAGAAAACTCTCGGTGTAAAAAGCAACACAGAAGGAGAGGACTATAATGAGCTGTTTGAGTTTGATGATGCCCCTGCTCCTGTCAGGTCGATGCAGGAAGAGCGTGGGATCACCGAATTAACAAAAGAGCAGATGGAACAGGCGGCAAACGAAGCCAACAAATACGAGTTTAAAAAGGGTATTACCCACAGAGAAGATAAAGGATCCGGTGGCGCTTTGTCAGACGGAGGGGTTGAAGGAAATGCCCGTTATAACGATGCCGAGTACAGAAGAGCCGAGATGGAGCAGGAAGCTGTTTCGTATAATTTTGATAAAAAGCCTGTGAGAACCATGGAAAGTCATATGGGACGAGAATCTGTATCGTTGACCAAGATGAAAAACAAAGCTGAAGAATACAAGTGGGTTAAGGATACGGGCAGCGAAAACAGGGTAGCAAACACCGAGACTTTAAGAGCTGCTACGAACAGTGATGAGGTTAAAAAAGCAGACATGTCCGAGAAATATGAATTTGCGGACACATCGACATTTGGCGGCACTCCCGTGAGAACCATGGAAACATACAAGGGAATGCAGTCCGTGTCCCGCAAGGACATGGAGGACGAAGCGGAAGTGTACGGCTTTGACGGAAAACCCGTCAGGACTATGGAGGCGCACAAGGGAAGAGAGTCTGCATCTCAAAAGAGTATGGAATCAAAGGCGCAGAAGTATGATATTGAAGGCACCGATAAGAGAGGAAACAGGCAGAGACTCAGATCGACGCCCGCTCCGCACGAGACTGTACATCCCACACCCAGGATATGGCAGCCTGTCAAGAAAAAATAACCGGCAGCGGTGATCGCGCAAAGAAAAAAGAGACGCCAGGCGTTTCGGAAAGGATGAGGTAGAATAGTGCTCACGATAAAGACAAGCATGAACTTTAAGAGCCTTATGCCCATTCGTCCGGCTGCCGACACCTTCAGTGCAAAGATCATCGGTGATTATGAGCTCATGAGGGCTGATTTTGAACCTGAAGAGCTCCTGCATCTCGTTTCAACTCCGCCGGAGATCTACTATAGCGAAGGCCCGACTAACAGCTTTATTACCGACAATCGTGCGATCACCAATCAGAACATCAAGCTTGACGTTATCAACAACATGATCAATCGTATCATGTTCTCGGGGACAGTTAAGCCCACATACCGGGATACCGTTTATGTGGAAAATGTTCTTCGTAAGCTCGGAGTTACCGATGTGAAGCAGTTCCTGCGGCAGGTAAGTCTGATCGAGAACGAAGAAGCGGCTACCGAAAAGCTTCTTGAACTTTACCATGACAGCTCGGTTGAACTGAGGATGATCGCCCGGGCAGCGGCAGAAGAGGGTAAGAAGAAGCGTAAGGGAAGCAAAAAAGAAGAAGAACCCCAAAAAGAGGAAAAAGAGCCTGCATTATACAACGAGATATTTAAAAGGCTCGATACGGCATACATTTACTCGCAGTTGTTCAGTATTTACAACAACACAACCGGGGCAATGACATACATCCGTCCGGAGCAGCTTGGGATAGCACAGGAAGAAAAGTTTGCGCAGAATGCACTTCTTTCGGTATTCAGGAATTATGTGCGTAACGAGCAGATGCCCCTCACCTACAGAAACTACAACATCTATGAGGAGGGGGAACCGGGAGCGGAAGTGACAAACAGAACCGATGTTTCGAACTATGTTTCATCAGCTGTTCTGCTCAGTCACATAGAGAAAGCATTTACTCTTTATTCGAACAGACCACGTACCGACAGAAACGAGTGGTTTGATTACTCGAAGACTTTCTTCGGAGCAGGAAAAGATACGTTCCGGAGGATCAGAGAGAGGGCTTTGCGCGGCGAGAACGTATATATATATGACAGGAACCTACTGGAGATTTCCGGCGAGCAGAAGACAAACGAAGTCTCACTTCTGACGCAGCTTGTACACTACGTTCACGAGAGAGAGAACGAAACGGGCAGGTTTGTACTCAACGAGGGAGATAAGGTCTTTGTGGATGCCGCAAGACAGATCATTGAGAAACTTGCGCAGACCACGGTTAAAAGGCAGTCAGCTACCCTTACTGAGAATGTCTTCAACAAAACATATACATCGGCGGCAGGCAGGGAAATCTCTGCGGAAGACCGGGTATATAACGTACGCAACATGTACTCGGATCGGACCGACATAATGAGTTCGGACAAAAATGTTTATATGTCGGATCGGACCGAGATCAGGCCTCAGGGTGATTCGTATACCGATGTTACGGATGTTGATATGACCCTTGTTAAGAACACTGAGGGTGATACAGAGACAGACAACAGGTCGTTAACAACGAACGTTGACAATAAGGATGTATATAAGCAGGCTATCGATATCATTAATCAGCAGAATCTCGAGAGGCTGGCTAAGCTTGCCAGGACGGAGTCCGAGCCGGCAAAGAGATTACCTGACGGACAGCTCAGGGTAGACCGGTCGCAGGCTATACTTGCCGTTCAAGATATCCTCTCGGGAAAATCTCCTCTTGAGATCGAATATCTCAAGGAAGGACACGTGGTTGAGAAGAAAACCGAGATTGCCGAAAAAGCGGTGATGAATGTGATGTCCGAGGAGACTAAGCAGATAATGAACGTCGTTCGGGAGTACATGGAAAATCCCGTAAAGGCGGTCACCTCGGGAAAACTCAGATCCGCAGACCCCGGAGTGCTTGCCGCGGAGCTTCACTATCTGGAAGGTAATGCCACGGAGGCCACTGCCAAAGAACCTGCCCGGGAGGCACTGCAGGAGAAAATCTCGCGCGAGCTGACAGATGCCGGAACAACGAGGATCAGTGAAACAAGACTTTCGCGTTCTGAGTACGATACATCGGATGTAAATCTTGTGCACAAACACGAGAGAAACTTTACCGAAGCGGAAGAGATAGTAGAGGAACTGAACCGTCAGAAGCAGGGACTGAAGAAAACGACCGAGCAGGTTCAGAACCTGACGGAGAATGTCAATGTTAGTAGGACCTTAGTCCGTGAACAGACGACCACCACGACGGAGATGTTAAACAGTGATACCGTGGACAGAATGATCACGGATCGTTTCAGGGAAGACATGGACGAGATCTCGGAAAAGGTCTATGACAGGATAGAAAAGATGCTTGTTTCCGAAAGAAAGAGAAGAGGTTTTTAATCTATGGGTGTTGGATCAAATCTGCTTGCGAGTGTTACCGGTAATCCGGTCGAAGCTGTCATTACGATCATCGACAGAAGAACTCTAACCGAAACGCAAGTGAAAAAAGCCACTACCGTTAGAACCAGTAACGGTCCCGATACTCAGGTGGCTCAGGCGCTCGAGGATATTCAGACAGCGATAGCTGATATTGCTTATAAGACTGTCGGAGAGCTGCCGATCGGCGAGTACAATCCGAATGCAATGGGGACCGTAAAAAAGTCGATGAAGGTTCAGTTTAATCCGGAATCTATCAGTTTCCAGGCTATCGGCGGAGGTAGCTTTCAGGTCACGGACTTTTCGGGCGATACAGCAGATAAAAAAACGGGCGGGAAAAGTCTCTCGTCCGGGAAGGCTGATCCTCGTATCTCAGTAACTATTCCGCTCATATTTGACGCGGAGAACAATGCGGATGCATTCCTGCAGGACAAGCTGATAATGAGCCCGACCTCGATCATGAAAAATCTCGCGACGGCTGCGGCAACACTTTTCGGAGGCGCCGAGTTCTCAGTCCAGAAGCAGGTTGAAGGTCTGGTGGCGGTACTTCGAAATGAGTACACAAGAGAGATCACATTCACCTGGTCGGAGATGAGTTACAGCGGACTGATAAGCGGAGTTGATGTCCAGTATACCATGTTTTCTCCCACAGGAAAGCCCATCAGGGCGAAAGTGAATCTCTCAATCCTGTGCTTCGATACAACCGTCAAGCAGGGCGATATGGGTCAGTGGGCAGATCGTTACAACGACTGTTTCCTCAATCCCACAAACATCATCAAGAATGCCAAAGCAGGACAGCAGGTTAGTTCGATACTTAATATTTGAGTTCGGTATAAGGAGTATTTATGGGAATAGGATCGGTCGGAGCAAATCTAGCCAACAGCTTACTCGGTAACGCGACGAAAGCCGCGCTTCTTGTGCGAAGGATCAACCCGAGCAACCTCGCTCAGAAATTGGTCAATGAGGCTATAAGCGCTGTTCAGAATTCTTTGTATGCCGGCGTGGATGCTGCCGGAACAGCGGGAGACCTCATGGGGGCACTTGCATCAAGCAGCGGAGCCCGCAGAGGCAAGGATCTTATCAATTTTGTAAAGTACAAGTCGGATTGGGATTATTTTGAATTTCAATACAATCCTGAAACGATCAACCTCAGCTCTCTAGTGGGATCTTATGTCACCAAACAGGGTCCGCCCGAGTCGGGTCTCAATCAGCTTGTCAGGGCAACCCATCCGGCGCAGACCAGAATGAGCTTCACGATGCATTTTTGTGACATCAATAATGCCAATGCATTCATGCAGGACAAGCTGATAGTCGCTCCTTCGGCGATCGTCAAGGATATAGCGGGGCTCATCTGTACCTACTCGGTACAGACGCCTGTCGAGGGACTTGTTTCGCTTATAACCCAGTACGCGACCCGTCAGGCGATATTTGTGTTCGGTGATGTGGTGTTTTTTGGTGAGATCGAAAGTGTGAACGCCCGGTATACCATGTTCTCTCCGGATGGTAACCCCATCGCGGCGACCGTTGACATGTCCATCTTCCAAAAGACAGCTCCGGTTGTCAAGGATGAAACGGGAGCCGAGGTTGTCAACATGGGTGGCGATTACTGGGACGAAGCGTTCACAAAACTCTTTGGACCTCCCGGAGAGTCCAAGACGATCGATATGGGTTCGTTCGCGGACCTTGCAGGTTCGCTGGTGAACCTGAACGCGTAAACCATTCAATCTATGAAGAGGCTTTTTTATGGCAAGTTTGTACAGCGGTCTTGATTATGACGCTCTGAAAAAAGAAGCAAAGGGTTTTACGAATCCTCACGTGGTGATCAAGATCAACGGTGAAGATGATTTTACTGTCAAAAATCCGGAAATCGCTATATCACAGATAGATGTGGATCTTTCAAGCGGATTTGAGGCTTCCGTTGCAAGTTACAGGATGTACGGAACCTACGACGTGAATACCGGTAACTTTAAGATCAAGGACTACGGTAAATTCTTCATGATCGGGTCGGCCGTCGAGATCGCGATGGGTTATACCTCCTCGGTCAAGACAGTGTTTGTGGGCGTTATCACGAAGGTTAATTTTGTGTTTGATGATCTCGGACTTCCGTATGTCGCAGTTACAGCCATGGATGTCAAAGGACTTATGATGGCCAACAATCACTCGCGTCAGCTCAAAGCCACGACTGTCAGTGATGCTGTCAAAGAGATTTTTGACGGGGAGCCGTACGGCAGTAAGACGGATTCTTCGGCCGGGATCATAAGAGGTGTCACCGTTGAGAATACCCCCGATGTGCTTGCACAGATGCAGGACACATCCGGCAAAGACAAGCCTACCATCGAGATGGTGGGTGAGAGCGATTACGAATTCGTAGTCAGGATGGCCAAGAAAGTTAACTTCGACTTCTTTGTGTCAGCAGGGACCGTCATCTTCAGACCGGCCAAGGCCGACACGCTGAGCCTTATGACCATCAGACCGCAGAACATCCTCAGAACCTTTGATGTCGAGTTTGATATCACGGGACTGGTGGGACAGGTCGAAGTAAGAGCGACCGATACAGACACCGGCAAGCTCATCACATCCAAGCAAAAGATCAACAACAAGTGGTCACTCGGAAATGATGCGAAGTCGCTGGTGAGCAACAATGTGATGACTTACCTCGACTCAACGGTTCATTCACAGGCCGAAGCGGACATGAGGGTCAAATACCTTGCCGAATCGGTCGCATACAGATTCGGGACACTCAGATGTGAAACGGTCGGTATCCCCGATCTTATACCCGGATCGTTCATCATGATAAGAGGACTCGGAGAAGAACTCAACAACAAGTTCTACCTCAAGAAGGTACGTCACGTGATGACCAGGAAAGGTGAGTACAGATGTACGCTCGAGGGATGTGCAGCCACCCTCAAATAAGCAGATTGACCCGCTGATATTTGTGATGGTCTGATGAGAGAACAAACAGTGATAAACGCGTCAAAAACAGGAGTTATAAATGGATTTTATCGATATAATGCAGCAAGTCAGTGCCCGTGCGGTCACCAAGAGTGAGACGGGCGACAACAGGATCTACGGTGTGGTTGTCGGGATCGTCGAGAAGCTCTGGGACTCCAAGTGGGATACACAGAACACGGCGGCCCAGCACGGAAAGGTCTGTGTCCGTATCCCGAACAGGGACACCGACAGCAACATCCTTAAGTGGGCAAAGGTCGCATTCCCGTATATGGGAGCAAAGTGGGGCTGCTACTACCTGCCCGAAGTCGGCGACGAAGTTTTGCTTGTTTTCGAGGAAGGAAACATAGATAAACCGTATATTATAGGGAGCATAGATCAGGGCTCAAAGCTCGTCACGGAATGTGCCAATAAATCGAACAGCGTCAAAGAGATCAAAGCACGTAACGGCAGCTCCATGATCCGCTACGAGGATGACGAGCAGGATCCGCCCCAGGATGACAAGCTCCGCCTGCAGCTTTTTGAAGGAAAGCTCTACATGGAGCTCGATTCGAAGGAAGAATCGATCATGATCTCCGACTTCAAGGACAAAAAGAACAAGAACTTCATCTCGCTTAAGACCAAGGAAGCCGACGGACTGATCAGTGTTCTGGCACAGAAAAAGGTCGAGGTCAAGGTTGGTGAGAGCAACGTCACGGCGACTCTTGAAGTTGCGAACGGCAAGGGAAACGTTTCGATAAAATGCGACAACTTCAAGGTCACAGCCAATGAAAAGATCGAGCTTGCCGCATCGGGTGACATGAAGTTGAGTTCTCAGCAGAACATGAATGTGGAAGCTATGAATTACGCGGTCAAGGCGAGCAGTTCGGCCAAGATCGAAGCGGAAGGAAGCACGCTTGTTAAGGGCGGCACCATAAACGTTGGATAGGATAGGAGTTAAAAATGGCCAAAGCTTTTTTAGGAACAGGGATGAAATTCCCTCCCGCGGTGAATCCGACCACCGGACGGTTTGAGACATCGAGCGAACTTGAAAACGTGAAAGAATCCGTCTACATGATACTCATGACACAGAAGACGGAACGCTGGCTCAGGCCCGATTTCGGTACGGAGATCCAGAGATTTGCGTTCACGGAGCCCAACGCGACCGTGCTCAATATCCTGCGGATGGATCTTGTCAATGATCTGAAAACGGCTGAGCCGAGGATCTCCGATGTGACGATCTCTTTTGACAGTCAGTCGAAGCCCGGATATCTGATGGTCGACATCGCGTACACGGTCACGGACACCAACACAAAGGACAATCTGGTATTTCCTTTCTATCTGTACGGTGCTGTAGAGGAGGCTATGGATGAAACAAAGCAGGGTTGATCTCGACGGGAGAAAGGCTGCGGATATAAGAGAGCAGATAAAAACTCTCTCAAAGGTCTATGTACCCGAGTGGCATTTTGATACAAAGAATCCCGATATCGGTTCCGTGATCGCGATGATCTTTGCGGATCAGGTGGCGGAAAACACGAGTCGCTATGATGAGCTTCTTGATGTATACCATGCCGAGCTGGCAAACATGGCGGGAGTGTCCCTTATGCCCGCACAGCCGGCTTCGACCATGGTTGTCATGGAGCTTTCTTCGGGACTGATCAACGGAAGCTACGTTGCGAAAGGAACGAAGATCTACGGCGGTGAAGGCGAGGACAGGGTCATCTTTGAAACCGCCCATCCCATGTACATCACAAGCTCAAAGCTCACAGACATCCTTTCGACAGACTCAAAAACCGGCACCATCAGAAACATCTACGGTCCTTCGAAGAGAATGGCGCTTATGCCGGAGCTCGACGGAATCATGGCGGAAGAGGACGTCTCCGCAGAGGTTGACGCGGGCGCCGCACAGACCGAGACCGAAACGGCCGGCTTTAAGCCTTTCGCAGCATTTGACGACTGCGGAGCCGAGCTCGGACGGAACGGACTCCTTATTTTCCATTCGTTTTATTTTGACATCAAGGACGAGAAGATCCTGATGAAGATCGACAGTCCCGACGACCTTGCAAAGAAGATCGTGAACGGGACATACAGGCTTTCGTACCTGACTGAGAAAGGGCTCAGCGCATTTGATGAAATAAAGCTTATCGGCGAGGATGTGCTCTGCCTCAAAAAGAGCGGCGACTGCCGCAAGATCATGCGCGACCGCGAGTATTCGGTATTTGTCATCGAAGCCGCGGAAGCCGTGAACGATCATATACGCGTTAAAGGGATCGAATTCTCTTCCGAAGGCGAAAAGCAGCCTTTCAAGTCAGCTTCGACTTTGGGCACGGACCTCGACCCCACAAACTTCAGACCTTTCGGTGACAAGCTCGCCATGTTCCAGGAATGCTTCATGAGGCATGATGATTATTTCTCGAGAGTGGGAGCAAAGATCACTGTTTCTTTTGATGTTGAGTTCGGCGTGAACCCCGTGACCATGTCATATGCGCAGATCGAGGATTCTCTGAAGGTTGTCAAGAGAAAGCCTCATCTCGCGATCAATACGAGAGTTGTCGAGTCCTACGTCGATGAGATCTCCATCGAGTATTCCTCAAAGACGGGCTGGAAGAGACTGATGCTTATGAACGACGAATCGGAGATGTTTGCCGCAGGTGAAGCGGGCAGGCGTTCCTTCTCGTTCATTGCGCCCGAGGACTGGATCGAGGACGGTGGTCGCGGCAGAGCGATAAGATTCCAGACCATCAGATGCAACAACTGCTACATGATGCCCTGCAATCACAATTACCCCATAATCAAAAACGCCACGGTCGAGTACACGTACGGCGACAGCTTCGTCCGCCCCGAGCGTGTTGAAGTCGTGAACAGGATAGCTACAGAGGATGCCACCATGGCTCTCATGTCGGGTAAAGGCATCACTGCCTTCAGAGTGAGCCCGTATACCGACAATGCCCTTTATTTCGGCTTTGACAGGAAGTTCTCGGCGGGACCTGTCTCAATGCTTATGGTCCTCGAGGACGAGTCCGCTTATGTCGGCACGACTCTCAGATTCGAATACTCTACGATAGACGGTTTTAAACCTCTGCAGGTGATCGACAAGACGGACAGTCTCGCACGCACCGGACAGCTGCGGTTTATCCCTTCGGAGGATATGGCCGCAACCACGATCGAAGGAAGAAAGCGGTTCTGGTTGAGGATCCTTGACGTTAATGGTCACTTCGGGGCAAAAAGCGTATACCGCCCGGTGATCAAGAATCTGATCATAAATGCAGTCGATGTCAGCAACATCGACACACACGTGCCCGAGGACTTCTACATCCTGAAGGAGACTCCGAGCGTGCGCTTCAACCTTTCCTCGTCGAATATCCTTGACGCGCAGGTATGGGTAAACGAAGTCAATAAGCATACCACGGAAGAGATGAAAGAGATCATGAGCAGTGATCCGGACAAAGCGTACGCTGAGTATGATACGTACGGCAACATAAACGATTTCTTTGTTCTGTGGGAAGAAGTCGGCAACTTCGACCGCTCTCATGAGGGCGACCGCCACTACGTTCTTGACAGGCAGCAGGGATCGGTAGTCTTCGGAGACGGTGTGCATGTGGCCGTTCCTTCGGTCACGGATTCGACCGCGGTACGTGTGATCGCCAGAAGCTGCAGCGGTGCGGATGCAAATGTCCGCGCGGGCGAGCTCACGGACACCATGAACAGGATCGACTTCCTCGGAGGCATCTACAATCCGTTCCCCGCTTACGGCGGAAGCAGTATCGAATCTGTGGACAGTGCCGTCAACAGGGCGGCCAACATCATCGGAAGCCGCAACCGTATCGTGACCATGACTGACTACAAGAACGAGATACTCAGCTTCAGCGACAGCATCAACAAGGCCGAATGCATCATCGGTGAATCGGTAGACGGGAGAGTGCAGGACGGTCTTATAAGCATTGTGCTCCTCATGAAAGACTTCGGACAGGGAACACATTCATTCGACAGGCTTGTTCCGAAGCTGCGCGAACATCTTGAGAACTGTGTGGAGCTCACGGCGGGCTTTGACACGATGGAGATCGTGGAGCCGATCGGTGTGGCCATCAATGTTGATATCTGGATGAACAGGATGAGCGACGAGACTGATTACGAAGTGGGCCTCAAGCTCACGGAAGCTCTTGAAGCGTTCTTATCGCCCGTTTCCGACTCGTTCCATCCGGGATGGGATATCGGCAAGCTTCCGGGCAGGTCGCAGATCATGATGAAGCTCAACTCCCTCAAAACGGGCGCGTTCATCAGGAGGCTGGTGATCACCGGAACGTACAGCGATGCGGACGGCCGGCACGAGTGCGATCTTGAGGATCTTCCCGAGAACAGGTTCTATGTGGTGAAAAGCGGAACGCACAGGGCACATACCATTAGGGAAGACAGAGTATCAAATATTTGAGTTCTTCAACAGATGAGGTATTTTGATGATCAGGATAAAGAGAAAAGAACCAAAGGACTATCAGACGATGTTAGGGGATGCCTTTGCGAAGATCCCGCTTCTGACGAAGGAATGGACCAACTTCAATCCTTCCGACCCGGGCATCACCCTTCTCGAGATACTCACTGCATTTAACGCGATCCAGAGCAACCAGCTTTCAAGGGTCTCGGACAATGTAAAGGAGAACATCCTGAAGCTTATGGGCTTTACACCGATGGAGGGACGCTGCGGCAGAGTACTCCTGGCTGCCGAGAATGTCGACCACGATTTCTACCTGCCCAACGATCAGAAGTTCAGGATCGGGAACATCAATTTCGAGACAAACAGAAAGAGCATCGTTCATGCCAATTCGATCACATCCATTTTCTCGGTGGCTTCGGGAAAGGTGATCGACTGCGCTTCGCTCATCGACAGGCATTCGACCATGACGGTGAGGATCTTTGGAGACAAGCCGGCAGCGGGAGACGAGCTTTACATATTCCTGAGCGAAGAACCCATAAAGGACACGGAACTCATTTTCTACTTCGGATTTGACGACCGCTTCCACAGGACTCCCGGCGGAGACAAGCATGAGAACGTATTTGCGGCGGTCAACTGGCAGTACTACACGAAAGACGGCTTTATCGACATCAAAAAGAAGGATCAGACACGCGCGTTCCTCAACGGAGGAGAGCTCAGGCTTTCGATCCCCGATGTTGAGGGAGCGGAATTTGAGAAAGAAGGCCGGTACGGCTATTGCCTCAGAGCTGTTCTCGAAAGAGCCGATTACGATGTTCCTCCGAGATTCTTCTCGGTACATGGCTTCCTTTTCGAAGTATGGCAGAAGGAGACGAGATCGATCTGCCACACATTCCGTGGGAAGGATCCCATCGAGGTATACTGTGACCTCCTTGAGGAAGGCTTTATGAGCGTCTTTGTAAAGGAAGGCAAGAAGGGATCATACAGGCTTTACAGTGATTCGAGACTGAGGGTCACCGAACAGGGCAGATACTACAGGATGAACAGGGAAGCATTCGGACTTTACACCTTTGAGTTTGACAAGGAGAAGTTCGGATACGGACCTTCCGGTGAAGCCGACAGTGTCAAGATCGTTGCATACAACGAAGAATTGATGAGGCAGAGAACACTTGATACGGTCATCGGTTACGATGATCAGGAGATCAAGCTGCCCGTTAAGAATATAGTACCCGAAAGCTTTACACTTCTTTCGAAGAGGGTAATTGACGGCGAAGAGGTCTACGATTTCGTCCGTCCCGGAAGGAACAAGAGAGGAGAACTCTATTATTCGCTCGATGAAAGGGAAGGAAGGATCTTCATCAGAGATGCCGGCGATTTCGTCGGTGCCGAGCTTTTCGTCTGCTCATGCGCGGTGACGATGGGAGCGAGCGGTAACGTCAGACCCGGGAACACGTTCGTGCCTGTCGGCTACGAAACAGAAGTAAGGTTCTATAATCCTTATGTGGGTGAGGGCGGAAGACTCAAGGAGAACCTTCAGGAGCTTACGGCACGTTTTACGGAGGATCTTAACACGCCTTACACTGCGGTAAAGCAGTCTGACTACGAGGATCTCGTCAGGATGATACCGGATCTTTGCATCCAGAAGGTGAGAGCCATCGCGGATCGTGCGAAGAACGAGGTCAGGGTTGTGGTCAAGCCTTATGCCGACGAGGAAAGAACCTTCCTTTCGGACATATATATCCGCAAGATCACGGAATTCCTCGATGAACGCAGGGTGCTCACCACGGGCATCAAGGTGGTTCAGCCCGCTTACGTTCCGATAGAGGTCACCGGTACGATCTACGTCAGAAGACACTACGAGAACTGCCTTGAGGAGATCACCAAGGTGATCGAAAAGCATCTGGATTATTTAAAGAACGAAAAGAACTTCGGTGAGATACTTAAGTTTGACGCTCTCTTCAATGATATAGAGGAGATGGACTGCGTGGATCATATCTACGAGCTTTCGATCAAACCGGAGAATCAGAACGCTGTTATGAGCGGACTTGATATCGTTCCTGCGGAGAATGCGCTCTGCTGCACCGGCAGGATCGCGATCGAGCTTAACATGTTCTGAGATGAAAGGATTCTTTTATGGCTTACTTGCAAAAATACTCGGTAAGAAAAAACAGACTCGATCATTCGTCACTGTATGCCCTGAGTGTTGACGAGAAGGGCAGGATCTTCTGTGATGATTCGGACAGGATGCATTATCTTTTCCTGCCGCCGTTTGACGGCGGAGTACCCGATGCCGAGTGGGGAAGGCTTTCCTTTAAGGCGGATATACCCGATGACTGTGAAGTGACGGTATTCTACTTCGCTACCGACACTACTGTGTTTACGAGACGTCATGTCGATACCGAGATGAGCGATTTCCTTTGCGAGACGGATGAGGATCCCGGGATCAAGCTTGATTTCTTCTCGCTCTTCGGTGCGAAGTCTGTCAGAGGAACCACGGATCTGCTCATGTATGACGTGACGGGACGTTACCTCTTTGTCGCGATCAGGATCGAGGGAAGCTTTTCGGGACCTTTAAGCGATATCCGTGTCATAAATCCGGGAGACACCTTTATGAGTACTCTCCCCGAGATATACAGAAAGAGGGGAGAATTCTTCCACAGATACCTCTCGGTACTTTCATCGGTCTTCAACGATTTCCAGGACAAGATCGACAACTATGCGGTCAACCTTGATCCCGACGTGGCGGGCAAAGAGCTGCTTGTCACGTACGCCGGATGGATGGGGATCGACGTGAGCGGAGATTTCCTTGACGAGGAGACCCTGAGGACACTTGTTAAGGAGGCTCCCGCGCTTAACAGAAGGAAAGGCACCAAGGCCGCTCTTGAGAGGCTTTGTGAGATCGTCCTCGGAGAGAAGAGCATCATTGTTGAGAACAAAGGCAACCCGACTGCCGGAATGATCGGAAACGGCAGGTTTGATGTCACGATCCTTGTAAAGTCCTTTGTGGAAGAGAAGAAGAAATCACAGCTTTCATTCCTGCTCAATCAGTTCGTGCCCGTAAGGACACACTTAAGGATCATCTACCTTGAAGGCAGGAGCGAGCTTGACACTCACAGCTACCTCGATATCAATGCTTCCGTATTTGATACCCGTGACGGAAAGCTTGACAGTCATATGACTCTTGATGCCAATGTACTCATGCCCGATGCACCTGCCCCGGACGGTGTTATGCTTGCCGATGAGAACGGTGGTGGCGGGATGATCCTGCAGTGACCGGAGCGCATGCAGTATGTCGCACTGCGTGATACGGGGGGATAAACTTTTTGTTTTACGTATCACTCAAGGTGTAATATAATGATATGTGGGGCATTCGGTCAGAGGGGACCGCTCGGAAGCGGAAGCTGACTCTTGCCTTATAATCGTAAGAAGGAGCTGGGATACTGATGAATATTACAGAGACAAGAGATGGTGAATACATTACATTATCGATAGAAGGAAGAGTTGACGCGACCACAAGCGCGCAGTTACAGAACGCGATACTTGTTGCTTTCCAGAAGGTCAGGAATCTGGTGCTTGATTTCGGGCAGTGCGAATACGTTTCGAGCGCGGGGCTGAGGGCACTTTTGATCGGCCAGAAGACTGCTCAATCCAAGGGCGGACAGATGAAGCTGATCAATGTAGGTGAATCGTTTATGGCGGTTTTGAAGCTTTCGGGATTTGACAGCATCATTACCATTGAGTGAGCCGGCAGGTACGGCTCTGAATGGGGGGTATTATGGTCAAAGCGAGATTTGATGCGGAGATTCCGAATCTGCCGCAGGTCGTCGATTATGTGAACGAGTCTCTTGCGGGGGACGGCTGGGATCAGGAAGCAATGGCGGTTATGGATGTTGCCGTCGAGGAGATATTTGTCAACATTGCCTCATATGCGTACGCGCAGCTGCCGGATGCAGAGAAGTTTGCGGACATCACGGTGGATACCGATAACGAAGGAGTTACAATAGTCTTTGAAGATGCGGGAGTCGAATACAATCCGCTCCTCAGGGAGGATCCCGATGTGACACTTCCCGCGAAGGACCGTTCTATCGGAGGACTCGGTATCTACATGGTCAAGATGAGCATGGATAAGGTTGAATACGAGAGAAAAGACGGCAGGAACGTCTTCACCCTTCGCAAGATTAAGCCTGCTTTCGGAAACTAACGGAGTTGCTTTATGAGAGTTGAGAAACAGCTCACACAGAAGAATCAAAAAGCTCAGAACGATAAGGCCATCAAAAGACGCCGTGACGACGCGCCCGAGGACGACCAGATCGAGCGTGAGCAAAAGGTCTGGCATTACATAAATGAGGGTCAGGGAGTTTTTACGTCGGTCATGAACAGCGGAATCAACACGCAGGAAAGCGTCTTTGACAAGTACGCGGTATTCAGGACAAAACGAGAGGAAGGACCGTTGCAATGATCTGTTCGAAGGAATTAATGGGGAAACCGTTTGCAAGTTACGACGAGCTGATGGAGAATCTGTTTGCCTGCGTCAACACGGGCCTCGATGAGTATCTTTCCGTGATGAAGCTCACGTTTGCGACCGGTCAGGGTGGCTATAAAAACGTATTGTATCCCGATCTTGAAGTGGCACACGATATCTGCCGCGACAAGATGCGGGCTTTTTCGGTTAAAGAGGAAGGCTCTGCCCCCTCAGAGTCCGTAGATGAACCGGAAGAGGAACAGTATGATGGGTTCGGAGACGATGACGATCTCATGAGCCTTTTGTCGGGATTCGCCGACAAGCCTTCCGTTACCTCAGAATCCAAAGAAGAATCCTCAAAGGAGGAAGAACAACAGGATCTTCCTTCAATCATGGAATATATCATGAGCAGGGCTGCGGCTTCCGTTGACGCGGGCGTCAGGATGCCCTTCTACGAATTGTGTAAAAAGCAGGAGTTCGAGCCTTTCACGGTCTTCTGTTTTGCGGCTGCTGTTCTTTCGTCGACCCAGACAGATTACGCGGGCGTGTTCCAGGTCATCAACGAGAACGGATCCCTCCCCGCACCGACCATCGAGTCTGCTGCCAAGCTCTTCTACGGCAAGAGCTTTTCGATCACGAGTGTCTATGCCGATATGTCGGTATGCCTCGAGCAGCTGCTTCCCGTATTTGACCTGAGAGTCAATCCGGGTATGCCTTTCTCGACGGTTGTTTCACCCGACAAGAGAGTCATCGATTTCCTCTTCGGACGTAATCCCGACAAGATCGATGAGAACTTTATCAGATTCATGAGGATGCTCACCGACGCCAAGGAACTTGATCCCATCCTCGCCAACAAGGCTGTCCTTGAGGCGATGGAGATCTCCTACGACCAGGGTGTCAGGATCTTCTCATACTGCGGAGACGAAGGAAGCGGTAGGAAGTTCTTCGTTAAGCATTTCTGCAAAGAGCGTGGTATGAAGGCGATCGCTCTAAACTGCCGCAAGCTTTTTGTTTATGACCATTCGTTCGTTGAGAAAGCGCTTTGGGCAGCCACGAGAGAGTGTATCCTCACAAACGCGGCCTGTGTACTCGAAGAGCTTTCGTATCGCGAGGAAGAAAAAGAGAAGTTCCAGGGTTACATGGATCTGGCATTTGCTAAGCTCACCGACAAGGGCGTGCTCGTGTTCACCCTCTCGATGGAGACTCTTCAGCTCAAGACCATCACAAAGCAGGATTTCACCGAGCTTAATATACAGACGCCTTCGGCTGCCGAGAGAACGGAGTGTTGGAACTATTATGCAAAGCCTTACGACCTCGGAGACGATTGCGATCTCGGCGAGATGACCATCAAGTTCCTCTTTACACCCGGTAAGATCAAGGACGCTCTTCATCATGCACGAAGCCTTGCAACCATGAACAAAGAGGACAGGATCTCGAGAGCGATGCTCTTTAAGGGCTGTAACGCCCAGATGTCTTCGGAGCTTTCCAAGAAAGCGACACGTGTCGAGGCCAAGTTCGGATTTGACGATATCGTCATGAACCCCGACCAGCGTGAGACGATCTCACATGCCATCGAGCAGATGAACTTCAAGAACGCGGTCTACGACGACTGGAACTACATCAAGAAATACCCTTACGGACGTGGCCTTACGGTGCTTCTGTTCGGAGCTCCCGGTACAGGTAAGTCCATGATGGCGCAGGTACTTGCGCATGAGCTTAATCTCGAGCTTTACAGAGTAGACGTTTCGAAGGTTGTCGACAAGTACGTCGGCGAGACAGAGAAGTCGCTCTCTATGATATTCCGCGAAGCCAAGAAGTGTAACGTCGTCCTCTTCTTCGACGAGTGCGATACGATCTTCGCAAAGCGTTCGGACGACGGCGGTTCGAACCAGGCATCCGCCAACAACAAGACGGCCCTCCTGCTTCAGGAGATGGAAGCGTACGACGGTGTCTGTGTACTGGCCACAAACTACAAGCACAACATCGACCCTGCGTTCTTCAGACGTATGAAGTACATCGTCGAATTCCAGTTCCCCGATGTGGATACGCGTGAGATGCTTTGGAGGACTACGGTTCCCAAGACAACGCCTCTTGCGGATGATGTTGATTTCAGATTCATCGCCGAGAGATTCGAGTTTGCCGGCGGTAATATCAAGAACTGCATCCTGAACGCCGCATTCCTTGCGGCAGCCGACGGGGACGGCAAAGAAGTGCACATGAAGCATTATCTCATGGCGATCAAGTACGAGTTCATCAAGGTCGGAAAGGTATTTACAAAGGGTGATTTTGAACCTTACGCATCGCAGATAGGACTGTAACAGGGCTGTAAAAGATTGGGATTTTGAGTTTTACGCCTCGACTGCAGGATTGTGATCGGACAGGGATTTTTGATCGTAATAAGATGGGGGAGTTTTAAACTATGGAAAAGAGATCGGGTGTTAAAGAGATACTTCTTTTGATCGTCGCTCTGGCGGTGTTTATTGCGGCGTTGTTCGGGATCTACCGGCTCCCGCAGATAGTGACGACGAGCCTTTTTGTGCTGGAAACGGTTCTTTTCCTTGTGCTTCTGATTATGATCGCGGGTAAACCAGAGAAAGTCGATGCGCCTGCTGAAGCTGTTGAAAAACCCGCTCCTTCGGAACAAAGCGCACCTGTAACGGAAGCTCCGGCGCAGCCCGTGAGTATCACGGTTGTCAGCGCTCCCGAGGATGCCGCGGTCGGAACGGACAGCACGCCCGATGAATCGGCATCAGGTGCGACGGTCGTTGAAGTGGAGACAGTCCGCGAGGTCACGAAGATCAAGACGGTTCTTTTTAACGAAGAGCTTCTTGAAGAGAAGGATACCGTTGACATGGGTGAAGTTGTCAGGAACACACTTGACGTTATGGAGCCCTTCGCACTTGCGGCAGGCATCAGAACAGGCTTTGTCTGTGCGGGCAACGTTACGTACACGGGCAGCAGGCAGCTGCTCACGGTCATGATGAAGAATATCGTGGACAATGCGGTCAAGTACATGAGACGCGCGGGTAATCTCCATATCACCGTTTCAAACGTTGCGGACGATATCTTCATCGTTTGCAAGGATGACGGACTCGGTATCGGTAAGGACGAGCTTCCGTACATCTTCGATCTCAATTTCCAGGGATCCAACAGAGTGAGCGGCAACGGACTCGGACTCACTCAGGCAAGAGACATAGTTAATGCTTATGGCGGAACGATCTACGCCAAGAGCGCTCCCGGAGCCGGCATGGGTATCTACATCCAGCTGCCCGGAAACAGCGGCAAATCCGAGCCGGAAGCATGATATAAGGGTATAAAGTTTATTAAACAGAGGGGCCTAAGGATATGAATGTTAACAAACTCTTTAAGATAGTCGCGGTTCTTTTTATCTGCACGGCGTTAGCCGCGCTTGTCATCACGGTGATCGCGCTTGTTATGGACAGTAAGAGCGGTACCGATAACGACCCGGGACAGAAAACGGAAGCTACGGAGAAGCCCGGAAAGACTCCCGTGGCAGCGGAAGACGAGGCTCTCGGCGGCACAGCTACCGATCAGCCCAAAGAGAGTCCGAAGAAGGACAGTGCTTCCGAAACCGGGACAGTGAAGACGGATGATACAGATGCCGGATCGAAGCCGGAAACAGTCGAGACTGAGGGCATAAGCGTTGAAGAAACAACTCCCGAGACTCCGGACACGACCCCGACCGACGACACGCCGGTCGAAATCCCCACCAAGACAGCGGAGGGGCTTCCGATAGGCCAGAGTGTTCCGAAGGAGAAGCTGAAGTTTGACGGAACGGAGACTCATTTCGTGCTTCAGAACATCGAGTATCAGGTGAATGTCCGAAAGGAAGCAAGCAAGAGTTCCGACAAGGTCGGAGAGCTTCTTAAGGGGTCCTACGGTGTCGTACTTGAGAAGGGAGAGGAGTTCTCGCTTGTTCAGTGCGGAGACCTGACGGGTTACATTCTCAACACCTACCTCATGACAGGCAGAGCTGCCGACGAGCAGATCCAGGGAACAAGCTCGCGTAAGGTCAGGATCGATAAAGCAGTGTTCATCCGCGACGATGCGAACATGGAATCCAACAAGCTCGCGACCGCATCGGCCGGAGCGGAGTATTCCTTCGATCCCACTGCCCCCGAAGTTCACGGATGGGTAGCGATCGTGTTTGAAGACGCGCCGAAGGCTTACGTATCGGCTGCGTTCTGCACTGTAGAATAATTGCATATATCCTTTCTACGTATTATTCATGACGTGCTTCTGTTAGATTTTTAATCTGATTTAGGCGAAGGATGCATGTATATAATACTTCCGGGCATGTGTCGGGTCTCGTTGCTTAACGATTCACAAGCCAAAGGCGCAGTGAGAGTTTAGCAACGCAAGGGGTACCCGACCCATAGTGAGAACGTGCGCCGGAAGTGTTATATACATTGCGTCCGAGCCGTCATAAATACTCTTTAGTTTCAAAATATTAACCTCCGACTCTGTCTTCACTTAAATACTCCAACTTGTAAAACCATAAAAAATTTAGTAAAATAAATCTGTATGCGCACAACGCACGGTATTTGTAATAAACAGCAGTAATAAGGAGATACGCATGATCGCAGCATGTAACGTGACACTGCGTCTTGGAAAGAGAGCACTCTTTGAGGACGTTAACATCAAATTTACGGAAGGGAACTGCTACGGCCTGATCGGAGCGAACGGAGCCGGAAAGTCTACCTTCCTCAAAATACTTTCCGGACAGCTCGAGCCTTCGAAGGGTGAGGTTGTCATCACTCCCGGACAGAGACTTTCGTTCCTTGAGCAGGATCACTTCAAATATGATTCATATGACGTAATGGACACCGTTATCCTCGGAAATAAGCGTCTCTACGAGATCATGAAGGAGAAGGACGCCATCTATGCGAAAGAGGACTTCTCGGACGAGGACGGTATCAGAGCGAGCGAGCTCGAAGCCGAGTTCGCCAACATGAACGGCTGGGAGGCCGAGTCGGAGGCAGCGACGCTTCTCAACGGACTCGGAGTCGAGGGCGAGTACCATCACATGATGATGTCGCAGCTCAAGGATTCCCTTAAGGTCAAGGTCCTGCTTGCACAGGCACTGTTCGGCAACCCCGACATCCTTCTGCTCGACGAGCCTACGAACCACCTCGATCTCGAAGCCATCAGCTGGCTCAACGAGTTCCTCATCAACTTTGACAACACCGTCATTGTTGTATCCCACGACAGATACTTCCTTAACAAGGTCTGCACGCAGATCGCCGACATCGACTACCAGAAGATCCAGCTCTACGCAGGAAACTACGATTTCTGGTACGAGTCGAGTCAGCTCATGATCAGACAGATGAAGGAAGCCAACAAGAAGAAAGAAGAGAAGATCAAGGAACTGCAGGAATTCATCCAGCGTTTCTCCGCGAACGCTTCGAAGTCCAAGCAGGCCACATCACGTAAGCGTGCGCTCGAGAAGATCGAGCTTGACGATATCAAGCCCTCGAGCAGAGTTTACCCCTACATCGATTTCAGACCCAACCGCGCGATCGGTAACGAGGTTCTCACAGTCAGCAACCTCTCGAAGACCATCGACGGCGTGAAGGTTCTCGATAATATCAGCTTTGTTGTCGGACATGACGACAAGATCGCTTTTGTCGGCGGCAACAACCAGGCCGCAACGGTGCTCTTCAAGATCCTCAACGAGGAGATGGAGCCTGACGAAGGTTCCTTCAAGTGGGGCGTTACGACCCAGAGAGGCTACTTCGCCAAGGACAACACCGAAGAGTTCAAGGGCAGTGAGACGATCGTCGATCACCTCATGCCTTTCTCTCCCGTCGACGACCAGCAGTATGTAAGAGGTTTCCTCGGCCGTATGCTCTTCAAGGGTGAAGACGGAGTCAAGAAGGTCAACGTCCTTTCGGGAGGAGAGCGTGTCAGAGTCATGCTTTCCAAGATGATGATCCTCGGTTCGAACGTACTTGTCATGGATGAGCCCACCAACCACCTTGACATGGAATCGATCACCGCGCTCAACAACGCGCTCATCAAGTTCCCGGGTGTTGAGCTTTTCACCGCACTCGATCATCAGTTCATTCAGACCACCGCGAACAGGATCATGGAGATCCTGCCAGACGGCAAGCTCATCGACAAGGTTTCAACCTACGACGACTACCTTGCAAGTGATGAAATGGCTCGTAAGAGAACAGTACTTGCCGTTAACGAAGAGGAAGAAGACTGACGGAGATTATTATGATACTGGATACCGGATCAGCCGGGGTGATCAGACAGAACGGACAGATCAAAGCATCCGTTTTTGCTCCCGGATCAAAGAGCGTCACGCTCGTGTGCAACAGAAAGTCGATTGCGATGAAGGAATCGCCCGAACAGAACGGATGGTTTGTCTGTTCTTTTAAGGACGAGAACGTTCCGCTCGTTTATCATTTTGAGAATGAGAACGGCGCTTTTTCCGATCCTTTCGCTAAGCTTCTCTGCGAAACCGGCGGCTTCGGAAACCGCAGCGAGGTTCCGGATGCATTCCTTCCGGTTCCGGAAGAAGGAGAAAAGAAGTCGGTGAGCTCCTACAGATCCCATGATCTTCGCTCATCGATCATATACAAGCTTCATGTCAGATGCTTTACCGCGCACCAGTCATCGGGCGTAGCCGCGCCCGGAACCTTTGCCGGCGTGGCATCCAAAGCCAGATATTTAAAGGGACTCGGCGTGACCACGGTGCTTCTCATGCCCTGCTATGATTTCGACGAGGTAGTTCGTGACAGAGATTTCACGAGACCTCCGGAGAAGAAGCAGGCCGCACCCTTTGACGCGGTTTTGAGGGGCAGCATGCCTCAAACCGAGGAACCAGTGAAGCTCAACGTCTGGGGTTATTCTGCTCCCGCAGCTTTCTTTGCACCTAAGGCATCGTACGCATCGGATCCGAAGAGAGCCGACGCGGAGTTTAAGTCACTTGTCAGGACACTTCACAGAGCCGGTATAGACGTTATGATGGAGATGTGTTTCCAGGCCGATCTGGCGTACTCCTTCATGACCGGCGTGCTTGCGTACTGGAGGGACGAGTACGGGATCGACGGCTTCAGGATCATGGGCGACAACCCCTGTGTCCCGATGCTCGCCGTAGATCCTTTCCTTACCGGTATAACGCTTATAGCCCAAGGCTGGGATACCTCGGGTATCGGCGACGAATGCCGCAGGGAGAGACTCGGAAGCTGCAATGACGCATTTATGGTCAACTGCCGCAGGCTTATTAAGGGCGACGAGGATCAGATCAAAGCCTTTGCCGGATCCTTTAAGGACAACGGCGGTGACATCGCGAGGATCAATTACTTCGCCGATCACGACGGCTTCACTCTTTACGACGTGTTCTGCTACGATGTCAGACACAACGAGGAGAACGGTGAGAGAAACCGCGACGGACGCGAGATCAACTACAGCTGGAATTGCGGCGTCGAGGGTCCCACGACCAAGAAGAACATCAGGGCACTCAGACTCAGGATGTGCAGGAACGCGCTCATGCTCCTGTTCCTTTCGGAGGGCGTGCCGCTTATAAACGCCGGCGACGAATTCCTCAATTCCGCCGGAGGCAACAACAACTATTACTGCTGCGACAACGAGACGGGTTACGTGATCTGGGAGAAGAGTGCTCAGGCCAAAGAGCTCACCTCGTTTGTGAAGAAGCTTATCAGCCTCAAGAGAGAGCACCCCGTTTTCTCTAACAGGCTTGCTCTTAAGGGCCAGGATTACACGGGACAGGGACTTCCCGACATCTCGTTCCACGGCATTAAAGCGTGGATGCCCGACTACGGTTATTACAGCAGGACACTCGGAATCTTCTTAAACGGCCGCTACGCGCTCAAGGACAAGAGAACGGCTGATTCGAGCTTCTTCCTGCTTGTGAACATGCATTGGGAGTCGCATGAGTTCGATCTTCCCACCATAGATGAGCATCCTTACACCATGGTACTCGCTTCCGAGGATTCGGCAGTTTCGGTCGGAGAGAGGACCTGCGTTCTGGAAGGCCGAAGTGCGGTGCTCTTTAAGGTTGAGACACTTGCGGGAACCGCGCAGGCAGGCACCGGCAAACCCCGGCGCGAAAGGAAAAAGGTATGACCGCGATCCGTGTTAATGACATCAAGAGGTTCATGGAACTCCTCCTTTCGGGGGAGGCCTTTGATACGCTTATGTTTATCGAGGCAGAGATTTCCATGGGCCTCGATCACACGATCTCGGGCCGTATCAACAAGTCGTTTTATACAGCCGACGAGAACGAGATCCTCGGGAACGCGGCTTTTCATACATGGGCTGTCGCCAAAGAGAGCGTTCGTCAGACGGTGCGCGGGAAAAGACTCCCCGTCAGGATGAAGGTAGTGCTTCAAAAGGACGGCGAGCAGGGAACCGGGATCATAAACGTTCGTTACGACACGAACGGGCTTACGGTTGTCACGGGCTTTGCCCAGAAGGGCTTCAACCCCGACAAGCAACCCGAGAGGGATTGGGACAGCGAGGCTTTTGGATTTTTAAAGGGTCTGGGGCTTGATATCGAGATTTGTTAGCACTCGTTCTCTTTGAGTGCTAATTTTTTATTGACATGGCGTCCGGTGGGGTATATGATTATATTCAGAGTTCCGGATCATGAAACGGGACAGAATGCTTAAAAGAAAGAGAGTGACAGATTAATGAGCACCGAAAAAGGTAATCTTTCAATCAATTCGGAGAACATATTCCCCATAATCAAAAAGTGGCTTTATTCAGATCATGATATTTTTTACAGAGAGCTTGTTTCAAACGGCTGTGATGCCGTTACCAAGCTTAAGAAGCTCGCACTCATCGGTGAATTCGAGGAGGTCGAAGGCGAGGAGTATCGTATCGACGTGAGTGTCAACCAGGAAGAGAAGACGATCACCGTCACCGATAACGGAATCGGTATGACAGCCGACGAAGTTAAGGAGTACATCAACCAGATCGCTTTCTCGGGTGCCGAGGACTTCCTTAAGAAGTACAAGGACAAGGCAAGCGAGGATCAGATCATCGGTCATTTCGGACTCGGATTCTACTCCTCGTTCATGGTAGCGCACAGGGTTACGATCTCGACACTTTCGTATAAGAAGGACGCTAAGCCCGTATTCTGGTCTTCGGACGAAGGCATGGAATTCGAGATGGGCGAAGGCGACCGCACACAGAGAGGTACACAGATCACACTTTACCTCAACGAGGACAGCTACGAGTTCTCGAACGAGTACCGTGCAAGAGAAGTTCTGGGCAAGTACTGCTCGTTCATGCCCGTTCCGATCTATCTGAAGAATGAGAACGCTCCCGCACCCGAAAAGAAAGAGGGCGAGGAGGACAAGAAGGAAGAGGAGAAGCCTCTTAACAACACAACTCCTCTCTGGAACAAGCATCCCAACGACTGCACAGAGGAAGAGTACAAGGAGTTCTACCGTACCGTATTCCATGACTACAGAGAGCCCCTTTTCTACATACACCTCAACATGGATTACCCCTTCAACCTTAAGGGTATCCTGTACTTCCCCAAGATCAATCTCGAATACGAGAGCCTTGAGGGAGTCATCAAGCTTTACAGCAACCAGGTATTTATCGCCGACAACATCAAGGAAGTCATCCCCGAGTTCCTTATGCTCCTCAAGGGTGTCATCGATTGTCCCGACCTTCCTCTCAACGTTTCGAGAAGCGCGCTTCAGAACGACGGCTTCGTTAAGAAGATCTCGGACTACATCACCAAGAAGGTTGCGGACAAGCTTTCCGGAATGTTCAAGACCGAACGTGAGAGCTACGAGAAGTACTGGGACGATATCGCTCCCTTCATCAAATACGGCTGCATCAAGGATCAGAAGTTCAAGGAGAAGATCAGAGATTACTGCCTCTTCAAGGACTTAAACGGCAAGTACCTGTCGCTCAGTGAGTACATCAAGGAGCAGGGCTTCCCTGTTGAAGACAAGACAGAGGACGCTTCTTCCAAGAGTGAGGACGGTGTCGAGAGAGTCGAGGGCGAGGTTGTTTCGGATGACAAGCCCGAAGAGAACAAGGAACCCGAGAAGAACAAGATCTACTACGTTACCGACGAGAAGCAGCAGAGCCAGTACATCAACATGTTTAAATCCGAGGGACTCAACGCTGTCATCCTTACTCACAACATCGATCAGCCCTTCATACAGCAGATCGAGCAGGACAACGACAAGCTCGCGTTCCTTCGCATCGATGCCGACATCAGCGATTCTCTCAAGTCCGAGGGCTCCGAGAAAGAGATCAAAGAAGACGAGGAGACTCTTTCCAAGCTCTTTAAGAAGGTACTTGGCAAGGACAAGCTTGAGGTAAAGGCACAGTTCCTCAAGGACGCTTCCGTTTCGTCGGTCATCACTCTTTCGGAAGAGAGCAGACGTATGTCCGATATGATGAAGATGTACAACATGTCGGGTGTCGGTGACGATATGTTCGGCGGCGGAGAGACGCTCACACTCAACCTCAGCAATCCGCTCGTCAAGTTCCTTCTTGAGCACAAGAAGGGCAAGAAGGTTGAGATCATCTGCGAACAGCTTTATGATCTGGCAATGCTTTCACACAGACCTCTGTCACCCGAGGCCATGACGAAGTTTGTTGCCAGGAGCAACGAGATCATGGAGATGATCTCGAAATAAAAAGAGGTACAATGGACCAAAAAGAATTCAATATCGAAAGCCTTGAGAACTTCACCACGGAGCAGCGTGTAGGACAGCTGCTCCAGGTTTGGCGCGACTATTATTCCGAGATCTTCGAAGTCGATCTTAAGACCGGAAGTTTTGATTCGCTTATGGGCAATGAGAAGAGCTTCTGGACGCAGAAGGGTTTTGTCAATATCGAGGTGATCCTTATCGCAGAGAAAAGGGTTCATCCCGACGACAAGCAGGCGTTCAAGGAGTTCTTCGACCTCGATAAGGTCGCTAAGCTCATCAGTGAAGGCATCTACGTCACCAAGCTCAACTTCAGACTTCTCGACGAGAGCGGCAACTACAGGTGGGTCAAGGTCAAGAATATCGTACCCACAAAGCACATCACGGAAGATGTGCGCTTTTTCGCGTGCTTCAGACTCGTCGACGAGGAAACCGGCAAGGAACTCCAGCAGCGTCAGGACCTCAGCGATGCGGTCGAGTCTGCCAAGAAGAAGCTTGAGGCCAAGAGTGCCCTCTTAAGCCGTATCTACAAGGAGATCAAGACTCCTTTGAGCGGTATCATCGGCATGACACAGCTTGCCCAGGAGAACAACGACGACCCTGAGAAGCTCGCCGAGAGGATGAGGAAGATCAGTGAGGAGGCGCGCAAGCTCGACAAGTCCATGTCGCTCATCCGTGACGATGACGACACTACCGAGGAACCCGAGCTTGAAAGCGGTAACTTAAGCGAAAGCGCGATCAACAAGATCACCTACAGCGTGCGCAAGGAAGTGGCCGAGAGATCGGGCGAAGAAGGAGAGAAGACCGAGATCCCCGATGATTTTGTATATACCTCCGACCAGCTGAAGGGCCAGGGCAGGAAGAAGCCCAGCTACGATTTCACGGGCAAGAAGATTCTTGTTGTCGAGGACAACGAGCTCAACATCGAGGTAATGCGTGAGCTTCTTGAAGGCGCGGGAGCACAGGTCGATATCGCCGAGGACGGAAGAAAAGCCGTCATCAGATTTGTGTCGATGCCGGCCGGGACGTACGATGCGATCCTTATGGACATAGACATACCGATCCTTGACGGTTACTCGTCAACCAGATGCATCAGGATCTCGGGTAAGGACGATTCGCGTGAGATACCCATCTACGCCGTGACATCCAACAACTTCAACGAGGACGTCATCAAATCGATCGAATACGGGTTCTCAGCATTCTTTTCGAAGCCCGTCGATTTCAGGGTTCTGTTTGAGAAGCTTGCTGTCGACTTAACAGAAAACGCCCCGAAGGGCGTACAGAAAAGCTGAGAAAGGGACTTGAACCCTCGACCTACTGATTACGAATCAGTCGCTCTACCGACTGAGCTATCCCAGCATCAACATTAAAGAATTGTACAGATTGATATCTGCATTGTCAAGTATAAAAAGGAGAAAAGAGGACCCGGGACAGGGAGACGGTGTCCTTCGGTACAAGAATGAGGATAGAAGCAGACAACAACCAAAAGAAAAAGACCGTCATTTCCGACGACTCGCTGATCTACAGCAAGAGGGAAGAGCGTTCTACCCGCGAGAAGTTTAAGGATCTCGACCGCAAGGAGAAGTGGCAGTTCTTCAAGGACTACATCCTTAAGAAGCTCCTGCTCGGTATCGCGATCGCCGCGCTCGTTATCTACGCGGTAGTTACGATCTTCGGACCCAAGGTCGAGCCGGTATTCTACTCTGCGGTCTTCGCCAATCCCTTTACGGATCGCGATCTCGAAGCGTTCCAGGGCGGGTTTAACGAGCTCCTCATCACCGATCCCGACCGCGAAGGTGTGTACTTCGATACGGGCTTCTCACTCGGAGACGACGACACTACCGGAAGGTACAAGTTCGTGGCGCTTCTCGCGGCAGCCGAGATCGACGCACTCATCAGCCCCATGGATGAGCTCAGGACCGACGTTGACAGCGAGGCTGTATGTGATCTGAGGGACATCCTTCCGAGCGATCTGTATAAGCGTGTAGAAGACAAGCTCGTGTGGCTTGAAGCAGAGGTCTACGATTACGAGCTCGAGAAGAACGTCAAGCAGCCTTCGGCTCCTTACGCAATTGACATGACCGATTTCGTCAAGAAGTATTCTTCGTACGACGTCAGACTCAAATACTACTATTCCGTGGTTATAAACGGAACCCACAAAGAAAACGCCGTCAGATTCATCGAGTACATGGCGGACTGCCTTGACGGCAAGGTTACATCCGAAGGCCCCGTTCTGTAACGGGCCGACTGCAAAGTGAGGTTGATCATGGAGATAGAGAGCAAATATCTGGTCGCTTCGGAGCTGCCCTTCGATCTGAACACCCTTCACAAGAAGGAGATCGAACAGGCATATATCAGCAGAAATCCAACCATCAGGGTCAGAAAGAGCAACGACAGGTACATCCTGACGGTCAAATTCAAGACCTCACTCGATTCGGGCGAGGTTCTTTGTAATGAAGAGCATGAAACGCTTATAGATGAGGAGACGTACGAACACCTCAAAGCCAAAAGGGACGGCAACGTCATCAGTAAGACCAGATACATCGTACCCCTTGAGCCCTTTAAGTGCGGAGGCGAAGATATAAGCGTTTTCGCTGAGCTTGACGTCTTCCATGGGTATCTCGACGGGCTCAGGTTCGCCGAAGTGGAGTTCCCGAGCATCGAGGCGGCGAACGCTTTCGTCCCTCCGGAGTGGATGATAGAGAACGTCTCCGGAGACAAAAGATACAAAAACGGCTATCTTTCTGTCGCAACAGACATTTCGGATATTGCATCGCGACCCGAGAAGTGATAAACTTCACGTATTGTTTTTATTCCGTGTGAACAAACGAAGAAAATGTGCCTCCGGTGGAATAAACATCGGAGGTTCTTCTTATAAACCGTAATAATGAGGAGGGTTTGATATGTCAGCATTACAGATACCCGAGGGGTACAAGCCGGCGCTTGACATTAAGGAGACACAGATCGCGATCAAAGCGATCAAAGACCATTTTGAAAGAAAGCTGGCAGAGGCATTAAATCTCACCAGAGTTTCGGCACCTCTTTATGTACGTCCCGAATCGGGTCTCAACGACAACCTCAACGGAGTGGAAAGACCCGTTGCGTTTGAGATCAAGGAACTCGGAAGCACGGTTGAGGTCGTTCATTCGCTTGCCAAGTGGAAGAGAATGGCGCTCAAGAAGTACGGCTTCAAGGCGGGAGAGGGCCTTTACACCGACATGACCGCCATCAGAAGAGATGAGGAGCTCGACAATCTCCACTCCGTTTATGTAGATCAGTGGGATTGGGAGAAGGTGATCAACCGCTCCGACCGCACCCCCGAGACATTAAAGAGCACCGTTAAGGCTATCTACGGAGCGCTCCGTGAGACCGAAAGCTTCATCGCAGGCCTTTACCCCTATATCGGCGAGATGCTTCCCGAGGAGATCACTTTCATTTCCTCGCAGGAACTTGAGGATATGTGGCCCGACGCCACTCCCAAGGAGAGAGAGAACAATATCTGCCGTCTTAAGAGAGCAGTGTTCGTTACACAGATCGGCGGTGCGTTAAAGTCAGGCGAGAAGCATGACGGAAGAGCACCCGACTACGACGACTGGTCCCTCAACGGTGACATCCTTGTTTATTACCCCGTACTCGACAGAGCGTTCGAGATCTCTTCGATGGGCATCAGAGTCGATGAAAAGTCTCTTGTAGAGCAGCTTAAGATCTGCGGCAACGAGGACAGACTCAAGCTTGATTTCCAGAAAGCAGTCCTGAACGGCGAGCTTCCCCTCACCATCGGCGGAGGTATCGGACAGTCCAGAATGTGCATGTATATGCTCAGAAAAGCACATATCGGCGAGGTACATTCTTCGGTATGGCCCGACGATATGGTCAAAGAAGCGCAGGCAGGCGGCATAGCCATTCTTTAATGGGTGTTCCGAATCCGCTTCCCTCTAAGCGTTTGTGCAATATTACCAAATTTGGTCCGTCATTTTTATGAAAAATGACGGACTTCTTTTTCTTTACATCACGGTTTTGACCGTGGTATCATGAGCGTACCGACTCACTTCGAGAAGCGCAATCGAAGCAGGTCAGGTTTCTTAAATTATTCGTGGCGATTCGCCATAGGTTTCCGTTTGTAAGCACTTTTAAACAGGGGGATTATGAAACAACTTAAGATCGTAGGAACAAGGGGGAAGAAGCGAAAAAAGTTTCTTAAGATCATCGCTTTTTCGGGAGTGGTCGCTTTGACCGTTTTTGGACTTGTTGTATGTCTGCCTTTGGCAAAGGGGGCGGACGCGCTCGCGGGAGAGGTCGGTTCGGGACCGGGAGTCTCTGTGCCCGGTGATGCGGGCGAAGAGGCCGGAGAACCCTGCACCGGAGGGGACGTGTTGATCACGGATTTCAGCGATGGGCAGGAGTACGGGACCGCGGTCAGCGAGGATGAGAGGGAGATCTCGTTTGGCCCCGTAAGTATCGGGCCCAATATCAAATCGGGGGATTTTATCGATGTTCGTCTGATGTGTGCGGACGGTACGGACTATGTCGTTGTTTCCAAGAAGGAACTCATGGACTACAACGCTTCCACGGGGATGTCCGTTATCAGGGTCCGCGAGAGTGAGCTCCTGACGCTCAACAGCGCCATGGCCGATCGTAACAGCATTGTGGGGACAACGCTGTACGCAGTCAGGTACGTTGATCCGGACAGTCAGTCGGCTGCCGATATCTCGTACCGACCGAACGAGGCCGTCAGCGGTCAGATCAGGGAGCGCGCAGACCGGACAGGAAGATGAGAGAGGAGAATGGGGAATGATTTTGGAGGACAGGTATACAGTCGCTTTTTGCGGTGATTGCATGGAAGATATAGTCATCTACGTGACAGGCGTGCTCACGAGACTCGGATTCAGCTGCGGGATCGCGGACTTTACGAAGGAGAAGCGGATCGCATCATATATTCCGCTTCCGAGACCTCAGACCATCGATAAACACACTACATACATGGGAACGGTCTATCTGCCGTGTAAGGAAGACACGGTCCTTACACCGGAGATGTTCGTTTCGGATATCGTGATCTGCTTGTGCGACAACATCTCAGACGAGAGGCTAGCGCAGGTTGAGATGGACAAGACGTACCTCGTGCTTAACGAGAACATCTACTCATTAAGGAGTGAAACAGCCAGAGAGAAATACATCGGGTGTCCCGACGGGATCGTGATCCGCAACTACACGGGTCAAAGCCTCGGACTGATCACTCTGATCGGGAACAAGTATGGCATCAAGAATATCTACGCTCTCGAGTACGACAGCGTGGACGCGGTCACTCTCTTCAAAAAGGGGATCTGTAACAATACGGAGACCTACAGGGTTTCTCCCGGTATGAGAGAGGTGATCAGGGGGTTGATCGCCGAGATCTTCCCGGGGATCGACGATCTTGTTGTCGGCAAGGCCGTGACCAGGATGTTCGGAAGATGGAGGTGACTTATGAGGATAGCGTTTTGGAGTCCCATGCACGGCAGCGGAGCCTCTGCGGGCGCTACGGCATGCGCGGTGGCACTTGCAGCCGAAGGTAAGAAGATCCTTTTGACACAGACACATTACGGGATGAACAACCTGGAGTTACCCTTCCTGCCGCCCGATACGGGTCCCGGCATGCTTGAGAGCCGCGGTATGGACCGCCTGATCAGGATCTACAAGGCAGGGCAACTCACACCGGCAAGCATTTGTGAAGAAAGCATCGATATCTCCGAGAATCTTAAGCTCCTTCCGGGAGGGCGTCAGCGAGCCAAAGAGATCTACGATGACAGACACACCAGAGATATCGAGAACAAGGTGCTCGACCTTGCGCATGAGACCGTCGGGAACACGATCACCGAGCTCAATCCCGGGTACTCCCAAAGAACCTTGAAGCAGATCGACAGAACCGATATCCTCGTTATCTGCGTGAGCCAGGATAACAGGATGCTCTCCGAGCTCATGCGTGACCCTAAGGTCCCCAAAGGCAAGCAGAAAACGATCTTCCTCCTCGGGATGTACGATCGTAAAAGCCGTTATGTGGCGCATTATTACACGAGCAGGTACGCACTGCTGCGCGGTCAGAAGATCTTCAAGATGCCGTATCTGAGCGATTACAGGGACGCGATCAATTCGTGCGGAGTGTTCGACTTCCTCACTGAGGGTCTTGAGTGCGAATGGACGGGCGACGAAAAGTACTTCTTTACCAATGTCAGGCAGCTTGCCGAAGAGATCGGAGAGTGCCTATGATCTGGACGGTTATCCTGATAGCGGCGGGAGCGACGGCTGCTTTCCTGATCATGTATCTTCCGGGTAAGAAGAAAAGCCGTGACCGTGAACCTCCGCCTGCCGATATCACGGAACTGTGTTCGAGGATCAGGGAAAGGATCGACGGGATACTCCTCGACCCCTCAAGCAGCGAGAGAGACCGGCAACACATCATGTGTGCGGTCAGGGAGGCTCCCCTCGGAGACCGGGGCGAAAGAGAGTACCTGAGAGATCTTATCAAGTCCATGATACTCGACATGCTCGGAGACAGGTATGGGAGAGGCAACCTCTTCATCCCCTTCGATGATCCCGACAGCATGAGCGCAATGCTTATGTTTGAATACCTTTACATGTGCTTCGGCGCCGAGGGCTTTGGAGACACCTTCGCAAGGATGGTCGAAACCTTCGGCTGGGGAGAGAAGGACGCGATCGACCGTGACGATATACGTAAAGCGTACGACACAAGTCCCGTCACCGGCGGTTACAACGAGATGCTCGATACACTTGTTCAAAGAGTCTACGAACTGCTCTACGGACACGACTGTGCCGACCTGATCATTAGCGATACTTCGATCGACGGTGTGAGCGCCGGGGTCGGGGGCAGGACAAGACTCGAATGGGATTACCTGAGCAGTCTGACGGAAGATGGGACGGGAGCGGAACATGCAAGCCGGTCCTTCGATACGGTCTACTGTGTGTTCGGAGGAAGGACGATCAGACTGAAGTTCCTTTCGTTCGGAAGTGAAGACGCGCTCGCGCGTGTCGTGAAAAACATCTACAGATACAATTCAAAGACGGCGCTCTCCCAGAGAGATCCCGTCATCCATGCAACCATGAAGGACAATTCGCGTGTCATGGTTTCGAGACCGCCGGTTTCCGACGGATACGCATTCTATGTCAGAAAATACAGAAGTTCATCCCCTGCCGATATCAGGACTCTCCTTGTTCATGAGGGCGCGGAGGATGTGATAGAGATGCTCACTGCGCTTGTCAGGACCGAGCAGAGCTTCTGCATTTCGGGTAATACGGGCGGAGGCAAGACCACGCTACTTAAGGCGCTTGTAGCCTACATTAACCCGCTCTACGCCATCAGGGTTGTCGAGAGCTCGTTCGAGCTCGATCTTAACAATCTCTACCCCGAAAGAAACATCCATATGCTTCAGGAGAGAGGGGATTTCAGTATCTACGACGCCATAACCGCCACCAAGAAGATGGATACGGACGTGCTTCTGATAGGTGAGGTTAACGAGCCCAAGGTTGCGGGAGCATTTATCCAGATCTCGCAGTCCGGTTCGAAGATGGCGATCACTACACTTCACCACGAAACTACCAAGAAGCTCATAGAGTACATGCGCAACGCGCTCATGTGCGAATTCGGGATCAACGACCCCGCAGTAGCGGAGAAGCAGGTAGTCGACAGTATAGGCTTCGATGTGCATATGGTCAGGGACACACAGGGACGGCATTATGTCGAGAGGATCACGAAGATCATCCCTGTCGAATCGGAGCATGCGCCTTACTACAGCCTCAGCGATCTGATCGTCTTTGATCCGGTGAGGTCGCGTTATATCAAAAAGAACGATCTGATACTGCAGAGTGTCGGGTATCGTGCGGGAGGTGGCTGAATGTACAGTACGATACTTTACGATGCTGTCGCCGTTACGATCGTGATCTTTGTGATGGTTTCATCGTATCGTGCGGTACGAAAGAACAAGCTGCGTGTCAGGTTCCTTACGGAGCTTGAGGAATACTGTCTTGAACTCAGACACAGATACGGTGAGTGCGGAGTACTGTCGGATGCAGTCTTCGCTTCGTTCAGTCCGGCGCGTAAGGCAGTCAGGGACTTCTCCTTTGGGATGACCCGCGTCTTCGGTAACGAAAGGACTGCGGGGCTGACCGTGGAGGGTTTCGCCTCTGAACTAAAGGATCCTTACGAGAAGCTGCTCCTCTCGGTCTGCAGGATGGTGGACGAGTACGGAGACAACAGAAAAGGCTCGTTTGGTGAGACGATCCTGAAGATCGTGATCGATATCAGGGAAGAAAGGCGTCATCTCGCGAGACGTTCACACGGCTTTAAGGGTCTTACGGCGACTGCCGTGATCCCGTGCCTTTTTGTCAGGTTCCTCGGTAATTGGGGGATGGACACTATCCCTTCTCTCACAGCCTTTTATCACGGGAGGGGAGGGGTCTGGCTTCGGGCTCTGATCCCGGCACTTGCGCTTCTGTGTGCGGGTGGGGTCAGGATACTTGCCGACCCCGTAAGCTTCAGGGAGCGGTTTTACGCGGTCTGCAGGAGAGCAGGGACCTTACGGCCACCCAAAGGGATCATGAAGGGCTTTAACAAACGGCTTCGCACGCGGCTCGAAAAACTCGATATCAGAGTCGGTGTCGGAAGAGTCTGGTTCCTGTCTTTCGCGGCGGCAGGTGTTTTCTTTGCGGTCACCTTCGCCGGAACGGTCCTCGGAGTCGCGGACAGGAAGCATGATCTCCTCTGCGACACATCAGACATCGAGAACACCTTAAGGATCGCTGACAGTGCACAGATCAACGCCGCACGTCGCGTGATCCCCTACCTGATGGTCAACACACTTGAGGGAACTTTAAGCTTCACCGAATCGGAACTTCGTGATGTGATAAGTGAGGCCGGTATCAGGACTGAGGAGGGTGTGAGTGCGGTTGCCGCGGAGTTCCGCGCGAGACTTGAACGCTATTCTGAGGAAGGTATCGACCTTTGGGACGTAGGGTTCATCTTTCTGATGAGCGTTATGGGATGGCTTGCTCCCGCGGTGGGGCTTGTGATCCTCGGAACAGTCCTTGACAGCAGGATCAAGGAAGAAGTGATGCAGTTTGAGACCGTGATCGATATGGAGAAGGACGTGAACGGGATGACGGTTCCGATCATGCTCGAAAGTATGATGAGCTTCGCTTCCGTGACAAAAGGAGCACTCATCAGGACGATCATGGATTACAACACCTGCGGTACTCGTGCTTTCTCGCATCTGGCTGATTTCGGGAACGAACGATCACTCAAAAGGCTGGCCGGGTTCTTCGTGATGACGGACGTGCTCGGGATCGGGCACGCCTTCGACGAGATCAGCGAAGAGCTCGACGGCATGCGTGAGGAGAAGAGACTCGACAGGTCGATGCAACTGGAGGATGAGGTCATGCTCGCGGGGATACTCGGAGTGATCCCGGGAGGTCTGGTCGTCTTCGGATACCTGCTCGTCCCCTTTATCGCAAGATCGCTTGAGATGTTCAATACCTACAGTGACTCACTGGGGATGATGTGAGATTAGAGAGCTTAATACTTCGTTGAAGTGTTTGGCCTAACGGCCCAGATCATTCCCTTCGGGAATTGAAGGGGCGAGGAATCAGCGGTGAACCGCCCCCGCATTCAAAAGAATGCTCGGGATGCGGGTGAAACCCGCATCTAAAGAGGAGGTCAGAAATTGATAAAAAGAAACAGGTTTGAGGTCGTGGGTCAGTCGCTTGTGTTCGCGGCCGGCGTGATAGTTGCGGTCGTTTTTGTCAGCATCATGGTCATGGAGTTCGAGAACGCGCGCAAGCTTTCGGATGCAGTGAACGAGAACATGATAGAGCTTACGGCCACCGTCAGGGACAGCACAGTGACGATGTACGACGGAGTGAAGGTTCTGGGAGGCGATGTACTCAACTTTGGCAGGAAGTATTTCGGGTCTGCCTCGGGGGCGTGCCCGTTCGTGATGAAGATCATTACGGATTCGGGACAGTCTGTCGTTGTGAGTGACAGTGAGGGTCTTAAGGAGCTTGTGAGGGTAAGCGGCCTCGGGACGGCGCCGGGTGCTGTAGACCCGACGGACGAGTACCTTGGCAGCGTATCACAGAACGCGAACGGTATCATCACCGAGATCAGCTTTACGAAGGTTTGAAAGAAAGGAATCATTATGATAAAGAGAAACAGAATAGAGATCAGTGTCAAAGGATTGATCCTTGCGGTTGTGGTGATCATCGCACTTATCCTCAGTGCGATCGCGCTTTATATGGTCACCAAGGCAAAGGGAACCATCAATGACGGTAACACTCAGTACTCGGAGCTTATGAGCGATTACTCCGAGATCAGCGCGACACTTTATGACGGGCTGTACGTTTCGGGAGAGAAGGTCAGGGACGTTATCGACAAGATGACTCTAAGTGATGTGATCTCGGTAACGGTCTCGACCAAGCTCAATCAAAAGTCCTCGACCGCGGGAGGGACGACCTACGCCGGGGCGGGTCATGAAGCGTCCGCGTACGACATGACGGCAGTGACCAAGAGGGCATCGGGATCGATGACGTCGCCTTACGACGCGAGAAACTGTTCACCGGCGGACGATGACTATATCAACCCCTCCGCGACCTTCGTCGGCAAGGTATACAAGAACCAGAACGGAATGGTGGTCAACATCACATTCTCACAGCAATGATATGACGATACTCAAATACGTAACCGGATTGTTCGCGGTCTTTATGATCACGATCCTGCCGATGATCCTTAAAGCGGATGATATCTGCGAAGAATCGACGGACAGGGTCGAGTGTTACATCGCTTCATTCGTCGGGGAAGCAGCAGAAAGACGCCTTGTGAGCCGTCAAATGGTCGAAAGACTTGTCGCTTCGGTCGCGTGCGAACCGGATATTTATGAGATCGGGATAACGATCGGTATACGCCGTCTTGTCCCGGGAGGCGGGGAGTACTTTGTCAACATGACCTTCCCGCAGTCTGATGATATTCTCGCAGAACTGGTAGATATAGATCTTGGCGAAGGCGACACGGTGACGGTTTACGCCCGTGTCGTCTCGCCCTCCTTTTTCTCACGTCTGACTCACCGGGGTGACGGCATGCATGGGGAGACGAACGGGACTATCTGTATGGGACGAAGGATCGGATGGGAGGACCGAAGATGAGAACGATCAAAGAAACTATTATTTCGGCTGTTATCGCCGTGCTGTTTGTTGCGGCTGTTTCTGTCCTGATGTTTGCGGGAAAGGAACGTAACAGGCTCCGGGGGATCGTCTTTAGGGAGGATCGCCTGGAGAGACTCCTGACGGAAGCACCCGCCGAGGAACTCACGACCCCGGACGGACGGGGGTGAACTTTTGAAGGACGGCTTTTTAAGGCTTATGGTCCTCCTGGTGATCTTCACGGCGGGCCTTTTTACGATCTCACGGACCGATGTCGAAAGGCTTGAGTTTGACGATGCCAGGATGACGGCCCGCTTCTTCCTTAATACGGTATGCAGGATGGGAGAGGTCTCGAAGGCCTCTTTCGGAGTGTTTGAAAATTCACTTCCCGGTGGCTATGCCTGCTCGCTCTCTGCCAAAAGCTCCGGGGAGGGCGTGCTCTTCGGTGATACGCTGATCCGTGAAACCGTTTCAAAGAACGACCTCTTTGAACTCGGGATCGGGGACGAGGTTGTTATCGAGATTAAGAACAGCGAACGCAGCTTTATCTGCACAGGAAGGGTCAACGGTGTGAGACGGAGTGTTGTATGAGAGCTTGGATATTAACGGGTACGCTTGCGATACTTCTGGGGGCCATGCTTGTTGTCTCTGAACTGTCGATCAGGGAGGAACGCACTGCGGCGAGAGCCTACGAAAGGTTCTGCTGCGCTGTCGAGGCAGCGGTCGATGATGCATGTGAGTATCTGAGCCTTTTGGAGATCGACGGGGAAGGGATAAGCGATCCCGGAGCGGAGTTCATCGAAGGGATATTCCTTGATTCGCTGGCGACCGCACTCGGAAAGGATGCCTCTGTCTTTAGGGAGACACTTTCGGGGATGACCGCCGCGTTTTTGCTGTGCGACCCGGAGGGTAACATAAGCGTCAGATCGACACGCACCGGAGAACCGTGGAAGAAGAAAAGCGGAGTGAAGGACAGGGACGAGCTTGCCGGCCTGATCGCAGAAACCGTCGGAAACGCATACAAAAACCCCGACAGTCACAGTAAAGGTGGGTTTCGTTTACGGGACGGTCGGGGCAAAGAGGTATTCCTGCCTGATCAAACGGGCCTTACGGAGTATAAGGCCGACACCGGGATATCGGTGCTTGTATGTATGGTCTGTCGCTTAGGAAGCGGACTGACCGGAGAAAAGGACTTTGTCTGTATAAGGAACGCACAACTCAGGCGCCTGTCATCCTAGACTCGCCGAGGTGGAAGAGTGCGATCGTTCCGGGACCGGAGTGAGCTCCGATGGTGGGAGAGATAAAGTCGACTATGAACGATTCGATACCGAACTGCTCCTTAACCTTGTCGCGTACGTACTCGGCATCCTCAAGCGAATCGCCGTGTCCGATGAAGATGATCTCGTTCTTGTAGTCACCGATCTGTGCTGCCATGTTTGCAACAAGTGTGTTGAGTGACTTCTTACGACCGCGGACGTTGCTCATGGGAACAAGACGTCCCTCGTTGTCAACGTGGAGCACGGGCTTAACGTTTATGAGTGTTCCGAGGATAGCTACCGACTTGGAGATACGGCCGCCTCTGTAGAGGTACTTGAGATCCTCAACGGTGAACTGGTGGCAGATATGAAGCTTGTTGTTCTCAACCCATTCCGCAACCTCTTCGAGACTCTTGCCTTCTTCCTTGAGCTTGACTGCGTAGTGAACGAGGAGTCCCTGACCGAGTGAAGCCGCAAGTGAATCGATAACGGTGATCTTGGCTTCGGGATGAGCTTCCATTACTTCACGGGATACTACCGCAGCGTTGTTGTACGATGACGAAAGAGCGGAAGAGAAGCCGATATGAAGGATATCGTAGCCTGCTTCAACCTCGCGTGTAAATAAAGAAGAAACAACGTCGGGGTTAGATGCGCAGGTAGTTGCAACAGCGCCGTCACGCATCCTCTGGTAGAACTCGTGCTTGGGGATCATGCGCTCGCCGCCGTACTGGAAATCGTCAAGAACGTAGTAGAGCGGATGAACGGTGATGTTGTGCTGCTTCACGTAATCGTCGGGAAGATCAGCCGTGGAATCTGTGGAAATAATGTAATCTCTCACTGGGGGCCTCCGTAATTTAAACTAAATGATGTAGTTTTCAAAACCATGTATAACCATACCACAGATCACATGCGTATTCAATTGTGAAAGAATAAAACTTTTATAAAATATTGTTTATAATTTCACGCCGGAACCGACTGCCCACGTGATGTCACAATTCTTCTTTACCTTTGTGAGTACTTATGGTAGAATTCCAATTTGTGAGGTCTTTTAGACCGGGAAGAAATCTTTTTTATTTATTTTGGAGGATACCATGAAAGGTAAAGGGTATATCAAGCTTCTCGCGGCAATCATCGTCATCGCGATACTCGGTGTCGTAGCGCTGGTCGGAGTCAACAAGGATCATGCAATGTCGGCGAGAGATGTAAAGCTCGGTCTCGACCTTGCGGGTGGAGTCAGCATCACTTACGAAACAGTGAAGGAAGATCCTACCGCTGACGAGCTTAATGACACAGTTTACAAGATGCAGAAGCGTGCTGAAGCATTCAGTACCGAGGCTCAGGTTTATCCCGAGGGCGATCGTCGTATCACCGTTGCGATCCCCGACATCACCGATGCCGATGAAGTACTCGAGCAGCTCGGCGATGCAGGTAACATTTATTTCGTTTACGGTATGAGCGACAAGGGAGTTGCAAATATCTCCACATCGACGGATCCCGTGAGCGGCGAGACAAAGTACGTTCTTGCAAGATCCATGGATGAGATCATTGCGGACGGTGACGTTGTTGTCGACGGTTCTCACATCAGCGGTGCTGACGCTCAGATCGTTACAGACCAGATCGGTCGTCGTATGAATGTTGTTTCACTGAGCTTTAACGGCCCCGGAACATCCAGATTCGCTACAGCTACAGGCTACTGTGCAGGTTACTCGACAGGCGATCTCCACAACATCATCGCCATCATCTATGATAATGAAGTGGTCAGCGCACCCGGCGTTATGTCGGCCATCACAGACGGCAAGGCTCAGATCGAAGGTCAGAAGACCTACGAGGAAGCAAACATCCTCGCTACAACGATCAGGATCGGTGCTCTTCCTCTTGAGCTTTCCGTACTTCGTTACTACGTTGAGAGCGCTAAGCTCGGTCTTGACGCACTTACAACAAGCCTTATCGCCGGTCTTATCGGCTTCATCCTTATCATCGTGTTCATGATCGCGTTCTACAGGATCCCCGGACTCGCTTCCGCACTTGCGCTCCTGTTCTACATTGAGCTCATGATCATCTGTCTGAATGTATTCAACGTAACACTTACATTGCCCGGTATCGCCGGTATCATCCTTTCGGTAGGTATGGCCGTCGATGCGAACGTCATCATCTTCACACGTATCCGTGAGGAGATCGGTTCCGGCAAGACTGTAAGATCGGCCATCAAGGTCGGCTTCCACAAGGCTCTTTCGGCTATCGTGGACGGTAACGTTACAACCATCATTGCAGCTATCGTGCTTTTCGCACTCGGCTCCGGAACAGTAGTCGGATTTGCCCAGACTCTCGGAATCGGTGTTATCCTTTCGATGCTCACGGCACTTCTTGTTACCAAGTTCATCCTTGGAGGCTTCCACGATATCGGATGCAACAAGATCGCGCTCTACGGCTCCAAGAAGGACAAGCCCGCTAAGCCTTTCGTTAAGCACTTCCCTAAGTTCCTCTGCGTATCTGCGGCATGCATCATCGTCGGTATCGTCGGAGTATGCATGAATTACTCGAAGTATGACGCACCTTTCAACTACGGCCTTGATTTCGCAGGCGGTACCGCAACATCGATCACATTTGATGACGGAATCCCCGCTGATGCCCAGAGCAGGATCGAGAAGCTCGTTCTCGATACAGTCAACGAGAAGGCAGAGCTTTCGACAGTATCAAGCGAGAACATGATCACAGTCAAGACCAAGGAGCTTTCGACAGAGAACAGAGCACTCCTTACCAAGGCATTTGAAGACGAGTTCGGTATCACCGATGAGAACCTTTCAACCACATCGGTAGGTTCCACAGTCAGCGGTGAGATGAAGCGTGACGCACTTGTTGCTGTCATCGTTGCTACGATCTGCATGCTGGTTTACATCTGGATCAGATTCCGTAACATCAACTTCGCCGTTGCTGCGGTTGTTGCGCTCATCCATGACGTACTTATCGTTGTGGCTCTCTACGCTATCGATTCCGCAGGTATCACGGTAGGTAACACATTTATCGCATGTCTGCTTACTATCGTCGGTTACTCGATCAACGCAACGATCGTTATCTTTGACCGTGTCAGAGAGAACCTTGCCGAGAACCATAACCGCTACACCAACGCCGAGATCGTTGACAAGAGTATCACTCAGACCTTCAGCCGAAGCATCAATACTTCACTCACAACTTTCATCGCAGTTCTTTTCCTTGCGATCATGGGTGCTACTTCGGTTAAAGAGTTTGCGATCCCGCTCATCGTTGGTATCATTGCGGGTACATTCTCATCAATCTGCCTGACCGGCGGACTTTGGTACACACTTCAGAAGAAGTTCAAAAAGGAAGCTTGATGAAATCCAAATGGACCATTCTTAACAAAAAGGGCGACGAGGCCGCTATCCGCACCGAAACAGGGTGCCCCGAGGTGGTGGCCCGCCTGCTCGTCAATAGAGATATCTGTGAAAAGGAAGCTGTAAGACGCTTCCTTTTTCCGAACCTCGCGGATCTTTACGACCCCTTCCTCATGAAAGACATGGACAAGGCCTGCGACCTGATCGTTGACGCGGTGAGCAGAGGACTCCGTATCAGGGTGGTGGGAGACTACGACGTCGACGGCGTCATGTCAGCCTTTATCCTGAGGAACGGTCTTCAAAAGCTCGGCGCCGATGCGGATGTCTACCTTCCGCACAGAGTTCGTGACGGCTACGGGATCAACAGGGAGATCGTTTCTAACGCTTATGAGGACGGAGTCGGGTTGATCGTCACATGCGACAACGGGATCTCCGCGTTCGAAGCGGTCGCCCGCGCGCGTGAGCTCGGGATCGTGATGGTCGTGACCGATCATCATGAGGTCGGAGAGGAGATCGTACCTGCCGACGCAGTTGTCGATCCCAAGAGGAAGGATTGTTCGTATCCTTTCAGGGAGATCTGCGGCGCAGTTGTCGCCGCGAAGCTTGTTGAAGCGCTCGGGGTCATGACGGGCAAGCCCATGAGAGCGGCCGATTACCTTGAATACATGTGCCTGGCTACAGTATGCGACGTGGTTCCGCTCATCGATGAGAACAGGACGATCGTGTCGCTCGGGTTTGATGCGCTCCGCAACACCGACAACCTCGGATTGAAGGCACTCAAAAGGGTCAAGCAGGTTGAGGCTGCCGACATCAATGAGTACAAGATCGGATTCGTGCTCGGACCGTGCATCAACGCCGCAGGCAGGATAGACGACGCTATGGTCGCGCTCTCGATGCTCGAGGCACGCGACGAAGCGGAAGCCGAGAGACTCGCGCTCATATGTCACGACCTGAACGAGGAACGAAAGACCATGTCTTCCGATGCCCAGGAGGAAGCGAAGAGAATGATCGGAGAACCCGACCCTTCGAGGAAGGTGCTCGTTGTTTTTCTTGAGAATTGTCATGAGAGCATCCTCGGGATCGTGGCGGGACACATCCGCGAAACATACAGCAGGCCCGCGATCATCCTTACAAGGTCGGGTGACCTTCTTAAGGGATCGGCGAGAGGAGTGCCGGGTCACAGCCTTTTTGAAGCACTTTCGTCGTGCAGGGATCTGCTCGAAAAGTTCGGCGGACATGCGCTTGCGGCAGGACTTTCGCTCAGGGAGGAGAACCTCGCGGAGTTTGATAAGAGGCTTAACGACGAATGGCCGCTCACTGTCGAGCAGATGCTCCCTGTCGTCAGGCTTGACGCCGTTGTGCCTTTTGAGATGATGACCGAGGAGACGGTGGAGTGGATCAACCGCCTCGCACCATTCGGCACCCCCAACGAGAAGCCGCTTTTCGCCCAGCGTGACCTTGATGTCGTATCGCTCGGCTACATGGGCAGGGAGAACACCTCGCTCCGCCTCCGTCTCAAAACTCCCGGCGGGACTTATGTCACCGCGTCGAACTTCTTCGTCGCGGCGGAAAGCATAGCGAAGCTCGAGAGGATGTTCGGTGAGGAAGAGGTGAGGAAGGCACTCGCCGGCAGATCCTGCAACATGAAGATCACCGTTGCGTACGAAGCGCAGATCAATGAGTTCAGGGACAAAAGAGAGGTTCAGATGATCGTTCGCGACATCTTTGAGCCCTGACGTGAGACCCCAATTCTCGGAACATAAAATTCGAAAAATTGGGCATGCTTTATTGCAAGCCGAAGTGAAGAAATGTATAATCATTCAGGGTGGGTTCCAAAGCAAAGAGGAGGAATTACAATGTCAGTTTCTGTTTCCGAATTCGGAAGTCTTGATGACGGATCAAAAGCAACCCTTTATACTATCAAAAACAATAACGGAATGATCGCCGAGGTTACCGATTTCGGCGCCAATCTTGTACGTCTTTTCGTGCCCGACAGAAAGGGCAACCCGGATGATATCGTACTCGGATTTGACGATGTCAAAGGCTACGCCGAGAACCCTTCGTACTTCGGAAGTACGATCGGAAGGATCGCCAACCGTATCGGGGATGCGAAGTTCACTCTGAACGGTGTTACCTACGACCTCGAGGTGAACGACGGTCCCAACAACCTTCACAGTTCATTTGACAACGGCTACAACAAGCGTTTCTTCAACGCTCACATAAACGGTGACGGCAGTGTTACGTTCTCACTTTCGAGTCCGGACGGAGACCAGGGTTTCCCCGGCAACCTCGAGATGAGCGTTACCTACAAGCTTACCGATGACAACGAGCTCGTACTCAGCTATACCGGTCGTTCCGACAAGGATACGATCTTTAATCCCACAAACCACAGCTACTTCAACCTGAGCGGTCACGATTCGGGCAAAGCTATGGGACTGAAGCTGCAGCTCGTTTCCAAAGAGCTTACTCCCGTCAGGGAAGGCAGCATCCCCACCGGAGATTTCATGAAGCTTGAGGGCACACCCTTCGACTTCTCGGAACTCATCGTGATCGGAGACAGGATCGACGAGGAGAACGAGCTCCTTAAGATCGGCAAAGGCTACGACATCAACTACGTCATCGACAAAGAAGAAGGCGAGTACGGTCGCGCGGCTCTTGTGGTTGATGAGGAGAGCGGTCGTACCATGGAAGTCTTTACAGACCTTCCCGGTGTTCAGTTCTACGCGGGAAACTGCATCGCAACCCAGCAGGGCAAGGGCGGAGTCACCTACAGTAAGCGTCATGCGATCTGCCTTGAGACACAGTTCTATCCCGATGCGATCAACCATGATGCTTTCACAAAGCCCATACTTAAGGCCGGTGAGGAATTTAAGAGCACCACAACCTACAAATTCGGAATCTGTTAAAAAATATAAGTGAGGAAAAGTTAATGAACGGATATTCAAAAGAAACCAATTGTATTCTTGCGGGATGGACACCCGGACAGGGAGAATCCCGTCAGGTACCCATTGTACAGAGCACGACTTTCAAGTACGACACCAGCGACGCCATGGGTCAGCTTTTTGACCTTGAGGCAAGCGGTTACTTCTACACCAGACTTCAGAACCCCACCAATGATTACGTTGCAGCCAAGCTCACCGAGCTCGAGGGCGGTGTTGCCGGAATGCTCACATCGTCGGGTCAGGCAGCCAACTTCTTCGCAGTATTCAATATCTGCGAGACGGGTGACCACTTCATCGCTTCTTCTTCGATCTACGGCGGAACCTACAACCTCTTCGGTGTTACCATGAAGAAGATGGGTATCGAGGTTACTTTTGTTGACAACGAGATCAGCGAGGAAGAGCTCGACAAGCTCTTCAGACCCAACACCAAGTGTGTGTTCGGCGAGACCATCACCAACCCTACGGTCAACATCTTCGATATCGAGAAGTTTGCCAAGGTTGCTCACAAGCACGGCGTCCCGCTCATCATGGACAACACCTTCGCAACACCCATCAACTGCAATCCCTTCAAGTTCGGTTGCGATATCGTTACACATTCGACGACCAAGTATCTTGACGGTCATTCGGTTTGTGTCGGCGGAGCTCTTATCGACAGCGGTAACTTCGATTGGATGGCACATGCTGACAAATTCCCCGGACTTTGCACTCCCGACGACAGCTACCACGGGATCACCTACGCAACCAAGTTCGGCAAGGGCGCATACATCACCAAGGCTACAGCTCAGCTCATGCGTGATTTCGGTGCGATCCAGTCTCCTCAGCATGCTTTCTACCTTAACATCAGCATCGAGTCCCTCGCACTCAGGATGAAACGCCACTGCGAGAGTGCTCTTAAGATCGCTCAGTTCCTCGAGAAGCACGAGAAGGTTGCATGGATAAACTATCCCGGACTCGAGAGCGACAAGAACTACGCACTTGCACAGAAGTATTGTCCGAACGGAACATGCGGCGTTATGGCATTCGGTATCAAGGGCGGAAGAGACGCTTCCATCAGATTCATGGATAACCTCAAGCTCGTCTTCATCGATACACACGTTGCGGACGCCAAGTCGGGCGTGCTTCATCCCGCGAGCCATACACATCGTCAGCTTACCGACGATCAGCTCAGAGAAGCGGGCGTTAATCCCGACCTCATCAGATTCTCAGTCGGACTCGAGGATCCCGACGAGATCATCGAAGACCTTAAGCAGGCACTCGCAAAGGCTTAAGGGATCATCACCGGATAATACGGGTATCCCGCTTTCAAAACAGAGGGGTACCCGAATTATTAAATAAAATATTTTAGGAGGGGTTTGTTTTATGAAAATGATCTACCAGGTGGATGACAGACCGGCTTTCTCGAAAGTCATCGTGTTCGCTATCCAGCAGCTGCTTGCCATTATGGCGGCAACACTTGTCGTACCGCTTAATGTAAGTGCGGAAGCCCATCTTTCGGGTGCGGATGCCATGAGTCCTGCGGCAGCACTTTTCGGTGCCGGTGTCGGTACACTTGTTTACATTCTCTTTACCAAGAAAAAGAGCCCTATTTTCCTCGGCTCCTCTTTCTCGTTCATTCCTTCGATGATCGCTGCTTTCGCAGGTGCTACGAGTGCGGCTCTCGGCTACGCAGGTATCCTTATCGGTGCAGTTCTTGCCGGACTTGTTTATGTGATCCTTTCCGCGATTGTTAAGGTTGCAGGTGTCGAGTGGATCGGCAAGCTCATGCCCGCAGCTGTTATAGGACCCACCGTTGCCATCATCGGACTCGGTCTTTCGGGCAGCGCTGTAGGACAGCTCCAGGGAGCTCCCGCGGGAGGACATACCCTCATCGCTGTTCTTTGCGGACTTGTTACTCTTTTCGCTACAATGTTTGCGGCTGTTTTCAGCAAGAAGACACCCAAGCTTATATCCTTCATCATCGGTATCCTCTGCGGTTACGCTTTTGCTGCGATCCTTACATTCATCGGAATGGCAACAGACTGTGACGCTATCAAGGTTATCGATTTCTCGGGATTCACAAATCTCTTCGCTAACGGAGTTACAGTAGAGAGCTTCTTCACGGTCCCCGACTTTACCTTCATTAAGGCATTCGGCGGATTCGGCGATATGAGCCTTTCGTACTTCGGAACGATCGCTCTTGCTTACATCCCCGTTGGATTCGTAGTATTCGCAGAGCATCTCGCAGACCACAGGAACATGTCTTCGATCATTGAGAAGGATCTCCTTAAGGATCCCGGTCTTGACAAGACACTCCTCGGTGACGGCGTAGGCTCCATCGCAGGCGCATTCTTCGGCGGCTGCCCCAACACCACATACGGCGAGTCCATCGCATGTGTTGCCATCACAGGAAACGCTTCGGTTGTTTCGATCATGACGGCTGCCTGCCTTGCACTCGTGATCTCGTTCCTGTCATTCTTCGTAGGCTTCTTCAATACCATCCCGAGCTGTGTATGGGGCGGTGTATGTATGGCACTCTACGGATTTATCGCTGTCAGCGGTCTTAAGATGATCAAGAACGTTGATCTCGACGACAACAGGAACCTCTTCACGGTTTCCGTAATCCTTGTTTCGGGTATCGGCGGACTTGCTCTTGACTTCGGCGGCATCGTTATTACAAATGTTGCAACGGCACTTATCCTCGGAATCATCGTAAATCTCGTTCTCGGGAAAAAGAAAAGTGCGTGAGCAAAATCTCAGGTTTGAAAGAAACAGATAAATGAATGAAAAATTCCGTGACTTAAATGATGTTCAATTTGAGGCGGTAACATGTACTGAGGGCCCGATGCTGATCCTCGCGGGAGCGGGGAGCGGCAAAACTCGGGTCCTCACGTACAGAACGGCCTATCTCATAGAGGAGTGCGGCGTCAGCCCTTATCAGATCATGGCTCTCACCTTTACCAACAAGGCTGCGGGCGAGATGAAGGAACGTATCTCCTCTATCGTAGGACCCGGTGCGGAAAACATCTGGGTCAGCACATTCCACTCGTCCTGCGTGAGGATCCTCAGGCGCTTTATCGATCTGATCGGATACAACCGTGATTTCACGATCTACGACTCCGATGATCAGAAAACGCTTATGAGGGACGTTTGTCGTTATCTGCAGGTAGACACGAAGAAATTCAAAGAGGGAAAGATACTCGGAGTCATCTCCTCCGCCAAGGATGAGCTTGTGGACCCCGAGCTGTTTGAAAAGAGATCTGCGGGCGATCCTGCCTACAAGGTCTTCGCGGCATGCTACAAAGAGTACCAGAAGAGACTTGCCCTTAACAACGCGCTCGATTTTGACGACCTTATCATGAAGACCGTCGAACTCTTCAAAACAAGTGAAATGGCAGCAGAGTACTACCGCGAGCGCTTTGCTTATATCATGGTTGACGAATACCAGGACACGAACACGGCTCAGTTCGAGCTCGTTCGTTTGCTCGCACGTCACCCCCTGCCTGACGGCGGGGTCGCAAAGAACCTTTGCGTGGTGGGTGACGATGACCAGTCCATATATAAATTCAGAGGAGCCAACATCCGCAACATCCTCGACTTTGAGAAGACGTACCCGGATGCCAAGGTCATCAGGCTCGAACAGAACTACAGGTCGACCGGCAACATCCTCGAGGTTGCCAACGACGTTATCCGTAACAACATAGCCAGAAAAGAGAAGAAGCTCTGGACACAGAACGTTACGGGCGAAAATGTCCGCCTCATCAAGTGCGACAGCGACCGCGACGAAGCGTTCACAGTAGCAGGCGAGATCAAGGAAGGCATCGATGCGGGCAGAGCGTACAGCGACTACGCGATCCTCTACAGGACCAACGCGCAGAGCCGTTCGTTCGAGGAACGCTTTATCTCGATGAACATCCCTTACAGGATAATCGGCGGACAGAACTTCTATCAGCGCAAGGAGATCAAGGACGTGCTCGCTTATCTGCGTACCATCGCGAGCGGTCGAGACAGTGTTGCGCTCAAGAGGATCATAAACGTTCCCAAGAGAGGTATCGGACTTGCCTCGATCGACAAGGTCGAGGAGTACAGCACGGAGAAGGGCATCACCTTCTACGACGCACTCCTGAGAGCCGGGAGCATCCCTGGGCTCGAGAGGGCCGCGGGCAAGATCGAAAGCTTCGTTGCATTGATCGAGGTAATGAGGAGCAGACTCGACAACTCTGACAGCCTTAAGGATCTTATCGACGAGATCATCGAGCAGACAGGCTACATGGAGTACCTTGAGAGCGAGGACGATGACGAGGTTAAGGTTCAGGAGAGATCCGACAACATAAGCGAACTTATCAGCAAGCTTGCTTCCTACGAGGAAGAGGCACTCGATGCCGGAGAGACTCCGACTCTCGAAGCCTTCCTCGACGAGGTTTCGCTTGTTGCCGATATCGACAGCTACTCGGAGGACACGGACTGCGTTGTGCTCATGACGATCCACAGTGCCAAGGGACTTGAGTTCCCCATCGTTTATATGGCCGGCATGGAGGACGGGATATTCCCCGGATATATGTCCATCAACGCCGACGACCCCGAGTCGGAGATCGAGGAAGAAAGACGACTCTGCTACGTCGGGATCACGCGTGCGAGAGAGTCGCTTTGCCTGACGGCGGCCAGACAGAGGATGATCAGAGGACAGCTCTCTTTTAATCCAATCTCCAGATTCGTCAAGGAGATCCCGAGACATCTCTTGAAGGTCAAGATGACTTCCGATGCTTCGGCAGCAGCGTCGCTGAGACGCCCCATCGAAGAGGAGAGAAGCTATTCGAGAAGGATCGAAGGTATGCCCGAACCCGACAGGTCCGGCAGATTCTACCCCGGAAGCACGGGCTCTTCCTACACCGGAGGAAGTTCGTACTCCGGCAGCTTCGGATCGAAGCAGAGCAAGACCGCGTCGCCTCTCGGGACCGGCGGAGTCGGAGCTTTCGAACAGATGGGCATCCATAAGGGCGCGCCCAAGGGAACCGTCGACTACAAGGTCGGTGACACCGTTAAGCACGTCAAGTTCGGCGAAGGAAAGGTCCTTGAGATGGAGAAGAGCGGCGACGATTATAAGGTCACCGTTGATTTCCCGTCGGGACAGAGAAGGGTCATGGCATCGTTCGCCAGACTTGAAAAGGTTTGACGGTTATGATATATTAACAAGTAGACAGTTATCCGTGTTCGGAACACCCCGGAGGTATCGGCTTACCGGGACACGGAGGGTGGAAAAAGCAGAAACGTGAGAATCGCGTTATTCGGAAAGGCAGGGATTTACAATGAAGTTTTTCAGTAAGGATTCGGTATCCGAGAAGATCAACGATCTTATCGCTCAGACCAAGCTTAACGATCTTATCCACAGAAAAGAAAAGAAGAACAACGGGATCGTTATCGCACTTGCGATCATCGGTTCGGTAGCAGCCGTAGCAGTTATCGCTTTCCTCGTTTACAAGTGGGTTAACCCCAAGTATATCGCAGAGTTTGATGACCTCGAGGATGAGGATGATATTGACGAGGACGACATCGACGGCGAAGCTTGATCATCTGAAACAGAGTGATATTCCGGAGTAGGGTCATAAACCGTTGACCCCCTCCGGATTTTCTTTAGTGAGGATTTAGACGTGAATAATAATTTCGATCATATCAGTAACATCGTAGGCAAGCTCAAATCCATCAATTACGTACAGCCCGGCGAGGTTCCGGGGATCGATCTCTATATGGATCAGGTCATCAGTTTTCTCGACGATCATCTTGAGACATCAAAACGCTACAGTGATGACAAGCTTTTGACCAAGACAATGATTAATAATTATACCAAGAACGAGTTGTTGCCGTCACCCGAGAAGAAGAAGTACACGAAAGAACACATGTACCTCTTGCTTTTCGTATACTACCTTAAGAACATCCTGTCGATCAGTGACACAAGGAGCATCCTTCACCCACTGACCGAGAAGTTCTTTAAGGGAGACGAGGAAGTCAACTTCGAGAAGATCTACGCCGAGATCTTTCAGATCGAACAGGAGCAGAGCTTCGATGTTACCCGCGACGTCGTACACAAGTACAGGAAGTCGCGGAAGACCTTCGAGAGCCTTGAGAACGGGGAAGACAAGGAACTTCTTCAGATGTTTTCCTTCATTTCCATGCTCAGCTTCGACGTCTACATGAAAAAGCACATGATCGGCAAGATGATCGATGACTATTTCTCGAAGTTCGACGATAGCGAGGACAAAGACTCCGAAAAGTAATACGGTGATCTGTCAGCGCAGCGGGGCGGCACTCGACCGGGTTAAGATTCGGTGCAAAAAAGCCGATATATATTAATAAATGTCCGGCAGAAAAAAGCACCGGTCGGATTCAATCGGAAAACTGCGGAAAGAAACAGAGCGGAGGTATCGTCTATGAAGAAAAGATTTTCAAGGTTCATAAGTTTTTTGTGCATTGCCGCTGTCGTACTTTGCCTTCTGCCTGCAGGGATAGAACCGGAGCCCGCGGAGGCTGCGGATACCGTTGCGAACACGCCGGACAATACATATTGTCTTGTTACCAGCTCGAAATATTATTTCAGCGGCGACGAGATCAATTACTCGGATTTCGATAACGGAGCGAGAACTCTTCAGATCTACCTTTCAACCAAGGACGCCAACGCTCCGATCGTTCTTGCCACAGGTACCGCCATCGAGTGGAGAGCCGATAACCCGAACGTCATCGGTATCGACACCGGAAGCAGCATGAATACGACGGTTAACCTGAGCATTAAGGCTCCCGGATACTCCGGTCTTACAGTTTCGATCACACCTCCCGGCAGTAGTGTTCCTATCGTTGCCGTAACATGTGTTATCAAGGTCCCTCTTGAGTGGGACGATGCCAACAACATCAAAGCAGCATCGAGCACACCTCTCGGATACGGTCTTCTGACGGCTCAGAACCAGGATCCGAACATGACGCTGCAACTATACACCGAGAACTCCGCGTCGCATCCGGACTGTTACCACTACGTCCGGCGATTGCGTAACGTAGATTACAATTTCCTTCCGTCCTCAGGACATGCGGGAGAGTTCGTCACGAGCAAAGCACCCGCAGGATCTTTCGAATCCACTGAATACGCCCTTAACTGGTCGTCCTCCGACAATTCCATCTGTACCGTCGACAGGGACGGTGTTATCACCGCGCATGCGGCCGGATTCTGCCGGATCAGTGTTACGACGGACACCGGAGGTAACACTCTGTCATTCAATGTCGTCGTTGTTCCGGAAGCGATAGTCACCGAAGTAACATCGGACTATCGATACAAGTTCACCGCCAGGGCGATCCCCGACAGTACCAACATAGTCATTAACACCAACGCTTTCAGCGCTGCCGATCTTGACTGGCATCTCTTTAAGGGAGAGCAGATCACCAAGACGAACGAGATCACAAAAGACAAGGCATACGCTGACAAGATCGATATCAGCGCGGCTACCGGTACGGTTACATTAAAGAAGCTCCCCGCAGGTGTTTACGTGCTCGGCGCGATACCGGTCAAAGAGGATGATTCGTCCATCCCGACTTACGATTATATCGATAACAGATTGATTAATAAGCTTCAGATCACTCTCGTCGTACCGCTATCGTTCGGCGCGGACAATCTGATCCTGAGTATATACAACAAGGGAGAGTCCTTCGATTCATACGACATCATGGAGAACTCCAACCTCCCGGCAGATTCCTTCCACTTTGTTTCGAACAAGGAAGAGTTTGTCACGGTCGGACTTGACGATGGTATCGTTGAGGCCGTAGCAAAAGGCAAGGCCAAGATCACCGCTACTCCCTACGTTTCGATCGAGGATATGTTCGGTTCCTTCGCCGCTTCGCCCGGCGCGATCAACTACGACGGCTCGAGCCTTAAGCTCGATGTCGAGGTTGTTGAAGGAATGGCCTTGAACACCACGTCCGAGACTCTTTACAAGGGTGACAGCTTCGTGCTCAAGCTTGAGGCTCCGAACGAGTACTCCGGCAGGATCGAGTGGAAATCCTCCAATGACAAGGTCGTTACGGTAGACGCCTCCGGTGTCGTTAAGGCTGTCGGTGTCGGAGACGCAAGCGTTTACTGCTACATCTGGACAGAAAAGGGCACCAAGAGAAGAGCAAGATGCCGTTTCAACGTTGTTGATGCGGTCAATGACATTAAGCTCAAGTCGAGTACCGATTATGTTATGATCGGCGAGAACCTCACGATCTCCGCCGATGTTACTCCCAAGCTCAGCAAGTCAACACTCACATGGACCTGCTCCGACGAATCGCTCGCGTCGATCGCCGAGAAGTCGGATCTGTCCATGACGATCACCGGTGTTAAGGAAGGTACCGTCGTTATCACCGCGCTCAACAAGGATAACGGTATCGTGGCTTCCAAGGTCATCAAGGTCGTTAAAAAGCTTGCGGGACTCACGCTCTCCGAGCATGAGGTGACACTGCCCCAGTCGCAGAAGTTTTATCAGCTCTACGCAGTCTGCACACCCGCACTTCCCGAGAACCAGAAGCTTACATGGAAGTCTTCGAACACCAAGGTAGTCGATATCGACAAGAACACCGAAGGCAAGATACTCCTCAAGAACCCCGGAACCGCGGTCATCACCGTCGTTTCCGAGAACGGTCTTACCGATCAGTGTACATTTACAGTCACACAGGGTATCAAAGACATCAAGCTCGACTCGACCGAGATCACGATCTACGTCGGAGAGAAGCAGCGTATCACATATACGATCACACCCGATAACGCTTCGAACCTCAAGCTCAAGTGGAACGTACTCGACACCAAGGTCTGTGCTGTCGACAGCAGCGGCTACGTCACCGGTAAGAACGCCGGAACGACTGTTGTCACAGTCGAATCGACTGATGGAACGGGCATCTTCAAGATGATCACGGTACATGTCCTTCAGTCCGCGAGAGCGATCAAGCTCGATGTTGTATCGATCACGATGAACGTGGGAGAGAGCTACCTGCTCGAGGTTGCGCTCAATCCCGTTACCTCGTCCGATGTGCTCACGTTCGAAAGCACGAACACCAAGGTCGCCAGCGTTTCCAAGACGGGTAAGATCACTGCCAAGGCCAAGGGAAGCTGCGTTATCTTCGTAAAGACCTCGGGAGGACTCTCGACTTACTGTACGGTCGAAGTCATCCAGCAGGTTACGGGTGTTACGCTCGACCTCACTGAGGCTACCATCCACGTGGGTGAGAAGCTGACTCTTGAGGCAACGATCACACCCAAGAACGTTTCGGACGATACACTCAACTGGTATTCAAACAACACGCAGATCGCCACCGTCGACAAGAACGGTACGGTCACCGGTGTCAAGGGCGGAACGACCCTTATCAGATGTGTCACCGAGGACGGCGATTTCATGGCATACTGTATCATGACGGTCATCGAGAACGTCACGATCATCAACCTTCAGGAAGAAGCCGAGGTCGGTGTCGGCAAGAAGCTCAAGCTCGAGGCGACCGTTGTGAACGACGGAGCAACCAACAAGAAGCTCGAGTGGTCGACAGCCAACTCCAAGATCTGTAAGGTAAACGAGAAGGGTGTCCTGACCGGTGTCAAGGTCGGCAAGACCGTCATCACCGCATCAGCTACCGACGAGAGCGGTGCATATGCTCAGTGTGAGGTTACGGTCATCGACTCCACGGACGAGATCGACATCAACGGTGAGGATCAGCTCATCAACATGATCGTCGGCGAATCCAGAAAGATCAGGTTCAGCACCGTTCCGGCGAACACGACATACAAGCCTCTCTGGTCAAGTGAGAACGAGAAGATCGCAGTCGTTAACAAGAACGGTCAGGTTTCGGCTCTTTCGGCCGGCACGACGACCATCGTTGCGACAGCAAGGGACAACCCCGATGTTAAGGCTTATGTTACCGTTATGGTAAGCAACCCCGTATTTGCTACGAACGTTATCTTCTCCGATGCGGAGGTCATCATGACTCCGGGCGAGCAGAAGACAGTTCCGTTCACTATAGTTCCTTCGAACTTCACCGAGTCCTACACATGGAGCAGCGACAACCCCGTTGTTGCATCGGTTGATGAGAAGACGGGCAAGATCACGGCCAAGGCGGTCGGATCGGCATCGATCACGCTGATGACCAAGTCCGGCAAGAAGGGATCCGTCAGAGTATTCGTTGTTGGTCTGAGCAGGACATACCTCAAGCTCGCCCAGTACGAGAGCAACAAGATCAAGCTCGAGATCGACGGCGCGGGTTCGAGTTCGCTCAATGTCCGTTGGGATACGGACAACCAGTCGATAGCCGATATCTCGAACGGAACGATCACCGCCAGAAAGGTCGGAACGACCAAGGTCTACGCCGTCGTCAACGGCCGAAGCCTGGCATGTACGGTTGAAGTCGTCAAGAACAAAAAACGCTGACAGACTTGAAAAGCGACGCTAATTGTTGTATCTTAAGGAAAGACTGATCCTATCAGTCTTTCCTTAAATTTTTGCTTAAAAGGAGAAGAGATCATGCCCTGGTGTCCCAATTGCAAGACAGAGTATCAGGAAGGAATAGAGAAGTGTGCCGATTGCGGCAGCGACCTTGTTGAAGAGCTGCCCGAAGAGGAAGTTCTTCCCGAAGCCGAAGAGCTTTCGGAAGAGGGCTTTGAGGAAGGTCAGGTAGCCACGGACGAGGAGCTCGAGGCACTCGGGATCGATCCCGAAGAGCTTGAGGCGGAGATTAAACGCCGTACAGAGCCCGCCAAGGTCTACGTCAGCAAGAGCGACGAGAGTCGTGATATGGTCCAGACATCCGTCACGTTCCTCGTGTTCGCCGGTCTGCTCATCGTACTCTTTGTACTCGGTGCGCTCGATGTTATACAGTGGTTCTCGTCGATCCCTTCACTCATCGTGCTCGGCGCGATGTCACTCGGATGCTGCGCTGTCGGTATAAACGCCGCATTCAGAGCTCGCAGGGCTCAGGGAAAGATCGGCGAAGAAGAGAAGATCAAGAACGAAGTTACAAAGTGGCTTGATGAGAACTTCGACAAGGACGCTCTTGAAGAGAAGTTCGCTTCGGTAGAGCCCGAAGAAGCCAGATACATCAAACAGGAAGAATACATCAAAGACGAGCTCATGAAAGAGATCGAAGGTCTCGACGAAGCGCTCGCAGATACGATGGTCGAAGCTTATTTCGACGAGCATTTGAATTGACCTAAAGGATTTTTCAGTGAACAACCGCCGCGTACTCGCGTAACTCAACGATCACGAGTCGGGCGGTTGTTCCGGTTGAAAGGAGCATAGTATTGCGAAAACTTGCTTTGAGGGACGAGATACTAGAGAGCATTGACAAGCCGGCGAGATACATCGGCCACGAGATCAATGCGGTGATGAAAGACACCTCCAAGGTCGACATACGTTTCTGTATGTGTTTCCCCGACGTATATGAGGTCGGGATGTCACATCTCGGCATCATGATACTTTACGACATGTTCAACAGGCGTGAGGACACATACTGCGAGAGAGTATATTCACCCTGGCCCGATCTTGATGCGATCATGAGGGAGAAGCATATCCCTCTTTTTGCGGTTGAGAGCCAGGATCCCATCAAGGACTTTGATTTCCTCGGAATCACGCTCCAGTACGAGATGTGTTACACCAACGTCCTTCAGGTCCTCGACCTTTCGGGGATACATCTGCTCGCGTCGGAGCGCGGCGAGGACGAACCGATCGTTATAGGCGGTGGCCCCTGCGTGTACAACCCCGAACCCATAGCGGACTTTTTTGACATTTTCTATATAGGCGAAGGAGAGACCGTTTACTACCGGATGCTCGATACCTACAAGAGTATCAAAGCGTCGGGCGGAACCAGACAGGATTTCCTGAGGGCCGCATCTCATATCGAAGGACTATATGTGCCCTCACTTTACGAAGTCGAGTATGACGAACGCGGGCTCATCTCTCACTTCGGACCCAAGGATGATGCGCCTGCCGTTATCAAGAGACAGGTTGTTACCGACCTTTCCGACACATACTATCCTAAGAAACCCATAGTACCGTACATCAAAGCCGTACAGGACCGTGTCACGCTTGAGATCCAGCGCGGCTGTATCAGGGGCTGCAGGTTCTGTCAGGCCGGCATGATCTACAGACCGATTAGGGAGAGAAGTCTTGAGTTCTTAAAGCAGTACGCGATCGACATGATCAAGAGCACGGGCTACGAGGAGATCAACCTGAGCTCCTTAAGCTCGAGCGATTACACGAAGCTCAAGGAACTCCTCGAATTCCTCATCACCGAGATGGGCAACCGTAAGGTGAACATATCGCTGCCTTCGCTCCGTATCGACGCTTTTGCGCTCGATGTAATGGGCAAGGTTCAGGATGTTAAGAAAAGCTCCATCACATTCGCGCCCGAGGGCGGAACGCAGTACATGCGTGACGTCATCAATAAGGGCCTCACCGAGGACCAGATCCTTACCGGCGCACTCGATGCTTTCAAGCTCGGATGGAACAAGGTCAAGCTCTACTTCATGCTCGGTCAACCCTTCGAACGCGACGAGGATGTCTGCGGGATCCCCATCCTTGCTGACAAGATCGCGAGAGAGTACTACGAGAATATCCCCAAGGCAACCCGAAACGGCAAGGTTCAGATCACGGTCAGCACTTCGTACTTCGTTCCGAAGCCCTTTACGCCGTTCCAGTGGGCTCCCCAGATCACTCCCGACGAGTATCTGCGACGGAAGAGCCTGCTCAGGTCAACGCTTGCGGAGCAATTGAACGCTAAAAGCATTAAATACAACTGGCATGACAGTGACACCTCGATCCTCGAAGGCCTTCTGGCACGCGGGGACAGGCGCGTCGGAGCGGTCATCCTCGAAGCCTACAGGCAGGGAGCGCTCTTTGATGCATGGACCGACCATTTCGATATGCAGAAGTGGATCAGGGCTCTCGAGAAGACGGGAGTGGACATGGATTTCTACACCCTGAGGGAGCGCGAAACGGACGAGATCCTTCCGTGGGATTTCATCGATGCGGGAGTCTCAAAGAAGTTCCTCGCGAGGGAGTACGACCGTGCAAGGAACGCAGTCGTTACACTCAACTGCAGGCAGAGATGTTCGGCATGCGGTTGCAACGAATGGAACACCGGAGTCTGTGTCGAGACCAGAAACCGGTAAAGAACAGGAGGCGTCATGACGCTAAGGATTAGATTCGCCAAGTACGGGGCACTCAGATTCATCGGACATCTTGATGTCATGAGATACTTCCAGAAGGTCATCAGAAGAGCGGACCTCCCTGTGAGGTACTCACAGGGCTTTACACCCCATCAGATCATGACGTTTGCTCATCCACTCTCACTGGGAGTATCGAGCGATGCCGAATACATGGAGGTCGATTTTACAGAGGAAATGGACCCCTCGGAAGTGCTCGAGAGGATGCGCGCACAGACGAGTGAAGGCTTTGAGATAATCTCGTGCAAGGTTCTCCCTGAGGTACCCGAAGGGACACGTGCTCAGAGCCTGATGTCGCTTGTATCTGCCGCCGAATATATGATATCATGGAAAGACGGTTACGATGCCGTTCCCACGGAGGAAGAGGTGCGTGATGCGATCCGCAGACTGTACTCACGTGACAGCATCGTGGTTGAAAAGAGTACCAAGAAGACTACAGCCGAAACGGACATCAAGCCGTTCATCTACAGGATCTATGCGCCGGGTGATGCGTTCCTTGAACCTGCGGATCCCGCTTTCGCGGGAGTCCCCGGGATCGCGAGAGTGTTCGCCGAAGGAATTGATAACACGGCACATGCCGACACCTTTGAAAACGGCAGAAAGTTCTTCGTGTGCGTGGCTTCGGGATCGGCCTTCAACATTAAGCCCGGGCTCGTGACGGAAGCGCTCTGCGAGACGCTTGGGACTATGTACAACAAGCATGCATTTGCTCTGCACAGGATGGAGACATACAAAGGGGAAGACAGACTGGTTCCCCTTGAATCATAAAGTAAGGGGATTGAAGTGAAAGATCTGGTGATCGTAAAAGACGGGGAAAAAGTGATCACGGGCTTGTTCGACGGGAACGAGCTTGTTGAAGCACAGATCGAAGACCTTGAGGGCGGCGAGCTGCTCGGAAAGATCTACCTCGGAAAAGTCAAGAACATCATCGCCAACATTAACGCTGCCTTTGTTGAGATCGAAGGCGGCTTGATGTGTTATCTTTCTCTCGACGAAGTCGTCAATCCCGTCCGCTCGGGGCCGAGCCGTTCGGGACCCATCAAGGTCGGCGACGAGATCATCGTCCAGATCACCAAAGAAGGAAGCGCACTTAAGGCACCGCAGGCAACGGCCGATTTCTGTCTGACCGGCAGGTACCTGGTGCTCGTTCACGGCAGATCCGTGGTCGGCATCTCGAAAAAGGTCGAGGATTCCGAAGAGAGAGCCAGACTCAAGGCGATCGTTGAAACCTTCGCGCGCGAGGAGTGCGGTTTCATCGTGAGGACGAACGCTCTGTACTGCGACGAGGAAACCATCAGAGCGGAAGCCATGAACCTTCTCGAGATCTACGACAAGCTCGTGAGGGAAGGCGTCCACAGGAGTCCTTTTTCACTCCTCTACAAGACCAAGCCCTCGTACATCTGGGCGATCAGAGATCTGTCGGGCTCCGGACTCGACCGTATCAGGATAAACGACAGTGAGATCTATGACTCCGTTATGGAGTACATGAACACCGCGCAGCCCGAAGACATTGAAAAGGTCGAGCTCTGCGACAAAGAGGAACCCCTCGGACTCGGCGGACTCTACAGGCTTAAGGACAAGATCGACGAGGCTATGCAGGAACGCGTATGGATGAAGAGCGGGGCCTTCCTCGTGATCCAGCCTACGGAAGCCTGCACCGTGATCGACGTGAATACGGGCAAGGCTGTCAGCGGCAAGAAGGGTCAGCAGGAAACATTCTTCAGGATCAACATCGAAGCCGCGAGGGAAGTGGCCAAACAGATCAGGCTCAGGAATCTTTCGGGCATCATAATCGTTGATTTTATCGACATGACACTCGAGGAACACAGAGAGCTGCTTATGAAGGAACTCAGGGAACTCTGCAAGAATGACAGGATCCCCACAAGGGTTGTCGACATGACAAAACTCAATCTCGTGGAGATCACAAGGAAAAAGACGCGAAAACCGCTCGCACAACAACCGTAAACGGCTTTACAAAGGCATTTTTCTTATAGTATAATGAGCACAAGAAGTATTTTTGTTTTGAAAGGAGAGTAGCTGCAATATGGTGAATCAGCTTTTTGGAAACTATCTTGTCAGAAAGGGACTGATAAGTGGGGAGCAGCTTGGACAGGCTATCGAATCACAGAAGAAGGTTCGCGTTAAGCTTGGTCTTATCGCAGTTTCTGAGAAACTCATGACGGTAGAGGAAGCAGCAGAGGTTAACAAGCTTCAGGCAGTCATGGACAAGAGATTCGGAGATATTGCCGTTGAAAAGGGGTATTTAACAGACGACCAGGTAGGACGTCTCTTAGGTCTTCAGGGCAATCAGTATCTTACATTCGCACAGGCGATCACAGACAACGGATTCTTAACACTCGAAGCATTCGAGAAGGCATTCCTTGACTATCAGAAGGAACTCGGCTTTACAGCAACGGACATGGAGTCCATCAAGTCGGGCGATGCTGACAGGATCGTGCCTCTGTTTGTTCCGGAGGGAACGGATCCTATTCAGATCGAGTACATAAGCGTTGCTGTAAGAACCATCATCAGACTTATCGACAGCGATGCGTACATCGGAAGCGCTTCATGGGGACGTAACGAAAGCTTCGACGGTGCGGCTGTCCAGAATCTTCGCGGCGACAGAGCCGCAGGTCTCTCGTTCGGAGGCAACGGCAAGTCACTTCTTTCGATCGCCGTACCTTTCGGCAAGGAGGAATTCCCTGAGGTCGATCTCGACGCTCTTGATTCCGTTGCCGAATTCATCAACTGTATCAACGGTCTTTTCGCAACAGGTATCGCTTCCAAGGTGAAGCTCGACATGCTTCCTCCTTCGTACAGGAACGGACTCGTTAAGGTCAGCGCGGATCGTCTTGTGAAGATGCCCGTTTACATTTCCGGTCAGGAAGTTGTGCTCATGTGCGCATTTGGTTCTACAATTTCTATATAATCAATAAGGGGGAACATTATGGCTAAGATTTTGATCGTGGATGATTCGAGAACATCTCGTAAGGTTCTCAAGACTATCCTCGAAGAGGGTGGACATGAAGTTATAGGCGAGGCAACCGACGGTATGGACGGCCTCACAAAGTTCAAAGAGCTTTCGCCCGATATCACTACACTTGATATCACAATGCCTGTCATGGACGGACTTCAGGCTCTGAAGGCCATCAAGGAAGTTGACAGCTCGGCAAGGATCGTGATGGTCACCGCAGCCGGACAGCACACCAACATGGTTGATGCTCTCAAGCTCGGCGCATCCGAATTCGTTACAAAGCCTTTTGAGTCAGAAGCTATACTTGCAGTTATCAACAAGATGTGATAAAAATGTAGTTGATGATCACAGCCTTGACGGCGGATAAAAATCACATAAAAGCTTGCTTTTAATGTGATTTTTGAGCCGGCATGTTGCTGTGAAACAGCAACACAGTCCCGCAACATGAGCAAGAAGCGGAGCGGATTGCGAATGTGAGGGACGCTGTGAAATATAAAGACGACCCCTGACGGATCAGTGGAGTTCACCACGTGGGATCGTCGTATACCTTTAGGTATATTTTATGCCGACCGTCTGGGCAACTTCCTTGGAAGTTGCCCTTCTTTAATTTAAGAAGGGCGAGATGATTATCGATTTGAACTTCGGACTCCCCGGAGAGGCGAGACGGGTTCATTGGCAGCAGCGGAGCGGACAGGAGAGTCCGAAATGCGTGAAAGGAGTTTGATCATGGAAGCCTGGAACGGTTTTAAGGGTACAAAATGGCAGGAAACGATCGATGTTAGAGATTTCATCATCAACAACCACATCTCTTACGAGGGCGACGACTCGTTCCTCGAAGGAGCGACCGAGAGGACCAAGAAGCTCAGCCACAAGCTTGACGGTCTCTTCGAGCTCGAGATGAGATTCGGAGGAGTGCTCGACATCGACACACAGCACGTTACATCACTTCTCAACTACAAGCCCGGATACCTTGACAAGGAGAACGAGCTTATCGTCGGACTTCAGACCGACAGACCTCTTCGCCGCGGAGTTAACCCCTTCGGCGGACTCAACATGACACGTAAGGCTTGCCAGGCATACGGCTACGAGCTTTCGGAGAAGGTTGAGGAGGAATTCCTCTACAGAACGACCCACAACGACGGAGTATTCCGTGTATACAACGAAGAGATCCGCAAGGCACGTCATGCCGGGATCATCACAGGCCTTCCCGATGCGTACGGCAGAGGAAGGATCATCGGCGACTACCGCAGAGTCGCTCTTTACGGAGTCGACAGACTTATCGAAGAAAAGAAGAAGGACAAGGAAGCCCTCGCATCGAACCCCTGCGATGCAGAGACGATCAGACGTCTTGAGGAGCTTTACCAGCAGATCAACTTCCTCGGTAAGTTAAAGGACATGGCTCTTCTTTACGATATCGATATCAGTAGTCCCGCAAAAGACTCTAAAGAAGCCGTTCAGTGGCTTTATTTCGGATACCTCGGAGCCATCAAGGAGCAGAACGGCGCCGCAATGAGTCTCGGTCGTGTTTCCACATTCCTTGACATCTACTTCGAGAGAGATCTAAGAGAAGGAAAGTACACGGAGAGCGGCATTCAGGAGATCATCGACGATTTCGTCATGAAGCTTCGTATGGCAAGACACCTGCGCACTCCCGAGTACAACGAACTCTTCGCCGGCGACCCCATGTGGATCACCGAATCCGTCGGCGGTATGGCGCTTGACGGCTCGACTCTTGTTTCGAGGACATCCTTCAGGATCCTCAACACGCTTTACACACTCGGACCCTCCGCAGAGCCCAACCTCACGGTACTCTGGTCGAAGGATCTCCCTAAGGGCTTCAAGGACTTCTGCGCGAAGGTTTCGTGCGATACACATGCGATCCAGTACGAGAACGATGACCTTATGAGACCGATCTACGGCGACGACTACGGAATCGCATGCTGCGTTTCCGCAATGCGCCTCGGCAAGGATATGCAGTTCTTCGGCGCACGCGCCAACCTCGCTAAGCTCCTCCTCATGAGCCTTAACGGCGGCAAGGATGAGCGTTATGATATGCAGATCGGACCCGAGATGCCCGTTTACGAGGACGAGTATCTCGACTATGACAAGGTAATGGAGCGTATGAGCTTCTATCGTGACTGGCTTGCGTCCACGTATGTTAAGGCCATGAACATGATCCATTACATGCATGATAAGTATGCCTATGAGAAGACACAGATGGCACTTCACGACACCGACGTTCACCGCTACATGGCGTTCGGTGTTGCGGGACTTTCGGTACTCACCGACTCGCTTTCCGCGATCAAATATGCCAAGGTCCGTGCTATCCGTGACGAGAACGGACTGATCAAGGACTTCGAGACAGTGGGCGAATTCCCCTGCTACGGTAACGATGACGACAGAGTCGATGCTATCGCCGTGGAGCAGACAGAGCTCTTCCTCGAGGCACTGAAGAAAGTGCCTACCTACAGGAACGCAGAGCACACGCTTTCTGTCCTCACCATCACCTCGAACGTTATGTACGGCAAGAAGACGGGCAACACCCCCGACGGCAGACGCGCAGGCGAGCCTTTCGCTCCCGGTGCCAACCCTATGCACGGCAGGGACAAGAACGGTGCGCTCGCTTCACTTAACTCTGTTTCAAAACTTTCCTACATGACATGTAAGGACGGCATCAGCAATACATTCTCGATCATCCCTTCGGCTCTCGGCCACACATGGGAGGAGAGAAGAGACAACCTTGAGAACATCCTCGACGGTTACTTCGCGCGCAAGGCGCATCATCTCAATGTGAATGTGCTCGACAGACAGCTCCTTATCGACGCGATGGAGAACCCCGAGAAGTATCCGACACTCACAATCAGAGTTTCGGGCTACGCGGTCCTCTTCAACAAGCTCACAACAGAGCAGAAGAAGGAAGTTATCAGCAGAACATTCCATGAGGGTATCTGACATGACAAGTGACGCAACAGTCGGACGGATACATTCCGTCATGAGTATGGGCGGCGTTGACGGACCCGGCATCAGATGTGTCGTGTTCCTTCAGGGCTGCCCCATGCGATGCGCGTACTGCCACAATCCGGACACTTGGACGACCGAAGGCGGAGAACTAAGGTCCCCCGAAGAGATCGCGGAGAAGGTCCTTCGCTACAGAACATACTTCGGCAAGGACGGCGGTCTCACTGTTTCGGGCGGTGAACCGCTCATGCAGGCTGAGTTTGTTACCGGGCTTTTCGGCCTGATGCGTGAGGAGGGTATCTCAACCTGCCTCGACACGTCGGGTCACGGATGCGTTGGGGAGAAGCTTGATAAGCTGCTCGCTCAGACCGACATCACACTCTGCGATATCAAGTTCACCGACGAAGGTGGATATAAGCGTTATACTAAGGGTTCCCTTGAGCATGTGCAGAGCTTTCTTAGGGCAGCGGACGCGGCCGGCGTGCGGATCTGGATCAGGCACGTGGTCGCCCCCGGGATTAACGACAGCAGGGAGAACATCGAGAAGCTCGTTGAGATCGCCGGGCATTACAGAGGCGTTGAACGCATCGAGCTTCTGCCTTTCCACAAGATGTGCATCCCCAAGTATGAGGCTCTGGGTATTGAGTTCCCGCTTGCCGATGTGCCGGAATGCAGCACAGCCCGCGCGGAAGAGCTCACCGGGTTCATCCCGCCGGAATACAGGGCATGACGGTAAAACAATGATCATTTAGCGGCCGGTTTGTTGACCGCTTTGTTCATTTTTCTTTTCATATATACAGGCGCTGTGTTATAATTACAGGAGTGTCAATTAAAGGAGGAGGTCCCGCGATATGGACGTCAGAAAACTGATCAAGATTTGCGAAGGAAAACATGTTTACATCCAAACACACAATTTCCCCGATCCCGACGCGATCGCTTCGGCGTACGGTTTGCAGAAGCTTTTCGAGAATTTCGGGATCGCTTCCACGATCATCTATGTCGGGAAGATAGACAAGCTCAGCACCACAAAGATGGTGGAGACTTTCGGTATCGAGCTTTTCTCGCATGACAGCATCGCGAAGGATCTTCGTGATGACGACTACATTATCTGTGTTGATTCTCAGAAGAACGCCGGCAATATCCTCGATGTTACGGGGGAAGAGATTGCCGCGATCGATCATCATCCCACTTTTGTTCAGGTAGATTACAGATATTTCGATCAGAGGATCGTGGGCGCTTGTGCGACGATCATCACAGGCTATTACAGGGATCTGGGCATCGAGCCCGACACCAACACCGCTACGGCTCTGCTGTACGGTATCAAGATGGACACGCTCCAGTTCGTAAGGGGAGTGACGGCCGAGGATATCACGGCCTACGAATTCCTTTTTAAATACATCGACGACGAGACGCTTCTGAGACTTGAAGGCAACAACATGGAGTACAAGGACCTTCAGGCGTACGGTGCGGCTATCGAGAACGTCAAGCTCTACGGAGTCGCAGGCTTCTCGAAGGTTGACTTTGCCTGCCCCGACGCGCTCATCGCGATACTTTCGGACTTCATCCTTTCACTTGTTGAGGTTGAGGTTGCGATCGTTTACAGCGAGAGAGAGGACGGTGTCAAGCTTTCTATCCGCTCCGAGAAGGCGGAAGTCAATGCCGGCGAGATCGCAAGGAAAGCACTTGAAGGCATCGGCAGCGGCGGAGGACATGCCGCTATGGCCGGCGGATTTATTTCCAAGGAAGCATACATGAACCTCGGCAACTTCAGAGACGACGTGATACGCGACAGATTTGTGGAAGCCATGGGGGACAACATCTGAAATCGGCGCAGTTAAGGCATTTAGTGAGGAAAAGATGGGGATCTTTATAGGAAATCATGTTTCTTCGTCGGGCAGTTTCGTGGCGATGGGAAACAGAGCTCTTGATGTGGGAGGCAATACATTCGCTTTCTTTACGCGCAACCCGAGGGGAGGGTCGGCGCAGACCATCGACCCCGAAGATGTTAAGGAGTTCCTTGTGCTCGCAGGTGAGCACGGGTTTGGCAAGCTTGTTGCTCATGCTCCTTATACCATGAATCTTTGCGCGGCCAGAGAGGATGTCAGAGCTTTTTCTCTGAGCATGCTGAAGGACGACATCAAGAGGATGGAGTACATCCCCGGGAACTACTACAATTTCCATCCCGGTTCGCACGTCGGACAGGGAGAAGAAGAGGGGATCAGACTTATATCCGAGGCCCTCAAAGAGGCACTCGAACCGGGTATCCGGACGACGATCCTGCTTGAAACGATGGCAGGGAAGGGCAGTGAGGTCGGCAGGACATTCGAAGAGCTCGCGCAGATCATGGACAGGCTCGGCAATCCCAAGGAACTGGGTGTCTGCTTCGACACTTGCCATGTTTGGGACGGCGGTTACGATATCGTGGAAGACCTCGACGGAGTCTTAAAACGTTTCGATGACGTGATCGGACTCGAGAGACTTTGCGCGGTCCACATCAACGACAGCAAGAATCCTCTGGCTGCCCACAAGGACAGACATGAGAAGATCGGACAGGGCAATATCGGGAGTGAAGCGTTCAAACGTATCGTCAATCACCCCGCGCTTAAGGACAAGCCGTTCATCCTCGAGACACCGTGCGATGACGACGGCTACAGAGAAGAGATCCGCATGATACGCGGGTGGGTAAAGTGATCGGTTTAAACCGTATTAATCAGGAGGACATGGGTAAATGAGATTTTTCTTCATTGATCTCGAGAACGTCAGAAGTAACGGACTTGAAGGAGTGCTTTCGCTCGAAGCGGATGATCAGGTTTTGGTTTTCTACAGTGAGAACGCCAACAACCTCACTATCCCGACGCTTGAGAACATCAACAACAGCAAGGCGACCGTCAAGTTCATCAACACCAACTTCGTCGGCTCAAACGCCATGGATTTCCAGATCGTTTCACTGCTCGGTGCGATGATCGAACGCCATAAGCAGGGATTCTTCTCCATCATCAGCCATGACAACGGCTTTAAGTCGGCTCTCACCTTCTGCGAGAGGTATTTCTCGGATTATCCGATCAGCGTAGGTAAATTCGACAACATAATCTCGGCTATAGCGTACGACCTTAAGCATCCCATCAAGGGATCGGCAGAGGGCGGAAGCGGTGCCATCAAAAAGAAGAAAAAAGGCGGAAGCGGCGCATCCAAGCAGGCCGAACGCGACGACAAGGCCGTGATCACCGGACGCAAGGAAGCTCACGCTGACTCTCAGGCAACAGCTTCGTCGCAGAACGATGCAGGGCAGGAGCAGGCCGATCGTTCAGGAGCACAGGAGCAGACAGGTGCCGCACCCGAGAAGAAAGAGGGACGCAGCCGTCGCAGACGCAGATCAAAGTCCTCAGACACTGAGAATTCGGCGTCCAAAGCCCAGAACACGGCGGAAACCGTTTCGGCGGGACCCGATATGCAGTACATCTACGACTACCTCAAAGACATGCTCAGTGTTAAGACCATTGATGTCTATGCCTCCAAGATTCATGAAGCACTTCTGGTAGCCAACACCAAGGACGAACTTCACAAATTCTTTAAAAACAAGTGCGGCGAAGACGAAGGTGAAGCCCTCTTCAAGTTATTGCACGGTGACTTCGAAAACATGAAAAGAAAGGCTCGGAAATGATATTCCGTAGTTTAAAAACTAAAGAAAACATCGGTATAACTTTATGTGAGAGATTCACAAATATGAAAAATTATGTTGAAAAAACTTTCGCGATGTGGTACGATTAATCAGTAAAAGGGTACGACATGATCGGGGTGGTCATGTCACAGAGGGAGGCACAAGGTGAATTATTACTCAAGGGGATGCGTTAGATGCCTAATTACAAGATCCAGCAGTATGATAAGCTCACTGGTTTGCCTTTCTACGAAGATTTTCTTGCGTTAGCAGAGGAAGCCAAAGAGAAGAAACAATTGTCCGATGACGAGCAATTTGTTGTCATCGCTATGGATATATCTAACTTTAAATTCATCAACCAAATATACGGCTACGAGATCGGTAATCAGTTACTTCAAAGTCTTGTAAACATCACAGTCATTGACAATTATCATTGTATCACTGCCTGCAGACCTTACTCGGATCATATCCTGGGTCTTTACAAAACTCCGAAGGATCCCGATCTTTTTGACTATGGTCTCAAAAAGTACAACGACAAGTTCATCTCCGAGAACACCAGACAATTCCAGTCCGTACTTCTGCATCTCCAGTGCGGCGTATACATCCTTAAAGACAGAAAAGAAAAGATAGTTGCCTGCGTCGATCGTGCCAACATGGCCCGCAGGAGCATGAAGGGCGACTACTCGACACCTTACGTCATCTTCAGTGAGGAGATGTACAAAGGCAAAGAAAAGACCTCCGAGATCATCTCGATCTTCGAGGCAGCACTCAAGAACAACGACATTCTGGTTTATTACCAGCCCAAGGTTAATATCAGGACCAAGAAGCTCGAGGGTGCCGAGGCACTCAGCAGGATCAAGTGCCAGGACGGCAGGATCATGGCTCCCGGTGAGTACATCCCGATCCTTGAGAGCAGCGGAAGGATCATCGACCTTGACTTCTTCGTCATGAGATCGGTATTCCAGATGATCAAACAGCTCCTCGAGATCGGAAGCGAACCGGTGACGGTTTCGATCAACCTCTCGAGGATCCACTTCTACAACTCGCGCATGGTTGAGGAGATCATCAAGGTGTTTAAGCCCTTTAACATCCCTCCCAAGTACATTGAGTTCGAAGTTACGGAGTCGGCATTTATCTCCGAGTCGGGTATCATCTCCGACAAGCTCATCGAGCTCAAGCAGTTCGGATTCCTCGTCAGTATGGACGATTTCGGTACAGGCTACAGTTCGCTTCACTCGCTTTCGGTACTTCCGATCGACGTTGTCAAGTTTGACAGGAGCTTCATAAAGAACAGTACCAGAAGCCCCAAGGGACTCAAGATCCTCAGCGGTCTTATCTCCCTTTGCAAACAGATCGACTTCGACGTTATCTGCGAAGGTGTTGAGGACACGGACGAAGAGCAGATCGCTCTTGACTGCGGATGCGAGCACGTTCAGGGTTATGTGTATGATAAGCCCCTGCCCGAGGACGAATTCCTTCTTAAGTACATCTAAGCCATACGGTTTGACAAAGAACATCCCACGGGATGTTCTTTTTGTGTGCGATAAGCGAAGGCCGTCTGTTGCAAGCTTGTTTGTGAACAGACGGCTGAGTAAAAGACTCTTTTCCCTTAAACAATTTTAACAGTTGCTTTTTTGTTTGTTATTGAGTATAATCGACAACTGTGGGTTTTATGAATCACAATAATACTAAATTATTTAAGAAAGAAAGGACTATCGAAATGAAGAAGACAGTAAGGGTAGCAATTGCATTAATGCTCGTAGCGGTTATGGCTTTAGCACTCACCGCTTGCGGACTCGACATCAACAAAGTTGCAGGAAAGTGGCACGTAAAGACGATCAACGGCAAGAGCGCAGCTGATTTCGCAGCAGAGCTCGGCACAGTTGAGGCAGGCGTTCAGAAGGTTGTTGAGATCTCCGAGAAGGAGACTTCCATGACTTCTTTATCAGGCGTTGTTAAGGGCGAGACCCAGATCAGATCAAACGGTATCGAGGTTACTCTTGACGGAGCACTCTTCCCCTTCAAGTATGATGAGAGTTCAGACACTCTTTCGTACACACTTGAGCAGGACGGAACAAGATACGAGTACGTTTACACTAAGGGCGATTTCGATTTCAGCGCAGGCAGCGCTCCCGCAGCTGACGAAGGCTACGCAGAGGAAGATTACAGCGACTACGAAGAAGAGTATTGATCGACCCTCAAATGATCAATTGATCATTGTTTTAAATACCCCTTGGCCCCGCCAAGGGGTATTATAACAAATTGCACCGCTTCCGGTTCCAAAGAGAAAGGAGACAAATGAAGAAATCTATCATCTGTATCTTACTGATTTTTGCACTTGTTCTTTCGGGTTGCTCATCGAGTGACGACGAAAAAGACAATACCGGCACTCCTGCCACGGAATCCGTCGATACTGTCGATAACGAAACCAAGCAGGAAACAAACACACCCGTTAAGGATGACACCGACACAGGAGCGCAGACCACAGTGGCAGACAAGAAGACCGGCTTCTCTCTGTCCGTGAGCGGCTCCGATAAGAAGCTCAAGATATCACGTGCCGCAAACGCAGGCAAGAGCATGGGTGACGACGGAGTTTGGACCATATTCGTTTATCTGTGCGGAACGGACCTTGAGAGCAGCGGACAGGGCTCGGCTACGAGCGATGTTGCCCAGATGCTCGAATCCGAAGGCAGTGACAACGTGAGATTCGTTATACAGACCGGCGGAACGAGCGAGTGGGAGAACGAGATGTTCACAGTCGGCAAGGCTGAACGTTATGTTGTTCAGAACGGCGATATCAATCTTGTTGATTCCGTTGAGCTCACCAACATGGGTGATGCCGAAACACTTGCATCATTCCTTAAATGGGGTGTCTCAAATTACGCTTCCGAGAAGATGGGTCTCGTTTTCTGGGATCACGGCGGAGGAAGTATCACCGGTGTGTGCGTCGATGAACTTTTCAACTGCGATACCCTCTATCTGAGCGAGATCAACTCGGCGCTTTCGTCGGTATTTTCAGACATGACGGACAAGTTCGAATTCATCGGATTTGACTGCTGCCTGATGGGTACTGCCGAGACGGCAAACGTCCTCACGACATATGCGAGATACATGTACGGTTCGCAGGAGACAGAGCCCGGTTCGGGCTGGAACTACACCGCGATCAGCGATTATCTCGTTTCGAATCCTTCGGCAAACGGTGCCGAACTCGGAAAGGTTGTTGCGGACAGCTTCTACGACGAGTGCAAGGAGTGTGAGCAGGAGAACGAATGCACACTCACGATCGTCGATCTTTCGAAGTTCGACGAATTCCTTGTTGAATTCAACGATTATGCTTCACGCCTTTACGAGGCTTGCCAGAACAGCGATGCTCTCGGCGCTATCGTAAGGTGTATCGATAAGGCCGAGAACTTCGGCGGTAACAACAAGAGCGAGGGCTACACGAACATGGTCGATATCGGCGGTATCGTAAATGCCTGTGCAGATTACGCGGATCCCGGAAACGTTCTTACCGCGCTCAAGGGATGTATCTCATACAACAAGAACGGATCGAACCACAAGAAGGCATCGGGTCTTTCAATCTATTACCCTCTTCAGGTACAGGGTTCGAACGAGCTTAAGGTCTTCTCGGGGATCGCGATAAGCCCGTACTACATCTCAATCGCCGACATGGTGGCAAACGGCTACACCGACAACGGCTACAGCAACGAAGTCTTCTTTACGGATGACGGTGACTGGAGCAACGATGACTGCGAAAACGATTACTTCGATGACGATTATTTCGATTACGCAGACGAAGAGGAATACGGCGGCGAGAGCTCACTTATCACGTTTGAAGAAGAGCCTTATGTCGATGAAAACGGAATGTACTGCTTTAAACTTGACGAGAACGGACTTGATTGGGCAGTCAGTGTTAGTGCGGAGATCGCACTCGATTATGACGGAGAAACCTTCGTGATCCTCGGTGAGACGGCTGATGTAAACGGAGACTGGGAGACCGGTGAGTTCTATGACAACTTTGACGGTTACTGGTACTCGCTTCCCGACGGAACTCTGCTTTCGGCTTATGTCGTTGATTACAGCGAGGACGGAGAAAGAGCGATCTACACATCTCCCGTCGTTGTCAACGGTGAGAGCACCAACCTCAGATTCTGGGTTGGCGGCAGCGGAGATATCCATATCGAAGGAACATGGGACGGTATCGATGAGAACGGTATGGCTGCAAGAGAAATCAAGAAGCTCCAAGACGGCGACGTGATCGTACCTGTCTACTATCTCGAGGATGATTCGGAGTTCGAAGGCTCCGAGTACGAGTGGGAAGAAGGAGACGAGCTTACATACTCTTACCTTCCCGAGGGTGATTATTATTACTCATTCTATGTGGACGACGCATATGGCGACTATTACTCAAGCGACTACGTAGTCTTCAGCATCGATGAGAACGGAGAGATCATCTTCTCGGGTGACGGATCCATGGGCTTAGACGGTGATTACGCTTATGGTGATTACGGCTACGACGATTACGATTATGATGACTACGATGACGAGGAGTACTACTATTAAGTAGGATCACCCCGGAGATCATTCGGATCAAACTGAAAATAAGGGACTTCCCGAGTATGTCGGGGAGTCCTTTCTATATACTCACAAAAAGCAAATTAGCATCCCAAAGATAACAAAACGACAACTGATAAGATTCGAAACGGACAAATCCTGCGAATTTTGATAAAAAACTATAAAATGTGTTGCAATAATCGATAAAAACCATTATACTGATATTTGAATTATGATTTTATAATCCAAGGGGTGCTTAATGGCGAATACAACTCAAAAACTCAAGATGCTCATTGTCGATGACGCTTTTACGAACAGAATTCTTCTGAGTGAAGCGTTTGATGATGATTTCGAGATCTATATGGCAGAAAACGGAGAGGTGGCACTTGATCTCCTTCGCAAGAACAAGGACATGGCTATCGTGCTCCTTGATCTTATCATGCCGATCATCGACGGTTTTTCTGTACTTCAGGCCATGATCGAGGACTCGGAGCTTTGCGAGATTCCTGTAGTGGTCGTTACTTCAGCTGACGAGATCGAGAACCAGGTACGCGCTTTCGACCTCGGCGCGGCCGACATTCTTACCAAACCCCTTAATATCCAGCTCATCAGGCACAGGATCCGTAACATCATCGCACGCAGCTCCCAGAAGCTCGTGACCGATGACAACAGAGTCCCTGTCTTCAGAAGATTCCTTTCGGAGCAGGTTCACGATTCCAAGACGGGTCTTTTCAACCGCAATTCATTCTGTAAGAAAACAAGAGAAGTCATCGACAACAACCCGAAGACGATGTTCGTCATATTCAGGATAGACATTGACGGCTTCAAAGTCATAAACGACGTATACGGTATCTCGGAAGGCGATCGCTGTCTTTCCGAGATGGCGAGGATGTTCAAGGGCTTCGATTCCGACAAGACAGTCTTCGGTCGTTGGGAGGCCGATCATTATGTCGGATGTATGCCCGTGGAGGACTTCAACAGGCACAACGTTGCGAATACCCTCACAAGCCCCATTAACGACTCTAAGTTCGAGTTCGACGTTACGAGACGTATGGGTGTTTACACCGTGGAGAACAGGGATCTTGACATCAGCCTTATGTGCGACAGAGCGCTTCTCGCTCTCAAGAGCATCAAGGGTAAATACGAGAGCCGTGTAGCTTACTACAGTGAGGATATGCGTCAGGAGCTCATCGAGAGCCAGCAGATCGTCAACGAGATGAACACAGCCCTTGACGAGGGCCAGTTCATCATCTACATACAGCCCCAGTTCAACTACACTACCAACAGGCTTCACGGCGGTGAGGCTCTTGTGAGATGGAAGCATCCTCAGAAGGGCATTATCATGCCGGGTAAGTTTGTTCCTATTTTCGAAAAGAACGGTTTTATCACACATCTTGACCAGTTTGTCTGGGAAGAGGTGTGCAAGCTTCAGCGTAAATGGCTTGACGACGGCCGTGAGGTTGTCCCCGTGTCGGTCAACGTTTCGAGAACCGATATCGCGAGCCTGAGGCTTGTAGACCACTTTGTGAAGCTTGTCGGGAAGTACGACCTTCCGACCGAGCTGCTCAGGATCGAGATCACGGAGTCCGCGTACATGGACAACCCTTCCCAGATGATCGAGACGGTCAGCAGGCTTCGTGAGGCGGGCTTCAGTGTCGAGATGGACGACTTCGGAAGCGGATACTCATCCCTTAATACCCTTAAGGACGTTACGGTCGATATGCTCAAGCTCGACATGAAGTTCATCGAGGGTGGCAAGAATGCCGAAAGAGGCGGAAGCATCTTGAGCTCCGTTATCAGAATGTCCAACAGGCTCAACCTCGCCGTACTTGCGGAAGGTGTTGAGACCAAGGAGCAGGCTGAGTACCTCAAGAGCATCGGCTGTATCTACATGCAGGGATTCTACTTTGCGCGTCCCATGCCTGTTAACGATTTCGAGAAGATCCTCACCGGACGTGAGCATGAGCTCCCGATCACCGGCATCGATTCATACACAGAGGACGGCACAGTTGACTTCCTCAACGCGTCCGTACAGAGTACGCTTATATTCAACAGTTTCGTGGGCGGTGCCGCTATCGTCGGATTTGACGGTGGCGAGGTTGAGGCGCTTCGTGTCAACGAGAGATTCTTCGACGCTATCGGAGCTGAACGCGACAACTTCAACGACGGCAAGTTCGGGATCATGGACGGACTTGATGATGAGAACAGGATGAAACTCATCGACACCTTTGAGTCGGCAGCACGTGACAACGACGAGAAGAGTTGCGAAGTCATGTTCATCAGGGACAAGGGTGAAGAGGTTTATGTCTGCTTCCGCGTGAGATGTCTTGAGACCAGTGGTGACAAGCATCTGTTCTACATCATGGTGGACAACATCACAGAGAGAGTTCTGCTCGTCAAGAACAATATCCGCCTTACAAACAGGCTTACCGATATCATGAACAAGGTTCCTGCGGGAATCGTCGATCTGGAGGTTGTCGGGAACAGTCTTCATCTGCTGTATCATAACAGTTACATGCCCGAGGTCTGCGGATACTCACCCGAAGAGTACGACAGGGTTGTTATGCCCGATCTGTCCAAGACGATCCATCCCGATGATTGGAGCGTGATCCAGGGCGCGATCAGGCTTGCCAACGAGGAGAAACCCAGGAAAGCTTCTGTCAGATACAGACATCGTACCGCTGACGGCAGCTACAGATGGATCGAGGCCCAGTTTGCCGTAACGCATGTTATCAGCGGAAGGCTTTACGTGACCGCTATCGTAAACGATGTTGAGGATATGGTTGCGACCGAAACAAGGCTCGCTATCCAGGAGAAACGTTACGAGAGGCAGAGAACGCTTATGGATTCTGTTTTCTCGGACATCCCCTGCCCGGTCATGCAGTTCTATTACAGCAACAAGGATGACGCGTATCTACTTGTCAACTGCAACGAGGCAGCCTTTAACCTCTTCGGTTACAGCGACATGGATGAGTTCAAGAAAGACATCAACGGCAAGAAAAAATCCTTCGTGGCCGATGAAAACGAAGACTTCTTTAAGGCGGTAGACGAGCTTACGGCCGGCAGGATCGAGAAGTATGAAGCCGAAGTGAATTTTAAGAGGCGTGACGGATCCGAAAAGAAGTGCAAGGATGCCCTGTCGAGGATCGTACACGGAGACCAGATATTCATACAACATATCATAACCGAGTGATACATGAGAGCCGGCGCGGATCGCCGGCTTTCGTAATGTTTGCAGCATGTGAAATGTGTGACTATAAAATACAAGATTGGTGAATTGCGCACACAATAGACAATATTACAAAATAAATAATAGTAAATTGTGAAATAATTTCAAAATACGCTTGACAATTCGGAGCCACGGGCGTATAATTCAGTCATACCAATCAGAAAGGTAGACGAAAGAAATCTTTTTAGGAGGTACGGTCCAACAAAAACATAAGTAGGTCGTAGTCGACCAATCCTCGGAACTATACTTACAGAAGGAGGTACATTCCAAAGGATACTTAAGTTAGGTCATCAGACCGGGGCAGGGAACTGGGAGAACCGGAAAATCTGAGCAAGGAGGTACGGTCCAAAGGAAATCTTTAGCTGATCGTAGTTGATCAAAATCCGGAACTATAATTACAGAAGGAGGTACGGTCCGAAGGAGACATAAATCTATATGAATGATATATGATGAGGGCATCGGAAAAAGAAGAGACCGATGCCCGTTCGCTTTCTTCGGGTCAAACAGTTATGGCAGGAATTGATATCAGCGCAATGGATCCCTACTCGATCCCTGATCTGTCGGTCGCCATGAGCACCGTTAAGGTTCAGAATCAGGTTGCGGAGTCCGTTATGGCCAAGACGCTCGACGTTACGGAGCAGGGCGGTCAGGCGCTCATCGACATGATGCGTTCTTCCATGGAGAGGTCGGTTAATCCGGCTGTAGGAGGGAATGTGGATGTCAGAGTTTAAAAGAAGAACAGGTTCAGACAGTCAGTCGGCCGAAATGCGTCTCTCCTGAGAGTGCGTTTCGGTCGATTAATTTTCTGAAAACTTTGAAACAAAAAAGACAATTTAAATGGTTGACAATCAGGGGGTCGCACTGTATAATCGAACTTGCGTGTTGAGAGAGAACACAAACACGAAGAAATGCGCGAGTGGTACAGTGGTAGTACGTCGCCTTGCCAAGGCGAAGATCGCGGGTTCGATCCCCGTCTCGCGCTTATAACAAAAAAAGAACACCGGTCGGTGTTCTTTTTTTGTTATAAACGCGTAGACGGGGCCCGTTTTCACGTGACCCATGTGAAAACGGATCCCCCGCCGGACGTAAGTGAAACGTTTACGTCCGGCGCATCGCGTGTTGCGCAACGGTAATGCGCAACTCGCTGGGTCTCGCGCTGCACGCATAGACGGCTCCCCCTCCGAGTGCAATTGAACCGTTTGCACTCGGAGCATCGCATCACTCGCTAGGCGTCGCTCGTGATGCTGGGTCTCGCGCTGCGCGCATAGAACAGGACCCGTTATTGCGTGACCCATGTGAAAACGGATCCCCCGCCGGACGTAAGTGAAACGTTTACGTCCGGCGCGTCGCGAGTTGCGCAACGGTAATGCGCAACACGCTTGGTCTCGCGTTGCACGCGTAGATGGTTATGCGCAAATCTGTATCAGAGATAACAACCTACTTCCATTTGATGGAGAAATACCTTAAAATATTAGAAATAGGAATACTCTTCCGGAGAGGCAGATCGGATAGTTTGTCGTATATTAATAGCAGAGGATTGCGCAATTCTTAACAGCGCTTTAATAGCCCGGTTGTACGGGTGACTGAAAGAAATGAGGAGGATCTTATGGGAAGCAAGGTTAGAAAAATGCTTGGGATGGTACTCGTTGTCAGCATGATCGTTTTTATGCCTTACCGGGTTTGAGAAGGAAGAAGCGAAGGCGACTCTGACGCCGGTGCCGTACCTCTACTACAACGATACTAACGGGAGATTTGAGGAAAAAAGCTGTACCATTTATGAGATAATTACCGGGAGTACTACTACATTTAACGGATCCGAGGGGGAGAGTTGGTATGTTGCGGAAGGAACGGTTACGGTCAGTGAAAGGATCACGGTTTCCGGAACTGTTAATCTTATATTGAAGGACAACTGCGTGTTTACAGCAGCCAAAGGTATAAATGTCGCAAGCGGAAACGCTCTGACTATCTACGGACAGGGAACTATAAACGGAGCGAATACAACAGCGGGCGAGCTACGGGCAACCGGAGGAGAAAATGAAGCCGGAATCGGAGGCGGAAACCGAGAGGACGTCGGAAGCATTACCATAAACGGAGGAAAGGTAACAGCCACCGTCGAATCGATGTTTGATTCTTACGGAGCCGGGATCGGAGGCGGACATTATGGAAAGGGAGGATATATAATAATAAGTGGAGGAGAAGTAACGGCCACGGCTGGTTGGTACGGAGCAGGAATTGGAGGTGGGTTTTATGGAACGGGAGGAAGTATAACAATAACCGGAGGAGAAGTAACAGCCATCGGTGACAGAGGAGCCGGAATCGGAGGTGCGTACGGGGGGACCGGTGTCATTATAACGATTTCAGGAGGAAAGGTAATAACTGCCGGAAGTAGTTACGGAGCCGGGATTGGATGTGGAGTTAGGGGAGCAGAGGAAAGAATACTGATAACCGGAGGGAAGGTTACTGCAGATGGAGGACAAGAAGGGTATGGAATCGGAGGCAGCTCAAATGGCGGAAGTATAACGATAACCGGAGGAGAGGTGACGGCAATCGGTGGAAGAGGCCAGCATGGAATCGGGTTAATAGAAGATATAACGATAACCGGAGGAAGGGTGACGGCAATCGGTGGAAAAAGTACAACTAACGCAGGAAGCGGCATCGGAGGTAGTAAGAAGGGTGCAAGCATAACGATAACCGGAGGAATGATAGAGTCGTTAGGAGGTCTAAATAACAAATATTCTAATTATGCGCCTGGAATAGAATATGTCAATAATGTATCAAGTCCTGCCGGTTTCGGCTTGCCTGCTGGAATTCAATTCTTTACCTCGACAAATGAGGACTTCGATTTTATTGATTTAAGCGAAAGTGGGACATTTGATCAAATCAAGAGATATGTCATCGTATACAAGAATCACAGCGGTCTTTTGACTGCCTCGGGAAGTGCTATAAATGCGATATATATTGATGGAGATGGCAATAAACAGAGTATTGATCTTGCCATAAAGGCACCCACAGAAATCGTTTTTGGTAAAGAAAACAGTGAAAAAGCAGTACTTGAGGGCGTTGAAAACTTCAACGTAGCGCTTGGCAAAACAGGGGACGAAGAAGTTTCGGAGTCACAGATCGAGTATTATGATGAAAACGGACAGTTGCGTGGCGACGCTCCAACCGCAAAAGGAAACTATACAGCCAAGATTACGGTTGACGGCGTTACCGCAGCTGCGGATTACGCTGTAAAAGAAGATCCGGTTATTACTGCGCCTGTGGCAACAAGTCCTGAGTATACGGGATATGCACAGAATCTGATAACAGCGGGCTCAAGTAGGGGAGGAACCCTTAAGTACAGCCAGTCAGAAAACGGAACCTTCAGCGCTGACATCCCCACGGCAACAGCAGCCGGAACATACACAGTCTTCTACATGGTTGAAGGAGACAATGACTATAAAAGCTCGATCAAATACAGTGTTTCTGCCGGAATTAGTAAGGCGAGCCTTAATCTTTCACTTACACAAGAGGGCTGGGGGAAAGGCAAAACAGCGAAAATGCCGGTTCTCAACGGTAACTCCGGAAATGGAACTGTTACATATGCATACAAAAAGCAGTCAGAAGATGATAACGCATATGTGGATAACGCGGTACCGACAGAACCCGGAGAATATGTTGTGAAGGCGACCGTCGCAGAAACTGCGAATTACACTGGTGGAACTGCTACAGCAGAGTTTTTGATAACAGAACCTGCAGTAACTGCGCCTGTTTATCAGCCATCTTATTATCCTGAGGAACCGAAGCCGGTTGAAAAGAAAGACGACGGACGTACTACCACGACTGAAGTGAAGAACTCTGACGGAACGATCTCGGAGATCTCTGTCACGAAACTCGCGGACGGCAGCATCACAAGGGAGACTGTAAGAGATAAAGACGGGAAGTTCGTTGAGTACAAGTACGAGTACACCAGGACAAAGAAGAACGGAACAACAGTAGTTCAGACCTTTAATGAGAAGGCGGATGGATCAAAGAAGGAAACATCCGTTACTACCACAAAGTCCGGCACAGTCAGCACCAAGGTTAAAGAACTGACGGCTGATGGCACTCTGATCTCCACGGAAGGAAAGAGTTACGCGGATGGCAGGACTTCGCTTAAGGAGGCCACAACCGGTACAGATGGCGTAACAAAGGTTGTTACCGAGAAGACTGATGCCGCAGGAAACGGAGTTAAGGCAGAGTACACGTCAGTTATAGATGATGCTGAAGCAAAGTCTGACACGAAAATCTCTCTGACAGCAGTGGAAGTGATCGGCACGACCTTTAAGCTCCCCGCTGAAATCTGGGTAAACGAGCAATACTTCGTTGTAACAGAGATCGGAAAGGGTGCCTTAAAGAACAACAAGGCAGTTACCAAGCTGACGATCGGAGAAAACGTGACCGGGATCGGCAGCTCTGCGTTCAGGAACATGACAAACCTGAAGAGTATCACGATCAACGCCTCGAGCCTTGAGAGCATCGGAAAGAATGCTTTTAAAGGCGTCGGAGACAAAAAGCGAGTGACTATCACGATCAAAGGCGTGACTGAAGAAGAATTCGAAAAGATTTGCAAGATGATCAGAAAAGCCGGAATCGGTAAGAAAGCTGTATTTATATATTCAAGATACTCGCTTAATTCTTGACTTGAAGTAGTATAGTTTCAGATTCGATATGCTCTGCGGTTCAAATTGGTGCTGCGGAGCATATTTCGGTTTGCGCGCCATGGCGCGCTCCAAAGGGTGAAAGTCCCTGTTATCTCCGAGCGCACGGAGATAACAAGAAAAAGGCATCCGATGCTTTTTTGTTGTGTAAGCGCAGAGACGGTAATCATTTTCACAAGGTTACAAACAATATTGAAAAATGACAAAATACATGCTATAATTAACTGATTCTTGCATGTTTTACGGATGTGCAGGATTGAGCAGGCCGGAAAGTGAAGAAGTCCAGTAATTATTTTGTTTCTGCGTATAAAAGGAGTAGCTATGATCAAAAGAAGAATCAGTGGATTTATGGCATTTGTTATGGTTGCTGTTTTGTTTGCGGGTAATGTGCCTGCTTATTCGGCAAGCCGGAAAACAGTTACCGTTGATACGGAACTTCAATTGTGGAGTGCGATGGAGGATTCCGGTGTTTCAAAAATCATCTTTAAGCCTGATTATGAGAAAAACAAGGCTGAAAGAGAGACTCATTGGGATGATTATCCTGATTATGATCCCGATGATTATGAGCCCGATGAAGATGATCCCGATTATGTAGATGAATATGACACTAAAGACGCGCAAAATTATTTAATCCCGAAAGTGGATGGATCCGAAAATAAGGAACTGGAAATCATTGCTCCCTACGGTTGGTTTCAGAATAATGCTTTATTCAAACACATTACAGTAACCGATGCTAATTTCTTTGAAGAATGTGTCAGTGGTAATGTCATACTTTCAACCGCCGATAAGATTGAATTTGTTGTTGATGGGAATTGTACTGTTAAAGAATTGACTCTGGAAGGGCAAAAATCAGAAGTAACAGGTGGAATTGCTTCCCGGGACAGAGGTTCAAAAATCGAATCAGTAATATGTAACAGAGACTGGGCAAGAGTATTTGTGTATTTAGGAGATGAGTTCGAAACTGATATTACCCTTCTTAAGAAAACAGAGCTGATAGTAAATAATCTAAATGATAAGAAGACCACAAAAATCTCTGCCAAGGCCGAGGGCTGTTTTGTGCAAGCCGGAGGAAAAGTAGAGCTTACCGCTTATGAAGACACAGCAGTTTATCTGTATGAATGCAATCAATGGTACAACGGGTATGATTCGATCATAAAAAAAGCATCCCCGGGGGTAAATGTTCCGATCGCATATGACAGGGATGGCGATGATTCTGTATTTGGGTTATATGGGTGGTACGTCCTCACCGCCGATGGCGATTATG
>JAFRSH010000042.1 GCA_017427685.1 Lachnospiraceae bacterium | reverse complement strand
GATGCCTCTGTGTTCGCCGTATTCGATCACCCCGCGCTCTTTGAGCGTGATGAGGTATCTCTGCACCGTCGGACGGGAAATGCCCGTGTCGCGCTCAATTTCGCGCGTGGACGGCGCGTGTCCTTTCCTGTCGTAGTAACCGTTGACATAATCTATGATCTTTTCGTACAGGCTTTCGTCTCTCTTTGCCATAATGCGATCCTTTCATGTATGAGCCATTTGGTTCAAAAATATTATACCAGGCATTTTTTCGTTTGTCAAGAGGTTTTCTGAAAAAAATTCAACCGACTGAAAAAGAGCCGCAGGGATCTCTCTCTGCGGCGGGTTGGTGTATTGAGTTGTGATCAGAAGTGGATGCCTTCTCCGGGTCTGTCATCTCCTTCTTCGATGAATTCATCAACCGGGTGATCGTCTATCTCCGTCGGAGGCACGTTCTCGAAGGGATTCGGACCACCTTGTGCGGGATCAACGAAGACCGGGACGTTGTCGCTTGGAGAGGTATCGGGAGGTGCCGTATTTCAAATTCATTCTTGACAAAGCCTGTTATGAATTGTATAATATAGACAAATATCTTTTAGGAGGTGCCATTATGTTAACAACCCGCCGTTTTTCATTTGGTATAAAGAGTCTTGCCGTTATCCTCTCTGTGCTGACGGTTCTTCTTTCTCTGCCCCTGACAGTCTTCTCCTTTGACATCGGCGACGTCGATACCTCTCCTGAACACGATGCATCAATCTCTAACTCAGACATAATCGAAGTAATTGAAAACCGCACCGCTGCCGAAAAAACGTTCAGGCTCACGGACGGTTCTTTTTATACTGCCCACTATGATACGGATATCCACGAAGAGGACGAAAACGGACGCTTTACAGACATAGACAACCGCCTGTACAGACAGGGCGACTCAATCTCCACGTCCAACGGCAGATACTCTTTTCCGTACAAGACCTCAGATGATTCCTCACTGTTCACACTCACCGGAAAGAAAAGCTGTTTATCTTTCTCTCTTGTCAGTGCCGCAAAAGGTATAAAGGGAGAGATCAAAAATAACAAAACCGAATTCGATAAAGACGCAGATCCTCTTGAAGTCCTTACCACACTCGACAATATCCGCTCGTCTGTCAGATACGAAAACATACTACCCGGAACGGATATAGAGTATGTCCTGTACGGAAAGAACGTAAAAGAGAATGTAATCGTAAAGGAAAGGGATCCCGAATCAGACTATACATACACTTTCACACTCTCTCTTGAAGGACTTGTTCCGGATTTTGGCGAGAACGGTCAGATAGACCTTGTCGATCCGGAGACAGGTGACACCGTGTACTTCCTTCCGGCGCCGGCAATGTGGGATGCCGCGGATGAGTTCTCGGATGCTGTATCATACAATCTTTCTTCAGGAGAAAGCGGAACATACATTCTTTCTGTAACTGCCGACGCGAGGTGGATCAACGATGAATCCCGCGCTTTTCCCGTTGTAATCGATCCTCCGGTTTACAGCACCTCATCAAATGTTACCGATCTTGACGTTTTAGAGTCCGATCCTGACCGTTCGTCTCCTTCAGACAATTCCATATACGTCAGCAGCGACTGGAGAGCGTACTGGAAACTGAACACGCTCCCGGTTCTTCCTTCTCTCAGTAAGATAACAAAAGCGGAGCTTACGATGACCTGCTTCTCTCTGCATGAGAGCATAGACGGTTATGTAGGTGTGTATAAGGTCACGTCAGACTGGGATTCCGATCTTACCTGGCAAGCAGTGCTTGACGGAGATCACGGAACTCCAGCTGCCTCTCCATCCGACTATTTGAAACTGCAGACTGTGTCAGGCGCCGGCGATACTCCTCTGACATGGGACGTTACTCAGATAGTGAACAGCTGGTACGAAAACGTCAATTACGGTCTTATGTTCCAGCCGGCAGCGGACGGATTCTCCGGAACAGCAAAATTCAGATCGAATGATTACGGAACAGGTTCTGTCCGTCCGAGCCTCAGCATAACCTTCCTAGATATGAAAGGTCTTGAGGACTACTGGACGTATACCTCTCAGGACGCGGGATTCGCCGGGACCGGGTACGTCAATAACGCGACGGGCAACCTTGTCTGGACAATTCCGACGCTGACGACGACAGACGCTCTTATGCCGGTATCTCCGGCTCTCGTATACAACTTCTGCACCGATTTCGCCGATTACTGTTATCCG
>JAFRSH010000041.1 GCA_017427685.1 Lachnospiraceae bacterium | reverse complement strand
TTATCCTTCAGAATCGTCGGTGAACATTCGACGATTCTGAGAACAGGATAAGACTCGAAATCTCATCATATGAGATTTCGGTTTGCTTGCGCTAGCGAACATTGGCCGTCCTGCGAGCGAGCACAAAGCTCGCAAAGCTTCAGTCGCTCGCTATCGTTTTACAAAAACAACTGACCGCGAGCACGCCATCTACTATTCAGCAATTTGGGTTTAACAGTTCAACTTTCCCAAATTTTTAAAAACACTCGTGGACAGTAATATTCGAAAAATAATAGGGAGACGACTGCAACTTCACAAGCTCTGTGCACGTCCGTCGGGAGCCAATGTTCGCTAGCGACCAGAGGACGTGCAAATGGAGCGCAGTGAAGTAAAGGTAGTCGACCGTGTTTTTCGAATATTACTGTTCATCGAGTGTTACTAACCAATTTTCAGAAGTTAAACGTCCTCGGCGCGCTTGTAAAGGACGAAAACGTCGCCGTCGCTCCTTCGAAGCGGAGCACTTCCGTATTATCGTCCTCTGCCTTGTACATCGCCTGCAGCTGAGGATAAGCGTCGAGCATATGCTTCTTCGCTTCGATGCGGTCATCACGTACGAGCTTGCCGGAGACTCTGAGCCACTGTCCGTCGGCAAACGCGCAGATCTCAGCCTTGGGATTGGCCTGAAGCTGCTTGGACACTTCCTTCACCTTTCCGGTCTGGATGTAAAGTCCGCCTTCAAAAATATCCACCGTTCCGAAGGGACGTACTCTGGGCTGATCGCCCTCTACTGTTGCGAGGTAATAAACTCCGCACGACTTTAAGAAATCATAAACTTCCTGCATGGTATTTTCTCCTTCCTTCTTGGGTCTCTCGGGCATCTTTGCCTCAAACTCTTCGTCACTTGCTTTGAGCTCCCAGTGCTCCCCGGCTGCCGCGTCACCTGCGGCAACTCTGATAACATCGTAATATGCCTGCTTCGCTTCACACTTGCCCTTGAAAAGAAGCGGGTAGCTCGTCTCGCGTCTGAATCCCGTGAGCCACGAGTGCTCATCGAGGAGGTTCCAGAAGGTAACGCAGGTGATGTTCGCTGCGCCTTCCTTCTTGGCTCTTAGGTAGATGTCAAAGAACTTCGCATATCTCTCGCCGAGCGCCTTCATCGACTCCTCCGAAGGGTCGTTGTTATGAAGATCGAGCTCTGTGATCTGCACCTCAAGTCCGAGTTCGCCGTACATGCGCAGTGCTGTCTCATAAGCGTTAAGATCCGGATGATCCATCAGGAGATGCGACTGCATGCCCATACCGTCGACGTTTCCTGCCTTGATAAGAGGCTTGAGGATCTCGTTAATGATGAGGTCGCGCTTCCAGACCTCGGCCGTCTCGTAGTCGTTGTAGAAAAGCGAAACTTCCTTGGCAGCATACTTGCGGGCGAATTCAAATGCCTTCAGCACGAAGTCACGCCCGACTGTCTTGAGCCAGAGGGACTTCCTGAAGTCGCCCTCGTCGATCGCCTCATTGACCACGTCCCACGCATATATCACACCGGGGTACTCTTCCTGCACGAACGTGAGGACGCCCTTGATGTAGTTCTCAAGCCTCGCAAGCATCACCTCGCGGCTCGCGAACGGGAGCGCAGGGTTGTACTCCTCGTGGAAGAACCACTCGGGAGTCTGGTTATGCCACACGAGGGTGTGTCCCCTCATGGCGATCCCCGATTCTCTCGCGAAATCGAGGTACGGGCGCACCGTGTCGAACGTGAGCGCAGGCTCGGTGTTGTACTTCGCGCCTTCCTTGCGGTTCACGGCGTCGATCATGTACATGGGCTTCATGTCGTTCTCGCAGGTAAAGCTGTCGAACTGCTCGGTCAGCAGCTTCATGTGCGCGGGTGTAAACAGGTTACGCACGCTGATCGCGGCGCCCATCCTGAAATACGGTTTAAAAGCCTCTTTAAGAGTCATGTCTGTTCCTTTCCAAAAACACTTTTTGATCTGCCCGCAATCCCGTGATACTTTGCTGCGGCTGCTCACAAAATCACTTTATATCTTGTTGCATTACGGGACTTGATGATATATAATCTACAAAGATGTGCGCCATTAGTTCATCGGTAGAATACGACCTTCCCAAGGTTGAGAGGTGGGTTCGATTCCCATATGGCGCTTTTTCTTATGCCCTGATGAGGGGGTGCGCTCCCCGCCGGGCTCAGATCATGGTCTCACGCCCAGGGATCGTCTGCTTTCGCTGTCTTGATACCCACAAGAAGTCCCGATTCATTCCATACAAACCACTCGCCGGTCGATGCTTTCGTGCGGAGGGTGATATAGCGCTCCGTGTCTGCTCCGCCGGACCTTAAAAACACCTTCAGGTAGCCCTCTGCGAACTGGTCACGGCTGTAAGGGTTCTCATAGAGCTTGATCGTGCAGGGCTGTGCGGGTGTGTAGTTGTTGTCAGGTGTAGCGCCCTCGAAGTACGATCTCATGAGGTACTCGCTCTGGGCCGATCCCTTGGGGAAGCGATCCTTCGTGAACTGTGCGTCGTAAGCCGAGAACTCACGCGGTCCGCGTAAGAACTTGATCATTTCGATCGAAGCGTCGGGATCGGTGTGATAAACCTCGTACGCCAGCACGCAAAGCGCCGTCACCGCGTAGGGGTCCTTCAGAGATGCAACATCGCCCGGAAGCGCCTTCATCTCGTCAAGAGTCTTGGGAAGCTTGTCAAATGTGAGTGTAGCCTTAAGATCCATGGTGTCCTCCTTTGTGTTTGTACTTTATCTGATTTGTTTATAAACGCTTATGTTACAGCCCCGTAATCCTCCGGCTATGTTCCGGTTATTTCCCTGTTTGCTCCGGCATATGATGATCGGTATAGCTCAGCCTCTTTTTCCTAAATGGTTAGATCTTTAGGCCGCTTTGTTCTCAGCCCCGTCATCTTCCGTCTTCTCGGGTGCGCGTCCCTGTTGCCAGGACTCTGAAGGGTCCTTGTTCCATGCCGGGCTGTGTCCGTCGCTGTAGCAGACGATCGTGCCCTGCTCGTCGGTACGGAAGAGCTGCGCTCCGAGGATCCTGAGCCTCTTGAGTACGGGCGCGTGGGGATGGCCGTAATCGTTGTCCTTTGCACATGATACAACCGCGTACTGCGGAACGACCGCCTCAAGGAACTGTCTGATCGACGACTTCTTGCTTCCGTGATGCGAGACCTTGAGGACATCCACATGGACGTCCAGACCGGCCGCAAGCATCTCCTTCTCGGATTCTTCCTGCGCATCACCGGTGAAGAGGAACGAATCCTCGCCGTGATCGAGTCTTAAAACTATTGAGTAATCGTTGCTTTCCTCGTAATCGTTGCGTGCCGGTGCGAACACTGTGAGCGTCGCGTCGCCGAGCGTGAAAGTGTCTCCGACCTTGGGGATGACTGTCTTGCCGGCCTTGCTCTTGTTCTTCATAACATCCTTGTAGGACTTCGTATCGCGCTCCTGGTCGGGGACCATAAGCGTTTCAACCTCAAAATCCGAAAGGATCTCATCAAGCCCGCCCACATGGTCGGAATCAAAATGCGTACCTACCGCGTACTTGAGTTTCTTTATGCCCTGCCCGTCCAGGTACTTCTTAACGTAATCGACGGAATCGTTACTCCCGGCGTCGATCATCATCGCTTCGCCGCCACAGATAAGTAGCGTCGCATCGCCCTGCCCCACATCGAGGAAGTGGACCTCGAGCGTCTTGTAGATCCCGTCTGTGCCGGGCTCGTGTGAGCCCTTTTCGCCGCTCTTGCTCGCAGGGAACGAGAGGATGAGGGCGAGCGCCAGCAGACCGACCGCGAGCACGATAAGAACGGCGCTGATCGCCTTTTTCTTCTCACGCAGGCTTTTTATCATGTCCTCCATAATCCCATGGCTCCCTGTAAACTACTGACAGATTTTATCTCATAACCGATTTATAAAATCGGATCTTTACCTTATCCCACTGTGCCGGCATCGTTAAAACTTCTCAGACGCCTCAAGCGCCGCTTTTATAACTTTATCCATATCGAGATACATGTAGCTTCCGAGACGCCCTCCAAAAGTCACTGAGGGGCATTTGGCGGCAAGCTCCGTGTACTTATTATACCTCTCCATGCTCGCGTTGTCTCTCACGGGATAGAATCTTTCGTCGCCTTCCTCAAAAAGCTTCGGGTACTCCTTCGTGATGACCGTAAAGGGTTTGGACTCCGGCCTGTAATCGGCAGTCAAATGCTTATGTTCAATGATCCGGGTATACGGGGTCTCCGCGTCAGTGTAGTTCACGACCGCATGGCCCTGGAAGTCGTCTTTGTCAAGTTCCTCCTGCTCAAACCTCAGGCTCCTGTACGCGAGCGAACCGTAGCAGTTGCAGAAGAACTCGTCCACGGCACCGGTGTAGATCACCTTCTTTGCAAGTCCGAGCCCGGGATCGGTGTACCATGTGTCCGGCTCGTGCTGCCCTCTCAGATCAAGGTAGTCGGTGTCGAGCCTGAGTTCAGAACCCTCGAGCAGCCTGTCGATAAGTCCCGTATAGCCGCCCGCTTCCGTGCTTGGAAGTCCTTCGTATCTGTCGTTGAAATAATCCTCTTCGTAGGTGTAACGTACCGGGATCCTCTTGATGATGTCGGCCGAGAGCATGCGCGGATCGCAGCCCCACTGCTTGGCGGTGTAGCCCTTGATCAAGGTCTCGTAGACCGTGCGCCCGACCGTGGTGAGGGCCTGTTCCTCAAGGTTGGCTGGTTTGAAACCTTCTTCGCTCCCTCGTTCGCGAAGGATACGCTCCTTCTCCTCTGAGGCCTCCCTCTCGATACGAGCCCGGGCTTCCTCCGGCTCGCCCGTTCCGAAGAGCGCCTTAAAGGTGTGCATGTTGAAGGGCAGAGAATAAAAACTCCCCTTGAAGCACGCAACAGGGGAATGAACGAAAGGCGACATGGGTACAAGGTCTGTCACGAATCTCCAGACCTCTTCGTCGCTTGTATGAAAAATGTGAGCTCCGTACTCGTGCACCATGATGCCCTCACGCATCGAAGTGCGGATGTTCCCGCCCGAAGCTCCTCTTTTGTCGATCACGATGCAGCCGTAACCCTTGCGGGTAAGCTCATGTGCCATAACGGAGCCGTACAGCCCGGCTCCCACTATAAGGAAATCCTTCAATAGTTTTCTCCTTCTGTCAGAAAAGGTCGTTTACATCTTTAAGAAGGGGCGCCTGCTCGTCTGCAGGCTTGAGGAGCGGCTTCACGCCGTCCGGGAGTCCCCATTCGACACCGATCCCGGGGTCGGAGTAGAGTATGTTCCTCTCCGAAGGTCTGTTGTATACATTGTCGACCTTGTAGGAGAAGATGACCTCGTCGCTCAAGGTCAGGAACCCGTGCGCGAACCCGCGGGGCACGAAGAACGCCTGACCGTCACCGCCGACAAGCTTCACGGATGCCCACTTGCCGAAAGTTTCGCTGTCCCTGCGCAGGTCAACAGCCACATCTAACAGCTCCCCCTGCAGACATCTCACGAGCTTCGCCTGCGAGTACTCGCCTGCCTGATAGTGGAGACCGCGAAGAGTCCACTTTCCGCTTGAAACGCTTATATTATCCTGGCAGAAATCAACCTCGATCCCTGCCGCTTCAAAATCTCTTCTGTTCCACGACTCGAAAAAGTAGCCGCGGTTATCGGGATGCACATCTGCCTTTATGAGCAGGAGGTCCTTTACACTGGTCTTAATTACTTCCACGATATACTCTCTTTCCCGGATCTCATCACCCGGTAACTCCTTCAGATACCGAAGCATCTTACGTATTTACCTTCTTTTCTTACGTTTATTCTGCTTCCTGGACGCTGCTACTACAACTGTAGAAGCTGTCTGATCCGCATTGTTCTGCGCATCTCCGTCATCCGAAGCCTTAACGCTTGCCTCACTGCCGGCGTCAGTCTTAGCCTCCGCTCCGGACTCACCGAGCTCCGAAAGCACGATGCTCTGAATTCCTCCGAGCTGTGACTCCGAAAGAACGATTCCCTGCGCCTCAGCAAGCTGCTTCTGCTCCTTAAGTGCCTTGGCCTCCTCGAGCTGAACCTTGAGGTCCTTTCTCGATTTGATGAGAGCCGCGATACCGACACCCATCATCGTCCAGAAGATGGGCGCTACGGTGATACTCGAGTCGTTGATGAACTGTGTGACCATGTATCCGGCGCTGCCGCACAGCACACCGACACCGGTGAGCCCGAACAGGTCGAGCTTCCTGAGCCTTGCGTAAGTAGAGATAGCCAGCCCGAAATACCAGAAGTAGAACACGAGGATCGCGATGAGCGAAAGCACACCGGTCTGTACTCCGATCTGGAGGTACATATTGTGGGGCTTGGTTATAACCGTGTTGAGATAACCGCCGTAGTAGGTCGAACGGAAGTCATCGTTGGGGAACTCGAGCACGAAGGTGTCGGCTCCGCTTCCGATGATGAAATTGTCCATGAGCAGAGGGATGGTCTTGCCCCAGATGAAGCCACGGCCCGAAGCGATGCGCTCGTAGCCCTCGAGAGGTCCGAACGTCTCACTGGTGTAAGGTGTCGCGGGCTTAAGTCCGGGCGAGAGAACCTGCACGCCCTCCTTGGAGTTCATGAAATACCACTCTTTGCCGTCTATCATCACGCCGTATCCGGCAGTGTTGTACATCTCGAGTCCGACCGCGCGGATCTTGAACTTCGGGAATCTCTCGTCGAGGACATCGACCCAGCCTTCCTCGCCGTCTTCGGACTGAACGTCGATACCTGTGCCGGCGTCATCCGTAAGGTGGAAAGCGTACTCCCCCGTTTCGCTTTCGTAATCGAATTCAATATTGAGGACATTGCCGCAGTAGGTTATGTGAAGCTGATTGCCGTCCGCGGAAAGATTTGAAAAATTGGGCTCGTCGGCCTTCTGCGGGTCAAAGATCGAAAGGATCTTGTTGATGTAGTAGTTGTCCGAATCCGCATTCGCCTTATGCACAAGAGTGATAAGGACACACAGAGCAAAAACTATAGGCACGGAATATTTGAGAAGCTTCCTGTTCATAACGATCGCGAGCACGAAGAGCGCTGCTACGACACCCACAAATCCGGCACGCGACTGCGATCCGAGAAGCGCAAGGATCAGGCCGACACCGACGGCGATACATCCGGGTGCCATAAGCCACCTGAACTTCCACTTGTTGAGTGCGAGCATAACATAAAGGGGGAACAGGAACGAAACGTATGATCCGACGTAGTTGGGGTTGTAGAGCGACATGTAAACACGCCCCTCTTCAAAGTTGAAGATCAGGTCGTCAACCTCGGACCACCTTGAGATCGGAAGTATCAGGTACGCGGCGAGGCGCGTCTTGTAGAAATCGGTGAAGAATGCCTGCGAAACAGCGATCAGCAGCATGCACACGACACTGAAGGTGAGCGCGATGATGACGATCTTGAGATCCTTCTCGGTCTCAACGAACAGGAAGGCATAGTAAGCCGTTACGGCATATCCCATCAGAGCGAAAACGCTCTCGAACTGCTCGTAACCTCCGGTGAAGGGGAAGGGCTGGTACTCGCTGAAAAGCGCGGAAAGGAACGCCAGAAAAGCATAAACACCAAGGGGGATAAAAAGCTTCTCGAATCGAACCTTCTTACCCTCCCGGTAAAGTTTGTAAATAACAACGCATGCCATTGCGAAAACTATCGCGGTGAAGATGTAGAGCTTCCACGCGAGGAAGAAATCCGCATCTCCCTTGTCGTTGTAGTAGAACGCGTACTCCTCGAGACCCGAGTCGAACGCGTAGAGGTGCACGATCAGCGGGACGATACCGAGTACGCCCATTATCGGCAAAAGCGCAAGATTAAAGCTTCTCCGCTTGACATATTTCCTTTTTGACATGACACATTATCCCTTACATCTATTTCTCCGGCTTTTACAGAGACACGCCTGATTTCCACATTATAAACTTCTTAACTGTCGGTCCGCTCGCTCAACGCTTATGGTCACGGCTGCCGTACCCGGGCTATCACGTTACGGTGTTGTCGCAGGTGCATCCGAAGGATTCGGAGTCGTCTCCGGGGTTCCCGAAGGATTCGGAGTTGTCTCAGGGGTTCCCGAAGGGTTCGGGGTTGTCTCCGGAGTGCCCGAAGGGTTCGGGGTTGTCTCAGGCGTACCCGAAGGTGCCGGCGTTGTTGAAGCAAGGTTGGCCGGGTCGACTATCGTGTACTTCGAAGCCAGAACCGCTGCGTTCTTCTTGGTCTCCTTGATACCGCAGCGACGCACGAGGATCACGCTTCCGCCGTCTCCGAGATTGACGGTCTTACGTGAGCCGTCCTTCCTCTGGTAGGTGCCTTTGATGTTGGTTCCTGTCTTGAGGACGGAACCCGTCTTAATAGAATACCACTTTATCTGTGAAATGACTATATTGTCTGCAGTGATGTCTGCCTTGTCGACGATCGTGTACTCGTACTTGCCCGAAACCTTGTCGCTGGGTGCGTTCGTGATGGCCGCGAACGCGATGTCCGCACCGGCCTTCTGAGCCGTTACAACAGGTCCAGCATACTGGTAAGGGATCTTGAAGGTCGAGATCCTCGATGCCGGCTTCTTGCTTGTAGCGGCGATACGGTACTCGTACTCAACCGATGTGGGTGATGATTCGTTCGGAACATAACCGCTGACGGTAAAAATGTCCTCTATCGACATCTCCTTGACCTTCTCTGATGTGCCTTCGGTATAAGGATCGAACGGCTTGTCCGCAAGTGTTACATCACGGATCGCTTTCTCTGTCTTACTCTTGCCATCGAAAGGCAGGATCGTGATCCAGGTAGTCTTGCCTTTTTCTCTGAACTGCATGCCGTTTGCGAGAGGAACAGAGAGCTTGTTGACATCGGCCTTGAGCTCCTTGGACTTGGTGATCGCAAGCTTGATCTTGGTCTCCTGGCTGTATCGCTGTCCCGAGCCGAGCGCACCGTCGGTTGCGCCGAGTCTCAGGTAAATGATCGCACCCGAGATCTTCATGCTCTCCCAAACAGCGGGAGTAAGTGTGCTGATGTTGCTGTATGCACAGTTGTTACCCTTGCGCCATTCGATCGTAAGCTCCGAGATGGGACGGATGTTGTCGTTGGCCGTACCCGAATGATCGTAGGTCTTGGTGGTGCCGTCAGTGTTATTTACAATGACGTTCTGAAGGATTCCGCTACCTGCTGCGGCTACGCCTTCGGCTGCGTAGTTGATGTTGAAGACGACCTTCTTATATGTAGCGGGGATCTTGCAGTTCATGACGGGGTAGAGCCCGTTCATGTCAGGTGAAAGCTTGTTGGTGATACCGAGGTAAAGATCCTTTGAAGCCGAGTAACAAGAGATATCGATTATATACGTCGAATCGGTAACCTTGGCCGCGGTAATGATGTCCGCAGGTTTCACGGCGTTGTCAGTAGGCTTCTTGAGAGGGGCATAGTATACCTGTGCGTTTGAGGTAACAGTGATCTCCTCTCTCGTGTAGTTCACCTGGATCGAGGTGATGCCGTCGGGCATGGCGTTTGCCGCAGGTGTAGTCGAAGCTGCGGGAGTGGTAGCCCCTGCCCCGGGTGTCGTGGTACCCGTGGGCTCGTCGGCAACAGCGACAGAAACACTCTGCGTCCTGTCATCAGCCGGCTTCACGGCGTAAAGCGCAACAAGAGATGCGGTGATCAACGCACATACCATAATCTTCTTGAGCATCTTTTTCATAGGCATTTCCTTTCGTGTGCAAAAAAGCTTACCCTCACCCAAAACACTGTTTTTATCTCACTCACCCGATAGATTTTATGGTTTCTTTCTTCCTAAAAGGTTTTTCCTCTCTCACCCAAAAAACCTCTTTACAGTCTTATAAAGCTGTCGCACATCGATAGGCTTGGCGACGTGTTCGTTCATGCCGCTCTGGCGGGCACGCTCTTTGTCGCTGACAAAGGCGTCGGCCGTAACTGCGATGATCGGAACGACCTGTGAGTAATCGGTCCCGAGCTTTCTGATGGCAGTCGCTGCCTCGTAGCCGTCCATAACGGGCATTTTGATATCCATAAGGATACAGTCAAAGTGACCTTCTCCGTTTTTCTTAAACATCTCGACCGCTTCCTTGCCGTTCTCGGCATGCTCGACTTCGGCGCCGAGCTCTGTAAGAAGTGTCATTACTATCTCAGCATTAAGCTGGTTGTCCTCGGCGAGCAGGAACCTTCTGCCCGAGAAGTCGATCTTGGCAATCTCTTCCGCGAGATCTGTCGCGGGACGCACGGGCGCAGGTGAAACCGCGGGAGTGATGGGCAGTTCAACCTTGAAGGTCGTGCCTTCTCCGACGTGGCTGTCAACCTCGATCGTTCCGCCGAGCATCATAACGAGCGAACGGGTAATGGCCATACCGAGGCCGGTGCCCTCAGTCTTCGAATCGGTCGATGACTGCGCTCTCTCGAAGCGTCCGAACAAGCGTCCTATAAACTCTTCCGTCATGCCCATTCCGTTGTCGCTGAAGCACATCCTGAGCATGCAGTTGTCCTTCTCACGCACGTCGAAATTGATCGTTCCGCCCTTAGGGGTGAACTTGTGGGCATTACCGAGGATATTGATCATTATCTGCTTGAGTCTGTGCTCGTCGGCTATGATCCTGTCGTGGAGCACTTCCTCAACTGTGACGTTGAAGATCTGACCCTTAGCATCTGTTTGAACGCGCATGATGTCGGCAACTTCACTCACGATACCGTGGATCGAGCACTCCTCGTTCTTGAAGGAGAGCTTGCCGCTGTCAATGCACGCCATGTCGAGGATGTCGTTGATAAGGCTGATGAGGTGGTTCGACGAGAGCTTCATCTTCCCGAGGTAATCAAGGACTCTGCGCTTGTCATCGATATGTCTCATCGCCAGGTCGATCATCCCGACGATACCGTTCATGGGTGTTCTGATGTCATGCGACATGTTCGAGAGGAAGTCCGACTTGGCCGCGTTGGCACTGTCCGCTTCCTGCTTGGCCGTAGTGAGCTTCTCGTTGGCCATCTTGAGCTGCTTCTCCTGCATATGACGGATCCTCAGCTGGGAATCAACGTCCTGTGCAAAGCAGAACAAACGCTTATGTCCTTCCTCGTCAAACAGCGGCCTTATCCATGATGTGTACCATTTGAAGCGGTCATCCGTCGTACGTCTTTCATATACGCAGACAACCCTCGGCTTCTCGCCCGAGAGGATCTCGTCAAAGTCGAGCTCGCGGAAACTCTGAAGGAAGGTTTCGCGTGAATCGTGGTGCACATAAGCGTTAGCTATATAAGAAATGTACGTCATGAAGGACATGTTCGTCTTGTTGATGAACACGTCGCTCCCTTCGTCCATGTCGTAGCGGTATACTTCGTCCCTGAGGACGTCGATCTCGAAGAAGTAGGAGCAAACAGGGCTGATGGCCTTGATGAAACGCTTGTCCATGGTGCGCTGTCCGGCGTACATGGTGTTCTCGTCCTCTATACGGCGCTGGTTCTCGTTCATCTTCTCGAGCTTGTCGATAAGCCCCATGTACGCGGCAGCCAGAGCGGCTGTCTCACCGCGGCCGTTGAACTCTTCAAGGCTCTCGCGGCCGGCTTCAACGTCGTAGCCTTCCGTGTCTATCCTTCGACTGATGTCTTCGATCTGACCCGTCAGCTTCCTCAAGGGATCAACGAGGTGATGGGCTTTATGACGGGCAACAATGAGAACTCCGGCAACCGAGATCACTACGCCGGCAAGCATGATGCCGATGATGATCCTCTGCTCAAACGAAACGGTATCGAGGAACTGCTCGAGGTACTCCTCGTCGTTACCGGCATCGTCATCCTGAAGCTTCTCGACAAGCACACGACGACTGTCCGAGATCGCCGAGGATGTGTCCGAGATGAGCCTGATGCTCAGTAACACAAACCCGACAATAACGATCGCCGAGATCAAAGCCGCAAGCTTGTAGATGCGTAATGCTATCGATTCTCCTTGTTTTCTGTCCTTTTTCAATGGTGCTCCTTTAGCGGTTGTTCTAACCGCACCCTTTCCTCAGTTGTGTGACAACATCCGATCCGGTTTTTAGCCGATCATCTTTTATTGTATCACATTTCGAGGAATATTACCCCCATTTATTTTCTCATGCTACCTGACGCTTATGTGAGCGAACGGTTTCATTGCTCTTTCGGACATGAAAGTTCCGGCCTGTCACATAGGCGTTAACTCAAATACGCAGATTGCCCGAGCTGTCTACATAGCAGATCTCGTAGGACCTCCACTCGCCTGAGCCCTTGTCCTTGAGCAGGAGGTAAACACCTCCGCCTTCATTTATGTCCTTGGCAGCAGTAACCTTAAGGTTACCTGTCTTTTTATCGTACTTGATCTTTATATCCGAGCCTTTTTCAAGAGTGACCTTCTTCTCATCAATGTCGGGATCAGAGAGCGAAACTGCAACCTTGACTCCGTCGGTTGTCGCGAGGCCCGTGCCGTAGGGAGTTACGAAGGAAACCTTGAGGTCGACGCTGTCGCCTTTCTTGGCAAGGCTTCCGCTGCCGTCAACGATGATGTCAGTGACGGGGTTGCCGATGCTGACGTTCAGCTTGACCTTCTTACCGCTCTCGTTGTTTATAACGGTCACCTTGGCCTTCGCGAGCTTGGTCGCGCTGACGGGCTTCTCCTTAGCCGTGATTGTGAAGCTCTGGTTGCCCTTTTCATCGCGGGTCACTTCCGTCGCGGTAAGCACGTTCTTGGCTTCTCCTTCGACCACTACCTTGTAGCTCGTTCCGCCTGAAACCGAGAAATTGCCTGCCTCCTCAACGAGGTAGATAAGCTCACCGCATCCGGGGTCGAGGCTTGTCTTCTTGATGAGGTAATCCTTGTCGGCGATTCCGGGAACCGATGTGAGCGCCAGCTTTGTGGGCGCCATGGCAACGTTGATCGTGAACTTCTCGACCTTGAAGGAACCTGTGTCATAAGCATACACATAGGCTGTGCCGGGCGACTTGGCCGATACAACGCCTTTGCCTGAAACGGTTGCGACCGACTTGTCACTCTTCGTCGTTACTTTATGATTGGTCGTATCAAACTCGATACCTGTGTCTGACGAAAGAACCACGTACCCGAGCTTGCCTTGCTTGGTCTTGCCCTTCGCATCCTTGTAGGTCGAAGCCTTGATGGAAGGCTTGATCGTGACCTTCGAGTACTCCTTCGAGCCCTTCGCCCAGATGTGCTCCGTGGTGCCTTCGAGGACGGTCACGGTGGGTTGCTGCTGCTGGTTCTCGTCACCGGGATATTGGTAGTCGACCGTAAAAGGCGGCTCGTACTTCTCTTCATCCACATAGATAAAGAGGTTCAAGCCAAAGATGCTGTCTCTGAAAAAGCTGCGTTTGTCAGTCTTAAGCTCTGTGATCAACGCCCTTAGTGAGTCATCATCGGGCACCGCGTAATAAATGTAAGCACCCGGCGCCGAGACCTTTCCTGCTTCAACAAAAGCTTTAACATTTGAATTGTTTATAGGAGCGTTTGAGAGTGAATTGTACTTTTTGTAGTACACATATTCATCCGATTCAGAAAACTCGGGAAGCGCGTAAAGAGCAGATGCGGAATCCGGAATATGTTTTTTCCCTTCATGACCTTCATTAAACTCCTCTGCCGGAACACAGAACCAGTCATAGCATCCCGCAGGCGATTCCTTCGAGTCGGGGCCGACCTTCAGATCATCCCATGTAACATCCACAAGCAGCCACTCGTCGTCGATCTTAACTGCGTTCCATGCATGGTCATCACCACCGCCTTTTCCGGTGATGTAGATATTCTCAATATTCAGCAGGTCAAGCATGTACTTGAACGCCTTTGCATAGCCCTCGCAGACTACTCCGTCGCCGGTAAAAACACCTGCCAGGCTGTGTGCCCAACCCTCTGCAGAGGGCTGACCGTTGGATGCGCGGGCATAATCTATCCTGTTTATTATCAGATCATGGACAGCTCTCACCACAGAATAAGTCGCGTCGGCTCCCGTATCCACCTCGTGGGATATCCAGTCATACCACTTTGACCCTATCTCATAGAGATAGGTTTCTGCGCGCAGACGAGATTCCGGCGTGAGGTAGCAATTGGCAGGTTTGATCGAAAGACTTCCCTCTTCCCCGAACGAATAGCTGTATCCCTGTCCCAGGAAAAAGAAGATCGGATTGTCTGCCCTGAATACGGTATATGCCTTTATAATGTCGTCTTCGGTAAGGGTTGCCAGCAGATTCTTGTTGGAAGAATCCGCAAATTTCACGGTCACTATAAACGATTTATCATCCCATGTATCCTTTTCAAAGCCTTCAGCAACTGTAAAATCATGTAATGTGCCATAAAGCTCATCCCAAAGGACCTGCTGTGCTTCTGTCAGCTTGGAACGTCCATACTCGGCGGTAGTGCGTTCAGCCCACCACATCAGCTCGTCGGACGCTTTCGCCTCACTCGGAGCAAAGCCGACGAAAATGATCGCAGCAAACAGAAGGCTGATCAAACAGCCCAATATCTTCCTTGAATAAGCTTTATGAGTCATGCGACGTGACCTCCTTGTCAGTGTCATAAATGTCCTGCCGGCCGCTGATTTCAGCAGATTTCAGCGATGTATATTTCATCAAATGTTACTATGGTACTTTTATCAACTGACTGCTTGTCAGCCCGGAGTCTGATTCCCTTGTTCTCCCTGCTCACCATTTCCCTCAGGCTCCTGGTTTCCGCCAGATTGCTGCGAGGACTTTTCCCGAACAACATATTCGATTTCAATAACTATCTCATCACTCGTAAGAGGTATGAGATTAACCTTTTGGGCGTCATAATATGCAGACGCATATCCGGTGCCATTTCGGCCGCCGGGCGAACGTTCTCCAACCCCCTCATACGTTTCTTTCTCAGGTATTTCGAACAAACCACAGTCTATTACGGCCCTGATTCCAACAAACACGGTAGGTGCTTTTCCCTCCCCATCTTCGACAGGTGTTTCACCTACAAAATTTGACGTAACACCGTTCTTTGCGAATCCAAGCAACTGAACAGACCCTGTTACATTTTCACCAAGACGGGTGAATATCTTTTCTGACACAGTCCCATACACAGCCTTGATCATAACTGTTGCATACTCGCAGAGCACTGCTTTGATAGGCGTATTATCCTCGTTTACCGTGATGGTATATGTCCCATCCTGATTAGCATTCAACTTTTCTCCCGGAACAAGCTTGCCATCTGATATCTCTCCGGTATGATATTCACCACCCGTAACGGCAGGGAATTTAACTTTGGCTTCCGAATCCAGTATTCCCCAACCAGTGATCGATTCTCTCGCCGTGTCCTTCACAAACTCTCCGCCTGTTCCGGCTTCGTTTGCCTTAAACTTGTAGAAGTCGACCGTGTAAGGATATGCGACCATACCGTTACACCTTGTGGAATAAAGCTCGTAGGTGCTGCCGTTCTTGATCACAAACAGTGTGATGAACTCGGATGCTCTGACCGGAGCCTGTCCTTTAACACCTGCTCGTCTTATAAGCAGAACAGTCGAAACCGTCGAGGGGATCTTGAGTTCATAGTTATTTACTGCATCACAAATCGAAGAGCCACTGCGATATACGTAACGCTGCATCATGCCGGCATCTTGAACTTCTTCATACTCATTTGGTGCTGATCCTGCGGAAAGTGTGGCGGAAATACCCTTCTGCGTGTAGGTACTGTACTTGGTCTTCATCTTGCTGTTGATCTTGGTCTTGGCAGGATCAAACTTCTTCCACTTCACTGTGCTCCAGTCGATGTTCGGAATATCCTTAACATTGACAACGACCGACTCATATTTCATCGGATTCTTGTCAGCGTCATCATCCGGCTGAGAAGTTAGCTTGAAAGAGTCAGCGAAGCCCTCTGTCCCGTGGAGGCCGTTATAGTTCTCAATCGTTCCGATCGAGAGCCCCTTTTTGTCAAAATCAGTAGCAGTAGTGACTCTGTACTGACGGTCAACATTTGTCTCGGTAAAGATAATCGGAGCGTCCGTCTGTGCCGGAATAAAAGTATAGCTCGCTTCCGAAGCCGGTTTTTTAAGAGTCGCCGATTTTCTGAGAGCTATATAACAATCAAAGCCACTGCTGCTATGTCCTGCTTTTTCAAAAATTTCTGCAAAGGTCAGTTCCTTAACTTTAAATGAGGTATAAGAAACTTTGCCATAATCGTTTCTTGCTTCATAAGAATTCTTATCGGCAGGTTTGTACTGACTGATATTAACTATCGAATCATCCAAAGTCTTGATCTTGGCCGTTTTCAGGAAAGGAAGTACTGTACGCCAATATAGAGTAGTAAAAGTCTGCCCTTTATCGTATGAGAATACGACGGCAAAGTCGTATCCATTCGGGATCCCGACCGTATCGTTTGCGACATTGATCTTAAGCTTCGGAGCCTTTGCAGGTTTTGCGATCTTAACCTTTTTCGGCTTGCTCGCAAACTGAGCCACTCCGTTTTCCATGTTTTTTCCGGGCATTCTCACGTAGATCTCTGTGACGCTGTCTTTGAGCAGTCTTGCAAGCTCAGCGCCCGTGAATTCATCGCTTGGTTTGTAGGTGCCGTCTTCATTCAGACACCACTCACATGTAGGATTTTTGATCTCGCGCTTTGCATTGTCGATCGCTGTGATTGAAAGAACAGTTGTAGAATCAGGAAAATCCGCCTGGGTATAGTCGATAACACCCGTAATCTTTGACGCTTCGGGTGTTTTGATCACCACATTGGAGTCGAGGGTTTCAGGTGTTTTCAGGTCCCATCCTTTACCCTTATAGTCGTGATAGCCAATCTCAAACAGATACACATCCTTTTTATTTCCGGGTTTGATCCCGAGCTCACTCAGATCATGCCACTTATCACATTCGTTTCCGGCAAAAGAATACATTTTTGCCGACTTGTACTTAGTTCCTTTTTCACTTTTTAAGACGTAAATATAATCTATTGCACCGTTGACCCACCCCTGAGGTTTGAACTGATTTGTCTCCGCATTATACTCAAGAGCCTGCGCCTCAACAGACCCGGACACAAAGAGACCGGCGCACACACATATGCCGATCAAAACCAAGCCTTTTACAATCTTCTTCATAGTATTCTTCATCAATCCGTTCTCTCTCATGAGCCTACCTCCTTGTAGCTGCTATCTATTCGATCCGCTTTTGTGCGGGCACAATAATCCTTATACATGTATATCGGCATGATCGCCTCAAAAACTTACCCCATTTTTTTCAATAACCCTTTGTTGCAAACCCCTTAAATTCAAAAAGAGTGCTTTTTCAGCACTCTTAAACTTAAAGTTCGGCAAAAACAACATAGCTATGTCGTTTTTGCCGAAAATTGTAATCAAATACTAATTATTTATTGTGTACAGGAATGATCCATGTAACTATTCCGGTCATTTGTCGGATATGTCCGAAGACAGTTTTTCAACAGTCTTTTTAAAATCTGTATCATTCATTCCGGCTCTGATAGCGGCATCATGAAGTGACAGAGTCCCGTCATCGACCAACTGGGCAAGCAAAATAAGACGTCCTTTTTCCATGCCCTTTTCCATGCCCTTTTCAATTCCTCTTTTTTCAAGTCTCTCAGCAACTTCGCACATGTTTCTCACCTTCCCTTTCGCGTCTTTAACAGCGTAATAATATCGATTGTCTCCCGAAACTGCGGAGATGAGTATTCAGAAAACGGGTCACATGTATAGCTGTCACGGTATAGAAGGCTTATCAAACCGTATTGGTAGATTTGAGTCTCTCATACCAGTCCTGCAATTCTTGATAACACTTCTGCAAGGTATCAAGCCTTACAACGAAATAAAGATCGTAACGCCCTTCAGCTTCCCATCCGGATATTACAAATTTCTTTTGTTGAATCCATTTGGGAACGTCCAAAGTTAGGCCTAAAGAATCAGCGTATGTGATCAGATCGTCCAAAGAATGACGATACATGCGAGCATTATTGAGTTTTATGCCGGAGGCGTATATCTGAAATTTTATCATTTTTTCAGTTGCCTGCTGAAGGTGGTATCCCGCCTGGCCTCTAAAAAACTTACCTCTCTTGCTTGACATGGTCGTTGCCTGATCCATAGCAGACTTGGCCATGAATAAGTCTGCTTCAATCTGCCCCAATGAAAGAGGATTGTTATTACGTACGCTCATATAGTATCTCCCCCTTTTGGATATCATCCATTATCATGCTTTTAACATTGCTTCCGGATTTGAAATAAAGAATATCATAATCCTGATCAAAACCGTTAAATGCATATATTTGTCTGGTGAAATTCTCATATTTCTTTGACGAAAGAGCTTTCGAACGTATCTGCTTGCCAAATACAGCTATATCAATGTCGGAACTTTCCTTACAACGATTTTCAATACTGGACCCAAAGAGGATTACCTTTTCTATGATGTCACATTTTGTTGCAGCGTCAATTATATTGTTCATATACTTCTTTTTGATGTCGGCTACTCGAAATCTACGATTGCCTACATTCATTGTAACAACCCTACACATAGTAATCCTCCTCCAAACTTTTATTATTTTATTAATATTATACCATAATTCCCGTTCTGTAACAAACAGTGCTCATAAATGGGATAGAGTAAACCTACTGTCAGTTGGAAAAGATCAGAGAACCTCTCAGAATAATGATTGCGTCTGAAATGACCACTTCATTTTAGTTCATTCTTTTCCGTCTGTCAAAAAGGAAGCCTTGCTCCGCAAGCCTTCGATATGA
>JAFRSH010000040.1 GCA_017427685.1 Lachnospiraceae bacterium | reverse complement strand
CCCTGGAAGCCGATCGCGGAATCGATCGCGCAGGTCTTCTTCCGGATGTCCTTTTCAAGGACCAGCGCTCCGACCTTGTTCAGATAATAGCGCTTCCCGAGCGGCGTGTTCCGCTCCACAAGCTCGAACACACACGCGTTCCCATTTGCGTCGTAAGTGACCGCGGAGAGCGGCACCACCTTGTTGTACAGCGTATCTCCGAAATAGTCTGAACGCACCTCATACACTTTCACATGAGGCACGCTCGCCTGAAGGATCTGGTTCGAAAGAAACGTAAAGACCAGGAGTACCGCGAGATACCCCAGTAGTACCCATAAGATCCATGTCTTCTTCCTGTCTTCACGCCGGCTCATGACTGTTCCGCTTCAGAACTCCTTTTTCTGTATTTTCGATAATTGCAAGTTCAAATTGAACACCTGATAGAATTAAGCAGTTCGCACCTTGTCAAGTGAATATACCTGATCCAGAAAGTCATCGAAGAGCTCTTCCGGAGTTGCGTACCCTAGGGTACGCCGGGGCAAAGCATTTATCTCATCCGCGAACCAGAGGATCTGCTCAGCTGTATAGTTCTCAATGGACCTTCCTTTCGGAATGTATTTCCTGAGAATGCGGTTGTGCCTTTCATTCTGAGCCCTCTCCCAGGAAGAATACGGATGGGCGAAGTAGACCTCCGTTCCCCAGGATTCCAGCTCAGAGAGTCGTTCAAACTCATTGCCGTTGTCAGAGGTGATCGTTTTGAAGACCTCTTTGAAGTATTCCTCTCCGAATTCCTCCCGCAGCACTTCCATGGCAGCCATTACGGAGGCCGAATCCTTGTGCGGGATCAGAAGCGAGATGTAGAATTCCGACTTCTTCTCGAGGAGGGTAAGGACCACTGATTCTCTGCCGGCTTTCTTACCTACTACGGTATCGATCTCCCAGTGACCGAATTCAGCCCGGTTTCCGGCCTTTTCCGGCCGTTCTTCGATACTTCTGCCGAAGAGGCGTTTATTCTTCCTTACAGACCCTTTTTTGTGCTTCCTGGATAATGCTTCCGGAAGCTCGAAGAGTGTCAGCGGAAGGTTCCCTGCCCACACCTCATTATAAAGAGTCTTCGTGCAGACGATCTGATCCTCCGGAAACATTTTTCCCGCTTTTGCCCTTCCCACACAGGAATCCAGGGACCACCCTTGCCTTCTGATCTGATTGACCACCCACGCAAGGAATGAAGGCGCCTTCAGGATCTTATGCTCCTTATGGCAGCGCGACCGGTTGATCTCGTAGACCGCCTGTCCTCGCTTCGCGGAGTATTCCGGAAATCTTCCTCTGTCTCCATTGCGGAGCCCGGTCCCTCTTTGAAGCTCGTAATGAATGGTGGAAGGAGAACAGTTTAAGGCTTCTGCGATCTTTCGCTGTGAATATTCAAGCTTCTTGAAGGTCTTGATGCTGCAGCGATCTTCAAACTTTAAGTGCTGACCCCTTTCCCGATCAGGTGTAAATGTGGTAGTATTGAGTTGATCCATAGCGACCTCCTTCGCGAATTGTTGTGTGGTAACTCAATTCTACCAGAAGAACCGCTATGGGTCTTTTGTTTTTTAACTGTTCAATTTGATTTTACAATCAACCT
>JAFRSH010000039.1 GCA_017427685.1 Lachnospiraceae bacterium | reverse complement strand
TGTTGATGGTCAGACCGCTGAGGAGGCAACGCACGAAGAACTCGGTTCGGTACTTGAAACACCTGCCTTCAGTGATGAGTTCCTTACTAACATCGTAGCAGTGCTCGCAAGAAGCCGTGATGAAGATATCGAGGAAGGCTTCGCAGCAGAAGACATTTCGGAAGAAGAGCTTAATGCGGCCATAAATGTATTGAATGATGTCATTGATGGTAAGGTTGAGCTACCCGATTTTGTCGAGGAATATATCATCAGTCAGTCGCAGCCTTACTATTCAGAGCCTGTTGTTGTCGATACACCTGTGACGAATGATGTGACAGATACGGGAGCAGTACAGAACGTTGATCCCGAACCCGTGATCGCTGATGAACCCGTAGTTGCTGATGAGCCTGAAGAAGCCGGCGAAGACACTGTTGTTGTAGACGGAACAGGAGAAAGTCTTGTACGTATCGATGACGACGCAGATGATGCTGATGATGCAGTCGTAGAAGATGACGAGTCGGATGACCAGTCTGATGAAGCGGATGATACAGATGACGAGTCAGACGACGCTGACGCCGATGATGAAGACGGCGAAGATGTCGATACCGAAGATGGTGACGATGCTGATGCCGATGACGTAGATGATGAAAAAGCTGATGACGCTGATGTAGAAGACGACGAGGGTAAAGAAGAGGAAGAGCAGCCTGAGGAAACAACAGAAGAACCCGAAGATGAAACCGAAAGTCAGGACACGGATTCTGATGCCGAAAACAATCAGTCTAGTTCGCAGACATATGAGCCGGTGAATTCTCCTAAGCCTGTAACCTATTCATATAGCAGGTCGTTTTCTACTTCATCTCAGGGATCCACATCGGAGCAGGATACTGTAAGTCTTGTATTCAAGCAGGGAAGTGAAGTGATTTCGGCAGATATGCTTCCGAGTTCATATGCAGTAAATTCACCTCTTCCCGGAAGCAACGGAAGTAACTACAGTGTCAGCATCGACAGTGATCATGCGGCAGAATACCAGTTCACGGGCTGGTATGTAACCGAGCAGCTCGCGCAGGAAGCAGATCCCGCCAAGAGTGTTGCAAACATGCCTTCATCATCGTCATCGAATGTTCCGCTCTACGCCGGTATCAGGAAGATTCCTGTTAAGATCACAATCACAAACATGTATCCTCACGCTGGAAGATTCTACGCGCCCGAAAGAGATTCAGCGGGTCATGAATATGCTCTTACCGGTGAGTCTGAGCAGTACCCGAATATTCTTACAATCTCCGGATATGAATATGGTGATGAGTTTGCGCTTCCCGAAGAAGGATATAATGCACTGTCTTATTACAATGCAGATCTTTCTGAAACACCTTATGTAGGTGGTTTTACAGAAAGCCACATCTATGATTATGACAAAACAAGGGATGAGCCTTATTATCCGTTACATATCATCGGACAAGAAGAAAGAGAGGTTCTTTTTGTCGGATATAGTACAGTAAGCAATGTGGATCTGATGGAAACGGGAGGGTTCACGAATCCATGGGACTCGTATGATAATTTACAACTGTATCATCCCTTCGAAAACGGTGTTGAAGGGCAGATGTACTATAATTACAACTTGCCTGATTATTTGTCAGCATTCGGAGAACAAGGAGCAGGTGTTAATCAAAGAATATCGTTAAATGCTGAAGCTCTTGATTACAACGAGCATGATAATATATATGAATTAAAGCTTTATGCATATTTCGGAACATTCGTAGAGATCAATTTCGATAGCTATTATGCTGACAAAATGCTCATAAAGACTTCCGCCGGAGACAAGAAACTGTCGGAACTGCCGACATCTCAAGATATCAATGTTGTAGAGAAGAGCGGTTCGGGAGAGAGAACCCGTATATGGAGAATAGAGAATTATACACTTACTACCTTAAGACAGGGTTCAAGCTCTGTTGTTATACCGGAGATCAAAATTGATACTTCAACCCTTAATCCGGATAAATATACGATCAGGCTTTCGGATTATTCGGATTATGGCACACAAAAAAAGATTTCATATATCAATAACGGTACGCTTGAGATCAATGAAAGCTTTTATGGAAACGGTCAGGAAACATTTGCCCTGTTTGATACGGAACTCACAAAATACGTTGTGCTCGATCTTGATATAGATCTCACGGTCAATCACCTCGGAGATATGAATCGATATTATATCAAAGAAGCGGGAGACAGTATTAGTAAAAAATATAAAATGGCCGTTGTCGAATATGAGTGGTACATAGGTTCTGTTTATCCGTGTGCACAAGAGGTGGGTGCGTATGGAGGACATACAATTGCAGACGATTACACTCTTGTGGGAGCGCCGGAAAGCATTGATGCATTTACTTCCGGACAATCATCCGGTAACACAAAAATAAGAAATTATGTTATGGTTCCCGATGATGCATATTATCCTTGGGGAATGAAGGGTGAAGCCAAGTTTGCGGAAAATGTAATAGATTCCGTTGATCAGGATAATTATTCGGGATATGTCGGAACGGAATTATATAGTAAACTCTCCTATGTAGGGGATCCTTTTGGAAAGCTCTACGGATACAGTGTATCTTATGGGTACGGCGACAACAGAAAAACGGTTAACGCGCTCTACAGTGAACAAAACAGAGGAGTACCTAATGACTATTCGATGATTGTCAAAACTAAGGATACGCAACCCAAGAGTGTCGGAGTACTTTTGTCTATCGGACTTGACGGGGAGCTGTTTGATGACAGCACCCGGGGGCAGGTTGTACTCAGACCCCTTATGGGACCTCACAAGCAGCCGTTCTGGTTTAGCTTGATCTATGATTATGCAGGCTACGAAGACGGGACATATTCCTACAAACACTATCCTTATAATGTGGCGGATGGATATAAGTTACGTATCACCCTTCCGAGCCCCGGAAACCTTGGCACATTGGGAATCAATGATGATGTTAAACTGAAATGTGAGCATTTAACAGATCCAGCCCTTGATTATACGCAAAGTGTCATAGACCTTTCAAAAATATCTTGGGGATGGAAAGTAGAGAACAATTATACACCGTCAAATTATATAGCTACAGTAGAGGGTCAATCATATGAGGTGACACCGACAGAAGATAGCAATACGGGATTTTATAATTATGATATCCCGCTTAAGCACCTTGTGGATGAGTGGAGCGAAACTGGATTTAATTTTGTACGTGGTCTTATATCCGGCAATGTTGATTATACCAACATCTTCATGGATCAGAATTTGATAGCAACGGATACACCATATATAGAAGACGAATTCAGCCTTATTCCTGATGTCGAAAATTATATACCTTGTGCATTTGACGTTCGGGTTAACGAAAGTGATATATGTAAATTCACAGGATTTGCAAGCGTATATGCAGAGGGTGGTTGGAATTTAAGACGCGTAGTTCAGGAAAGTGATTACGATAACTGTCAATTCGTAAAGTATACAGTTGTTGAAGACTTACAGTTTACACACGCAACAGTACTAGAAGGACCATTCTGTGGTGCATATGTATATGGGTCATATCTAGACGATGATAACTGTCCCGGATTATATGGTTATTATTCGGGAGGCAGTATTGTTCCGTGTAAAGATTACAACAAAATGTTGGCGTATAATTCGACCGGTAATATTGGTATTGTTTTGCATGGGGCAGAAGACACGAATCGTTATGGTGGTCTCTTAATATGCCGTGGTGGAACTAATCGAGTTAAATTTGCCAATTCGGATCTTTCGTCTATTACGTTATATTCGTATTCGAATGGAAGCCTTTCGGTTGCCACGGGTGTTAATGCAGGAGACTTCTTGGACACTTCGGGAAATATAATTGGAAAGGTTGATAGTTTACATGATTTTGGTCAGATAATCATGCTTGATGAAAAAGTATATTTGAGTATCGCCACCGGTCCAAACTATGACGATCCTTCATATCTTGTCGAATTAACAGAAGATGGAAAAGACGGGTCTGCTATTGTTGCAGAGTTATGGGTTGTAGAATAACTTTACTATTATAATTTGGTTGATTATGTAAGAGCTGTTCCGCTACGTGCGGAGCAGCTCTTTGTCATTGCCCTGAAAGCACAAAAAAGGTTCACCTCGCCCGTGCTTTTTTTCAAAAACGATTAGATGTCAGCGTTTTTGGGAAAATTTACGCGGCAGGTGAACCCGTAATGGTAATAGTGCGGATCGTTGGTACTTGTCAGCATAAGTCTTTTTCATGTAATACTTACTTTACGAGCAATCAATTAATTGATAAAATGAAAATGATTCTAAATAAGGAGGTTTCCTATGGATAAAAAATCGCTTGAATTCGCTGTTTTCTTGATTCATGCACTTGCGGATGCTTGGAAACAGCCTTACAGGAATGTTTATCGTGTTTTAAATGAATCGGGAGCCTTGGATGATTATATCATTCCATACTACGATGTGTTACATACTCAGGGCAAACAGTATCTTGTGGAAGATATAACCGGTTATCTCACAGACAGAGGAGTCGCTATATGCTAGTCTACCATGGGTCTACACTGCAAATTAAGAATCCTGATTTAAGGAATCGTACGAGGTAACTGTAGATGATTGATAAAGCAGCGCTAGACAGAACATACAAAGAATTATTGGAAGAAAAGATTATCGGAGAGCTTGCAAAAGAAAAAAATAACCATTCGTGAAGCGATGGACAAATACTATCTGAGCAGATTGTCTGCTCAGATTATATTGCCAAGAAAGAGCAGGAGAATATGAGCACTTGGAAAACATTTAAAGAGCTGGAAATGGAAAAGGTTAGGACATTTAATGTCGTTAATCGTCGTTTCTGCTCTGTAATGAATATCGATAAAATCCATCCGTTAAAACAGGAAAAGGTATACAATCTTGTGAACAATCTTCAGGATAATATAATTCGCAAAATATGGATATTTGGGTCATCTACAAATAACAGCTGCAACATCCGTTCCGATACCGATGTCCTTGTAGAATTAAAGGATGAAAGTGAGATGAATCATGAGGATGCTATCTGCAGTATCCACAAGGAATTTGCAAAAGCCTTGGGTACCAACTTCGATCTGGTGCTTACAACCGAACTTGATAAAAGTAAGCAGTTTTACGGAAATCTTATGAAAACAAGGAGGCTTGTGTATGAGTGCAATGATTGAAAATGCCGTAACATGGTATGAAATTGCAGTGGAATATTTTGATAAATTCATTAGGCAACCTGAGGAGACGCGCTTTTTACGAGTATCATGCAATCATATGCAACAAGCAGCCGAGTTTTCGGTTAAGGGAACGCTTGAAGCACTCGGCAAGGAGTATTATCCCGGACATGATCTTGAACAGAATGCCGAGCTATTGATAGAAACAATCGGGGAAGTCAGTAAAGAGAATGTTGCATACAGCAAATTGAAAACAATAACGGACGATCTTCAATGGCTTTCGGATAAAAGCGGAATAATCATAAAGTGGGAACAAAAACCCAGATATGATGGGGAAAACTTTTACGCCAATGAGGAGACGGTTCGCAGATGCAAAGCTTGTCTTGACAGGATAATACCTGTAATAAAGGAATTGTGATTGAATTGATTGATATAATGGTTTAAAAGACATATAAACTAAACTTCGAATTAATGTAGTATTTAAAACACTTCGTAAATCATGGTTTTCTTCAATTGATAATTTTCAGTATTGACACATACATTCAAGATTAGTAAAATACCTTACAAAGGGGAGCGGAAACGCTCCTCTTTTATTGCGTATACTAAACAGATGCAAATGATCGGGAGTTATTTGTGATGAACAAAAAAGGATTATTTATCGGCGGCGGTGCAGTAGCACTCGTTGCCCTGATTGTTACGTTGATCTTTATTTTCACAGGCGGTGAGGATGCTTACCGCTCTATAAAAGTCTTCGAAATCGACGGCTCATGTAAGGTTGAGCGTGACGGCGATACCTTGGACGCATTTAAGAACATGGCTCTCTCCTCGGGCGACACTCTGACGGTCGGGGATGGGAGCTTTACTCGTCTAAAGCTCGATGACGATAAGTATGTTTATCTCGAGGCGAACACCAAGATCAAGCTTACCGCGACCGGTACTGCTAACGACAGTAAGACTATGGTCTACATCGAACGCGGTTCAATGCTTACCGAGGTTAAGAAGAAGCTTTCGGCAACCTCGTCATATGACATAGTAACTCCCAATACTACGATGTCAATCCGTGGTACCAAGACGCTTACCGAAGTTATCAAGGATGTCCTCGGTAAGATCAAGACGAGTGCCGCTGTTATTGAAGGTCATGTTAAATTTGCAACAGTTCAGAAGGATAAAAACGGAAAGACAAAGTTCGTTACAAATGATCTTTCTGTCGGACAGGGTCTTGCCGTTCAGACAGAAGAAAAGGACCTCGTTTCGGATGAGGATATGAAGAGCTTCGCTGAGACCGGTGCTACGACTGATGGTACAAAGGTTGAAGAAACAAGCCATGAAGAGCTCGGTTCGGAACTCGGTGCCGCAACCTTCAGTGATGATTTCCTGAACAACGCTGCTGACGTACTTGTAAGAAGTGCCGAAGAGGACAAGGCTGAAGAGAAAAATGGTACAAACAGTACAACAGGCTCCGACACAAACTCAGGCAATGGAGAGGGTTCAGATGACTCGCCTAAAGAAGACAGCACAGGAACCGATACCGGTGTTGCCTCGACAGGTGTGACAGAAGGTACTTCAGGAGATGCGGGAGCATCGGGACTTGCTGCTCTCGCTGTCTTAAATGACATGAAGGACAACGGTGCGGCGGAAGTCCCTGCTGATGTATCGAATTATGTGGAGTATGTGAGCAGTACATACTACAGCGATAACACTGCGCCTGTGACAAGTACTCCCGAACCTGCTTCGGATCCTGTAACGACCTCACAGAACGAAACAGGCACAGAAGAAGGAGTTGCTAATGGAACAGACAGCAATTCTGAAGATAACAACGGAGAAGACGGAGTAACTGTGGGCGAAGAGAGCGAAACGGAAGAGGAGCGCCTTGCCCGTGAGGAAGCTGAACGCCTCGAGAAAGAAGAAGCCGAGCGCTTGGAGAAAGAAGAGCAGGAAAAGAAAGAACGCGAAGAAGCTGAGAAGGCAGAGAAAGAGCGCCTTGAAAAAGAGGAAGCCGAGCGTCTCGAGAAAGAGGAGCAGGAAAAGAAAGAACGCGAAGCAGCCGAAAAAGCTGAGAAAGAAGAAGCTGAGCGTAAGCAAAAGGAAGAACAGGAAAAGAAAGAACGCGAGGAGCGAGAAGCAGCTGAAAAGGCAGAAAAGGAGCGCCTCGAAAAAGAAGCAGCCGAGAAAGCAGAGAAAGAACGCCTCGAAAAAGAAGCGGCCGAGAAAGCAGAGAAAGAACGCCTTGAGAGAGAGGCGGCTGAACAGGCTGCTCGTGAAGAGGCAGAGCGCCTTGCGCGTGAGCAGGCAGAGCGTGAAGCACAGCAGAATGCCGCTAAAAATCCGCATTATGTTGATTCGGTTCAGAATGTAAGCCTTTCATCAGGCTCGTCAAGTAATAACGTCAGGGTTCGCGTCGGCTTTGTCAGAAGCTCGGGAAGCACGGGAAGCAACGTCGTCAGAGCAGGTGATCTGCCTGATATGAGGGCGGGAGATATTCTGCCCGGATATACAGGAAGCGCTTATGAAGCAATAGTTATACCTGCCGACGATACTTCAGGAAGTGCACACGGCAGTGATCTCTATGGTTCCGTCAGCAGTACATTTGGTTTTACGGGCTGGTACAATAACGCCGAGGATGCAGCAGCTAACGACCTTTCCAAGCGAGTGATGACATATCCGGAGAGTGCATCGAGCGATATTCAGCTTTACCCCGGAATCAGTAAGACAAGTACACTGATCATTATGAACCCCTACGGACAGAGCGCCGGAAATATCATTAACTCAGGGAATCTCCCTGACGGAGTAATTGACTTCACTGCAGAAGGCAATGAGGCCATTTATAAGGTGATCGAGGGAACAACCGTTACGCTGCCTGTTCCCGAATCGGGTTCGGATATTAACCATCCTTACATCAGGAAAGTTTCTGCATCCGGTGTAAATACTGAGTTCTATTGCTACAGCACGAGCATGAGTCTCGATGTTTCAAAGCTTTATCTCTCGAATTCGACCGCTGCAACTGTCGGAAGCGATAAGGTTTATTATGCGACGGGTTCGGCACCTACTGTCACTGTGAGCGGTGATTACATGACGCTCTACATGTACTTCGTTTCACCTGTTGAGCTGCGACTCGCAACCAACGGTGGCACTTTGCTTGTGAGTGATGTGGATTCACAGAGCCAGAGCACTGTAACCGTACAGAACATGGCAGAAACTTCCACGCCTCAGGCTCTCCCCGGAGCTACAGAAAACACATATCTCCCCGCTCAAAAGTGGACCGTTACATCGCAGAACGGTTCGGCATACGATTATGTCTTCAGGACAGTTTACTTTGGTCGAGGATTCAGTCTCCCGAAGTTTACAAAGGTTACTACATCACCTTCATCCGGCAATCAGGGACAGGGCTCAGATCCCGGATCTTCATCGTCGGATCCTTTATACCCCGGCGTTGAAGAGACCTATAGCAGGGAGCTTCTTTGCAACTACAAGCTCGCATCGAACGGCCCGCTTGCACGTTTTTCGGCGGAGGATCCTGTCGCTTTTGAAGACGGAAGTGCGAACAGATGGATCGACACGGGCAGAGAGTACGATACTGACGGAAAGTGTGTATTTACCGCACAGCTGCTTGACTGGGTTTATATGGATCTCAGATTCACCGATGAAAACGAATCAGATAAGAAATACAGCGTTGGTGAAAGTATACCGTACGTTATCCTTGACGAAGAGGATGAGAGAGCAGGCATGTACAAGTTTGCTGTCAGTCCTCGAGACCTTTATGCCGCAGCAAACGCCACGACGGAGTTTGGTTTTACGGTTCAGCAGACAGAAGCGAATGATTATCCGAAGTACATCTACGCGCCGGATGACCTGATCTATCCCTGGAACAGCGTGGGTGCAAAGAGAACGGCAACCATGTCTGATTCACCTACTGACGAGATGTCCGTATTGTCTCAAGGCTTGAAGAACTCATATGCGTATATGGGAGTTAAGAATAAGAGGCTTACGGGTTATAAAGTATTTTATCATGATCTTCCGTACGTATACGTCAATATTACAGGTACTGCTGATACGAATTTCATTTATGAACTAAATGAGGTGACCCGAAGCGAATTATATGGAGAAATGTACCTTAGGGCGGATGCATGTTTGGTTGGCGGAAAAGACAGTGCGGCCTGCAAGATCCCTCTCACAATGGCAGAAAGTGCGATCAAAGGATATGATAGTGAAGGCCGGGAAGCCTGGGATGAAGGGGATAGCAGACTTTATCATCCGGTAGTGTTTACTCCCGGGTTTGAAACACCTCGTACAGTAAATGTGAGTCTTGAGTATAACGCAGACAGGAATAATTCCGGCGGATTTGCACCTAAATCTTATATTAAAGACGGCTACACGCTTGTATTTTCAGGCCTTGACGGATCCAGCTTCGACGGCAGCAGGCTGGAATTCGGCAATCTTGTAATAGATGTCGGATCCTTTAATGGAGGGTTTGAGAAGCTTCAGTTTGATAACTGTATTTACAGAAGCTATAACTCTAACCTGCAGGCTAATCAGTATTATGTATGTTCGAGCGGAACCGGTTATGCAATCGGTAATACAGAGCTCGAAAATGATAACGGTGAAACGATATATGTTCCGTTAACTAATTCTCAATTGGAATATGAATCCGGCAGTTTCCCTAGCGGAGGATTTGTACGCGGACTAAGTACATCATCTGATACGATCAGTACATACAAGCCTGCACAGATACGACCTGTTCCCGCACGTAGTGAAGAAAACAAGTTCTCATGCTTTGTAGTAGATATTAATCAGGTGATGAATAACGCCGGTATGTTTAACGGAAAACACATTACCAGAGTGTTTACCGCTTCGGATTGTTTCTCGTCGGAGAGTATTTACGGAGCCGGAACGGTTGACTCTCTGATAATGGATATGTCCGGCAGTTATATTTCTTCCGCTGAGGATAAGTGGAATAATGATTTCTACGAAAACGCATACTATGGCGGAGTTGTAAAGCCTTATATAACCAATGGCGGAGCGATCAACTTCGGTACTCCTTCGGGATCGATCGGCACCGGCGACATGTCGACATATACCCGTTCCGTAACACGTCTCGGAGCTGCTTCGTACATCGGCACGAACATAGCTGAGTTCCTAGGTATTGGTTCAAACGGAGTGTTCGAGAAGGCCGGAATGTTCTTCTTTGAGCCGTATACCTATGTTAGCGTTTCGGCCTCGGATCTGAGCAATGCTTATGCCTACTATGCTGATCCGTATGACGACCAAAACACAGGGGCACGCAACCCTTCTCCTTGGCTTGTTGACGGAACGAACGATAGGTGGGAATGGAAGAGTGTTGCCGATAGGATTGGCGAATCAAACGAAGTACTCGGTAGCCTCCTTCTTCACATTGACAGTATCCATCTGATCCCCGAGGGCTTTGTACTTGTTCTTTATAACAACGTGCAGTACCTCCTGTATACGGGAACAGAATCTTATACCGTAAATATGGTGGGCACCGGAAGCACGCAGGCTAATGTTGACGCCGTGGATCACAGGGTGGACGTAACCTTTAAGACAAATGCGGATTAACCTATGACGCACAAAAATGAGCCTCGTCAAATTGCACAAAAATGAGGGTGCAGATTTGTGCAATTTGATACTTATAATCCTAAATCATATCTGCTACTATACAGGCACAGAGCTTAAATGCTCTGTGTCTGATTTTCTTATAAATCCGGAGATATGAGTCGAAATCCCTTTTTGTATTAATCCTTGACAGGCAAGTGTCCCTTTGATATGATAAGGGACACTTGAGGGACACCTTAAGGGAAAGCAGAGGGAGACGCTATGGCATTACCGATTAATGTAAAAGAACTCATAGATAACCGTGGTGTCGAAAGCACGCGTATTGAGTATAAAGCGGACTGGGATCCTGAACCTATCGTCCATTCCATTACCGCGTTTGCTAATGATATCGATAATTCCGGAGGCGGGTATATTGTTGTGGGAATCGCCGAAGAAAACGGTATGCCGAAGATGCCGGTTACAGGATTAAACAAGGGTTCAATTGACAGAATACAGAAGGAACTGCTGAATAAATGCAATTTGATAGAGCCAAGGTATCTTCCGGTCGTAGAACCCTCGACCTATGACGGCAAGGATATTCTGATTATATGGGTGCCCGGAGGTGACGATAGACCGTATAAATGCCCAATAATGCTGAATTCGGAAGGAGCTTCAAAGAAGAGCGAGAAAGTTTACTATATCCGAAAAATGTCAAATACCATACGTACAAATGCCAGGGAAGAGAGGGAACTGATCAGTCTTGCGCGTGATGTACCGTATGATGATCGGATAAATCCACATGCAGATGTAGCAGATATGCGCTCCAGCTTGATGACGGAGTTCCTTCATGCTGTGGACAGCGAGTTATATGCCGGATCCCTGACGAGACCGGTAGAAGCTGTTGCAACAGACATGAAGCTTGTTAGAGGACCTTCAGAATACAGAAAGCCGGTCAATGTAGGTTTGATGTTTTTCAACGAAAGTCCCGAGGACTTCTTTCCGTATTCGCAGATAGAGGTTGTTATAAAGCCTGATCCGACAGGGATCGGGATGAGAGAAAGAACCTTCAAAGGACCATTGGATAAACAACTGCGTGATGCTCTTGCATATATCAGGAACTCCATAATTGAGGAATATGTGACGAAGGTTCCCGACCGGGAGGAAGCTGTTCGTGTATATAACTGGCCATATAGGGCGGTGGAAGAGGCACTCAGCAACGCCATTTATCACAGGTCCTATCAGATTCATGAGCCTGTAACTGTAACAGTGACTCCTGAGGCTATGGATATCCTGAGTATTCCGGGTCCGGATATTTCTATTTCAGACGAGGATCTGGCAAACCGTGTGCTGATTTCCAGCAGATACCGCAACAGACGGATTGGTGACTTCCTAAAAGAACTGAAATTGGTAGAGGGCAGAAACACAGGCATTCCACTGATTATAAACGCTATGAGGCAAAACGGATCCGCATTTCCTGAGTTCAAAACAGATGAGAGCAGATCGTATTTTAGGGTTATTCTCCCGATACATCCGGTCTTTCTGCTTGAAGAAGAACATGCTGAGCGGCCCGTCCGTACGGAGAGGAGAAGAGGCACCCGCAGAACAAAGAATGAACTGAGACAACTAATTACGATAGCACTAAGACAAAATGATCTCTCAATGAGAGAACTGTCTGCGCAGTTGGGATATGCAAAGCTGACAGATTCAGTCCGCGTTGTTGTGAAGGAAATGATTGAAAATGGCGAGGCCGAATACCTGTATCCGGACAAGGCTAATAATCCGAATCAGAAGATCAGGTTGATATAAGATGACTGGTTCGGAAGACGCAATAACATGACATTTGAAGATTATATGGAAAACGGGAGAGAGCTGTAGGTAGTTCATGAGATTAGTTGACATCTATATGATTATTCATTAGAATACTAAATTGCTGGGGGAGCAATGGATGCTCCCCTTTTTATGCGTATAGAGATACGTTGGTCTATATAAACGTTATGTCTTTACTGGCACCTTGATAGAATAAGATTAATCATGTAAAGTGTTTTCAAAAATGCATAAGGCGATGAATATACATTCAAAGCCTTATGCATTTTTGTATATGTGCGCATACGCAAGGTGTGATTTCTTTTTTGGTGCATGCGTGAATCACTCATCTGATATGAAGGTGTTATGTTTATACTACCCAATAGGTTGATGTTTTTGTTGACATATGCATATAAACGTATATAATGGTGTATAAATATTCATTCGTGGCCTTTGATATTCATCTGGAAACTTTAGCCACAGGCCATAGGATGATGTATCGCAGAATGAGAGAATAAAAGGACTTGAGACATGGATAAGAAAAAGGTATTTATCGACGGAAGCGAAGGAACTACCGGACTCCGTATTTTTGAAAGATTTGAAGGAAGAAACGATATAGAGGTGCTCAAGATCGACAGCGAGCTCCGTAAGGATCCTGTCGAGAGAGCAAAGCTCATCAACGCGTCGGATGTGACATTCCTGTGTCTCCCCGATGCGGCAGCAATCGAGGCGGTTGCGCTCTGCACGAATCCGGACACGGTGATCATCGACACATCAACGGCTCACAGAACGAATGAGGGCTGGGCGTACGGATTTCCCGAGCTATCGGCGGAGCACAGAGAGGCGGTCAGGACGTCAAAGAGGATCGCGAACCCCGGCTGTCATGCAAGCGGATTTATCTCGCTTGTGTATCCCCTTGTTAAGAGAGGCATTATCGGAGCGGACTCAAGGCTTTGCTGCTTCTCACTTTCGGGATACAGCGGCGCCGGCAAGAAGGGGATCGCCCAGTACACGGATCCCGGCAGAGCCGAGGAGTTTGATTCACCCAGACAGTATGCTCTCGGTCAGCAGCATAAGCACTTGAAAGAGATGCAGCAGATCTGCGGACTTGACAAATCACCCATGTTCTCACCTATCGTTTGTGATTACTACAGCGGAATGGAAGTTACCGTATATTTATACAAAGAGCTTTTCAAAAAAGAAATGAATGTGGAAAGCCTTGTGAATGAATATAAGCAGGCATATGCAGGCTCGAATCTCGTGCGAGTGCGAGAGGTCGGGACCGAAGCGGAGACGAACGGATTCCTTGGCTCAAACAATCTTTCGGGCAAGGATTACCTTGAGATCTTTGTGACCGGTAATGAGGACAGGATCGTTGTAACATCGAGATTCGACAATCTCGGCAAGGGCGCCAGCGCGGCAGCGGTACAGAGCATGAACATCGTGTTCGGCTTCGATGAGACTACAGGTCTTGTTATGGATTGATTCGGTACTTGATAGAGAGCCGGGAAAGGATATTGATATGAAACATATAGAAGGCGGAATTTGCGCAGCAAAAGGATTTAAAGCTTCCGGTATACATTGCGGTATCAGGAAAGGACGTACAAAGAGGGATCTCGCTCTTATCGTGAGCGAGACAAGAGCGGCAGCGGCAGGTGTGTTCACACAGAACCTTGTTAAGGGTGCCCCTGTTGTTCTTTCTATTCAGAACCTCAAGGACGGACACGCATCGGCGGTTATCTGCAACAGCGGTAATGCCAACACATGTAACGCAAATGGCATGGAGATCGCACGCGGTATGTGCGACCTTGTCGAGAAGTATCTTCAGATCGATCACGAGGATGTCATAGTTGCTTCAACAGGCGTTATCGGCCAGGAAATGAGCCTCGGTCCCATGGTATACGGAATGCAGGAGCTTGTGGATGCGCTTTCGGACACGCCTCAGGCATCAAAGGATGCTGCGGAAGCTATCATGACAACCGATACAAAGCTAAAGGAGATCGCCGTAGAGTTCGAGCTTGATGGCAAGACCTGCAGGATGGGTGCCATCAGCAAGGGTTCCGGTATGATCCATCCCAATATGGCAACGATGCTCTGCTTCATGACATGTGACGCAGCCATCAGCCCCGCGCTTCTTCAGAAGGCACTCAGTGAGAACGTAGTTGACACCTACAACATGGTGAGCGTCGACAGGGACACCTCAACAAACGACACGCTCACGATCATGTGCAACGGACTTGCAGGCAATGCCGAGATCATTGACGAGCAGAGCGATGATTATGCAGAGTTTAAGAGAGCGCTCTTCGAGTGCACTTCCTATCTTGCACGCGCCACGGCGGCAGACGGCGAGGGCGCTACAAAGCTTATTGAGTGTACCGTGACAGGTGCCAAGGATAAAGCAACCGCAAAAGTTCTTGCCAAGTCCGTTATCTGCTCACCCCTCGTAAAGGCCATGATCTTCGGGCGTGACGCGAACTGCGGACGTGTGATGTGCGCTCTCGGATACGCAGGAGTTCCTTTCGATGTAAAGGACACGAGCGTTACGCTCCGCTCCGAAGTCGGATCAGTACTTGTCTGCCACAGCGGTAACGGACTCGCATTTGATGAGGACAGAGCGCTGATGGTTCTCGATGCAGATGAAATTTATATAGACATAAGCGTCGGTAATGGCGAAGGCACAGCTACCGCCTGGGGCTGTGACCTCACATACGATTATGTTAAGATTAACGGGGACTACCGTACTTGATTCGATAGAGTATTCCTCGTACGGATCCGCCTGCCACGTGGTATTTTCTGAAAAACATGTGTAGCATCGAGACTTCACAGTAACTATGAGCCGAATTCGGAGAGAGCCGTGTCGGTTCACGAAGTTGCTATACACCATCGGGCTCGAGGCAGGGATGCCGAGAGAGGAAGACATGAACCATGGATGGTGAATGTCGACCGGTCCGGAAGCCGTGAAGGTGATTTAGGCAACTTCGCATGAACCGCAGGCGACGGAGCTGAGGCCTCAGAGTTACCGTGAAGTCGAGATGTATACAAATATTTTAAAAGGAGATTATAAATGGACTCAATTGACAAGCAATCAGTTATAAATTCTATGCAGACGGACATCCTCGTGCATGCCCTTCCGTACATCCAGAAGTATACCAACAAGATCGTGGTCGTTAAGTACGGCGGAAACGCCATGATAAACGAAGACCTCAAGAACAGCGTCATGCAGGACATCGTGCTCCTGTCTCTGATCGGTATCAAGGTCGTGCTCGTGCACGGCGGCGGTCCCGAGATCTCCGACATGCTCAAGGCTGTCGGCAAGGAGAGCAAGTTCGTCAACGGTCTCAGAGTTACTGATGAGGAGACGGCTCAGATAGCGCTTATGGTCCTCGCCGGCAAGATCAACAAGAACCTCGTGAACATCATCGGAAGTCTCGGTGGCAAGGCTATCGGACTCTGTGGACTTGACGCAGGCATGATTGAGGCAGAGCAGTACGATGAGAACCTCGGCTTCGTCGGCAAGATCACCCACATCAACCAGAAGCCCATCCTTGATATCCTTGAGAAGGGCTACATCCCGGTTATCTCCACAGTGGGCTATGACCATGACGGCAACGTTTATAACATAAACGCTGATACCGCCGCAGCAAGGATCGCAGGCAAGCTCGCGGCAGAGAGCCTGATCTCGATGACAGATATCGACGGTATCCTCAGAGACAAGGACGACCCCTCAACGCTCATCAAGAAGCTCAATGCTTCCGAAGCTCCCCAGCTCATGCGTGAAGGCATCATCTCGGGCGGTATGATCCCCAAGGTTGATTGCTGCATCGAAGCGATCCGACGAGGTGTCAGAAAAGTGTTCATCATCAACGGCACCACACCCCATTCGATACTTGTCGAGATCCTTACGGACGAAGGTATCGGAACCATGTTTGTCTGATACCCGCACGAGACATATTACGAATGCTGGATTCGCGATATGAAAATCTTAGGCGATTGGCACGTTTGATCACAGGTCTTGGAAAGCACGGTTACTAAAAGGATGGGGATCGAAAGTGTGTTTTATCGCTTTTTAGGAGGAAATTGTTATGGATAATATAAAAGTTTTGGACAATGATTATATAGCACATACCTACGGAAGGTTTAACGTGCTTATCAATAAAGGTAAGGGCTCGCTTTGCTACGACGATAACGGCCGGGAGTACATCGATCTCGGTTCGGGTATCGCGGTGAATTCGTTCGGTATTTGCGACGATGAGTGGAAGAACGCCGTGATCGACCAGCTCGACAAGGTTTCTCATACCTCGAACCTCTACTACAGCAGCCCTCAGGCCAAGCTCGCCAAGATGCTCTGCGACCGCACCGGCATGAAGAAGGTATTCTTCGCCAACTCGGGTGCAGAAGCCAACGAGTGCGCCATTAAGGTTGCAAGGAAGTACAGCAGCGACAAGTACGGTGAGGGTCGTTCGACGATCATCACGCTCGTCAACAGTTTCCACGGCAGGACGATCACGACTCTGTCGGCAACAGGTCAGGATGTGTTCCATAAGCATTTCGGTCCCTTCACGGGCGGCTTCAAGTTCGCTCACGCCGGAGACAAGGATGAGATCAATGCACTTGTCAAAGAGGGCGGTGTTTGTGGTATAATGATCGAGCTTGTACAGGGCGAGGGCGGTGTTATCCCGCTTGATAACGCTTATGTGGACGAGATCGCACGTCTCTGCAAAGAGAATGACATCATCCTCATCGTGGACGAGGTTCAGACAGGTAACGGACGTACAGGCAAGCTTTACGCCTTCGAGAATTACGGCATCAAGCCCGATGTCTTCACCACAGCCAAGGGCCTTGCGGGCGGACTTCCTTTCGGCGCATGCGTCATGGGAGAGAAGACACAGGACGTTCTCGGCAAGGGCGATCACGGTTCGACATTCGGTGGCAACCCGATCTGTGCGGCAGGCGCTCTTTCAATCCTCTCGAGGATCGATGACGAGCTCTTAAAGGGAGTGACCGAGAGGTCCGAGCTCATCAGGAAGAAGCTTGAGGCAGTTCCCGAGGTTGAATCGGTTACCGGACTCGGACTCATGCTCGGTGTGAGCGTTAAGGGAGCGACAGCGGCTGACGTTGTGAACAAAGCGATAGAAAAGGGCTGCATCCCGCTCACTGCCAAGACTAAGGTAAGACTTTTACCCGCACTTAACATTCCTATCCCGGTACTTGAGAAGGGACTCGATATACTTATAGAAGCAATCAAGGAATGCACCGCGGCAAATAAGTAATTACCGAAAACAAAGTATTAAATAAAGACAATACTCAAACAAAAGAGTAAATATTTTATCCATCAGTAATGATGAGTTAAATAACGTCGGCCTATAAAAGAATTACGATTATAGCTTAATTCAGAAATCAAATGAGTTTTGATCTATACCTCTGCAGGAGGGAAAACTTTGTTTTAGATAAATAGTTCGATTTAAGGATTAAGAATCGATCTTTAAAACAAAGACAATCGGACAGAGAGTAAAAAACAGTATTAGAAACAATTGGGGCTATTATAAATAATCATGAGGAGGATTAGAACATGAAGCACTTACTCAAATTACAGGATCTCTCACCCGAGGAGATCACCGAAATACTCAACCTTGCGGATCAGCTCAAGTACGAGAACAAGCACAAGATCCCTCATCAGCACCTTAAGGGACAGACTCTCGGAATGATCTTTACAAAGTCTTCGACACGTACACGTGTTTCCTTCGAGGTTGGTATGTACCAGCTCGGCGGATCGGCGCTCTTCCTTTCGAAGGATGATATCCAGCTTGGACGTGGTGAGCCCGTTCGCGATACAGCGAGAGTTCTTTCCCGCTACGTTGACGGTATCATGATCCGTACATTTGATCAGAAGGATGTTGAGGAGCTTGCTTCATACGGTTCGATCCCCATCATCAATGGACTCACGGACTACTGCCATCCCTGCCAGGTTCTTGCAGACCTCATGACCATCAGGGAGTTCAAGAAGAGCCTTAAGGGTCTCAAGCTTGCATTTATCGGCGACGGCAACAACATGGCGAACTCACTAATCGCCGGCGGTGTTCTCACCGGCATGAAGGTTGCTATCGGATGTCCCGACACCTACCGCCCCGACGCTGCACTTTGCGAGTGGGCAAAGCAGAAGGGTGACCTCACTATCACGAACGATATCTTCGAAGCAGCCAAGGACGCTGACGTTATCTATACCGACGTTTGGGCTTCCATGGGCCAGGAAGGCGAAGCTCTTGAGCGTGCCAAGGTATTCAAAGACTTCTGCGTCGATGATAAGCTCATGTCCGTAACTGCCAAGGACAGCATGATCCTTCACTGCCTCCCTGCACACCGCGGAGAAGAAATCACGGACGAGGTATTCGAAGCTCACGCCAAGGAGATCTTCGAAGAGGCTGAGAACAGACTCCATGCACAGAAGGCCGTTATGGTAAAACTCATGAAGAAGTAATCAATTTGATAAATACTGCATTATCCAAAAAAATGATTATTTTGTACTATAGTTTAAGACTTAGCAATAAATCTTTGGTTAATGAAATATCCGAGCGCGCCGCATACTTTCCCAAAAACAATAAAGCGCTCTGCGCGTTTTTGGGAAAGCATGCGTGGCAGCGAGGATACTTCTCAGATGAGATTCGATACTTATCAGAAGAAAATTGATATTTCTCAAATGAGACTAAATACTTCTCAGATGAGACATGAAATCACAGTATTGTAGAAAAAGACGTAGAGTTATCATGCAATATAGTGTTTGATAGCAGAAGGAGGTCTATATGCGCAGAGTCATGTCGATCCTTGTAGAGAACACCTCGGGCGTTTTAAGCCGCGTTTCCGGCCTTTTCAGCAGACGAGGCTACAACATCGTCAGCCTTACGGTTGCCGAGACTCAGGATCCCAAGCAGTCCAGGATGACTGTCGTTGCGGACGGTGACGAGCAGATCCTCACCCAGATCCAGAATCAGCTCGAAAAGCTTGAGGATGTTATCGGTATCACGACTCTGAGGAGTCGCGAGGCAGTCTGCCGCGAGCTTATGCTCATCAAGGTTGCAGCAGACCAGAAGAAGCGCGGTGCCATCATGACGATCGCCGAGATCTTCCATGCCAAGGTTGTCGACGTTTCCAACGATTCCATCATGATGGAGCTCACCGGCAATCAGGATAAGCTTGACTCATTCCTCAAGCTTTTGGTAGATTATACTATCATTGAGATGGTCCGCACAGGTGTGACGGGACTTCCGAGAGCGGATGCTAAAGATTACTCAGACAATATCTAAGCGTCGATTCGAGTTAAACATTTGGGAGTAATAAACACGTGAAAGGAAACGTGAAAAAGGAGAAAACACATGAGCGAATGTACACATGACTGCAGCAGCTGCGGTGAGGCTTGCTCTTCAAGAGAAGAGGGCGGCTTTGAGAGCTTCCGCGCTACACCCAACGAGCACAGCAATATCAAAAAGATCATCGGTATCGTGAGCGGAAAGGGCGGAGTAGGAAAGTCACTTGTTTCCTCGTTCCTCGCCGTTCAGATGAAGAGAAAGGGATACAATGTAGGTATCCTTGATGCTGACGTTACGGGACCTTCGATCCCTGCGGCTTTCGGACTTAAGGGCAAGCTCTTCGGTTCGGAGTTTGGGATCATGCCCTGCGAGACCAAGGACGGCATCCAGGTAATCTCCGTAAACATGATGCTTGAGAATCCGGATGCTCCCGTTATCTGGAGAGGACCCGTTATCGCAGGCGTAGTAAAGCAGTTCTATACAGACGTTGTTTGGTCGGATATCGACTTCCTCTTTGTCGATATGCCTCCCGGAACGGGGGACGTGCCTCTTACGGTGTTCCAGTCACTTCCGGTTGACGGCATAATCATTGTTACGAGCCCTCAGGAGCTTGTCAGCATGGTTGTCGGCAAGGCAGTCAACATGGCTGAGCAGATGAAGATCCCGATCCTCGGAATCGTTGAGAACTACAGCTACATCGAGTGCCCCGACTGCGGCAAGAAGATCTCTGTCTTCGGCGAGAGCCACGTTGACGAGATGGCTGCCAAGTACGGACTTGAAGTACTTGAGAAGCTTCCTCTCGATCCTTCGATCGCGAAGGCGGTTGACGAGGGTCTCATCGAGCTCTACGACAGCCACATCCTCGACGCAACAGCTACCAAACTTGAGAAAGAATTCGTCCTTGGCGAAGCATGATGATATATCAAGACGCCTGAAAAGCCCGGAAAGACAGGCCAATGCCTGACGTCCGGACTTTTGCAGGTTGATCTATTTTTGAAAGGGTTTAAATGGACAGATCGAAAATCAGAAATTTCTGCATAATAGCCCACATCGATCACGGCAAATCGACGCTTGCCGACAGGATCATCGAGCTCACCGGCCTTCTCACACAGCGTGAGATGCAGGAGCAGGTGCTCGACAACATGGATCTTGAGCGCGAGCGCGGTATCACGATCAAGGCTCAGACCATTAGGACCGTCTACAAGGCCAAGGATGGCAACGAGTACATCCTCAACCTCATCGACACCCCCGGTCACGTTGATTTTAACTACGAAGTATCACGCTCGCTCGCGGCATGCGAGGGAGCGGTACTTGTTGTTGACGCGGCACAGGGTATCGAGGCTCAGACGCTAGCGAATGTGTACCTCGCCATCGACCATGACCTTGAGATCGTCCCCGTTATCAACAAGATCGACCTTCCGAGCGCACGCCCCGATGAAGTAGTCGAAGAGATAGAAGACGTTATCGGCATCGAAGCGCAGGATGCGCCGAGGATCTCCGCCAAGAACGGCATAAACATTGAAGACGTACTTGAAGCGATCGTTCACAAGATCCCCGCTCCGAAGGGCGACGAAACCGCACCACTCAAGGCGCTCATCTTTGATTCGCTTTACGATTCGTACAGAGGCGTTATCGTGTTCATGCGCGTCATGGACGGCACGGTCCGCAAGGGCACGAGGATCAGGATGATGGCTACCGGAGCCGAGGCCGAGGTTGTTGAAGTCGGCATCTTCGGACCCGGAACGTTTATACCGTGCGACGAGCTCTCCGCCGGAAGTGTTGGTTACATCACGGCGAGCCTTAAGAACGTGAGCGACACACGCGTGGGTGACACCGTTACAGAGGCGCTCCGCCCCGCAGCTGAGGCGCTGCCCGGCTACAAGAAAGTGCTCCCGATGGTTTACTGCGGTATGTACCCGGCCGACGGTTCGAAGTACCAGGACCTCAGGGACGCACTCGAGAAGCTCCAGCTCAACGATGCATCGCTTATGTACGAGCCCGAGACTTCCATTGCTCTCGGTTTCGGTTTCAGATGCGGTTTCCTCGGACTCCTCCACCTCGAGATCATCGAGGAGAGACTAGAGCGTGAGTACGGACTTGATCTTGTCACGACCGCACCCAGCGTTATCTACAAGATATTCAAGACAAACGGCGAGATGGTCACCATCACGAACCCCGCCAACATGCCCGACCCTTCGGAGATCGAGCACATGGAGGAACCGTTCGTCAACGCCGACATAATCGTTACCAAGGAGTTCGTCGGCCAGATCATGACACTCTGTCAGGACAGGCGCGGCGTCTACAAGAGCATCGAGTACATCGAGTCGAACAGAGCGCTCATCAAGTATGAGCTACCTCTCAACGAGATCATTTACGACTTCTTCGATGCGCTGAAGTCACGCTCGAAGGGATATGCGTCATTCGATTACGAGCTCAAGGGTTACGTTCCTTCGAAGCTCGTGAAGCTCGATATCCTCATCAACCGAGAGGAAGTCGACGCACTTTCGTTCATCATTCATGCGGATAACGCTTATGAGCGCGCACGTAAGATGTGCGAAAAGCTTAAGGATGAGATCCCTCGTCAGCTCTTTGAGATCCCGATCCAGGCAACGATCGGAAGCAAGATCATCGCACGCGAGACGGTCAAGGCAATGCGTAAGGACGTGCTCGCCAAGTGTTACGGCGGTGATATCACCCGTAAGAAGAAGCTCCTCGAGAAGCAGAAGGAAGGAAAGAAGCGCATGAGGACCTTTGGTAATGTCGAGATCCCTCAGAAGGCGTTCATGGCGGTGCTGAAGCTTTCGGATGACGAGTAAATTGCAGATACCTATAATGGGTGGACCCATGGGTAAAATCCACACAAATAAATAATTTGGTATTGACAAATAAGGCAACACTGACTAATATTATTATGTTTGTGTGCGGTAATACGTCCGTGTCCGGATTTACCGTGCATTCGTCATCAAAAAGAATGAATAAAATAATCAGATACGGAGGTGAACTGAATTGGCAAACATCAAATCTGCTAAGAAGAGAATCAAAGTCATCAAGACCAAGACTTTAAGAAATAAGATGATCAAGAGCAAGGTTAAGACCCTTCAGAAGAAGGTTCTTGCTGCCGTGGCTGCCGGCGACAAGGAGACCGCAATTGCTAACTTCAAAGAGACCGCTGCTTACATCGATAAGGCAGGTGCTAAGGGAGTATTCCACAAGAATACCTGTGCACGTAAGGTTTCCGGTTTACAGAAGGCTGTTAATACTCTTTGATCTTAAGATATCACAGACACTTGTGAATAATCATCAGATTAACAAGGGAATTCACGCGGATCGAACCGTGTGCTGAGAGAAGCTGCAATTCTTTGCGGCTTCTTTTTTTGAGCAATATGAGATGAGATAAAGCCGTAATCCTGCTTATATTCAAGAATTTGCTCTTAAGTATCAAAATCTTCTTCTAAACTAAGAAGCTTAAGAGTATAATAGTAACGTTAAAGCAGAAATGATCCGTCGGATCATATTCTTACGGGGCGTAAGTTTGGGTCGGGTTTAGTTTAAGTTACATTGAGAGAAGGGTACTATGATTAACAATTACGACGAGGCGCTTGCCTATATCACAGGGACTTCGTGGAAGGACAAGAAGAAGGGGCTTGAAAGGATCAGGATTCTTTGCAGGCTTCTCGGCAACCCTCAGGACGGGCTTTCATGCATTCATATCGCCGGTACGAACGGCAAGGGCTCCACAGCCGCTATCCTTGACAGCGTTTGCAGGAGTGCCGGGCTTACCTGCGGTCTTTACACATCACCCCACCTTGAAAAGTACAACGAGAGGATCCGTATCAACGGGCAGGACATCAGCGATGAGGACTTCACCGCTTATGCTGCACGCATTGAAGAGGCAGCCTCCAAGATGGAGGATGCTCCTACCGTGTTCGAAAAGCTCACTGCGATGGCTTTCCTTCACTTCTCCAAGTCAGACTGTGATGTTGTTATCCTTGAGACAGGTATGGGCGGAGAGTTTGACAGCACGAACGTTGTGACCGAGCCCATCATGAGCGTTATTACGAACATCGGCCTCGATCATACGGCCGAACTCGGTGAGACCATCGAGAAGATCGCTCTCACGAAGGCCGGCATCGTCAAGAAAGGTATCCCCTGCGTCTGCATCGAGCAGGCTCCGGAGGTTATGAACGTCATCAAGACCATATGCATGTTTATAGATTCACCCTGTATCTTTGCCAGGACGAGCGACGTCAGGGTCGTTTCGTCCGATCTTTCGGGTATCAGGATCATGACGAGTGCGCTCAGCGAGCCTGTTACGGTTTCGCTCTGCGGAGAATACCAGATTTCCAATATCGCGCTTTCTCTTGCAGTTCTGAGGCTTATAATGGTCACCGGCAAGCTTGCTATCGATGAGTACGCTGTTATCGAGGGGCTCAGGAACGTTTCGTGGAGCGCACGTTTTGAGATCATGAAGCGCAATCCATATCTTATCGTCGACGGAGCTCACAATCCTCACGGTATGAGAGCGCTTGTCGATTCACTCCGCAAGCTTTTCCTCAAGAAGAAGATCACGTACATCACTGCCATTAACAGTGACAAGGACGTTGAGGGTATGCTCGACATACTCTGCGAGAATGCGGATCACGTCTATGCGGTCAAGGTCGATCCGAGAGGAGAAGACCCCGAGGTGCTCGCCGAGGGAGCCAGAAAGAGGGGCACAGAGGCTGCCGCATGCGAAAGTGTTCAGAAGGCGATCGAAGAAGCATTCTCTCGTTCCGGACTCAACGATGTTGTGTGCTGCGCTGGTTCGCTCTACCTGAGCGGCGATGTAAGAAAGCTTATGAGAGAGAAAAAAATAGAGTGGAAGTCTCTGCCATAATGTAATAAAAATCCAATCCGGGTAATCGCGACCATACATTATAAATATGGGTTAAGAGTTTGGAAAAGAACAAGTGTGACAGATGATCAAAAAGAATAACTGTGTATAATAATCGAAATATAAGAGGAGATTGATATGTACAAGACAGACATTGAGATTGCTCAGGAAAATGAGATGAAGCCTATCAGCGAGATCGCTGCGGGACTCGGGATCGACGATAAGTATCTTGAAAGCTACGGCCGTTACAAAGCCAAGGTTGACCCTAAACTCATCGCCGACAGAAGCGGCAAGCAGGGCAAGCTTATCCTTGTGACCGCTATCACACCCACACCTGCAGGTGAAGGCAAGACCACCACTACGGTAGGACTCGCCGATGCAATGAAGCTCACGGGCCGCAAGGTTGTTGTTGCCCTCAGAGAGCCCTCACTCGGACCTGTCTTCGGTATCAAGGGCGGTGCTGCAGGCGGCGGATACGCACAGGTAGTTCCCATGGAGGATATCAACCTTCATTTCACGGGAGATATGCATGCGATCGGCGCAGCCAACAATCTCCTTGCTGCTATGCTTGACAACCATATCTATCAGGGCAATGCCCTCAATATCGATACAAGACGCATCACATGGAGAAGATGTGTCGACATGAACGACAGACAGCTCCGTAACGTGGTCGACGGTCTCGGCGGACGCACGAACGGTGTGCCCCGTGAGGACGGCTACGACATCACGGTTGCTTCCGAGATCATGGCTATCCTTTGCCTTTCGAACGATCTCTCGGATCTTAAGGCACGTATCAGCCGTATCGTTGTCGGCTACAACACCGAGGGTAAGCCCGTTACCGCGGGAGACCTTAAGGCTCAGGGCGCCATGACGGCACTTCTCAAGGATGCCATCAATCCCAACCTTGTACAGACACTTGAACATACACCCGCTTTTGTTCACGGCGGACCTTTTGCAAACATCGCACACGGCTGTAATTCCGTTATGGCTACCAAGATGGCTCTTGCACTCGGTGATTATGTTGTTACCGAGGCAGGCTTCGGTGCGGATCTCGGTGCCGAGAAGTTCTTCGACATCAAATGTCGTGCTGCGGGACTCAAGCCTTCTGCAGTTGTACTCGTTGCAACTGTCAGAGCACTTAAGAGTCACGGCGGAGTTGTCAAGGAAGACCTCTCAAAGGAGAACATCGAGGCTCTCAAGGCCGGAATGCCCAACCTCATGCAGCACATCTCCAACATGAAGGAAGTCTACGGACTCCCCGTTGTTGTGGCTGTAAACGCGTTCCCGACCGACACCGAAGAAGAACTCAGAGTTGTTCGTGATACAGTCCTTGAAGCAGGCGTTAAGTCATGCATCTCCAGATGCTGGGCAGAAGGCGGCAAGGGTGCCGTTGAACTCGCTGACGAGGTTGTCAGACTCTGCGAAGAAGAGGACGGAAGCGACAAGTTCACATTTTCCTATGACGAGACACTTCCCATCGAGGAGAAGCTCCGTCTCATCGCCACCAAGGTTTATCACGCTGACGGCGTAATCTTCACAGGTCCCGCCAAGAAGGACCTCAAGGCTCTCGCAGAGAACGGATTCGACAAGCTCCCTGTCTGCGTTGCCAAGACACAGTACAGCTTCTCTGACGATCAGACCAAGAAGGGTGCTCCCAAGGGCTTCGACATCACGGTCAGGAACCTTAAGGTCAGCGCAGGTGCAGGCTTCATCGTAGCACTTACAGGCGATATCATGACGATGCCCGGACTTCCCAAGGTTCCCGCGGCTGAGAAGATCGATATCGATGCTAACGGAGTCATCACGGGACTTTTCTGATCAGAGCAGGCAGACAGGAGTAGATATGGATCTCTCGGATAATTTCGGAATAAAGGATTTTTTGGAGGCTCTCGCAGGCAAGGATCCTGTTCCGGGCGGCGGCGGTGCGAGCGCACTCACCGGTGCACTCGGTGCATCACTTGCTTCCATGACATGTGCCCTTACGTTCGGTAAGAAAAAGTACGCCGACAAAGAGCCGGCTCTGAGAGAAGCGGATGCCAAGCTCAGAGAGAACGCGAGCCTTCTCTTCGAAGGCATCGACAGGGATGCGAAAGCGTTCCTTCCTCTTGCTGAGGCTTTCTCACTTCCTTCGGGAACTCCTGAGGAAGCAGCACACAAGGACGAAGTACTTCAGAAAGAGTATCTTGCGGCATGTGACGTACCGATGGCAGTTATGAAGTCCTGCCTTGAAGGTATCGAGGCTGCTGCCGTTGCCGGAACGGACGGAAGCAAGGTCGTTATAAGCGACGCGTGCGCCGGACTCATCCTTCTCGAAGCCGCCATGAAGGCTGCGGCACTCAATGTCTACATCAACGCAAGGTACATGAAGGACCGCACCAAAGCGGAAGAGCTTGTGAGATTCGCTGAGGAAACATGTGACAAGGGCAGCAAACTCGCGGGCGAGGTTATAAGCGTTATTACCGAAGAACTCAAGACTCCCAAGGTTTGAGCGGATGTGTGTGAAATGGATAATAAGAAGACCATCAGAAAAAGAATCATGGCACTCAGGAGCAGCCTCACTCAGCTTGATGTGATGCGCTGCTCCCGTGCTGTTATTGACAGGGTCTTCGAGAGTGACGAGTACCAAAACGCCACTGCGATCTACATTTACTTCGAGACGGAGAAGGAGATCTCGACCCACGCGATCATGAAGAGGGCATGGAAGGATGGCAAAAAGGTCGCCGTTCCGCTCTGTATCGGAGAGCACATGGAGTTCATCTATATCGACAGCCTCGACAGCGTGATGCCGGGATTTAAGGGCATCCTTGAGCCATTCGAGGGTGAAGTGGCTCGCGATGACGAAGTGCTCATGATCATGCCGGGGCTCGCCTACGACAGGTCTTTTAACCGCATCGGTTACGGCGGAGGCTTCTACGACAGATATCTCAACGAGCATGAGGGTGTGAGCTTCACGCTTATGGCCCTCGGTTATGATTTTCAGATCGTCGAGGAGGATATCGGTGTCTTGAGCCATGATGTGCCCGTTGATATCATCGTTACCCCGAAGACGATCATGAGAAGATGATTCATGAACACGCAAGTTGTAAAGAATAACTGCAAAAATGTGTAACTGAATACATTATTTCGTTACATTTTTATTTTCTTGAATAAAAAAATTCAATTTTTGTTAAGTATTTGTTTACAGAATTATTTGAATGTGATAAACTATTTATATTATTAATAAAGAAGGTGTGACTATAGTGTACACCATCGTATTTTAGGAGGAAGTTATGGGTAAAAAAGCAAAGACCAAATCATTCTCACTGGGTCTTATCACCAAGATTCTTTTGTTCGTTATTGTGACTCTTATCGTTATGACATCTGTTCTGACGATCATCTCGGTCAGAAAGGCTGCAGACACGATCAATGACAACATCTCTGATCATATGCTCGATGAGGTTATAGCGTATGGTGATTTCCTTGAGAAGGAGATTTCCAAGGGAGCCCTTACTTATGATGATTACAATAAGATCCTTGCCAAAGTTAAGGTTTCGGGTTATGAGTCGTCTTATGCCTACATTGTTGACAAAGAAGGCACCGTGATGTACCATCCCACAAAAGAAAAGGTTGGTAATCCTGTTTCTAACGAATGTGTCAAGAACCTCGTTGCAGGACTTGCACAGGGCAAGCGTCCCGCTCCCGAGTGCGTTACCTACATCTTTAAGGATGCATGGAAGTTTGCTTCTTATGTTATTCTTTCAGACGATTCCATCCTGGTTCTGACCATGGATCAGTCTGAGCTTGACGGCTCGATCGCTTCCTTCAGGAATACGAGCATGCTGTTCGGATTCATCATCGGTGCAGTGCTCATCATCATTTCGGTATTCGTTGCTTTCGTCATTGTAAGACCTTTCAAACTCCTTGTTCAGAGCACGAACAAGATCTCAGAGCTTGATCTTACCGATGATCCCATTGCTCGAAAGCTTGCTACACGTTCTGACGAGGTCGGCAAGATAGCCGGTGCAGTCGTTAACGTAAGAGCCGCTTTTGTTGATATCATCACTACGATCAACGAGATCGCTACCACACTTCATGACAACGCTCAGGATGTTCGTGACATCTCCTCAGTTATCTCCGAGCAGAGCAGTGACAACTCGGCTACCACAGAGCAGCTCGCAGCAAGCATGCAGGAGACATCCGCTACCACCGAGACTATTGATAACAACATCGCTCATATCAAAGAGAAGATCGATGATATCGCTGATCTTACGGGTCAGGGCAGCAAGCTTGCTCAGGAGATCATGGACAGAGCGGTTTCGCTTAAGGCTTCTTCTTCACAGGCTATCGACAGAACCCAGAAGATGCTCGACAACGTTAAGGATCAGACCAATGCAGCAATCGCTAAGAGCAAGGCTGTTGAGAAGATCCAGGAGCTCACCGCAGCCATCAAGGCTATCGCAGCCCAGACAGGTCTCCTTTCACTCAATGCTTCTATCGAGGCAGCGCGTGCGGGAGAGCAGGGACGTGGATTCGCGGTTGTTGCCGGTGAGATCGGTAACCTCGCTTCACAGTCTACCGAGGCTGTTAACAACATCACAGCTATCGTTACGGAAGTACAGCAGGCAGTTGTCAATATGACAGAGTGTCTCAATACAACCCTCAAGTTCCTTGAGGAAACAGTTTCAAACGACTACCAGGATTTCTCGGAAGTTGGTGCAAAGTACTCAGACGACGCTTCAAGCTTCGATCAGAGTATGTCGACCATCTCCAAATCGAGTAACGAGCTTTCGGAAGGTATCAAGGATATCGTTATTGCTATCAACGGAATCAACACAACGATCGCGGAAGCAACACAGGGCATCTCCGATATTTCGGAGAAGACAAACGACATGGTTTCTTCGACCACACGTACAAGTTCGATGATCGAGAACAACCTTTCGGATGCTGTAAGGCTTCGTGATCTTGTTTCAAGGTTTAAGATCTGATCATTACTCATACCTCACTTTCTTTGTTGACGGGACCGTACCGTGTGCAGACGTGCGCAAGTCTGCACAGCAGGCGGTCCCGTTCGCATGTTTTCGGGGTGCTGTGTTCAGCTTTCATTGTTCCTTGAAAATCAGAATAAAATGAATTATAATCAAGAACCGAGGTGTTTGAAATGGCAGTTAGATTTGAATCATTTAAATCCGAAAAGCTCGGAAAGACGGCGAAGAAATCGGTTTGCCGTATCTTGGATAAGGCGGCTCAGAAGCTTGACTTCGATCCCGCCTGTTTTAAAGGCCATCTTTTCACCATTCTCAAGCATAAACGTCTTGTTTTTATCCACTGCGCAAGGATCGGAATGCCCCTGCGGGGACTCCTCCACGACATGTCCAAGTTCTCACCGCGCGAATTCTACTACGGAGTCAAGTATTTCAAAGGTGACAAAAGCCCCAACGAAGGCGAGAGAGAAGCCTATGGTTACTCCATGGCATGGATGCATCACAAGGGGCGCAATCGTCATCACTTCGAGTACTGGACCGACTACAACCTTAAGGACAGATGTGTGAGACCGGTCAAGATGCCGCTCAACTACGTGCTCGAGATGTTCTGCGACAGAGTTGCGGCCAGCAAGACCTACAACAAAGAAAAGTATACTGACAAGGATCCCATCGGATACTTCATGATGAGAAAACCGCACAGGTTCATCCATCCCGAGACCGAAGCTTTCCTTGAAAAGCTCCTCAAGATGCTGAGTGTGTTGGGTGAGGACAAGACATTTGCGTACATACGTAAGTACAGGAAGAATCATAAAGATTACTGATATATACACTAGGAGGAACAATGGAACTTTTTAACAACGGAATCTATCTCGTGAACGGCAGAGAGATCATCGACGCTGCCGATGATGCTGCAGTAAGTGCTGCCGGCATAAGCGTTGCGGACAAGGAAGCCGCTTCGAAGAACACCATCGCAGCCGGGATCCTCGATGCACATAACCGTGAGGGTGATGACAGGAACCTTAAGATCAAGTTTGACATGATCACTTCGCACGACATCACATATGTCGGCATCATTCAGACCGCAAGAGCAAGCGGACTCAAGAGCTTCCCCATCCCTTACGTGCTCACCAACTGCCATAACAGTCTTTGCGCAGTAGGCGGAACCATTAACGAGGACGATCATTTCTTCGGTCTTTCATGTGCTGCCAAGTACGGCGGGATCTATGTTCCCCCTCATCAGGCTGTTATCCATCAGTTCGCGCGCGAGATGCTCGCAGGCTGCGGAAGGATGATCCTCGGATCTGACAGCCATACACGTTACGGTGCTCTCGGTACGATCGCTATCGGCGAGGGCGGCGGCGAGCTTGCAAAGCAGCTCCTTAACCGTACTTACGATATCAAGCGTCCTGAGGTTGTCTGCGTTTACCTTGACGGTGACGTTTCTTACGGAGTAGGACCTCACGATGTGGCACTCGCTCTTGTTGCGGCTACGTTCGACAGCGGTTTCGTTAAGAACAAGATCCTCGAGTTCGTAGGACCCGGTGTGGCTAACCTTTCGGTTGACTTCCGTATCGGTGTCGATGTTATGACGACCGAGACTACATGTCTCTCCTCAATCTGGGAGACCGATGAGAAGACACGTGAGTGGCTCGGTATTCACGGACGTGAGGATGTTTACAAAGAGCTTAAGCCCGGCAAGGTTACATACTACGACAGCCTTATCAAGGTTGACCTTTCGAAGATCAAGCCCATGATCGCGATGCCTTTCCATCCGAGCAAGGCTTATCCCATCGCTGATGTTAAGGCGAACCTTTCGGATTATCTCCATGAGTGCGAGGAGAGAGCAAAGGTAAGCTTCGGCGACAAGTGCAAGTTCACACTCACAGACAAAGTCATGGACGGCAAGCTCTACGTTGAGCAGGGCGTTATCGCAGGCTGTGCGGGTGGCGGATTCGAGAACATCATGAGTGCCGCTTCGATCCTCAAGGGAGCCGACACAGGAAACGGACTGTTCTCGCTCTCGGTATATCCTGCCTCGATGCCCATATACATGGAACTCGTCAAGAACGGAGCTGCAGCAGACCTTATCGCAGCCGGCGCTGTCATCAAGACGGCATTCTGCGGTCCCTGCTTCGGTGCGGGTGACACACCTGCGAACAACTCGTTCTCGATCAGACATTCGACACGTAACTTCCCGAACCGCGAAGGTTCGAAGATCGGAAACGGTCAGATCGCTTCCGTAGCGCTTATGGATGCAAGGTCGATCGCCGCAACCGCAGTCAACAAGGGCTTCCTTACAGGTGCGGACGAGCTCGAAGGAATCGACTTCAGCACACCCAAGTACTTCTTCGACAAGTCCATCTACGAGAAGAGAGTGCTTGACTGCTCCGGCAAGCCCGATCCCGAGAAAGAGATCAGATTCGGTCCCAACATCAAGGACTGGCCCGAGATGGAAGGCCTCGGAGAGGACCTCCTCGTTAAGTGTGTCAGCGTCATAAACGACCCCGTTACCACGACCGATGAGCTTATCCCTTCGGGTGAAACATCATCATACAGATCTAACCCTCTGGGACTTGCTGAGTTCACCCTCTCGAGAAAGGACCCCGAGTATGTGGGTGAGGCCAAGTCCGTCAGAGATGTCGAGAGAAGAAGGAGAGGTCTCGAGCTTCTTAAGGATTCAAAGGACATCACTGCCGAGTACGACAAGATCTTTGAGATCATTAAGAATAAGTTCGGTGCAGATGAAAAGAAGCTTTCCGTAGGAAGCACTATCTACGCACTTAAGCCCGGCGACGGTTCAGCACGTGAGCAGGCTGCTTCCTGCCAGAAGGTTCTCGGTGCATGGGCAAACCTCGCATCCGAGTACGCTACAAAGAGATACCGCAGCAACCTCATTAACTGGGGTATGCTTCCCTTCATTTACAAGGGACATGATGTTCAGAAGGGCGATTACGTTTATGTACCCGGAGTCAGGAAGGCTGTCGAAGAGAAGGCTGACGTGATCAAGGGATATATCGTGGGCGATTCGCTCAAAGAGATCGAACTTACGCTGGGTGAGCTTACGGACGAAGAGAGGCAGATACTTGTGGACGGATGCCTCATAAATCACTATAAGAATCATTAAAGTTACAGTAATACAATCGTGATATTTATTTTCCACATACGGTGAGAGCTGCCTCGTCGAAATACTTCCCGCGACACGCTCCCGCTAATATCGGGTGCCCTCGCGTTGCTAAATTCGTACTTCGCTTTATGCTCGTACTCATTAAGCAACGAGACCCTTTATTGTCCGGGAAGTATTTGACGGCGCACTCTCACCTATCCGGGATACGACATGTTAGGTCATTGATCCCAGTGTAAAAAGGTCAATTTATTATATATTCTCTAACGGTATTTCGTAGAGCTATATTGTAAATGTTACAAAGTAGACAGGCGAAGGGAGTGTCCGTGAAACACTTCCGGGCATGTATCGGGTCTCGCTACTTAACGAACGCAAGACACAGTCGCAGCGTGAGTTTAGTAGCGTAAGGGGTACCCGATCCATAGCGAAAGCGTGCGCCGAAAGTATTTTTCGGACTACAGCCCTACGCCGTAAGAGAAATATAATATCATTTAAGTTTAGAATATACGACAGAGATTGGGGAGTATCATATGATCAAGCAAATGTACAAGAACCATGCCGACTTCATCGCGTGTGCTTCTTTGTACATTTTTTCACTCACGTTCCTCCTCATCATGGCCTTGCGCCTCAACATTCCGCCCGTCATCGACGAAGTCGCTACGGTCGCCAGCCCAATGTATCTTGCGGGTTACGACTGGAGCGAGACGCTTCATGCGATGGGCGGATATTATTTTAAGTACGGAGGAGGAATGGTTTATTATCCTCTGGTGGTGCTCATCAAAGATCCGTACGTTCTTTACAGGTCTATGCTCGCATTCAATGCGGTGGTGTGTTCTTTTATCCCGGTGATCGCGTTCGTGATCCTTAAAAAGCATTTCGGAGTGCGCAGGAGCTCGTCATGGGTGATGTCGCTCATTACGTTCTGTCTGCCTGTAACAGCGCTCTATACGCTTTACGCCAGAGCCGATGCAATGCTTATATTCACGCCCTGGCTCATCGCACTCATTATCCTTACGCTCGTTAAGATTTCAGTCTCAGGTGCGGCAGGTGAAGAAAAGAAGCGCTTCAGGAGAAAAAAAGTTATCCTTTCGATACTTCTGGCGCTTGTGACCTGTGCATCATATTCGTTACATACAAGAGGAATAGCGGTGGTTCTCGCAGTCATCGTGACTGTGCTCATAGTAAGTCTGATTCTGAAGACGAGGATCGTGGCGGTCATTCCCTCTGTTTTGACACTCGGAGCGGCGCTATTTATCGACAATGCGATCGCTTCATTCTTTAAAGAAGCGCTCTACTCACATTACGGAACGTCTTTCTCCAGTACCGAAAGCTTTGATTTCGGTGCACTTTCGAATATTTTTACAAAAGACGGATTTAAAGCGTTTGTCGCTGAGACATTGGGAGCCGCTTTTAATATGATTGTTTCGACATATGGTCTCGTTATCCTCGGAGTGGTGATCGGAACCGTTGTTGTCATTAGGTTTATAAGAAAAAGGTCGGAAGCTTCAAATTCGGTCATGGTATTTACCTCTTTTTCTGTGATCCTTTTCCTCGGAACCTTCGCTATGAGCATAATTTACTTCTTCCCTTATGTTTATGACCTGCTTAAAGGAACGGGAGAGCAAAGATCGGACTGGCTTGTTTACGGAAGATATGCGGCCTGCGGATGCGGACCTTGTGTTCTCGCGGGTCTTTATCTGTGCATGCAGAAGAAGGAAAAAATCTATACCGTATTAAAGGCTGTAAGTGCTGTCATTTTTGCCGGCGTCAGCATATTATTCCTTTTTAAAGTAGCACCGCTTATAGAAGGTGTGAGTGCTGTGACCCGTAACTTTATTTCGCTTTGTACATTTGCAGAACTCAAGTCGGAAGGCATTACAACAGCTGTTGTTCCCGGAGTGACCGGTAGTTTTGCATGGGCCGCTCTTTTGTCGGGTGCGGTCCTGACCGTAATCATTGTTCTTTCGTTGATCACAAAAAAGGTATACACTCTGTACGCTGCCGCATTGTTTTTATCCGTGGTTTCTGTTATCATCACATTTGTTGATTATGATAAGATACGTCTTTCGCGAGATGAAAAGCTTATGGACTGGATCGCTCCCGTGGCACAGGTTATAACGGATGATCCGACGCTTTCCGACAGCCCTGTTTATGTCGCTCCCGGAGCTAAGAGCATAAAGCATTATCAGTTTGTACTTTACGATCATGTATGTTTCTCTGAAGGGTCTGACCTTTCGACGGACGCAGCAAATGCTGTTATCGCCTCTAAGAAGGAGTACCCGGAGGGCTTTAAGATGAGAGAGCTGATATCCCGCGGCAGTTCCGAATATCCTCGGACCGCAAAAGACAGAGTCTATATCAGAAAAAAGTTCTACGAACAGGTAATGAAAGATTACGCACAGAACATAATTGAATAAGGAGTATAGATATGGAAAAGATCAAAATGAATGTGCCGCTTGTCGAGATGGACGGCGACGAGATGACAAGGATTCTCTGGAAGATGATAAAGGATGAGCTTTTGATCCCTTTTATCGACCTTAATACAGAATATTACGATCTCGGACTCAAGCACAGAGACGAGACAGACGATCAGGTCACTGTCGACAGTGCGGAGGCTATCAAGAAGTACGGTGTAGGTGTTAAGTGCGCAACCATCACACCCAACGCTGCACGTGTTGAGGAGTACAACCTCAAGAAGATGTGGAAATCCCCCAACGGAACTATCCGTGCGATTCTTGACGGAACAGTTTTCCGTGCTCCCATAATCGTTAAAGGAATCGACCCTTACGTACCTCACTGGAAGAAGCCTATCACGATCGCACGTCATGCGTACGGCGACATCTACAAGGCCAGTGAGATGAAGGTGAACGGCAAGGGCAAGGCAGAGCTTGTGTTCACTGCTGAGGACGGCACGGAAGAGCGCGTGCTCATCCACGAGTTCGACGGCCCCGGTATCATCCAGGGTATCCACAACCTCGACGCTTCGATCGCCGGCTTCGCGAGAAGCTGCTTCAACTTCGCGATCGATCGCAAGGAAGACCTCTGGTTCGCAGCCAAGGACACCATCTCCAAGAAGTACGACCACAACTTCAAGGACATCTTCGCTGAGATCTACGAGAAGGAATACAAGGCTCGTTTCGAGGAGCTCGGTATCACTTACTTCTACACACTTATCGATGATGTCGTTGCCAGAGTCATCAAGTCCGAGGGCGGATTTATCTGGGCATGCAAGAACTACGACGGAGACGTTATGAGCGACCTTCTCGCTACCGCGTTCGGTTCGCTCGGTATGATGACTTCCGTGCTCGTATCACCCGACGGCAAGTACGAGTTTGAGGCAGCTCACGGAACAGTTCAGAGACATTACTACAAGTACCTTAAGGGAGAGCAGACTTCGACCAACTCCGTTGCAACCATCTTTGCATGGACGGGCGCGCTTAAGAAGAGAGGCGAGCTTGATGGCAATACAGCACTCGTTGACTTCGCCGAGAAGCTTGAGAAGGCAACGGTTTCGACTATCGAGTCAGGTTACATGACAGGTGACCTTGCACTCATCTCGAAGCTCACCGAGATCCATAAATGCGAGAGCCTTGAGTTCATTCAGGCTATCCGCAAGAACCTCGAAGCCATGATGTGAGAGTGCTGTAACATAAGCGTTAAAAGCGTTTTGCAAAGCAACACAGAAGCAATCCGAAATGGTTGGATTAGTCGCGACAGAGATATCAGAGTAAAATCAAGGAAACGATATGAAGCTTATAATTCAGATCCCGTGTTATAACGAGGAAGAAAACTTAAGATCCGCGCTTGACGCTCTGCCGAAGTCCGTGCCCGGAGTTGACAAGGTCGAGTACCTTATCATCAACGACGGCAGCAAGGACAACACGGTGCAGGTGGCCCGTGACTGGGGCGTCAACTACATCGTCAACTTCAGGCGTAACCGCGGACTTGCTTTCGGCTTTATGGCCGGGATCGATGCTGCGCTTCGTGCCGGAGCCGATATAATCGTCAATACCGACGCGGACAACCAGTACTGTGCCGACGATATCGCTAAGATCGTGGCTCCCATAGTGGAGGGCAAAGCCGATTATGTGATCGGCGAGCGTCCCATTGATGAGACCGAGCACTTCTCCAAGATGAAGAAGCGTCTGCAGCATATCGGAAGCCGCACCGTCAGGATCGCATCGGGAACAGACGTGCCCGACGCACCGAGCGGATTCAGGGCTATCTCGCGCGAGGCGGCCCTGCACATGAATGTCATCAACAACTACACATACACACTTGAGACTATCATCCAGGCCGGCCACAACAGGACGGCGATCGCGAACGTCAAGATCAGAACGAACCCGGAGACCAGGCCTTCGAGGCTCTTCAAGAGTATCCCGGCCTATGTGAAGCGTTCGTCCGCGACCATCATCAGGGCGTTCATGATGTACAAGCCTCTTAAGTTCTTCTTTGCGATGGGAGCGGTCTTCCTTTTGGGAGCGCTTGCTCTCGGGATCAGGTACATCGTGTACATGTGTCTCGGTGAAGGCACGGGTCACGTTCAGTCCCTCATCCTTACCGCGATCCTTGGACTTATGGGCTTTATGGCAGTTCTTATCGGTCTTCTCGGTGATGTTATCGCCGCGAACCGTAAGATAATAGAAGACATTCAGTACCACGTCCGTAGACTTGACTACAAGGTAGACAGTATCTCGGATAAAGGTACCACCACAGAAAGGGAAAAGGAGCAAACCATGTCAGAAGAAATGAACGAGAGAAGACAGCAGGACAGAAGGCAGTACGAAAGAAGGCAGCATGACAGACGTCAGCTTGAGCGCGGCCAGGAAGACAGAAGAAAGGCCGACAGGAGACAGGCTGACAGAAGACTGAAGGAAGACTGACGCAGCGTAGCCGGAAGGACCGGGTCTGAAATGGAAGAATCAAAAGTGAAAAACGTAGCAGGAAACCATTACGACAAGTACAACTCAAAGAATCCCATCGAGAAGAAGCTCATGAAGGGATTCTTTGACAATGTTTCGGGTCTTTTTGACATGGTCAGGAAAGACGGGGATCCCGTCAGGATCCTTGAAGCAGGGTGCGGCGAGGGAGTTTTTACGTCGTTCGTGAAAGACAGTTTTCCGAAGGCTTTTATAGAGGCGTTCGACCTCGAAGACGAAGTGGTCGCCAAGGCCATGAAGAGCTTTTCGGACAAGGGTATCGAATTCTATACCGGGAGCATCTATGAGATCGCGAAAGAGGACGATTCGGTACCGCTCGTAGTCTGCAGCGAGGTACTCGAGCATCTCGAAGACCCCGTCAGAGCCCTTAAGGAGCTCAAAAGGATCGGCTCCTGCTACATCTTCCTTTCGGTTCCGCGCGAGCCGATCTGGAGGATCCTCAACATGTGCAGATTCAAGTACCTTAAGGATCTCGGCAACACCCCCGGGCACATCAACCATTACTCCAAGAAGGGATTCTTAACGCTTATAAGCAAAGCCGGGGGTCTCGAGGTAATGGCGTACAGAAAGTCACTTCCCTGGCAGATGGTTCTTTTAAGGATTGGAAAGGTCGAATGAAAAACAAAGCGCTTCAAGTTTTGGGGTTAGTCCTGATGATCGCTTCAGCAGGCTTTATTTGCTATCGACTTTTCAAGCTTGACCTTTCATCCCTTGAGTTCGAATTCACAACTTCATCAGTTTCTTTAATGATCGCGGCACTTCTTTTGGAGACCTTCACTGTACTTTTTCTCGGACTCCTGTTCTCACGCAATGTCGGGAAGGGCAGGGACGGAAGTAAGGTCCCCGTTAAGGAAGCGGTTCTTGTTTACTGCCGCGCCAATCTCGGTAAGTACATCCCCGGTAATGTATTTCAGTACGTTGAACGCAACCTTTTCTTTTCGACCTACGGTATCAGCCATACCGATACTGTGATCGCGTCGCTTCTTGAGGTAATGTGCCTCATCGTGAGCGCATGTGTGCTTTCACTGGCGTTCGGTAACTACGAAGTGATCGGGGAAGCTATCAAAGAGTACGGCTACATCATCCCGGTTCTCTGCGTACTGGCTGTGCTTGTGGTGATCGTCGGGGTTATTGTTCTCCGAAAGAAAAAGAAATCGCTCGGAAGTATCCTGAAGAGGATTAAGGAACGCGGAGGTTTCGGGCTTATCGCGCTCGATCTTGTTTGCTACGCCGGCGTACTCCTCGCAATGGGGACAGTTACTCTGATCGTATGCTCTGCAATGATCCCAGCGGGAGCAGACGGCCCCGAGCTTACAGGACTACTCGGCGCTTATATCGCAGCCTGGCTTTGCGGTTTTATCATCATCGGTGCACCGGGTGGGATCGGAGTCAGAGAAGCGGTGTTTTCTCTCATATACATTAATACTCCTTATCTTGATACCGTGCTCACACTTTCGGTCGTTGTGCGCGTTATCTCTATAATCGCGGATGTTCTGGCGTTCGTCATCATCCGTTTGATCTGCGGGAGGAAACTCTCACAGAGTGATCCGAAGGTATCGTAAACCGCGGATATTGCGTTTTATACCGTCTTATTGCATCAATTTATCCCTTGCATATGACTCTTTAATTTGATATCATCTAAAATGTTGTATCTTTAAATTTGTGAAATCGCACAACACAAAGCGTGTAATTTATTTAGATAGCCACGATATGTGAGCACAGAGGCAATTATGTTAAAGTTAACCAACATTCGTAAAGTGTATTCCTCGGGAGATATCAAGGTTGAAGCCCTGAAGGGAATCTCTCTCGAGATGCGCGACAGTGAGTTTGTTTCGATCCTCGGTCCTTCGGGCTGCGGTAAGACAACACTCCTCAATATCATCGGCGGTCTTGACGAGTACACGGAAGGAGACCTCCGCATCAGGGGCGTTTCGACGAAACGCTATAAAAGCAAGGACTGGGATGCCTACAGGAATCACTCGGTAGGCTTCGTATTCCAGAATTATAATCTTATCCCTCATCAGACAGTTCTTAAAAATGTAGAGCTTGCACTTACCCTGAGCGGTGTTTCGAGGCGCGAGAGGAAGAAGCGCGCGCTCGCCGCTCTTGAGAAGGTCGGCCTTTCGGACCAGGTCAAGAAGAAGCCGGGGCAGATGTCCGGCGGTCAGATGCAGCGTGTGGCCATTGCCAGAGCGCTCGTTAACGATCCCGATATCCTGCTTGCCGACGAGCCTACGGGTGCGCTTGATACCGCGACGAGTGTACAGATCATGGAGATACTCGCCGAGGTTGCCGCTAACCGTCTCGTTATCATGGTCACACACAACCCCGAGCTTGCTCAGACTTACTCCACCAGGATCATAAAGCTCCTTGACGGTCAGATCCAGTCTGACTCCATGCCTGTAAGGGATGACGAGTCGGGTGATGACGAAGAGAACTTTTACGATTTCGAGCCCGGGCGCTGGCACGGTGAGACAGTTGAAGCGAAGGATATCAAGGATATTGTTACAGGTGACGATGACGACATGACCAAGGCACTTGAGAACCTTATCCCTCCTCAGGACGCTACCGAAGAGGAGATCAATGATCCGAAGCTCTTAAAGAAGCGTTATAAAGAAGAAGTTAAGAAGGCCAAGGCGCAGGAGAAGCTTGAAGAGAAGGCACGCAAGAACGAAGCAAAGAACAGCAAAAAGGCCGATAAACTCGAAGAAAAGGCTGCCCGCAAAGCTGAGAAGAAGCTTCTTAAGGCTCATAGGAAATCGCGTAAGTCCATGAAGCTTTTTACGGCACTTTCACTGAGCTTTAATAACCTCCTTACCAAGAAGGGCAGGACTTTCCTTACGTCGTTTGCGGGAAGTATCGGTATCATCGGTATCGCTTTGATACTTTCAATCTCGAACGGCGTGCAGCTCTACATCGACAAGGTTCAGGAAGATACTCTTTCGAGTTACCCGCTTTCGATCGAAAAGCAGACGCTCAATGTAGCCAACTTTATGTCGGTTATTTCGGGGGTCGGTGAGAACACGGGAGAGCACGAGCTTGATAAGATCTACACTAACAGCATCATGACCGAATTTATCGATACCATGATGAAGGAAGTTACCCAGAACAACCTTGCCGAGTTCAAGAAGTATATCGATAGTAACAGAAGCAAGTTCGACGGACTTGTTTCGGACATACAGTACAGCTACTCGACCAAGCTTAACGTCTACCGTGCCGACACTCAGAACGGTATATTCAGAGTTACGCCTCCGCAGGTGTTCGAGAAGCTCGGTATGAGGACGAACGGCCGTACCTCGGGTATGGCAGGTCTCGGAGCTATGGGCGGTTACGAAAGTGACGTCTGGACGAGACTGCTCGATAACGATGAGCTCATCGAGAAGCAGTACGAGGTGATCGCGGGCAAGTTCCCCAAGAACAAGGACGAAGTAGTTCTGATAGTTAATGATAAAAACGAAGTGGTTGACTATACACTTTACTCACTCGGACTTATGGACTGCGACGCCTTAAGCGAAGCATTCAAGGCCATGATGAAGGGAGAGGAGAACGTCAAGTTCCCCGAGCCCAGAGAGGTTTCGTACGATGAGGTCCTGAACCTCGAATTCAGACTTCTTGAGAACAGCGCGATCTACCAGAAGGTAAGCGGCAAGTGGGTCGACAAGAGCGAAGATGCCGCATTTATGAAGAATGCGATCGACAACGGACTCCTTATCAAGGTTGTCGGTATCATCAGACCCAAGTCGGATGCAGCCGTTTCCTCATCCATCAACGGAAGGATCGGTTACAGGACTTCGCTTATGGAGTACCTTATCGACCGTGTAAACAACAGTGCGGTTGTCAGAGAGCAGAAGGAGAAGCCCGACTTCGACGTCATAAACGGTATTCCGTTCGATAACGGAACCCTGATCGATCAGATCAGCTCCTCGATGGAATCCTTTAATGCGTACCTTGCGACACTTCCCGACGATCGCCGTCAGGAGTCGACCGAATCGCTCGGTATGATGCAGCAGCAGGGTATGAGTGAATCAGAGATGCTCACCGTCATCAAGAGTATGCTTGCGACGACCATCTCGAACGCGACCTACGAGGAGAACCTCAAGAAGTTCGGTGTTTCGGACCTTGAAGAGCCTTCTCTCATCAACATCTTCCCTGTTGATTTCGAGAGCAAGGACAAGATAGCGGATATAATCAAGGAGTACAACGAGCCTCTGCCCGAAGACGAGAGGATCACGTACACGGACTACGTCGGACTCATCATGTCGTCAGTTACGACGATCATCGATGTGATCAGTTATATCCTGATCTCGTTCGTTGCGATCTCACTTGTTGTTTCGTCGGTCATGATCGGTATCATCACCAATATCTCGGTACTCGAGAGGACCAAGGAGATCGGTATACTCCGTGCCGTCGGCGCTTCCAAGCGAGACATCAGAAGAGTGTTCAATGCTGAAACGCTGATCATCGGATTCAGTGCAGGTGCGCTCGGAATCCTTGTCACGAAGTTACTGCTCATCCCGATAAACCTGATCATTTATCACTTTACGGATATAGCGGACATTGCGAAGCTTCCCAACATCGCAGCGCTTATACTTATCGTCATAAGCATGCTGCTCACGCTCACGGCAGGTATCTTCCCTGCGATGAGCGCCGCAAGGAAGGACCCGGTAGAAGCACTGCGAAGCGAGTAACTATCGTTATTTCTTTGAATAGCGCAGCCTCAGGGAATTCGTTACTACGAAGAGTGAGCTGATGCTCATAAGTCCTGCGGCGATCGCCGGATTGATAGAGAGTCCGAAGCTTGAATAAGCCCCCGCGGCAAGCGGGATACATAACACGTTATAAAACAGAGCCCAGAAAAGGTTCTGTTTTATATTTTTAATAGTATCGTAGCCGAATTTTACGGCTTTTACAACGTCGGTAAGGTCTGAAGAAGCGAGCACCATGTCGGCACTTTCGATTGCGATGTCCGTTCCGGCACCGATCGCGATACCGATATCAGCGCTTGTGAGAGAAGGAGAGTCGTTGATACCGTCTCCGACGAAGGCAACTGTATGACCTTCCGCACTGATCTCTTTGATCTTGTCGACTTTGCCGATGGGATCTTTGCCACCGAAAGCTTCAGTGATACCGAGCTGTCCCGCGGTGTAAAGCGCGCACGCCGGGTTGTCGCCCGAGAGCAGTACGGGAGTGATATTAAAGTCCTTGAGGCCGTTGATCATATCACCGGCATCGGGCTTAAGAGTATCCGATAGCGCGATAACACCCGGAGCTTCGCCTCTGAAGCCGAAGAAGATGACAGTCTTGCCTTCGCTCATGTAGCGGGCCGCTTTCCTGTCGTTCTCGGTCTCGGGTACATCCGAACAGATCTCTTGCCTCAGACGATCGTTGCCGGAGTAGAAGAACCTGCCGTCAACCAAGGCGGTGAGTCCGTAACCGGGTCTCGTTTCGAAGTCTGTCACAGCGATCGGGGCGTCCTTTAAACCCTTGTCTTTAAGACCATCGCATACAGCTTTACCGATGGGGTGAGTGATCATTTCCTCGCAGACGAAGAGTGCCCTAAGAGTCGCTTCGTTGTCGCAATCTGTATCGGTGATGCTGAGGATGCCTGTCGTCAGCGTTCCTGCTTTGTCAAATACCATGGTATCGGTTTTGTGCAACAGCTCTATAACCTTCGCATTCTTGATAAGCATACCTGTCTTGGCACCGCGACCGACAGCCGCCATAACCGCTGTAGGTGTAGCGAGTCCGAGCGCACACGGGCAGGAGATCGTTATCACGCTTATGGCGTAGCCGATCGCTTTCGCAAATCCGGCGCCTACAGCGAATTCCCAGATACAGAAGGTGATGACTGCAAGTGAGAGCACGATAGGAACAAAGATCGCGCTCAGTCTGTCTGCAAGCTTGGCTATATCGGGTTTTGATACGGAAGCCTGTGTCACGAGGTCGATCATCTTCGAAAGGACCGTATCCTTGCCTGTCTTGGTGACTTCTACTACGAGGAACCCTGAGAGAAGTGTGGTCGCCTGGAAAACTTCACTTCCGGGCTCTTTCTCAACGGGAGCCGATTCTCCGCTCAGTGCGCTTTCGCCCGCGCTGCCTGCTCCGTAGATAACGGTTCCGTCGAGAGGGATCGTCTCGCCGGCCTTTATTATGATGGCTTCACCAACCCTGACGAGGTCGGTATTCACCGTTTCTGTCTCATAAGCGCCGCCGGCCGCGATTTCCCTTAGATCGGCGCCTTCACTCGCGATGATCCTGACCGCTTCGAGGGGCTTGAGGTTCATAAGCTCCTTTAATGCGCTCGAAGTCTTTCTTTTGGTCTTTTCTTCAAGATACTTTCCAATGCTTATAAGCACGGGGATCATCGATGCCGACTCAAAACAGAGCATCCGTGAAGTGTTGAATGCCTCGCTGCTATGGCCGTTTGCGACATCCGCGATGACAGTCACGGAAAGAACGATACTGTAGATGTAGGAGATGCCCGATCCGAGGGAGATCAGAACATCCATACCGGGTGTTTTGGAAATAACGCTCTTAAAGCCTTTTATAAAGAAACTTCTGTTGATGATAAGTACAAACGTGGCGATGACGAACTGGTAAACGGTTACGGGGATCACAAGTCCATCGAAGGCCTGTGAGTACATGTAAGGGTAGTAGACTGCGAGCAGAAGAACGAGCAGAATGATGCCGAGGATAAGCCGTCTCTTGAAAAGCGAGGTTGAATCCTTTCCGGGAGGGAAGGGCTTGTAGCCTGCCTTTGAAACAGACTTCATTATCTCTTTGATGCTTGTCTTGCTCTCGTCGTAATCGACGGTGAGTGTTTTTAACATAAGGTTGACGCTGGCGGTCGCTGATCCTGCCGAGCAGGCCGCGCGCTCTACGGAACGGCTGCACATTGAGCACATCATTCCGTCAACGTTGATCGTTTCGTGTTTCATGGTTTGAATCTCCTCTAAGGAAGCCGATACTTTAGCAAAGTACCGGGCTTTGTTTAACTCTGTAATACGGATTTTCTGTACAGAGTGGGTGTTGTGCCTTTATATTTCTTAAAGAACCGCTGAAAACTCTGGATGTTATTGTATCCGACCTTTAATGCGATCGATTCGAGCTTCTCCGATTTGTCGCTCAAAAACTCGCAGCTCTTGTCTATCCGGTATTTGTTCAGATAGTCTGTGAGAGTCATCAGCATGTTGTTCTTGAATATTCTTGAAAGATATGAGTAGCTTACATTAAAACGTGATGCTATCGAGAGCATATCGATATCTTTGTTGTAATTCGCTACCAGCACCTGTGCAACATTTTCACACAACTTCATCTCGGGATTGACATCCTGCTCATAGAATGAAGCCGCTTTTATAAGTGCCGTACTGAAAGATTTTTTGATATCTCTGAAGGTTTCTTTTTGATCAAATATCTCTTTATATTCAGAATCTATTCGCTCCGAAAGTGACTGTTCTTCGACGATACGGTCGAGAAGCTTCCGGATTGCTTCAATCGCGGTGTCTGTTCCGGTAAGACTGATCTGCGTAAAGAAACGGTCGGTGTTCATCTCGATACCGAGCCTGTCGTTCTCGAGGAGCGAGCTTACGAATCTCGGGTAATACTCGTTTACGAGGGACTGGATATTCTTGGATGTCAGCTTAACGATATTGTCACGTGATATCATCTTGTTGAAGAATTCGTAGAATTCGGCTGTTGAGATAAGCTCGTTAAGCTGCTTGCTCCTTCTGGGCAGTGCGGTTATATCCTGTGTGGTATTGGTGATCGCCATGATGTACTTCGATTTGGCTATCGGATCGATCATGTCGAAAAGGTCTTTTGCGAGGCGGTCAAGTTCTTCTTTATCATTCTTTGAAGCAAGAAGTATCAGGATAGTGTTCTGATTTAAAGGCGAGACAAGGCTGATCGTATCGTCGCCGAGGAAATCGGTGATAAGGCTGGTGAGATTGAGCAGATAATGTGATGCAACAAGGTCGTTACACAGCTTTACGCCGCAGAGAAGGTAGTGCTCCGAATCCTTGAAAGCATCGTTTGTATCAAGAAAACGGGGGAGGGGGATGTTCTTCTCGAGGTAAAGTATGAGAGAGTAAGCCTGTGCGGCACGGCTGTAAGTATTGATCAGCTCTTTGGAAGTACGCATGTCGTGGTTCATCTCTTCGAAAACCGCGGCGATGGTGCTTACTTCATCACTTTCGGTTTCTTTGCTGACGTTTGGAAGATCGATCTCTCTGGTATCAAGCGCGGTCTTATAAAGATTGGTAACGGGCTTACTGAGCTTTTTACTTAGGAAGAAAGCCACAACGGAGAGTGCAGCTGCAACCATGGATGTGAAGAAAATGACCATGAACAGGTAGGAATCCAGTCCGAGTTCTCTGGTGGTAAGTTTAAGTATTACGTAATATCCAACGCTGTCATCAAGGAAGGTTCCGTTGATGAGCACCTGATCTGAAGGAAGGTTTTCTCTGAGTGCATCAAGTGTTTCATCATCGATATCGTTAATATCGTAAACCTTTACTGTCATAACACCGCTTCCGCCGGTAAACTGATCGTTAAAGAATGCGATGATGGAATCCTGGGGAATACTCTGTGCCGCCATCCTTATTGTAGCTTCTGCTTCGTTGATGATGGTGTGTACAAGGTTCTCCTGACCTTCGATATAAGTCTCTTTGATCTCTCTTGAAAAAAAAGTAAAGAAAACGATGCTAACTACCGAAAGAGGTATCACAATAAACATAAGAAAGAACGTGAAAATCTTACGAAAATATCCCTTTGACTCTCTGAAAACTTTCATTTCGGCATCCCCTTATCCCTTATTTTACGCGATTTCGGCAATTATTTACCTGCCGAATAAGTATCTGAATATATTTTACTGCTCTAATTAAATATCTAATAAACGCTTGCAATACCCAAAAATAATTTTTGATAGAAACTAATATACATCACAATCGTTGATTTTTCAATGTTGTGTATTTTTTGATATAAAAAAATATAAATTGATACTTGAAAATATCCTCTTACAGGGGCATAATGAGGTTGTCCTGAGAGATCAGGACGCTCCCAGACGGGCCGGACACACTCCGTGAAACCGGCCCGGTACCCTTTTAATATGACTCAGAACTGACGGCTCGATGAGCCGTTTTTCTCTTTCTTATCCCCCTTTACTAAATCAGACACGTGGTGTAGAATTGAAAACGATGGGTTTATACTTAATTAAGTAAAGGAATTTGCTATGGCAGAGACTTGGAAATTCATTGGAATCGTTTCGCTTAGGCTTTTTGCTTCACTTCTGTGCGGTGCGGTTGTCGGTTTCGAGAGAAAGCGCAGGGCCAAGAAGGCAGGTATCAGAACACACTGTCTTGTTGCTCTGGGTGCGGCCATCTTCGGTATCATCTCCAAGTATGGCTTCCTTGATCTGATCAGTGAGGGCAGCAGCGCGGATATCGCGAGAGTTGCAGCCAACGTTGTTACCGGTGTATCGTTCCTGGGTGCGGGAGTTATCTTCCTTCGTAACAGATCCGTTTCGGGTCTTACCACGGCTGCCGGTATCTGGTCGGTTTCGGCTGTCGGTCTGGCTTTCGGATGCGGTCTTTACACGGTAGGTATTGTCGGTACTTTCGGCATGGTATTCTGTCAGTACGTGATATACAGACCCCTCAGGAAGCTTGAGGGTCACACACCCCGTCAGGTTCAGGCGAGACTGGCTCCGGGCGAAGGAAATCTTGATTCTTTTATCGAAGTGATCAAATCGATCGAGAGGGAAGTGACAGTCAATTCACTGACCAGGCATCCCGACGGCTCGATAGATATCGTTTGCGGTGTCAGAAGCCCGAACGATCCCGTTGTCGATATAGTAGACTTTATGAAGAAACATACTTATGTTACACAGATGAACACCTGACGCAACCGCGTTACAATTTTGATGTATCAGAGGCTTGAGAGGGAAAATGGGGACAAGAACTTACAAAAGCGACGAATTTGACAGATTCTCGGAGCGTGAAGCGCGCAAAAGAGAGTGGTATGAGCGCGAGATGAAAAAGAAGAGACAGGCGTTGGCCATCCTTATAGGAATGGGACTCGCGGCCATCGCTGTGCTCGTTGTCATCATCGTGCTCCTTGTGAAGCTTTTCTCACCCAAGGACACCGCAGAGGTTGAGAACAACCTTTCCAATACTCCTTCCGGGGAGATCTCACTCGTTGACAACCAATCCGACGACGCGATCTACGGATCCGGAAGCGGATCGGGCTCCGGTATTATCGGCACTACATCCGAGAGAGGTCTGATAGTTATCGATGCGGGACACGGCGGCTACGACAGCGGTTGTATCTCGGCTACCAAGTATGAGAAGGACATCGATCTTGATATTGCCCTTGTTCTTGCGGACAAGCTGAGAGATAAGGGCTTCGGCGTCTATATGACACGTACCGACGACTCATTCGTAGGCATCAACGACAGAGCAGATCTCGCGAACAAGTGTGAAGGCGCACTTGCACTCATAAGCATTCATCAGAACTCTTCAGACAAGGCTTCCGACGAAGGTGTTGAGGTTTGGACCTCCAAGACGGATGAGAACGAGCAGCTCGCGCAGCTCATCGTTGACGAGGTTTCTAGCAGGACCGGTGCCATTAACGGCGGTGTCAAGACTAAGGACAACCTCGTGATCTGCAGCAAGGCAGAGATGCCCGCGGTGGTTGTTGAATGCGGTTACCTCTCGAACAAGAGAGAAGCGCAGAACTTAAGTGATGAAGCTTATCAGGATAAGATAGCGACTGCGATAGTTTCAGCGGTCGATACGTTCATTCCTCCTAAGAAATAAATGTAGTAAGAAGGACAGTAAGATGACAAAAGTTGATATTTTTTCGGGATTCCTCGGAGCAGGAAAGACCACACTTATCAAGAAACTGATCGATGAGGCCTACAAGGGCGAGAAGCTCGTACTCATCGAGAACGAATTCGGCGAGATCGGAATCGATTCGGGATTCCTCAAAGACGCAGGCGTTACGATCAACGAGCTCAACTCCGGTTGTATCTGCTGTACACTTGTCGGTGATTTCGGAAAGGCACTTGTTAAGGTACAGAACGAATTCAAGCCCGATCGAATCATCATCGAGCCCTCGGGCGTCGGCAAGCTTTCAGACGTTATCAGAGCGGTTAATGATGTTTCCGAAGAGGCAGGCATCAAGGTTAATAACTTTATTGCCGTAGTAGACGTTGCAAAGTGCAAGATGTACATGAAGAACTTCGGTGAGTTCTTCAACGATCAGATCGAACATGCCGCCACCATAATACTCAGCAGAACAGGCATTGTGGATGAGAAGAAGCAGCAGGAAGCAATCGCGCTCATCCGTGAGCACAACAAGGACGCAGTGCTCGTTACAACCCCTTGGGATCAGATCGGCGGCGAAGCGATCCTTAAGGCTATGGAAGAGAAGAACGACATGATGGCAGAGCTTCTTAAAGAAGAAGGTATCTGCCCTGTGTGCGGACACCATCATGACGACGATGATGACGAACATGAGCATCACCATCATCATCATGACGATGATGACGACGATGACGACGATGACGACGAGCATGAGCACCATCACCACCATCACGACGATGACGATGATGACGATGATGACGAGCATGAGCACCATCATCACCAC
>JAFRSH010000038.1 GCA_017427685.1 Lachnospiraceae bacterium | reverse complement strand
GCCTCTTTATATTTTTTGATAAGTAAGTTGTCTCTAAATTCCTCACCAGAGAACTCCCCTTCTTCCCTTGTCCTTCCACTTGGTGTTGCCGAGAACTCAGTGCTAATCTTAATTTTTATCATATTGTCATTTCTCCTATCTTAAAGCTGAAATCTCCCTCGTGCTTCGTGGTGGTTCTTAGCTCTACGGTTCCTTCTTCCTCTTCCCTTATGTCCCACTCCTGCTCTTCACATACCCTGATGTACTCTTCCCGGATCACGCTGCCTCCTTTCCAAGTATTCTCAGGAGCGGATGCCACGGCCTTGTGCCTTTCATTCTTCTGGTGATCTTTTCAACATCGATATCAGCCTTGCCGACCGCTACATACCCTGCATACTTTTCTCTGTTCCTGTCGTTCACCACCTTGTCATGAAACCCGTCCGTGATCTTGTACTCTCCGTTTTCCGTGGTTCCATCAGTAAACGCTATGTACTGTTTGCTCCCGTTGATGAAGTATCCTGTTATCTTCACTCGCACTACCTCCCTTCGTATCTGTCGTGTATCGATACCGGATAACTAATCCCTGTAATCTCCCCGAATCTGGAATCCGATGTATAAAGGAAATTCCCGCCGGCCATGTACCACCTTCTCGGGCAGTACAGAGGTTTCGCACATACATAGATCTCCCCTGAGTAGCTACGCTTCTCTATCCCGACGCACTCCCTTAAATCTGCAGGTTCAAACGGATACCTTCCTTCCGTCATTACATAAAGCTCTATTCTCGATTTCGATATGCCGTCGTTCGTGCAGTCCCCGGTTCCCTTGCTCCTTAACACATATGCAGGAAGACCGCTCTGTACCTGGTACTTCTCTTTTATCCAAGCCTTGATCTCGTCCGGATGCTCGGCCTTTACATACTCCTCAAGCATAAAGCAAAGTTCGTCATCGTATTTCTGTACCATCCATCCGCCGAGTTTCTTCGACCGTACCGCCTGTATCTGTCCGTATCTCCGGCTCTCCGGATCGTAGATTACCTTCTTGATGATGTCCTCTTTCGGGAAGTCTATTACCGTGTGTTCCGTTATGAACCTTTCGAGCTTTGACTCCGCCCATCCGTCCGGAATATCGTCAGGAGAAAGCGCCACATCGCCGTGCTGCTGAACTCCGTACCTATTCGATATCTCCATCCATGTCCCGCCCAGGTAAAGGACAAACCCCTGCCTCTCAATTCTGATTTCCGCCATATCTTTTCTCCGCCTTTCTGTATCTCTGCTGTGCAACCGCAACATATAACCCTGTGTGAAACCCATTCAGTATATTGATTGCCTCGACCTCTACAAGCCCGAACCTTTCCTGAAGCTCTATCCTCAGCTTTCTTCTTTCTCCTATGTCCTGCCTGCCGTTATAAGGAAGTGCGTCAGCTTTTTTCTGATACTCCCTTGCGATCGTGTCAGTGATCATCTCCATTTCTTTATGCCCTTTCCACATAATCCACTGAGTTCTCTGCAAACCCCTCATCCTTGCAAAAACCCTTCCAACACTCTTCAAGCTCCGACAGATTCTTCACATCAAACTGGGTTTCGTCTCCACCGTTGAACCCTACGTTATAGGATCCTTTACCGCTGCTCGGTCTCAGGAACACTCCTTTTGCCGCCTCACGTATTGTCATTTCCCGCTCCTTTCCTGATCGCACATTCCGTACACATTGCTCCGTCGAGCTTGCTCCGGAACATCACTCCTATATTCAGCTTGTTCCACCAACACATTTCACCGCATACCGGACAATGTATCTTCACGCTTCCATCTTTCCGTTCCGGCACGTTCTTACAGAGCGGCAGGCAAAGGTATCCTCCCTTGTCCGACTCTTTTCTTGGCTCTATCTTTATACTCATGCTGTTTCTCCTTCCAACATATCCTTCAGCTGTTCCGTCAGCTGCTTCATTGCATATCTCGCATTTCCTGTCAGCTGTCTCTGCCAAGCCCCCTGTGACGGGGCCCATTTGAAGCCGTTTGTTTTCAGCAGGTCTCTTACTTCCGGTTCCGGCTTGCCGTCAAAGAATATCTGGATCCTCATGATCTCGGTATTCTCCACCACCTTAAAGGATCCGTATTCCTCTTCCTGTGTACCTTTTTCCTTTGTAGCTTTGAGGCTCTTAATCCTGTCCTCTACCCTGTGGATGTTCGCATTGTTGTTCTGCAGGGCATAATCCGGAAAACCTATTCTTCCGCAAAAGTCCGGCTTCCTGAGTTCACTGATCTGTTCGTCCGTAAATCCCAGTTCCCGGAGTTTTGCGTTCCCCTGTTCCTCGTCTTTTGCCCTCACCGCCTTATTCGCGGCTTTCATCTTCTCCTGCATGGCTTTCAGCTCTTCGAGCTTCTTTTCCAGTTTTTCTACCGCATCCTCGTCACTGGACTTGATTATCTCCCTTCCGTACCTGATGTCCTCAATCCTGTGCAGGATTTCCTGTATCTCGTTCCACTCCTTGTGGTTTCTATCCCATGCCGCATTCTGCTTTTCTTTCCTGCGTACCGGGAAGTTTGACGGACCGGAAATCATGACCGACGGACACATACATCCGATCCTACTCTCGGCGTTCATGTTGTCTGCCAGTCTCTTTGCGTACCTCTCGGCCAGTCCGTAGGCTTTCTCTGCGTCTGCCTGTCTTTCCTCCGCTATTGCATCTGCGATATCGTATGCCTTGTTCACATAAGACTGGTACTCTTCCGTCTTGCTCCCCGGCTTGTAATCTCTGAACGACATCATTTCATGGGCTGATCTTGCTCTTTCCTCGTCAATGCTGTAGTACACTCTTTCCATTACTTCACTGCCTCCTTCTCTTTGACTTTCTCCATATCAAACTTCACAACCGGATAAGTGCAGTATCCGCTGCGTCCGGATCTTCCTGTTCTCTTTCCGAGTCCTTCCTTTTCGATGAAGCCAACCGCCCACGGGCAGTTATTCGTATCTATGTACGCTTCACCATCTTCCAGGCTCCTGTCGCTGAGGCAGACTGTGATTCTTGCAATCGGCCCATCCTGCACGTTCTCCAGCTGTATGGCACGCTGTCGTCTGCCATATATCTTCCCGTCTTCAGGAACACTCCCTTGTATGTTCCGGATGTCGTTTCAACCGTCATGCTGTCACCTCTAACCTTTCCCTGTGCTTCGTCATTCTGACCCGACACTTTCCGTATGCCTGCAGGTTCTCTCTGTACTCCCGGAGAGACCTCTTTGCGTCCTCCCGTGTGTACTCGCTATTCTCGACTTCCCATCCGTCCCCGTAATTGGTTTCGATATCCCATCTGTCCTGTGTCTTTCTCTGATATGCCATCCTGTGTCCTCCTATGCAAACAGCCTTTTCAGCTCTTCCCTCTTGGTTCTGATCATCGTTCTTGCTGTCTGCTTATCCATCCTGCCGGAAGTGATTCTGACGATCTGATCTGCAGCTTTCTCTACGAGGTCGAAGAGCTTGTCATACAGCAGGTCGCTTTTCTGCTCATACTCTTCTACCTTATCCTCGTTAAAGGGCTCTACTGACAGCCAGTATTCCGCTCTCTCCTGGGCCTTGTTCATATCCTGCTCTACTAATTCGATCTGCTTCAACAACTCCTTCATGCTGCCACTTCCTTTCTCGGTTCTGCGTGTCTCTTGCCACCGTAAATCTCTCATTTGCGAGTATCGAGGGTAAAAAAATATACCCTACTTAATATCCAAGTTATCTACGAGCAACCCGTGTTCTGTCATGCTCAGTATATACCCTTTCTCGTGCAGGGTGCTGATAACTGCAGGTGCGCACTTCTTAATAACCAAGCCCTCTCTGCACTGGTTGTTGCTGTCAACATATCCAAAGCTGAACTCTGTCGGTGCCACTCTCCCCATGCCGGTTACTACTTCCAACGCCTTAATTGCTACTCTCTTCATTCTTGCCTCGTAATCCAACATATTCACTACCTCGCTTTCGTTGTTTTTTGTTTGATTATGTATATATTATACTTCGCAACTGCGAGTTTGTCAATAGTTTTACTTCTCAAAAGCAGAATTTTTTCTTATTTTTTTCTAAGGATGATCTCATATCCGAGCGCATCCACCATCTTCTGAAAACTGGAATACCTCATCCCTTCTCCTCTTGTAAGCATCTGGCTTACGTTCTGTCGTACCATTCCTGTCTTGTCCGCAAGCTGCTGTTGCGAGATTCCTTCCTTGGCCAGTATCGCTCTGATAACGCCCTGTGCATCGTTTCCGGTACATTCCGTGGAGAATTTTGCCACCGCTTCTTTCAACGCCTCTGTGTCGTCTCTCCACACATTATTCTGGTCGGTCTTGTCGATCATACTCTCGCAGTGTTCCGCCAGGTCTTCTAACTGCTTAATCATTCTTTCCTTCTCCATCTTGTCCTCCTAATCCATTCCATCATAAAGACTTTCGCTCACGCTTATTTCCTGTTCCGTTAAGTCGTGCAGCGCTTTCACGATCTTAATCTTCGTCTCCCTGCACGGCCGGTAGCCATATCCTATATACCTTATCATCCTCTCGAATGTTGACATAGGATAGAGGATCTGATCATCTGTCACAAGCCTTTTTAGCTGCAGGTGCTCAAAGAAATTATCATCGCAGACTATTCTGTACTCAATATGCGTTTCCGGTTTCTCTGTACCAAATGGATCTTCTTCTGTGACTGCTCCGGTGCTGTCCTCAACCTCTGCCTTGTAGTACGCAAACTTCGCTACCGTAAAATCAAACTTGGAGATCACTTCCTTTGCAGACCCGAACACTGCCCTGCACAGTTCCAGTCTGATTCCGGTTTTGGCGTTCTTGTACGCCCTTACCTTTTTGTTCTCATAATGGAAGACGTATTCCTCTTCCCTCTTATCTTCGCCCTCATAGCCCGGCGTCATGCTGTCAAAGTATCTTACCGCATCCCAGAAATCGTCCTCGTTCTCGAAGAATATATCCAGGTCCTTCACTTTTTCCTGGCTGAAAATATTCTTGAAACATCCTCCTGCGATAAACCCTTTGTGTCCGGCCATGTACTGATCTAACCAGTTGAGCATCCAAAAGTTCTCCCTGTCTTTTTCAATCAGCATACTGATTTTCCTCCCTTCCCTTACTTCTTCTCAAATAACCATAAATGCTCGATTGCTTTCTTCCACGCTTCTTCCCATGTAACGTTTTCCGGAATATTGCAGCTCTCCATATCTTCGTAATATTCCCGAACGGTCTCGTAAAACCGGCTGTCGTTCTCGATTTTCCTATAGATCTCCTCCGAAATCTGCTCCGCTTCGTATGCCTCTCGAACCGCATTCTTCGCATCTTCCAATCTGTACTGGCGCTCCTTTTCTCTGAACGCCTCTTCCAACTCATCATCCGAAAGCTCAATCTCAAGGATGATGTCCTTGAAATCATAAACCTGTACTGCTCTTCTTATTTTCACTTTTTCCTCGCTTTCCTCGCCTTGGCGATCTGCATCTTTAATCTCGCAATATTTGCTGCCGTCTCAGTTGTCTCTTTGTCGTACCCCTTGACATTCCACCGGTTCATGACTGCGTTTTGTCCCTTGCTGATGAGCACGAGATTTGAAACGTCCGTGTTCATCGGGTTTCCGTCTCCGAATACCACTATCATTCCCTTCGGTACCGGACCGTTGTGCTTCTCCCACTCTACTACGTGCTTCATCCTCCACTTGTTCGGCTCGGCCACCTTTTCCATAATGTAAGGGATCCCTGTCTTTCCTGACTTGACAACTCTTGTGCTTCCGACCGGACGGTGGTTCTTCGGTATGTTTCCCTTCTTGAACTGGGTTTCTGCCATTCTTCCCTTTGTCTCTATGTGCTTTCCTTTGTTGCTCGGTATATGACCTTTTTCAAACCTGCCTGTCAACCCGCTGTTCAGCTTGTTCCTTGCATAATATCCGTTGATCTGGCTTGCTGTATAAGCCGTTCCAAATTTCTCATTTACCATGTCGGCCATCGCCTGATATCCGGTGCCCTTATAGTTCTTGCTGATGAAATCGTCAATCTCCGGAGTCGTGATCCGCTTCTCCGGCATTTTCTTTCCCTTTCTTCCGCCCGTGATCTTCCTGTTGCTGATATAGGACTTTAGGCCGCTTACCGTCATATCAAGCCCGAACCTTTCCTTTACGATCGGAACGAGCTGCCTTACTGTGTGCTCTCTGTATTGCTCCCGGACAAATGCCTCAAGCCCCTGCGGCCACGCTTTCTTCATTCTCTTACCATGCCTCCGCTTTCTTTATTCTTTTTCTCAGGTTCCTCTCTGTTTCCCTGAGCTTCTCGTTTTCTTCCTCCAGTCCCTTGTTTGTCTTTCCTATCATCGGAAGCTCTATCCTCTCGCCCTCTCCGTACTCATCCATGTGCTTCTTGACTTTAAGTGCAAGCTCTCCGTTCTGAATGATGGTTCCCGCTATCCTCTGGATAGTCTCACTTCTTTTTATTTCCTTTTCGAGCTGCTCTTCGTCGAGGCTATCATCATTAAGCCTCTCGATCTGCTCGAACAGGTAGTTGTTAAGCGACGTTAATGTGTTATTCACTGCTATTCAACCTCCTCTATTGTGCTGTAAACCTATAAATAGCTCTTTCCGTAGCGCATCCGGAACTCTTCTCTTGTTCCTATCTTCGCCTCGTATATTGCCTGCCCGAGCATCTTTGACAGTTTTTCCGCCATCGGGTTATCGTGGATCCTGCACTTGACTTCACCTATATTGTGACAGTCATTGCAGATTGGAACCTTCAGGCCGTCCTTCTCTGCAAGCTCCCTTCCGGCGGTTCCGAATATCAGGTGATGCTCGCCCTCTGCTTTTCTTCCGCAGAAAATACATATTTCTGTGTATTCCGTTACTATGCTCTTCAATTACAACAGCTCCTTCTATGCGTACACGATCTCCCCGAACAGCGCATACTGGATGATCATGTCGGCAACCACTCCGTCAACCTGGCAGGTGTCTATCTCGTAACCCTTTGTGTTATGTGCCGGTACCAGTATGTCATACGGCTTTTCCGGATCCTCCAAATACCTGTTTAACCCTTTGAGCAGTTTTTCTTTGTCGAGGATATAATACTCGGTCTCGTCATCGTCGAACGGCTCCATTGTATGAATGTTTAGGGTTCCTCCTCTTGCGATCTGTTCGTGGCCATACTCCCCAAGGTACTCTCCCGTAACCTCTGCTTCGTCCGCCCAATATGTGATTCCGCCCTCCAGTGCCACACACATGATATCGTCTATGTCCACATCCGTTACGCTCACGCTGATTGACACCTTTAGCTGCAACTTGCCGTCAGTCGCTTTCAAAGTATCTTCAATCTCTGTCTGTTTTTCATCCGTAAAGAATTTGAAATTCACTCCCGCATCCATAAGGATCGTCAGGAGTCTATCCTGTACCGCTTTGACCGTAGCCCAGTCCGGATCATCGTCTTCCATCGTGATTCCGAACATTTCCATATACTCCTGGATCGTTCCCCACAATGAGTATTCCAGTTCATCAAAACTTCCAATCCCTGATACGTCCACTACTGCAGGAGCAACAATTTTCTTTCCGTCCGGAAGAATAATCTCTTTTCTCGCAAGCTCTTCGCCTATCTCCCCTCCTGCTTTCAGGTGTTCCTCGATCTTGTCCCAGTCTTCCTCAACGGATATCTCCGCTTCCGTTCCGTCTCCGTAAAGTCTGAAACATCCCGCAAGCTCTCCTTTGTCAAACTTTTCTTTTACCTCTTCCTCTGTCAGTTTCCTCATTCCCAACCAGTTGTAACTCATGACACCCTCCTTCGTTTATCCAGTGTTCTATTCCATATACTTCCAGTCTTCGCTTCCAAGGTAGATTGTATCTCCCTCGTCCGGTACGAACGGCTCGTCGGACACGATGGTTCCGAAAAAGTTTACCAGGATCCCCGGCCTCATCCTGCAGGGATTACCGTCGCTGTCCTCGTCAGCCACTTCGTACATAAACTTTCCCTCCGGTATGCTTGACCTGTCGATCCTCATATCGTTGAACAGGCACTCTCTTCCCTTAACTTCAACTTTGGTCCAGTGTTCCTCTTCAAATTTCAGCCTTCCCATCGTGTCCTCCTTCCGCAAAGGGGTAACGGCCTAAGCCGCTACCCTGACCTCTCCTGTTTCTCCGTAGTATCTGTAAATCTCGTACCCTAAGACTTCCTGAGGAGCAACCTGCGTATTGTTCACTTCTCTTACCATTTCCTTGAGCTGTTCCGTCTCTCCGAGTGAAACCGGTACCGCAATCACTTCATGGATGCTTGACGGCAGGATGTAGAAGTCTCCTCCCAATCTCTTTTCAACATGTCTGAGGCAATCCGCAAGCATAATGGCCGTTGCGCCGTACATCCTCGACTTGTTCGTGAGGACAAGCATCGTCTCGCTTTCTTCCGGCTGTTCCATTCCGGTTATGCTGCTCACGATTCCTCCCAATGTCATAATCTCGTAATCGTCCGCCTCTGTGTTCCTTGTGGCAGCCTCTTCAAGTTCCTCCTCGGTGATTCCTGCGTTCTGCATAACTCCGCTGTTCAGGATATAGCTTGCGCAGCTTCCGTCTTTCGTACTGAGCCTTACCCTGTATATCAGGGCAAGGTCCTCAAACTTCTTGTACGGAATGCTCTTTAACTTCTCCTCATTGCTCTTTGCGTTCACGATCTGGAATACCACATGGCCCAGGATATACTCCTTCTCTCCGAGTTCCTCTCTCTTTGTTTCGATCTCCGGCTCTTCGTGCTCTCTGCAGATATCCAAAACGATATTCGCAACCTCGTCCACTGTCCTGGTTCCGTCCTCGATCTCCTGCAGGTAATCGTCAACGTAAACCGTAGGATTAAACACCCCCCCCTACCCTGCAAATAACGATTCCCCGTCTGGTGACTCCGTTGTTTTTCTCAACCTTTGTCTGTGTTACCTCGTACCCTTCGCCTGCGATTTCCGCCGTCCTTGTTACAACCTCGTTGATTATTTCTTCTCTCATGTCTTTTTCCTCTCTTTCTTGAATTAGTTTTCCCCGGCATCTCCGCCGTTTGTTTTTAATACTTCCGTGTGCTCATACTTCAGGGTGGTCTCTTTCCCAAAATTGGTGACGCTCCATCCCTCAAGACCGCTTCCCTCGATTGAGAAATAGTCGTTGTCTCCAATGTATATTCTCAACCCCTGCTTGATATCGAACTTCTCGGCTATCTCCCTGATCTTTTCCACTTCCGGAATGACCTCCGAAAAGAAGCTCTTTATCTTTTCCTGCCCTTCTCCGATCATACGGTTTCCTCCTTTCCTGTTTTCTTAGCCCTCGGCTTTCTTGCTGTCTCTTTTTTCTCACCTGCGGGTCTGCGCCCTCTCTTCGGCTTCTCTTCCTTTTCCGGCTCTGCAGGTCTCTCTTCTGTTGTCTCTTCCTTGGCTTCCTCTACAGGTGTCTCCGGCTGCACTTCTGTCTCCTGCTTGGTTTCTGCCGTCTGCTCCGGTAATCTTTCCTGCAGCTTGTAACGTTTGCGGATGGACTCGATCATTAGGTTTACTTCCTCGTTCACAAGTCCTTTCTCTTCCTCGGTCAGACCATCGGTCAGACTTTCAACCTCCTGCCAGTAACCTGCATTGTCCAAAAAGTGATCGATAACTCTCTTTGCTCTGTCATGCTTAACGTCCCATTTCATCATGATATTTTTCCTCCTGCTTTCCGCATATTCTTTTACTATTGTTTTGCCTTGTTCTATCGCCTCCGGAATGTCCGTTCCGATCTGCCGGTAGAAATCCGGATGTACGATACACTCATAGGCTCGTGCCATCTTGTCTCTTTCTTCCTGCGTCACTCCGATGTGAAAATCTTTCGCTATCTGCAACGCTTTCTTCCAGTCCTGCTTTTGAACCGCCTCTCTTACAATGTCCGACTTCTTAATCATTCATCATCACCGAACCCCGGAACTTCCAAGAGTTCCTTTTCAATCCACATCTGCTCACCCTGCAGGTCTATCTTTACCATGTGCCTTCCTGTCTGGACTACTGTTGCAAGCGGGCCGATGTCCTGGATCTTCACTTCCGTTCCTACTCTCATTCTTGCCACGTCTCTACCTCCTGCTGATAAACTTCACTCCGCTGTATCCGTTCTCTCTTGCGTGCAGCTCTTCTTCCTGCTCGCTGTCCTCATATGCTATTGTCTGCTGCGGTCTTGCCGGATCGTACAGCCTGTATGCTTCTCTGTGAGAAATCCACTCCGCTTCGATAACCTTTGCCATCCTGCCTACCTCTCTTCCTTTTCTGCACTGATTATTGCCAGTACAACGATTCCGTTTATTACGACTGCAAGCAGGTTTCCGGCTTTCATTCCGTTGGCCATTCCCACAAAAAAATTGATGAAGAGCAGCGCTGTCAAAAATCTTCTTATTTTTTTCATTTGCCTTTAACCTCCTTATGTGATAGACTTAACGAATGAGGGCGGGCTTTCCGCCCTCACCGTTAAGGAACTGCCGTTCAGTTAGTTGCCGATCCAGTTAAGCACCGCCGTAACGATTGCTAATACAATGGTTACTATGGTGGCTACGATAGTTGCGACGCTCTCGTAAATCTGGAACCGGATTTTCTTCTGTTCGAGCAGTTCTTTCTTGTTGCTCTTGTTCCGCTTCTTCCTACCCATATGGCAGGCCTCCTTTCTTTCGTATTTAATCAAGCATTTGTTTTGTTTGATTATGTATATATTATAACTCGTAAATGCGAGTTTGTCAATAGTTTTACTTCTATTTTTTGAGTTTTTATCGTATTTTTCTCTCATCTCCGAGCTATCCACCTAACCGGATCATAATCAGGGTCAAAACTGGGTCAAAGTTGGCTCAAAGTTGGTGTATGCCCTGGTGTAATTAAGGCTCGATTCAGGCTCATTTCCGAAGCCCATTTTTCTTCATGTCTTGTAAAATAGGGAGTTTGGCCGTTTTTGTTGCGGACATTTGTCCGGACATTTGGCAGACATTTGGCAGACATATCTCCACCATAATTAGAGATAGAGATAGATATAGAGATATAAACATATATGGTCATTTGGACAAATGACCGACTGTGTCTTTTTGTTCTCGTATGCGAGTTTATCCACAGGGCGATGTGGATATTGTGAATAAGTCCTATCCCAAGCCATCCTCTGAAAACATATATGTCTATACGCTTCATGCAGGCTCAATACCGGGCTTTACTCTTTAGGCATAGTATAGGTACTAAAATCTTCTATCGTGTCTCAGGAACTTTTTGTCAATTTTCCGTGTCAATTTTTGGTTATTTTGTATATTGATTTTTACCTCTGACTTGCTCCGCATTTCAGGGCAAAAAAAAAAGGCCCCCGGCCATTGTTCAGCCGAGGGCAATATTTTCATTTCCGGTATAAGTGCCGGATCTTCACTCTTCCGAGTTGATAAAGTCTTTGCACTCCATTTCTCTGTATTCTTTCTCGAATACATCCTTGGGACTCCATGTAACATAGCCGTCCGGGTATTTCACCCGGTACCCAGGCTTCCCGTCTCTTTCTTCCGGTTCCGCCTTCACGATCTTAACGCCAATGTAATTCTTCATGCATTTCCCCTACTTTTTCAGATATCCGCTGTGGCTGAAGCCCGTGTAGAGAACTCCGTCTATGGCCACCTGAATATACAGCCACTTAGCGCCATCGGCGATATTGTAATATCCGTAGCACTTTACTTCTGTTCCCTTTGGGATAACGACCATCGCCTTCTTGTTCGTGCCCGCTCCGTTACGCATATAGAGATCCGTCGTTGTCCTGTAGGTTCCGGCCAGTCTCGCATCTTTCTTATGCGCCGGCTCCGTTGCCTTGACATCTTTCTTGGTAGCCTGCTGCTGATCCTGCTTTTCGTTCTGTGGCTTAACCGCCGGTCCGTTGAGGATCTCGTTTACCTTTCCCTGAACTGTCGCATAATCATATCCGGCCGCCGTGATCGCCTGCTTTCTTGCGGCCCCTACGCTCCATTTTCCGTCAATGACTTCCTGGGCGAGTTCCTCTATGGTTTTCTTCCCCTGAGGAGGCTCTGTCACCGTTCCGCCTGAAACATAGGTAATGTACGGCAGTTTTCCGTGCTTGGTCCATTTCCTGCCGTTGTAACCCGCCTTTGTGCCGATGTTGTGAACAGCTGTGATCTGTACCTTGTTACCCCATCTCGGAGTACACTCTGCGGCAAGGCCGCCGCCGATATAGATTCCTGCGTGGCCGCTCATCCAGAGATACTCGCCGACCTCGATCTTTGAGAAGTCCGTGCTGACCTCCTTGCACTTGGTTATCATCCCGTCTGCGTTCACGTCCGGAACTCCGTTTACCGCACAGGAAGCCCCGCCGTAGGTCTTAGATGCATCGCCTGTCCATCCCCACAGAAGGCCTTTCACGAGACAAACGCAGTCGAAGCCGAAGGTCTCAGCTGATGCAGCTTTGATCATCGCCTGTCTCTCCGGTTTCCTGTTGTACTCGTGGTTGTTGCAGTACCTCTGCTTGTTGGATGCGTTCATGGGAGCGCCGAAGCACCCCATAACATAAAGAGTCTTGAACTCTGTTGCTGCCTTTCTGGCCGCTTCCGCAAATTCCAAATTGGTCTTGATCATACCGATCTTACCTCCTGTCTGTGATGTTCCTCCTGGCTTGGTGCTTCCCGTAGATGTTCCGGATCCTGCGTACTTGTCATAGAATCCCCTGCCGTAGTCGGCTCTCTTTTTCTTGACGGCTGCGCCCTGGTCTGCAGGTTTCTCATACTGGGTGAGGACCGCATCGCTCGCCGCCTGTATGTCGTCCGTGGTCTTCAGCAGGTTAAGCAGCGTTCCGTATCCGGCAAGCTCCTTCATCATGAAGTCAAGCTGAGTCTCAAGGTCTCCGATGCTCTTATTTGCCGCCTTGTGGAAGTTAAGCATACTCTGCTTTCTGCTCCAATAGGTCCATTGTGCAAGCCCGTAACCGGCCGAGTCTCTTACAAAGTTCGTGTACGTGCCGTTGTCAACCGCCGCTGTATAGCTTTCATCAGTAAAACCCAGGGACTTCTCGTAAGTCTGCTGCAGGTTGTTCGGTCTCAGACCGCTCTCTGCGTAGAGGTTTCCCATAAGGCCTGCTGTTCCTTTCTTGGTCAGTCCCTTGCCCGTCAGGTAATTCCATATCTTCTCTTCGTTGTTATTCCCTTTAAGTGCCATTGCCCGTACCTCCCGTTTTCTTTGCTGCGTTCATTGCGTAAACTGCGGATTCTATCAGAGCATTCAGCTGTTCGTCAGAGATTGAAATATTCTTGGCCTGCAGCTGCTTTTTCAGATATTCTGTCACTATGGCCTTTTTCTCGGCTCCGCTTCCTTTTCCGATGATGGTCTGCTCCGCATACTGGACCGCTGCGGTAACGATATCCATAAGGATCTGATTCTTCGCAAGGTCCGTATTCTCTTTTATCCAGGGAACCGCATACCTCATCGCCACCATAATCGCAATGATGATTACTGCCTTCAATACCTCAAACAAAATCTCGTTCATCGTCGTCTTCCTCCTTGTCTTCCGGATTTCCGGAGAACTCCTTTCTGTCTTCAATTTCCCACTGCCGTTCCCTGTTCTTATCCTTTGTCGTCCGGATCCATCCGCAGATGCCGCACTCTCCTATGGTGGCCGCCACTACTGCGCAAGCATAGGTTTCCGGGATCGTCCCCATCTCACGGTAAATGCTGAGCATCTGCCAGTTAAACCAGACAAAAAAGGCACCTACAACGATCAGTATGATGTTGAGGGTGCCCGTTTTCTTGAACCATTCCTTAAACGCTTTCAGCGGGTGGTGCTCTTTGTTGCTTTTCCGCATGGCTCATAAACCTCCTTTTACATTCCGATTTTCGTAAATACAAAGCCGAGAACAATGCCGACAACTCCAGTTATCAGATACCCTACCACCTTTCGCCACATCTCTCCGTCTCTTCCTTCGAGGGTTTCAAGGCGCTTGCCCTGTTTCTCCTGCTCCTTTAACATGCTTTCCATGCTTGTTGCAAGTTTCTCAACGGAAGTTGTCAGGCTCCCTATCTGCCTGACCGTCTCTTCGAGAGCGTTTATCCGGTGGTTCTGCCTGGTGTTTTCCTCGTCGATGCGTTTACTGAACTCTTCGTGTTCCTTTCTGGTAATTACATCTTCCATCTTGACCTTTCCTCCTTTCCGCCCTATTCGAGCTTTTTAATTCCTGCCGCAACATCCTGTATGTCAGCGTACGCCTGCATTGAACATAGCTCCTCTACCTCAATGTGCTGCAGTAGCATACGGAAAAGCTCATCGATGATTTTAGCTTCCTTCCGGATCACTTCGTTTTGGGTTTCAATTATCTCAGCTAAGCCATCCATATCCAATCGTTCTCCCATTCGCAGAAATATCCATCTTCATCTTCACTCCCTTCTCCATGCGTAAGTACCATCTCGTCATACAGCTTCTCCAACAATGCGTCCGAGTTCGTATGTTTGAGCATACCTACATAGCTCTGAAAAGTCTGCGATGCCTTCTCCATCGTGATCAGATAGTCGTGATACGCTTTCCTTATTCCCTTGAGGTTACGTTTGATCTTCAGCGTCGTCGACTTTCTGAGCACTACCCTGTTATTCCATACCCGATAACCCACAAATTCTATCCCCTGAGATATCGGCCGGATACAGCTCTTATTATTCAGCATCAGCTCCAGTTCGGATATTAGGAAAGCCGATATCAGCTCTTCCCATATCCTCAGCTGCTCTTTGCTGTCGCAGAGGATGATCACATCGTCCATGTATCTCACGAAGAACTTTATTCCGAGCACCCTCTTGCAGAATTGGTCTAACTCATTCAAATAAAGGTTGGCGAACATCTGACTCAACAGGTTTCCGATCGGCATTCCCACGTCGTACAGTCTGTCCTCAAGCGGTACTTCTCCGGGTGCCTTGCCCGGCGGAAGCCCGAACGGAGTGTGCCTGCAGTTTATTATGCCTTCCAGTATCTGCAGCAGTCTCTCGTCCTTGATCTTCTTGTGCAGGATCCTGAGCAGAACCGGATGCGAAATCCTGTAAAAATACTTGCTTATGTCAAGTTTCAGGTAATACCACGTTCTGCCTTTTCTCGAAACATACTCAACCCATCTCTTAAGACACAGCATGGCGCTGAGTGCGCCCCTTCCCGGAATACATCCGTAGGAATCCGCTATGTATCCCTTTACCAAGATCGGATTGAGAACCCTGTAAATAGCCCACTGGACAATGCGATGCTCGAAAGCGATCGACATTATCATCCTTTTCTTCGGCTCGTACACGTAGAAGATATAATATCTGTCTATCTCATACTCACCGGCCAGTATTCTGTCCCTTAACTCACGAAGCTGCGCCCAGGTATCCTGCGAGTACATCAATACATCCTTGTTGTACCGCCGGCCCCGTGACGCATCCTCATAAGCCATGTAGAGGTTTTCCATTGAGAATATGAGATCATATACCTGTTTTATCTTCATACCCCACCAACCTTACAATAATCCTGTATAGCGGCTTTCGCCTTACGGCTACTTGCGGCTTTCAAGCTGCCTCTTCGGGCCATGAGACTCCCTTGTGGCTAAGCCGTCCACTGTCCTGTTTCACTCATTGCTCTCCTATAGACGGTTGTTTTTCTCCTGCATTTTTGCCGGAGCGGAAACGGGCTCCTTTATCCCCTCTTGTACTGGAAAGCAGGCCTTTGATCTGCAGACAAATCTGACTAACGGAGGGTAGAGTGGAGCGGAAGCCGATGTTGTCGTTCGAGTTCGACCGAGGGTTGTTCAGGTTCACGTTGAACACTCCCGCATTGGCGGCATTGTTCCAGTTGCCCCCGCAAATCGGCAAACGCAATAGCCCGATCCCAAAGATAACTGCGTTTATTTTGTGCCGTTACTTTTCTCTTGTTCTTTTGCTGACTCCTTGACTTTCCCTATCCAGCTCCCTGTCATTTTGCCTATCTGATCGAGGTAATCGCTCATTATGTCGAATTTCTTGAAGTCGAGGATCCCCTTTTTCTTCGCCCGCTCAACATAGAACTTTGCGTACTGGATTTCCTTGTCGAGTTCGTTAAGCTCCTTCAGCGTGGATTTTGCGTAATAGCATTTCTGCGTGTCCATTGTTCTCTCGGCCATCGTGTTAAAACACATCCGGATCTTTGTCGCAAGGCCCGCATATCCTTTTTCCGGTCTCGGGAACTTGTCGAGCTGCGGTTCCGCATAGTCCATAAGGTCTTTCAGCTTCTGCAGCACTCTCCCGGTATCCTCTCCACCGGTCTTTTCTTCACTCATGATTTACCTCCGAAAATATCCCGGACAACTGCCTAAGCAATCATCCGGGACAGATTATTTGGCTCACTGACGTTCGCCTTACAGAAAACAGGAAACAGATTACAGTTCGCAGTAAGCGGAGCGGAAGCCGAGGTTGCCGTTCGAGTACGACCGAGGGGCGTTCAGGCTCACGAGGAACACCCCCGCATCGGCGGCATTGTCCCAGGCGCCCCCGCAACGCGGCAAACGCTCGCCTTCGACGTTCCAGTAATGGTAGTCTCCGCCATAGTCGCCGTTAGGCTCGTCCGGATAAATGAGAAGACCCTTCGCAATCTCCGGAACATTAAGGTTCGTCTGCAATCCCATAGCAGCATAACTTCCGCTCGGACTTCCGGTTGCTGCAGTAAGCGTAGTAACCAGTTTGAAAGTCGAATCGTACTTCAAGGTTCCTGCAGTTCCGGGTGCCACAAGGCTGCCGTCCGGCATGATTGCCTTCCAAGCGGTCGAATCTGCGCCGTTGCTTACTTCCGGATCGAAGATATTGCTGTAAGGGATAACCTGGATCTCGCCATCGACAATTCTCATGCCTGCACACCATTCCCAAACATTGCCATTCAGATCGAAGATACCATCCGGCATCCAGTTATGGCTCCAGGTGTTGGGGCCGGAACCGGTGAGCACTCTTGTCACATTGTTACTGCCGTCTCTTGCTGCAGGCGTACCCTTCTCCAAAGTGTAGGTGTGATCCTGCCCGTAGTTATTGTTGCCTCTCGGCATGGTGCCGTTTTTCCTGCACCAAAGAGCGATTGCGCTCCAAAGCGCATAAGGCGTAAGACACCAACCTCTGCCCTTGTTGCGGCAGAATGTGAGCGACTGGTCAAAGTCCACGTTGACCTTAGGATCCTTGCCCGCAAGTGAATATGCCCTGTTGTTCACAACGATATTCTGGAACTTGGATACATACAGGACGTCCTTCTCAACGCCGCCTACTGAAAAGGCGTGGTGCTTATTGGAGCTGCCGCCCGTGATAACATCTGAATACTTGAAGCTGTTAAACGGAACCATGATCGACGGCATTTCCTGATCGTCGAAGATAACCGTGTTTTTTCCGCCCGACAGGGCTTCGATAGTAAATTTGATCTCGTCAAAATTCTTAGACATCGCTCTTATACCTCCTCGTAAAGTGTAAGTTCAACATTGTCCATGCTGAACGGTACCGGCTCGTGCACGGTTATCGTGGGCTGTGACTGTTCATCCTCCGGATCGTAATCGGGATTTTCAATCTCGGTATCCGTGTATCTCCTTGCGGGGATCACGATCTGCGCCACATAGATTCTTGCCCCGCTCGTTCCGAAGACGAGTTCATCCAGGTAATCCTTGCAGATGTCGATCTTCACTTCATCGTCACGCTCTTTCTTCTGCAGATCTGCTGAAATCTCGCCGTCATTGAACGAGATCTTGGTTCCTCTTGTGGCGTATTCCACAAAACTCTTGCCATTTTCAGGCTTTCTGATCACATTCATCTGTAAATCCTCCTCTTCTCTGCCTCTTTGATTGCCTCTTCCTGAAGGCAGGCCGTAGCGTATGCCGCCTCACGCATGGAAGAATCATTTTTGTCAACTCCGTACTGCTCCATGATCTTGTCTGCAGTACGCTCCATTTCCTCATTCTTGATGATTACGTTCGCCATCAGTACATACCTCCGATCACGTGGCATCTCGCCTTTACTATCGTTGCAGATCCCGTAAAGGCAAGTTTGAAGCCGTTAAGCAGTTTCTCGGACACTTCGTAGTCCCCGACTTCGCCGTTGGATTCCAAAGTCTCCGCAATGACATAGTAGCTGTCCGTATTCCTGAGTGCCGGAATGTTTACCGTCGCCTTGGAATTGTTAAACGGATAGGCCTGTGAGTTCGTAAGCGTGACGTCGATTGACAATCCCTTTACGCCCTCAAGGTCCCTAATTGTCTGGAGCAGCATCCGTGTATTTTCGTTCCCGATCAGCATTGCCTCAAATGCCGCAATGTCCATCTGATTGAAGTTTGTGGCATTCTGTGGAGTGCCCTGCTGTCTGATCTCTCCGGGTGCGGGTGTCAGCTGTTCCTTGCCGCCGCCCAGATCCTGCACATCGAATCTTCCGGGATATTCAACCACGTGATTCTGCCAGTTCACTAAATCTCGCATTAGCTGTTATCCTCCTTTTCTGTAATTTCTATCTGTACCGTGTAGAAGAAACCTTCTGCGACGGAGCTCACGTCCAGTGATTCCGCCTTTCTGAACCACAGGTCACCGCTCGTATCAAACAACTGGACTTCCGTTACCGTCCCGTTGACGGAAGGCTCGATCATAAAATTTACCTCCACAATTCCCGTGCTCGTAACATTTACCGAGTCGATGCTGACTTTATGGTAGGTACTGCCGATCTTGTATCTTGCGTATGCAAGAGTCCTCTTTGTGTACTCCCGATACCCCGTGATTGCTTCATTCGTTAATAAGCTCATAGGAACCTCCTTTCTTATATCTCAAAAGCACTACCGCACATCTGGTAAGTCACCCTGAAGCCTTCGGCAGTCACTCTTGGAGCAAGTGAACCTTCTGAATTTCCGTATCCCGTAGACAGCTCAGGAACCGTTCCGGCAACCCCTTCTCCGGAAGGGGCGTACTCTGTCCGGACGCCTTCTGACTGGGGGTCCAGTTTCAAAAGGCTACAGGCTACCTTTAATCCATGGCTCGTTTTCGGGTACTGTCCTGCGTTCCCGGATTGTCCCGACAGGGGCGGTATTGATTTTGCCCCGTTCGCGGCAGGTTCTATCTCCACGTTGCTCCTTGCCGGTTTCCATCTGTGGCTTACTTTCGGATATGTTCCGCAGAGCCTGAAAAGCACTTTGTACCCTCTGTGCTCTACTCCGATCTGTATCCCTGTGGATGCCGCAACCCTGAAAGTGAACGTCGTATGCGACTGCTTTATCCTTTTCAGTTTCTGCAGGACGTCTCCGAGGTCTACTGATCCGGTACCGGCATCAAGCGTCACACGGAAGCAGTTCGGATGTTCCGGCACGTACCCGTCCTCTCCCAGACTGTGGATGTCGTTTATGTACACCCTGCATCCCGAAAGATCACTTAACACCACTTCCATGCGGTGCGGTGTCATTGGTGCCTTGTAGTCCCTTTTCTGATAAATCAGCCTGCGCCTTTCTTCGTAGGACAGGTTCTCCCTTATCGGAAGCCCCCATTTGATCTCGTGATACATAAGCCCCCAGGTCGCCGTTTCCGGAAACATCTGGTCTGGCAATGTTTCGAGTATTTCCAAAATGCTGTCATGCTCAAGACCCATAACCTGAAAAAGCCACTTTCCGACGTATGAGTTGTCATAGAACCCGTCTGACACATACCCGAGCATCTTCAGGGCGCTCTCGCTTGTAGGGAAGTTCTCAATATCAAAACGCTCACTCATTGACACACCTCCCCTAACTAAAAGTAAGAGTACCCGTCTCTGGGTACTCGTCCTGATCCAAAACTATATTGCTCGTTGCGCCGTCCATCAGGAATGTTGAAAAATCCTGCACTCCCGGAATGCCCTTGATTACCGGCCGTACATCGTTGTATCTCAAAACGCCCTTGTCCTTGGCTTCGGAATAAACGCTCTTTACCGCCGCTGTGAAATCCGCCTTGATCTGCTCAATGCTCGTAGTCGTATCGTAAAGCAGCCCCGTGATCGTATAGCTGATGCTTACAGTTGTGGCCGCAACGCATGAGAGCTGAGCACACGCAGTAGGCAGCAACCTGTTTGCCCTGTTGTCCGGAGATACGATGTGATTGTAGACAGCTGTTATCAGATCCTCGCTTGCAGGCTGTCCGTTCGCATCCACAAGGACCAGTTTTACGGTACCCGGTCCGTCAGCTGCAGATACAACTATGCAGTCTCCGGCTCCGGCTTCCTTTGCCCATCTAACATAATCCGTATCGTTCCCCAGGTACGTCATGCTGTTGTCATACTCGGCAGCAATCCTGTCATAGAAATCATCGTTTGATTCTCTCGGTGTTCCTCCGGACGTCGCGCTCTCGTTTGTGATCGCCGTAACCGCCTTGTTCGGCTTCGCCATAATCACAATAGTATTTGCGGGCACATTCGATCCTGGCCCTGCTTCCACCGCCCTTATGCTGATCGTAGCGCTGCCTCCCGAACCTATCTCTGCAGTTTCCGTTGTTGCAAACTCAATAGCCGGTCCCGTATCCGTTGCCGGAGTACAGAATATCGTGCCCTCTTCGATCAGTGCTCCTTCCGTTCCGGTTACTTTTACGTAGCCTGAAGACTTTTCTGCCTCGTGTCTTGTCAGATGTACCTGTGCGCCGTGAAGGTCCAACCATTCATCCCAGGCATACTGGGGAAACGCTATCATCAGAGACCTCACAAGGTGGTAATTGATGAACTCGTCCTTTTCCAGTGCTGCGGGCATTGTGAAGTCATAAGGAAAACCGCCCGGCATATCATCGATGTCTTTCGGCAGGTTGTTCATCATCCGCTCGTGGATCTCTTCCGCCGAATTATTGCTGATAAAATCCGGTGCGATAAATTCCGGCTGTGCCATAATACCCTCACCTCCTTAAATTGTGATCGATATTTCTTCGTCCCACTCGATTCCCTTAACCTTGAATCTGCAGGTCATATTGTCTCCGTCCCATGAAAAAACAAAATCCCGGACATATTCTGTCCGAGGATTCACCATCAGGGCGTCGGTCACGGTTCTCTGAACCATTGACTCAACCGTTCTCTCATCGTCGTTGTCCATTGCTTTTTCCATTTCGGTACCGATTGAATCCGGATAAGCGAGACAGCGGTACCGCTCCGTCTGCGCTATCTTGAAGCACCATATCGCATAAGCCTCTTTTCCGTTGCACTCAACCACCCTGTTAGCTCCGTCTCTTACGAAATCCCCTTTTACCGGATCCCACTTTACGCTTCGCTTGTACTTGGTGTCGTACTCCGTACTCTCGTCTATGAAATCAGGCACTTCAACTACCGGAAAAAGAGATTCTGCCATAGTGTCTCACTCCTTCCTTTAGCTCACTATCACATCGATAACGCAGGCTTCGTTCTGAACCCACGCCACAAGCACCCTGTCACCCGGTTTGAGTACCGGCGGTTTCAGTACGTGCTCGTGGGCTCCGGTGTTATGCGTCTCGGTCTGGTTCTCGTGTCCGGCGTGTTCGCCCTTGTCCGTCTTATAAGCGAGCCCGCCTACAAGCCTGCATACGGAATACTCGCCTTTCGGGATCGGTACCGGAAAAGTGTTCGTGAGCAGGCTGTAATTTTCCTGTATCTCTCCGAAGTCCAGTACCAGAGGGGACTCGCCTTCCCTCTTCATCCGTTTGCTGAGAACAGAAGCGAGCTTCTGCGTTCCCGGATGTCCTTCAAATCCTTCCATCTGCCGCCTCCTTAATCAAAGGTTCCATCGTCAACCCAGCCGTACACATTGCTCTCGCTGTCCATATGAATAAGGTGCCACGGGTGAGCCTTTCCGTTGTTCTTGCAGGTAGGATCGAACGTGATCTTTGCCTTTCCTGCCCTTGCGCTGCTTCCCTTTGCTCCTGCGTAGCTGCTGAGATAATGCGTTCCGCCGTGGAAATTCACGATGTCTCCCGACTTGTATTCTTTCTTGTCTTCCGTCTTATTTTCTGCCGTGACGGATTCCTGTTTCGCAATCTCAAGATCCATCGTCATGCTGTACTGCTCCGCATTGTGCTGAATGCTTTTCACGAAGTAATAGCCCTGTGACGTTCCCGAAATCACATAGACCATATCTCCCTTCCGGATAAACGGTACGTCAGGACTCTGTATCGACATTTCCTTTACGATTGCTCCTTCGTTGTCGAGGATCTCCTGTGCTGCAGACTTGGCATCGTCCAGGGATTCATCGGATCCTCTTGTGTATATCCTCTGCCTTATCCCGTACTTTGTCAGTCCGTTGAGGGTAGCCTCTACGCTCCTTTGGCCATCATCATCCGCTTTCCCGACCACTTTAACCCTCGTTACGAGGTTTTCCGTGCTCACCGTCTGTGAGATCATCTGGCTGTTGTCCGTCTGGAACACGTAAATGTCCGTGTTGCTCCCTCTCGGGATAATGCTCGTCTTGCCCTTTGTGGACCTGATGATGCATTTCTCACCGCCTTTTTTCCTTGCGTCGTCAAGCAGTTCGAGGATGATGTCTGACAGGTACCGGTTGTTGAATACCTGCTTTCCGTGTGATACGTTCGGTCCGTCGTAACTTCCCTGTGGTATCTGCCAATCATCCAGTATCCCGCATATTGCCGCTTTGGTTCCGGTACCGGAAGGATAATATCTGTTGTCCTGGCTCTTCTGCAGCTTGTACAGCTCGTCATAGTTCGTGCATTTCAGCGTGTTGGAGCTGTTTTTCTCCGAAGGGTTCCAGGTTTCCACATATCCTCTGGCCACTTCATCTTCGTTATTTCCGTCTGACGCAAAAATACCTATCACGCATCCCGGTTTGATGATGCCTGACAGGTACCCTTTAGACGTCTTATCGTTTTTCGCCGCAAACGAGGAGCGAACCGCTATCTCTTTTTCATTCTCCTCCCATCCAAGGTTGGTTATGAAGTCCTTGATATTGTACTGCTGTCCGTCCTCTGTCATGACAACTACTCTGTAGCTGATCTTCGATAAATCAATCATGTCTGCGCCCTCCTTTTATACGAGAGTGAAGACTTCGCCCGGCCATATCCAGTGACCATGATCCGAGCTTGATTTTCCGTGCGCCTTTGCCGCCGCCTCTATGGTGGACGCATTTGCGTCGTACAGCTTTGTCCAGTTTGAACCTCCTCCGCAGTGCTTCGCAGCGATGGCCCACAGGGTATCTCCGCTCACGACTGTATAGGATCCTTTCCCACTGTTGGCAGGCGCTGATGCCGAATCGTTCCTCGGCTTTGTCTTTTTCACGAATGATGATATCTTAATCTCGTTCGTGGTGTATATCTTCAGGTCACGCTTGATTGTAAACTCAATGGAATACTTGATGTTTCCATACGCCCCGTAAGGGAACGCCTGGAACGAAGAAATGGTCACGTCCGCATTGATCCACGTTTCCGTGACTATCAGATTCAGGACGGTTTCTTTCTCCATAAAGTCCGTCAGGATCTTTACGCATTCCGTTGGTTCCTGCCAGGCATTCTTTTTGACGATTGGCTCATTCCTCTTGCTTACTCCGAAGAACTCGCCTTCCCATGAAAACGTAGTCACATTGACACCCTTGGGTACCTTGACGGTACCCTTTGAGATGATGTCAAATGACTGATACTTTGCTGCATAGCTTCCTTTCAGTTTCTCCGGCAGGGCGGGGAAGGTAAACTTTGAACCGCTGCCTACCGGAATAAGTCTTATGTTCATAAGTCTACGCCTCCCTTACCGGCATATTGGAGAATACCTCGCCCAGTTTGTCGGCAATCTCGCCTCCGAGCTCATCTGCGATCTCTTTCATGTGCCGTCTGATCGTCTGTACTATGTCTTCCTCTGTCTGTCCGTTCTCTCCGCTGATATTGAACTCAGGTGTCATATTCACACTTACCTGCACCGAAGGAACATATGACTCGTTTCCGTTTCCTGTTCCTACGGGGGCTGATGTTCCATAATTACCCTCTGTGGTTTCGTTATAGGCTCGTGCTTCGTTCCTAAATGCTTCAGTGAGGAAATTATAACCCTGTGCAATATCGCTCGGATTTGAGCCGCCTACGTAACCGCCTTCGGCATGTTCCGCAATACCCAGTGCTCGGCCCGCCTGCATGTAAAGTGAAAGGGCTTCTGACCGCCTTCCCGGATTCGTAGGAATGATGAACTCTCCCCATCCTTCCTCGGCAAGCCATGACAGCTGAGGTCCTCCGCTCACGTAACCGCCCTTTGCGTGCCCCTGCATGCTGTTGTAAAGCAGAATGTTCGAGTAGGTCGGCAGTCCCGTAAAGTTCGGAGTAACATTGATGTCCGCCGTTACATTGAACGGATTGCTGAATGCATCGTTTATGGCTGATTCTGCCGCCGTCCTGTAAAGACTTGTTTCGTCTGAAAGTCCGGTTGTTACGCCCGTATTGAGCTGGCCGCTTAAGCCCTGACCTGCCACAAGGTACTCGGCAAGTAACTGATGATAGTATTCGTCAGTTACTGGACCATACTGCGCCATTATTTCATCAAAGGTCGGAATCTTTAATGACGACATCTGAGGTACCGCATCGCTGAAATACTGGTCCATCACCGCCCTAAGAGCGTCCGGATCCAAGTTCTCCTTCATTGTCCTTTCGATGTTTGCTGCCGTCGCCTGTGCAACGCTCTCCCAGTTGGCGCCGTAATACTCAGCAAAGGACTTCGCCTTGCTTTCCTGACTAACTCCCCATGATTCGCCTTGTCCCCATGTAGGATCGATCAGCCTCATCAGGGCATCCTGGTCGTTAAACGTGAACGAACTCCAATCTATAGCTGCGTAAATCTCGTCAGCTGTCGGGATGCAATCCTTGTAACTGTCTATCAGCTGTTCCCTTGTAGCGTCCGTGTTTGCCTGGGCTGTCCGTATGAGCATATCCGCAATGACTGTCTGGGTTTCGGCGTCGCTTGCAATCTTGTCAAGCCCGAACCATGAGATAACATCCGGTGATGTCCAGTTGGCCACGTCCGGATGAGATATCATTACATTGTTCAGAGCCTGCTGCAGTTTCTCCTGAGCTGTTCCCTGGAAATATGGCACAAGCTCGCTCCACCGTGCGTCCCATGCTGTCGCAATAGCATCAAGGCTGAAATCGTTCACCCTTACGCTTACGTCGTTGAGCTGTGCGTAGTATCCGCTCGTTGCCTCCTCGATGATCCTGTTTGCATCATCGATTATGGCCATCTTCTCTTCCGGAGACAGGCTCTTATCGTTCTCGGCCATCTGTATTCTCAGGTTCTGATTCGTCAGAGTCAGAGTCAGTGCCTCGTCAAGAGTTGCCTGCGCCTGCTGTGCGTATGCCGCAAGCTCCTCCTGCATTGCAAGGAAAGATTCTGCGTCGAGTTCCGCACCGGAATACTTGATGCCGATTGCCTGAAGCTGTGCCTCGCTCTTCGCATTGTTTATCATATTCGTTATATCGGTGATCTGCTGCTGCAGTTCCTCGATATGCAGGATTTCACTCGCCTCGATTTTGTTATCCTCAAGGGCTTCCGTGATGTAGTCCTGCAGGTTGGTTGCCAGTTCCGTTACCTGTGACCGGAGTATGCCGTATGCGTTATCAAGTCCCGATGTATCAACATCGCCGTTGGTCAACAGCTGTAATGCTACCGTTGCCTCGTAGTGGTTATCATCGATATACTTCTGAGCTGCGCTTATGAAGTTGTCGATTGATGCCTTATAGCTGTCCTTTTCGCTTTCCGTGAGTTCCATTCCGAGGCCGACCTTCCAGTTCTGTTTCTTCATCGATGATACCGCCGATTCAAGACTGCTGAGCGACAGATCCGCTTCATTAACAGCCGATGCAAACTCGTTGATTCCCTGCTTCATATTACCGAAGGTTATCTCACTCGCAAGTTTCTTAACCTCCGTCAGAGACAGGTGGATGTCTCCAAAAGCCTCATTCATGACATTAACGCATGACTCCTGGAACATGGCCGCAAATTCCTCCGCAGTCACCTCTGAGTCGTTCATCGCCTCTACTAACGCCTGATTCTTAAAACGCACCTTGTCAATATCCATTCCGGTAGCCTGAAAGACTTTCCTTGCCTTTGCGGCTTCGGCCTGCATCTTTTCGACGTTTTCCTCGTACTCTTTCTTGACCTGGTTTCCTCTTATCCATCCGGCTATTCCGCCGACACCTGCACCGATAAGTGCGCCGACAGCTGTTCCAAGTCCGGGGATTACGCTTCCGAGTGCCGCTCCTGCGGCTGCACCTGCTGCTACTCCTCCGAACTTCCACGCTGAAGACTCACCGTATGCGTTCTTGTAATCTTCATCATCCGACTTGATCGCCTTATACAGATCGATTCCGCCGCTGATGACTGTTGCTCCTGCTGCGATTCCTCCGGCACCGGCTCCAAGTCCGAGTCCGCTCAATGCTCCTGCGCTGAGCGAGGCCCCTCCTGCGAGGTTTCCTGCGCCGAGGTTGATTGCGAACATTGCCGAGTTTCCGAGCAGTCCGGTACCTGCCGCCGCTGAACCAAGAAAAGCTCCCACAAGGGAGGATCCGGTTGCCGCATTGGTCCCGAACAAGGCCTTGCCCATTCCTAAAGCGCCTTTTCCTACTCCCATGAACGGAGTCGCTATCTTGTAAAGCAGAGCAGCTGACAAAACAGAGGACAGGTCAGCAGACTCGCCTCCAGGTAACAGCTTGCTTGCGTTTTTCACAAGATTCCCTAATCCGTTCCATATCTTTTCTGAAATAGCGTCGAAGTCAAAGCCTTCCGAAAATCCCCTTGCGAAAGAAGCTCCGATACTTGCTCCTTCATCAACTGTCTCTTCAATATCGATACCGAGTAAGGTCATAATTCCTACCTTTAATCCGGTGCCGATTGCGTTTCCAATCTTTTCTGAGAACTGGATGAACTTTCCTTTTCCGGTCGTGCTCCACCACTCCTGGAACGGTTCTACTATGAACTCATCCCAAAGGATCTTTGCCTTTCCAAAGAAGTTTGCGTTCTGCCATTCGTCCGTACCCGTGATCTCTGCCAGCTTGCGCTTCATCCTGTCAACTTTTGTGTCAACCCAGTCCATAAGGTTATCAAGACCCTGCTCTATTGCAGGCATCTGATCGGTGAGCCAGTCAGCAAGGCTGCGTACATACGGAGAAAGCCTCTCGCCGAAAGATATCTTAACGCCGTCAACAGCTGACTGAAGCAGAGTGATCGAACCAGACAGATTGTCCATCATGGTACCGGCCATGTTCTCTGCTGCGCCGTCCGCATTCTCGATAGCGTCTTTCAGTTTCCTGTAGTCCTCTTCCGAAGCGTTCAGGATGGCAAGCAGACCTTTCTGCGCCTGGGTACCTGCTATCGTGTTCGCAAGACTGGACTTCTGTTCATCGTTCATTCCTTCTGTTGCTGCCCGAAGCTCTTCCATGACATCCGACAGATCCCTTGCGTTACCTGCTGCGTCGAAATACTCTATGCCGAGGTCTGACAGAGCATCCCTCGCATTTCCCGTATTCGTTGACAGCCTTGTGAAGATCATATTAAGAGCGGTACCGGACATTGTTGCCTTGATACCGCTGTTAGCCATAAGTCCCGCCATTAACGAAACATCCTCAATCGAGTAATTGAGTGTTCCGGCCATGGCTGCCGCATACTTGAATGTTTCGCCCATCATGGTTACATTGGTGTTCGCATTCGCCGATGCCGCAGCGAGTACGTCCGCAAAGTGTCCCGCTTCGTTTGCCTGCATATTGAACGCAGTCAGCGCATCAGTCACTATGTCGGAAGTAGTCGCAAGATCCGCTCCTGATGCAGCGGCAAGGTTGAGGATACCCTCGATGCCTTCAAGCATGTCCTCGGTCTTCCAACCTGCCATTGCCATATAGTTAAAAGCCTCTGCCGATTCCGTAGCCGTGAATTTGGTAGTGGCTCCCATTTCTTTCGCTTTTGCCGTCAGCCGTTCAAGCTCGTTTCCTGTAGCTCCGCTGATCGCCTGTACCTGTGACATGGCAGCCTCGAAGTTCTTATATGTCTCTATCGTATCCTTTAGACCTATGCTCACTCCGAGGACTGCCCCCGCTTGAAAGATCGGGTTCTTCAACAGGTTTATTATCCCCCGGACCGGAGAGGTTATCAGGTCGATTGCTCTCATCGTGACGCTCCACGTCTTTCCCGCAAAGCTCTTGAGGCCACCGCCCAATGTCGAAAGAATCGGAGAAATCTTATCCTTGGCTTCAAGCAGAATCTCATACTTCTCCTTAGCCCATTTCGACAGGCTCTTTTCCGTCTTCTGTGCCTGTTTATCGAAGGCGCTGACTGTCTGTCCGGCCTTTTTCGCAGAAGATTCCGCACTGTTGGCAGCCTTTTCCATCTTCTCGAACTTCTTTGTGACGTTCGACAGATCGGGATCCGTCTTATCGACGGTCTCTATCGGTATTTCTATCCGAATAGTTTCAGCCATCCCCTCTTTCGCCTCCTTTCCGTGATTCCAGGGTTATTCTCATGGATGCAAGCATGAACGCCTGCACCCCTCTCGGTTTCAAATAAAATTCATCCGGGGTAATGCCTGTTGTCTGGAATATGTGATGCAACAGGCACAGCTTACCTCCGGCTTCTATCAGTTTTTTGCGACTTCCTCGATATTGGACTCGTATCCGCTCAGGAGATCGATCGCATCGATGATCTTGTCCTTTTCTCCTGCCTTAAGAGCGAACTCAATAACATCAAGGCCGTTCATTACCTGATATTCCTTGTTCCTGAGGGTTTCCCAGATCTTCTTGTTATCCCACAGCTTCGCCTTGTCCTCATCGACGGTGGCGGTATAGATGATTGCCGACTGGTACTTTACGCGGTCGGTCTCGTCGGGCATCTTCATGCCGAGCTGACGGTTTCTGACATACTTAGTGTGCTTCTTGCGGCACTTGTCGTATTCCTCTGCTCCGAGCGGACGGATGCTGAATGCGAAATACAGCTTTCCTCCACGGACAATCTCGATCTTCTGTGTCTCTTCGTTAGCAAACTCTACCGCATCAATAAGACCCTGGATGAAGTCTTCCTCATTCGTGCGTACCTGTTCCTTAGTCTCCTCTTCGGTAAAGTCCATCTCTTCAACCTTCGCTTCCTCTGTAGCCTTTGCTTTTTCTGTAACCTCAGCCTCACCAATTGTTACACCTTTTACAAAATCATTAGACATATTGTTTTCCTCCTAAAATTTTCTCGTTAAATAAAAAGAGGGAGACACTCGGCCTCCCTCATTACTTTGTTGTTCTTTCTCTTACGCATCGATGCCAAGAAGTGACTGCAGCTTAGGCGGTCTGTTGACAAAGAAGTTCCACTGGCGCTTGATAACGTCGCCCACGGAAATATTCTGGATGTCCACCTGACCGGAAGGGATGCAGTCCCTGTAAACGACTCTTTCCTCGGAATTGTTCCTGCCAAGGAGAGAACCCTGGAAGTCCCATCTCGGCATTTCCTGTGTCTCCAGTGCAGTCATAAGCTCCTGAATGAAAGCATCGTCCTCAACGACGATCTGCGACATCGTAAGATTGACCGCAAACGTGTTGGCCGTCTCATGCTCCTGTGCATCACCGAGTACGCTGTACTTGGCGTTGTTGTAGTTCACGTTGGACTGGAAAGATTCCACCGTTGCAAGCAGTACGCCGTCCGCATTGTAAAATGCACCGTCTTTACCGGTTCTTGCGTGTCTGGAATCGCCAGCTGCTCTAACATTTCTCATTGACTATGCCCTCCTTCTTATTCGTTCGTGCTGAAACGGAACAGGAATCTCAGATAGATGTGCTCCATAGAGTCCTTGTCGACCACATCGATATCAAACCATGCGCTGTCTCCGTCTGCCTTATACACGGTGCTCTCCGTTACTGCGCAGGCAATAAGTTTGCCCTCTTCCTTCATGGCATCGCCGACGCCCTGAACCTGGCTGATTACGGTCTTGCGGCCGTTTGCATCATTGTCAACCTTGCCAACAAGTTTGTCGGTGGTGTCGTTGACTCTGCGCATGAGCTCGAAACGAGTCTTCACACGGCGGATCTTTTTCCACCCATCATCCTGGTTGTCTGCCGGAGTGATGAGGGTGTTGATTGCGCTGTCGATCCATACCTGCTTTTCCTTATTGTAGGAAAGCACGATGCAGCCTTTCTTCTCCGCATTGATGATCTGAGTATTTGTAAGGTTCTCCAAAAGCTCAGTAAATCCATTGATTACCGTATGGGTAAGCGACGATGCGGAAGAGCAGGCACCGATCATACCTGCGATTCTTGCTGCCGTCTTATATCCGTCAATGGTGGTTCCCTGCTCGCTGATCTTTGCGTTCAGCACATAATTCATCTTCTCGTCGTTGAATGCCGCAGCGTGCGCCATCCTTGTATCAAGCGCCACGGTCTGAATCTCAGCCACAACTGCCTGTACGAGTGAACCGGCATCAAAGATACGGCTCACAAACGACTGAAGGAGCAGGTGAATGGATGAATCCTCCGTATCCACGCAGATGGTATTGAACTCGTAAGGCTCAACCTGTGAGAATGCGTTTGAATAATCCGAGTTTGCCGTGGTCGGATTCGTGCCTGCGGTGAAAGCGCTCTGTGACACGAGTGCCAGGATCGCCTGATCCTTTCCGGATGCTACAGCTGCCGTGAAGTTCTTTGAAGCATCAAGGGCAGTCTTGAGGGCAAGTGCCTCTCCTGCTCCTGCCGCAAACTCAACCTTTTCAAACTCTGTTGTTCCTGCGTAGATTACGCACTCCTTGAAGTTTGAATCAGAGAGCTTGGTGCGGATCGTTGCCGTAAACGCCTTTGCTCCAGGATACTTTGCCGTGATGGTCACTGCTGTTGCGGGTGTCTCGTTGGTATCCTTCAGTTCAACGGTTCCCTGGGTACCGCCACTTCCGACTCTGCATCCAATAACGGTCTTTGCGCCGCCTGCGAATGCCTCTTTTATTGCGTCGGTGGTAAGCCCGTTTCCGAAGATCTCTTCGTACTTGTCGTCTGCGCTGATCTCAACTGCTTTGTTCAAAGGACCAAAGTCAGCCTTGAAGATTACAGCCGTAACTCCGTTCATAACGCTAACAGCAGCATTTCCGCCCTTTTTCTGAATGTTGAAATAGGAGCCGGGGCGCACCTTAGTTTCTCCTAACATGAATGTTCCTGCCATTGTTACTTAACCTCCTTTTTTAAGAATTTGTCCACAATCTCCCTGGCTTCGGAGAGTGTGCAGGTTTCTTTTTCAGCGGCTCTCAATGCTGCCACTACGCACTCAGGTTTCGTGTTAAACAGTTTGTCCGAGTTCTCGGCGAACTCAGCTACTGTGTAAACAGATTCCTGCTGTTCTGCCTTTACCGCCTGTTTAGCCTCCTGCTTTGCTGCAGTCTCGACGGTATTGGTGTCCTTCTGTTCTTTTGCCATCTTGTGACCTCCTTATACATAATTTGCATGAGCCTGCTGCAGAGTGTGGGGCTTCGCCTTGTATCTCAGCAGTCCATAGTGACCTGTTACCGTAATCTGTCCGATCTTCAGATAGTCAGACTTGTAGTTTGCCTGTAACCGCCTTATGGTCATCGGCGAGTAGTCCAACATGATGATCTCCCCGTCGAGGGACATCTGGTTTGTTATCGCTGTCGCTATCTTGACTCTCGTTGCCGTGTCCGGACATAAAACATGGACGGCCAGCTTCCCGTCCATCCACGCTACATTGTTTGTCTCTTCGGCCTTATCGACCGTTACAAGCCTGCAATACACAACCGGATTCTTTGCGCTGATCTCCGTAACCTCTCCCATCCTGTCATATCCCATGACAAGGCATTCCGGAAACAGCTCCTTGATATACTTGTTTACGGCCACTACAGGATCCGGATCGCTCGTTTCGAGTGACGGATACTCCATGATGTCAAAACGCACTTCACATCCGATCGTCAGGTATGTGTTCTGCGTCTTGTCCTCTATCGTAAAGCTGTCCGTTCTTGCCCATGCGAAGCAGTACGGAGTTTCACCCTCCGGCATTAAGATCACATCACGCAGGCACTTTCTTATTTCCGGTTCGATCTGCTCCGGTACCACGTCCGCAGTGTTCTGACAGAGCAGAGACACCGACAGGGTTCCTATGCTGTTTCGTTCCTCGTTTGCCTGCATATCAAAATCGTAAACCATCCTCGGATACTGCGTTTCGCCGCCCCATCCGGACTGGTTATCTAACGGTGCTTCCGGACTGAAGACTGCCGGCTTTCCGCCGAAGGTTGTCAGGTGCCTAGTCAGCTTCTCCGATTCCGAAAATCTCTTGTAGATCAGCTCACTCAGATTCATCTTCGACCTCCTCTACGGGTATGTTGTACTCGTGTACTTCCGACATATCCTCAGACCATCTGATTTCCCAATCTTCGGCCACCGCCTCCGATACAGGAATAATAAAATGGTTCGTTACATTACCGATGCCGGGGTGGTACTGCGCTATCAGCTGTTCGCTCTTTGCAGAGGTCACAAACCCCGCCTTGCCTTCATCCCATGACTTGTGCTTGGCCCATATCAGGTCCCCTCGCTTAATCTGGGACAAATCGAAGGTTGCAACCGGCTCTGTGATAATCAATGCCATAGCTACTTACCTCCCTTATGTGTACGGTTCCTTATAAATTCTCTCAATTTCCGGAGCAGCCTTTTCCTTTATCCGCTCGACAAAGGGCCTCGCCGCCATGCTTGAGGTTCCGTTTTCGAGATGCCCGGCATATTGTTCCTGGCTTTCCAGTTCTGCGATAACCTGGACTCCTTTTCCGGATCCGCCTTCGGTTCTCACCTGGCCGTTCCAGTGCATACGGAGATTTCCTGTTCTTCTTGCCGGGGGCTCGCCCGGAGCTGATGCCGTGTAGGTTGCCTTGCTGAACGGTTTGCGGTACCGCCTTCCGCTCCTCTGGCCTTTCAGCACTTCAAGCTCGGCGTTCCGGATCGCATTGACCGCACGGACGCCTCTCGACAGTACCTGCCGATTGACGCTTTCGACCTGATCCTTTACCCTCGCCTGTATTGCTGCTCCTGCACTACCCTGTGCTCCATCTACCCATAGTTTCATTTGACATCCCTTCTTTCTTCCGCATAGTAAATCGTTGTAACGCCAAGACTTCCGGTGTCGTCAATATCCACGATGTAAAACACACGGTCTCCGAGTATCAGTTTGTCCGTCCTCTTTGCCTTCGGCGGTCCCTGCTGCACGATGGTATGGGTTACGGTATGCTCCTGCGTGCTGTGGCTCTTCTTGTCCTCGTCGGTTGAGTCTGCAAGACATCCCCTCAGAGTAACCGAGCCGTCGCCCGCATGTACCGATGCTACCCTTCCCGTACTCGTGACCGTCTGCGTGTTGCTTTCAACAACAAAGTCCTTGAAAAGATTGCCCGGCCTAAGATACATGAATCTCGCATTTATCATCCTATTTCGCCCTTTCGTTCTCCTGCATACCCGTATAGAAGTACGGAGGCTTTGCCATCTCGCCGTCTTCAAACAAGGGCGGTACAGTAACGGACTCTGCAGCGACTTCTTTCTTCAGATCGTCATAATCTTTCTTCCACTGCTTCGCCCTTTCCTGTAATTCCAATGTCAGCGGGCCGGTCTTCGTATCCACCTCATAAGAAAAACGGCGATACAGGCTTTCCAAGAGAAAGAGTTTTGCCCTTTTCCACTTCGGATAAGTCGTAATCGCCGCAACTATTTCTTCATCGGTCAGTGCTGATGTGTCAGAACCGCCCTCCACCATTGTGTCGCCCAGTTCAAAGCGCATACGGTCTTTGCCATTCTCAGGTATCTTGGCAGGATCATATGTGTATGCACCTTTCGCCATTAGGTTTCACCTTTCTTTTCGTCCTCTCTGGTGTCATTACCGTTGCCTGCTTCGTTGGTTTCGCCATCGGTAGAGAATAAGTTGTCTAACCTGTTTTTAGCCGCTTTCTTGACCGTATTTCTACTGTCAATAAACGCAAGCATTGTCAGAACGTTCTCATCCGTAATCCCGGCTATAGCCCCGGATGCTTTTTCAGCGTTCAACTGCATAATCTCAAATGTCTGCTGAACCTGCTCCTGTGTTGCAGGAATTGCCATGATCTGTTCATTGTTGCCGTCGCTCCCTGTCTTGATAGCGATCTGTACCGTTCCCTCATAGGCTCCCGGCGCAGTCTCTTCCAGTGTTGCAGCGGCATCTTCCAGCTCGGCTCTCACCTTTGCAACAGCCTCGTTGAGCTGTTCCTGCGTGTAAAGAGTGCCGGACTTTTCATCCGACACCCCCGCATTCTCATCATTGGCAACTGTAATGACTCCTAATCTCTCCTGTGCCTTCGGTTCTGCCACAAGCTCCTTCGGGATTTCCTCTCCGATGTAGAACTTTCTGCCGCCAAAGTTGCAGGGTTTCTTAGCAATCAGTCTCATATTGCCCCTCCTTATACTGCGCCGCCAAACCACATACCGAGATCGTCAGCGGTTTTCTTCATGTCTGTTGCCATGAGGCCTTCTACATACTCAGAGTGGGTTCCGTTCTCTCCGTCATAGTTGAGGATCGGCATGATGTTTCCATCGCCGAGCATATCCCAAGTGAAGATATAGCCTGCGGACGGTTCGTCGATCGAAGGGGTGTCTGTTGCATACGCAAGCAGGAATCCGTCAGGATCGCCGATGAACTGCATATTTGCATCCTGTCCGATTTCTGCGCTGTTCATGATCGAACGCTGAACAGTCAGTCTCTCCATGTCGAAGAGCTGAGCAAGGACGTTAGCGGTGATCAGCGCAGGGTTTGCAGTAGAACCGCCGTACTTCACTCTCTCAAGGATGCCCTCATGCTGCTTAAGAGCATTGTAGACATTCACGCCGAGCGCAAGTCTGTTAGGTCTTCTGCCGGTCTTCTGCTCCATCTCGGTAGCTTTCGCATCGATGAGGGCAACAGGATCCGAATTGCCGTTCGTAAACTTGATGAACTGGCTGCTCGTAGGAGTAGTTGAATCAACACCCGTAAAGGAATTGCTCCACACACCGCTCTTGAAAAAGTGGTTTGCAAAGAGGCTGTCCTGGTGGATGTTCGCCTGACTTGCAATAGCTCTTGTGCGCTGTGCCCTGGGATCCCTTGCTGCGGAAGGTCCCTGTCTGCGGCTGAGGTCGGTCTGTCTGATCCTGTCAACACCCATGATCATCTGATCTACGGTGCAGGCATAACTCTCGGTATGCTCGGAAAGAACCGCAGGATCAACCTTGCCGTAAGCAGGCTTTCTCTTCCAGTTGTCGCGGAGCAGGTCTTCCTTGTTAAAGATGTAGTAGTTGTCAGAGGACAGAGACACGGGACAGATCGGGAAGATCGTCTTCGCAAATGCCTTCGCATCACTCTGAAAATAAGCAAGCGCCATATTTGAAAGCGCTGTGTGAGGTCTGAAAGCACCCTTCGCAATGTCTGCCTGGATGCTTGCTGCTGTCTTCTTAGCCATTTCTAATTATCCTCCTTTTCATTACTCGGTTGCGTCGTTTCCGGGTTTCCACTTGGTTGCGGTACCGTCATACTTCAATACCTGGCCGTCCGTTGCCGGGGTAGTGAAGTCAACATCCGCAAGGTCACTGAGCTTAAGCCCGGTTGCATCGCCGTCTGCCTTCTGGTACTTGGTGATCTGCACTCTGACATAATCATTAGCTGCAGTCGCAGCGCTGAGTGCGATACCTATAACGTGCTCGCCTGTGGTAGCGGTCTTTGCAAGTCCGCCGGTAGTAGCGGTAACTTCCGCACCTTTGGAAATTGCTGCGCTTGCGATCACATATCCGATGTCCTTGATCTGAACGTCCACATCCTCGCCGGTTAATACCTTTCCGGAATCATTGCCGGAGATGTCGTTTGCGCCTGCCTCGATGATGGCGATGCCCACAAGGGGAGCCGCTCCGCTTGTTGCAAGCACTACATTCCCGGATGCGTCGTACTTGAGGAGCTTGTTTCTTACATCGGTGATGTCCGCTCCTGCTTTCTCAACGATGGTTGCTGACTGGTTGATCAGTGTTCCGTTAATATTCTTTCCCATTGTTCGTTATCCTCCTTTCTTAGAATCCTTCCTGCTCGTCATACTCTGCCAAGAGTTCAGGGTTCTCTTCCCATGCCTTGGCTACCGCCTGGTTGTATGAGAGGGTTGCGTCCTTCTCCATCATGCCCTTTGCGATAGCGCCGATCTTTGCTTCCGCAGAGTTCTCAGCTGCGCTGTGGCCGGACTTGCCAACCTCGGAAAAAGCACCTGACTTCTCGATGGTCTCAACGGTCTGGTCAAGAACTGCGATCATGTCATTGTAAGCGGTGCCGCCCTGTGCCTTGAGGGACTTAAGGACGGGAGCAAGCTCCTCGGGCTTCTTGCCGATGATCTCATACTTCTTGGCCACTTCCATCATTTCCTTGGTCTCTGCTTCGTCCCTGAACTTCTTGAGGGATTCAAGCTCAGCCTTTACTGCAGGGTGGATTCCCTTGTAGATGTCGTCACCTTCGGGTGCTGCGGGTGCCTCTGCCTGTGCAGGTGTAGCCGCCTTTGCTACCTCGGGTGCTGCAGGTGTGTTCTGTGCCTGCTCCTGCTGCTCGTCTTCTACGCCATACTTCTTTTCGATGGACTCGTAGAAGGCACGCTCTGCGTCTGTGAGTTTGCTCTTGTCGATCTTCATTTCTGTTACCTCTCCTTTCGGTTCTTCAACATTTTTTGTTTCCGGTCCTTCTGCTGCGGGTTCGGTCGCCTTAGTTATCGCCTCGTTCAGTCTCGCTACCGCTGACTTCATAAGCTCGATATCGGCTTCCGTTACCTCCTCTTCTTTCTTTGCAATGCTCGCTGCCTTGCCCTCGGACCACTGCGAAATGCACCCAGTCACTACTGTCTGGAATTCATTCAGGCTCTTCTGCATTGCTGTTGATGCGCTGATGCTATCCAAATCTTCGTCATTCAGAATGGAACAAAGGGAAGACTGCAGCGCATAGCATATATCCCAAATCTCGTCAGCGATTTTCCGGTTCTTTGCCTCGTTGTACTTCTCATTGAAACTTACGGAATCGCTTTTTCGGATTTCATCCATTGCACTGTCGATTTCGTCCTGGTTCATTCCTGCCGCTTTCCCGATAAAGGAAAACAGCCTCTTGAAAAATCCAGTACCTTTCTCGCCGTTCTCTCCTGCAGACTGCTCGCCGTCCTTGTTCTTTTTCAGACGGATGTGAGCATCCGGATTAGCACCTTCATCTACAAAGTCCACTTTTCTGACTTTGAGATTTTTGAGTTTCGTTGCCACTTTGCATCCTCCTTTCTGTGGATTTTATAATGCAAAAAACACCCGTTTCCGGATGCTTTCTGAATTATCATAAAAATTGTGTCTCATACGCACGTTTTTGGCCCCTCGTATGTAGAATTATAGGGTGGCGAGGTCTAATAATCGCAATACGCCCCATTTTTCAGGGCTTTTACTCTCCTACCTCAACTCTTTCCGCTTCTCCCTCTATTGAGAACATCGGATAGGTGCCATCCTTGACCTTTTCCCACACATCATCATCCAGGACCTTGAATCCGATCCACCATCCTATCGGTAATGTGCCTTCGGGGATGCCGATTGCCTTCATCTTTTCCTCTGTGAATACCACCGACTCGATCAGGACTGCTGCACCGCCTCTTTCATGCATCTCTCCGCCTTCACGGTAAAGTTCCACAAACTCATAGGCTGCATTTTCCAGTTCTTCAGGTTCGATGATGTCTGACTGCCAGTCCTCGATCACTTCTCCATCCACTCTCATGGACACGCTTGCCCACCCAAAGGCGAGTTTTTTGTCGTCGTCAGACTTTGTAATCTTGAACCGGCCCTTTATCACAGATTCTTTCTGCTTGTGATCAGCTGATTTCTGTATCAGTTCCGAAAAACTCCTCACTTTATCCTCCTTTCTCCGAGAATACCGGCGGACTAACCTCGATGTACTCGACTGCACAGGCACATCTCGGGTGAGCGGGCGGAAGCATTTTGTATCCCGGAAACAGCGTCTTGCCCTTGAAGCCAAACTCTTCGTCCATTCCGATTTCTGTTCCCTCGAGGGATGCGCATATCTCGCATACTGCATCGTCTCCGGATGTGCTCCACCTTTTCTTGCACTGTCCTATAAGATGTTCTTCCTGCGCCTGTCTTATTCCCTCATCCGCACCACGGTTGTACGCAAAGGCGCTTTCGGTCTGCGCTATTGTCAGCGCCCTCTCCCTGTGCTGTCTCTCTGCGTACTTCCTCGATGCGTCCAAGGCCTTTTTCCGGATGCTTTCCTTACTCATCCTCGGATGCTCTCTCGTGAGGGTGGCTACGATAGTATCATAATACTTCGCATTTGCGGTCGCCTGCCCCTCCGTCAAGCCTATACATGGCCGGATCAGCCTCGCCAGTTCATCGACTGTGTGGCCGTCCCGCATCTTTTTAGAAACAAGTGAGGCTATTGCGTCTCGCTGTTCCTGGGAACTCCTCGTTACAAACTCAGCGCCCCTCTCGTTTATCCACTTGATGATCCCCGGCCTCTGCATATTAAGCTCAACCGCTATGCCATCAAGTATCGGCTGTCCTGCCGGTCCTGCTGCAAGTGCGTCTGTCCATAGGGGTGACAGCTTGTCCCTGACCAGTATGGAGTAGTCCTGTTGCCACAGCCTCAGCGTTTCATCGCTTATTGCGCCTTCCCTTACCGCCTGTCTCAGTTCCTGATAGGTGATGGCGTCCTGCTGATCTTCCCAAAATCCACATAGGATCCGTACCGGTTCATCGCAATTCCCGTCCAGGTACTCTTTAAGCCTTGTGAGCACTTCCTGACTGTTGTACGACTTAACCTTTTTCAGCCTTTTCGGCGGTATCATCCGTAATCCCATGTTTCAGCCTCCCTTCCCAGTCGCCTTTTGGCCGCTTTCCGCTTTTCCTCGGGGACCTCATCTTCAAAGTCCTCGTTCTCTTCGCTTCCGGCAGCCGTCTCAGGTTCAGGCGGTTGGTTCTGCTCCTGCTGTTGCCGTCTCCTCTCGTCCGTTGTCCTTGTGTCAGATGTCCTGTCGGGCAGGTGACCCACCTGTCTGATATAATCTTCAAGTCCATCATCCGGTACCAATACTCCAATTCCGGTCATATCCTTGATGAACTGGGCTACCTTCGTGATGTCCGCATCCTCTATGTCTCCGTGTGTCATTCTCGGATATTCCGTAATGCCCTTGAAGTGGTCTCCGTTAATGTCTATCAGGGACGGGATGCCCTGACTGTTGAAGGTCTCACAGATAATGTCAAGGAATGCTCCGATTGCAACCGCAAAAAGCTCGGTCTTGTCTGAAGACAAAGCCCAACTTCCTGTCTCGGAATGTCCGAGGAAAATAAAATCGGCAAGCACCGTCATGGCAATTCTGGTATCGTACCGGTTTATGATGGCGTTCGTGTCAAATTGTCTTGATCCTCCGGAGCTCAAAAGCTCCAGTTTGTATCCGAACGGCAGGACGATACCTTCTCGCTCGTCTCTTCTGATCTGCCTTACCATGTTTTCAAGCCCTGTTCTCGCCTTGACGTTGGAATCTATCGAATCATCCCAGAGGTCAAGCCCTTCCGGACCGTAGATAACAGGAAGTCCGGCAAGATCTCTTTCAATACCTATGCCCTCTATCTCCTGTATCCTTCTCTTGAAATACCATGATCTGTAAGCGTTTCTCAGTACGCTTCTGCCCTCCGGATTGTTCTTCCTGCTCTTTGTTCGGAATAGCAACGCCTTCTCGACCGGGATCGTGTACGTCCCAAAATCGGGCGGTGGCTGCTGTGTCATGCCAAGCAGGTTGTCCTCATCGTCGTATTCCCACTGATAGAGGGTTTCCTGCGCTCTTATCGGTAGCTTCTGCCATCCTATGAGACCGTCGCTGTACTTTGATTTCGTCCGCTTGTCCTTCGTGTTTCCCATTCTGCGCTTGTACACTATCTCGTGATAGCTCCAACCGTATGTGAGGAAAGACAGGATCTCGGATATCGTGTCTATCCATGTCTCCGACATATCGTCCATGCAGCTTTCGACGAACTCCGCGGCTTCTTTGTCCTTGGCAGTATCGCCGCCTGGCTCTATGTTCCAGTCGCACTGTCTTACAAGCATCTCTATCGCAAACAGGATAGCGCCTATCACATCGTCGTTTTCCGACATCTCACGATAGACCTCTACTCCTTTCTTGCCTCTCAGCTCATGCAGGAACTCTTCGTAGATAACGCCGCCGTATCGTCTTTGGCCTACTCGTCCGATTTCCTTGCTGCCGTTTGCCATCCGTTCTCACCTCACTTTCTCCAATAACTGTCTTTACTCAAACTATCTGCAGGCGGTGCCGAGTATGTATTGCCGCTCTCAATCGTGTTGAAAGCGTTTGCTCCTGCATCCACCATATCCTTGAAATCCGACTGAGGGAAGCTCTCGTATTGGTTAAAGAACATCCCGTTCCAGTCCGCTATTAGGACGTCCACAAATCCGACATCCATCGTCTCTGTGCCCTGCCACATTGCCGAAAGCGGTTCAGCTCTTGTGACCTTGTCTCCTGATTCCGGCATGATCTTCACGATAAATCCGGAAAGCATTTTCAGATAGCTCTGTGCCTGTTCTTTCCCTGCCTGTCCGGGATCCTGCGGAAGTCTCTGACACACCCTTCCGTAAGTGGCCCTGTCTGACTGTGCCGTCATGAGGACCAGTTTTCTTACATCGGATGCTGCAAGTCTCTTGTTGATCACATCCGCAAAAATATAACGGCCGTTCTTCCGTTTTCCCAGGAGCACTCCCGCCGTGTATGCCGGATTGCCGTCTTCGTCTTCGGAAGTGGCCGCAAGGTCCCATCCTCTGCACCATAGGATAACATCGTCCGGGATCTTTTCTACCATGTTGACCTGGGTTCTCTTGAACATAAGTCCTGCAGCTGCTTTTATCTTCCAGTTCCCGTAGAGAAGTCTCTCTCGGTCTACCAACGGAAGTGCCTGCAGGTTTGCCAGATAACTTGGGTCGTTCTTCATCAGGATCTTGTTGTCCTGGAGCGTACTCGCAATGAATGTTACGCTCTTTGGCATAGTTTCGGCCTGTTCCCTGCCGATTCCGTTCTCCACGGCTACTTCTACCGCTTCCTGTCTCGTGTCCGTCCAATGGATCGCTTCGTTCACCCTGACCATCCATCTGATCTTTCCGGATCGTTCCGGTATCGGGTACCCTGTCTTCTGATCTATCCACCACGAAATGAAGGTAGCTGACCAGCTGTCTGCGTCCGGGTTGCAGGTTGCCCTCACATACGGAGTCACGCCCGAGTCTGTTCTGTTTCGGGACAGCATATAGAAGAACTGGTACTCCGTGAAGTGTGTCAGCTCGTCGAATCCGATCATCGTTATCTGCGAGCCCTGCCATGATTCACAATCATCGTCGTTATTCAGGTGTGCGAAATTGACCGTAGCGCCTTTCTTAAAACTCCAATGTAATTTAGGTGTCTTGAGCGGATAAGCACCTTGCACGTAGCTGTAAACTTTACGTGCGGAGTCCCATAATCCGCCTGGAGCTGTTATCTGCGTATATTCCCTTCGGAATATGACTGCGTTAAAGTTCGGATTGTTCATGTGCCGCAGAGGTTCAAGCAAAAGCCCGTAAGTCTTTCCTCCTCCCGCAGCTCCTCCGTAGATGCAGATGTCCGCAGCTGTAGCCAGGAATCTCTCTTGTGGTCCCTTCTGTGGGCCGAGGATAATCTTATTCTTCATCGCCATTATCCCTCCCATTATCCGGAAGATATATCTGTACTTCCGTATCACCGCCTAGATTATCCGGAAGCTCCATAGGACGATCCTGCCAACGGTCACGCTGCCTGTTTTTGAGCCAAAAGCACATAGCCCCGACATCCGCCGGGATATGTTTCTTGTACTCTTCGACTCTTACCGGCTTTACTGAGCCGTCCTTGTCATACTCTACAATCTTCCGTGTCTCTGTTACTTCATATCCGTTCGCTCTCTGAAAAAGGCTCCTGATGATCTTTGCATCAGATACCCCTTTTCCTTCCGCCAACGCCCGCCCGAAGGACTCATGTTCTTTGGCCCAACGGATGATGGTACGCTTCGAGATGCCCATCGCATCGGCTATTTCCTCGTTGGTGGCTCCCATTGCAGCCAAAGACCACGCCCAATCATCGTGGTAAAGGGCATTGTACTTTGGCTGTGCCGCCATACACTAATCAACTCCCGGATATATAGTCAGCGCAAAGGTACTCAATAAGCTGCCACCGATTTTTGCTTGTTATGGTGCCTTCTTTCTCCGCTTTCTTGATTGCCTGCTGCATAACCTTGGCCGCTTCGCCCGGTACAGCACTGCTCCCAAACAACTTTGTCAGATAGGTCCAGTCCTCTTCCTCGTTGAATCCCGCTTCATCCATCTTCTCATTGACTGACTGCACCATAGAATGTATCGCCGCTCCTACGTTCCGGATGTCCGTGAACTTCTGGTACCTTGCAAGTGCCTCTACAAACCCCTGGCATTGCTCGTAAGCCGCTACCCCGATGATCTCCGGAGAGGAGACCTCAAGGTTCTTCACGAGCACGTCCATATCCTTGACCTGATGCGGCAGGAATGCAAAGACCACGTTCTTAAAATCAAACGAAACCGCAGGGCTGAGCATCTTTTCATACTCAGATAACGGCTCCTCCAAAATGTCCTTTCCGATGAAGCTCTCGATCATGTCGTCCACATCGGTTATCATCTTCACGATCTCCCGGAGCGTCGAATCATCATCGAAACCGGAGATTGCATTGTGCGCCAGCTGCTTTGCCGCAATCTGAGACCGTGACAGTCCGCTTTCATCCACAAGGGCGATAATCTCTTTCAAACCCGCCGCCCTTGCGCTTTTTATTCGGTGATGGCCTGAGATGATCTCAAGCACACCGTTCACATTGACCAAAAGGGGCAGGCTTTCAAGCTGTCCTCGCTTTGCGATGTTCGCTGTCAGCTGATCCTGCATCTCATTCTTCATGATGCGGGCGTTGATGTCCTGCTCCTTCAGTTTGTCTATGGATACCTTCGCTATAACCAAGCCGGATCCCATGTCATAAATCACTTCGTAGTTTTTGCTCTGCTCTCCTGCCATTTGATTTCCCTCCTTAGCCATTCAACCATTGTCTGATGTTCGTTTCTTCCCTCGACCAGTTCAGCCTCGTATGTCAGCTTGTAGCCGTTCTGCTTGTCCTCTGCCCTGTTTACCAATTTCATTATGCCCCGTACCTCTTTGTTCTCCGGGTACTTGGTAAGCATAGCAGTCCGCATTTTCACGACCTTTTCCCGGTCTATGGTGTCAAGGAGCGTATCAACAAAGCCTCTGTTCTGCGCAAGCATATAGCATAACCGTCCTAAGCGGTAAGTCTCGTGCGGTACTTTCATCACATACCACACAAAGACGGAATCGGAAGCCATCTTCGAGATGCCGAAGACTCCGGCCACGTATCCGTCTATCAGAAGTGCCCTGTTCCATGTAGCCGAGGATCCGACAAAATTGTGTGTCCACAGCACCCTGTAATACTGGGCGTTCGCTGCCTTGATGGGGATGATCTGGACTTTACTCTCTTCCGTGATCACATAATCCCTCGGCAGCATACTGCATTCAAGCGGTTCCAGTTTGCTCTCTGTCGGCCGCTTTATCTTCTTTCCATTCGCAAGAGCTGTTGCCTCTTCCTCTCTGTTCGTCGTTATGTAGGCGTTGAGGTCTGCCCGTGTGCCCGACCGTGCATATATCGTGTAGCCTACCGCCTCTCCTGCTTTCTTTTCCTGATAGCAGAGGACCAACGCTTTCCGTCCCATGCACATATCATAAAACTGCTTGTGTCCGGTTTCCGGATCAAACAGCTGATACTCAGGCTCCTCCCAGGTCATTTTCCCCTGCGTGTCGTAGAATTTCTCATATCCGGAAAAGTATGTCGGCGGATTCGCAATCACTATTGCGTGCGGATCATCCAATACCTCGTCAAGGTGCTTCCACATATCGAGTGGTCTGTAGCTCATGCCGTGCAGGAGATTTCTTACTACCTCTATCTGCCGGTTGATACTTTCGATGTGCTCCGCTCTCCGTTCCTTAAGATCTACGAGCATATTATGAAAATATTCATTTCCTGCACTCTTCGATGTCCTGAGGTACAGCTGTGCGTAAAGCGCCGTTGCGGGATCGAGCAGTTCTTCGTCGCTGAAGCCCTGGGCGTGGATCTTCAACGACTCCAAAGATTGTCCGGTTATCGCAAACCCGAGCACCGTAGGCATCATCGACACATCGCTTGTCTCTATCTGCTCTGGCTTGAAGCCGTTCTGAACAGCGAGATTGCTCATGGCGAAGGTACCTGCGCACGGTTCCACGAACCTTGTGTATCCAGATTTAGCCGCTGTCTCTATCAGCTTGACGAGGAACTTCTGTTCCGACGTTCCCAAGCATCCAAGAAACATTGCTCCCGGATTCATAAAAAATGCCATTACCCTCTGTCACTCCTTTCTTTTTGTTCAAAATATACAAAAAGCTGAGGTCAGCCAAAGTATCAACCCCGTAATTTTTGATACCCACCTCAGCATATTGCACAAAAAAGGCACCGTACCCTGCCGGATGCGATGCCGTTGTTTTTGGACCGGAACCTCTCAATGAAGAGAGACCTTTCTGATGGAATCAAAACGTGCTACCTTACACCAGTTCCGGATGTATTAAATCCCTGCTCCTACCATATCGAAGATGCTCATTTGCTGCGGCTCTTCCTGAGCAGGTTTCTTATTGTCAGTCTTACTCTCTGCTTTCTTCTCCGCAGGCTTCGGTTTCTTCACCTTTGGCTCTGACGGATCAGGCAACTCCTCAATCAACTCGCCCGTGTTCTCTGCCCACCACTCTGCAAACACTGTTCTGTGGCACCAGTCTTCCGGTATCCTCACATCCTCATAACAGAGCAGGACTAACTCTTTCCCTTCGTCCTGGGCTTTCCTGTCAAGCCTCTCCACTATGTTGATGATCTTGTCCGTTCCGATGTCTTCCAGTTTGCCGTAGTATGCAGGCTTGAAATCTTCAAGGCTCATGTTCAGCATATATCCCTTCGGTGCCAGGGAGTAACACTGCTCTTTCAGTTCGTAGCCAAGCGGCCACTTCGGACTCCCTATGCTTATCCCTACCGGATAATACTTACCATTCAGCAATTCCCTGTTGCTGTACCGACTTACCCAAATTGCCATTTCTTCATCACTCCTTTAACCAGTTTTCCCTATAAATATTATACCACATTTACCGGTCAAAGTACACTGAAATAGCCGATTTTTCAGCACTTCCGACGGCCCTTGGCAGGTCCGCTCGACCTGCCGCCCGCCGTAGGGAAGAAAAAACAACTGGCTGATTTTTTAGGGGTGACGTTTGGGTTGTTCGGCTGATATCATATTACCACTTGGTAATTCCCCGGTAAACCTACTCTTTTTCTACACCGCTCTCAGGTGTGCCCCTACTGCTTCCGTATAGCCCCGTGAAGCCTTTTATTACTTACATCCCAAGTAAATATGTAGCTACGATTTTACAGGCTATTCCGAGGTCTTTATAGACCGTTTTCTCCGTGATGCTTTCCTCTTCCGCTATTTCTGTGATCGACTTCTCGTTATCGTCAATGTACCTTGCCATTATCTCCCTGTACCTGCGCTTGAACTCTTCGCTCGTGTTCCGCTCCGCTTCCGCTGCGTACAGCTGCATTGCCCTGTCTATGCTCTGGATCTCGAATCTATCCCTTTTCCTCTTCTTTTCTATACTGAGGATGGTGTCCTCCGATTTCCGCATAACTTCCTGTGCTGATCCCATAAGATCCTCAACGAACTTCCACCTGAGATCGATCTTCTCTTCCTCAGTGAACTCCTCCGTTTCCACCAGGGATGCCTTTACTCTCCTGTAGGATGCCAGCTTTTTCTTGGTAACAGATATCTTCTCGTTCGACCTCTTCGTTTCGCTCTTCTTGATCTCTGCCTTGTAGGCGGCTATTGCCTCCTTACTTGCCAATACTGCAATCCTGTTCAGATCTTCCTGCGTCAGTTCATACCTTCTTTCGCCCATTGTTTTTTATCCGCCTCCTTGACATTCTCGCAATTACGAGTTATAATCCAATTACCAGTTGGGGCTGTCTCGTAAGCGGGCGGCTCCTTTTTCATTTCCTTCTGCGGTGCTGCGCCGCATTCGGGCAGGTTGCGAAATGGGATATGTAGCCGAATCCGTCCCGTTCTTCGCCTGTCGCTCTGTTCGCAGATACGACTTCTCCGTTCGGGGTTACGATCTTCTCCGTAGCCTTCTCCCCTTCCTTCGGAAGTACATAGTCCACATAGGCCGTATCAACCGGCATATTCTTTCCTGCCGTTGTCCTGATCCATAGTATCTGTCTTCCACAGCTCCTGCATGTTCCAAAGTTGCCGTTATTCAATGAACTCCAACCTCCTTTCTTCACTCCCTGTTACATCATAAAGTGTTTCTTTCTTCTTGAGCTTCCTGCCGCACTCCGGGCAGTACCTCATCGTTCCGAATCCTACCTCGTATGTTCCTTTTCTTTTTCCGGTTATGTAGGTTTCTTCACGTACCATCGCAACCATCCTTGTCTTGAAGCTGATCTTTGATTCCTCGTTTATCTCCTTCATGACCTTCAGGAACTCACAAATTCTGCACTCCCTCACCGTCTGCCTCCTTAACCAGCCTCTATCCTTTTCAGTTCTTCTATGCCTATCAGCCTGCAATCCGGAAGCAGGATCGAGCATTCTCCAAGGACAACTTTCGTCCCTTCTATCCTCCACTTCGGATAATTCACGAGTACGCTGCATTCCTGCGCTATGCAGAATGAGGAGTCCGACAGCATCTGCTTGATCCTTCTTATGTCAGCTGATGATGTCTTCCTGCCGTTTACCGGGATTCTCTCGAACCTCTTCTGCAGGTTCTTCTCTTCTCGGTATATCCTCTCGTAAACATACATGAATCCTCTCGCCATATTGCCTCACTCTCCTCGCTCTTTAGTCCTGTTAGGGTTTACAGGACATTCCATGCAGTATGACGGATCGCTCTTGCAGAATCGCTGTGTCCCAATTCCTACAGTAAACGGACTGGTACCAAATTCATTTCTCGGTATTCCGCAAGGTCCTCTGTTGCTGTTCCTATGCCCTGACATAAAGAAGTAGTCTCCCACCGGCTTTGATTCGGGCATCTGTATCCCATTCATTCCATCAACTCCTGTTCGTCTTTTTGATCTTCTCCTTCTCCTTCAGCTCCGGCTTTCCGACAATGTTCTTCATCCCTTCGTAAAGTTCCTTCGCTCCCGGATTGTTCCTTTCAACCTCATCCGCCAGGTGGCGCAGGACCAATACTATCAGTCCTGCGTCTGCCTTTGCGTATGGAGATACGGCGTTGACTATCTTTTCCGTATAATGAGTAAGCCCCTGTGACACCAGTTTCATAGCCTCCGCAGTCTTCCCTTCTGCAATCAGCTTATTTCCACGGTCAACATAGCTGCTCATCTTTTCTTTGAAAAGGCTCATTCCTCGTCTCCCTCTTTCTTATCCTCAGGATCCTCGTAATCGTATCCCTCGTCGCCCAACAGTTCATCTGTGATGTCCTCTATCCCGTCTTCCGGATCCTCTTCGTCAGACGGTCCGGGGAGAAGCGGAGTAGCCGTGCCCTCAATGTAGGTTCCCTCATCAATGATGTTATCCTCGTTCGTTCCGCCGTACTGGCCGAAGTCCGAATCAAAGATCGTCCTCTGCTGAGTGTTCGCAATCGGGCGCAGCTCGTATATGCCGTTCTCGTTCAGGACAAGTTCCATCTCCGTATCGTATTTGCCGGACTTCTCGTCATTGATCTTGACAGCTGATGTTACCTTGTGTTTGAACTGGGGCTTGCTTACTTCCCTGCTTTCGCCTTCGACATCCGGATCATAGTTGGGAATGAACTCCCTTATCATCGTCACATCAATCTTGATCGTCATGCTGCCCTCATTGGTTCCCTTTTCAAGCATATTGCCGAGAAGCCTCTGCAGGACAAAGTTCATATCCACCTTCATCTGCTCAAAGGTGTCGCTGTCAAAGTCCAGTTTCTTTACGTATTCTTCCTTCATTGCTAAATCCTCCCGTACTCGATTTTGTTCTCTTTCATATATTGGATCAGTCCGTTCAGCTGTTCTCTGGTACCCAGGGCGTAAAATCTTGTGCGGTATTTCTTCGGCTCTTCCTTCGGTGCCTCAGCCTTGGGGGCAAACGGATCGACAACCTCAGTCTCTGCCTTCTGCTCTTCCGGCTGCTGTGCAGGAGTTTCCGGAGCAGGAGCTTCGGCCTTCGGTTCCTCTGCCGCCTTTACCGCTTCTTCCTCTTTTCTTTCTTCCTCGGCTTTCCTGCGCTCTTCTTCAAGTCTCTTACGCTCTGCTTCTTCCTCCGCTTTGCGTCTCTTCTCTGCTTCAAGTTTCTCTTCAAGGTCTGTCAGCCTCTTGTTCTCGGCCAATGCCTTGGACAGGTCGAGCGTCTTGATATAGACATCCTTTGCGTTCAGCTTGTACTTGCTGTCGAGCCCGTCTATCGTGTCGAGATCCCTCTTAACACGCTCTATCTTTTCCCTTACCTCTGTCTGTGCCTTTCCGAGTGCGTAGGTTGCGTTCAGGTACCTCGGATCAAACACCTTTTCAAACGGAAGTACGGATGCCAGTTCTCCGATCCCTTCCTCATATACTGCGAGGATCTTCTTTCTCTTTTCCTCTTTCTGCTGATTCTCGTATTCCTTTACCGTCGCATCGATGAGGCCCGCAGGTTTCTTTATAAGTTCAAGGACTTCCTTGATCTCCTTTTCAAACTCCGTATAAGGCTCCATGATGATATTCTTAACCATCTTCCTGCGCTCTTCGATCGCATTGGTGAGTTTGTTAAGCTCTGCCCTGTCCGCCTTGGCCTGCTGAATGTTCTCTTCTGTATAGATAACATTCTCATATGCGGCCACCTTTTCCCTGATTGCTGCTTCCAACTCGGGACGGTTCCACTGTATTCTTCTCAGGAATCCGTCCTCCGTCGGATTGATAAGCCGAAATTCCATCTCCGCCTTTGGTGCAGGCAGCGTTTCCGTTGTAACGATCTCACATTCGACCTTTTCCGGTTCCACCTGCTTTACTTTTCTTGCTGCCATGTCTTTTCTTCCTCCTTGTTTATCTTATTAAGCCCCACTCTGCCAGTTTCTCGAATCCTCCTACAGACTCAACATACTCCCTTGCTGTCTTTACGATCTGCTCATAAGGGATGCCGCCGACTTCCGTATCTCCGATCGAGCAGCGGAGCTTGACTTCCTGTCCGGTTCTCTGTGCCTCGATGTGCGCGTAGATGTTCACCGATACATCCGCTTTTGACAGGTCTTTTCCGTGCAGTCCGCCGCCCGTTACTGCGTCACCCATATCCGAGCCGAGTTTCCTGTTAGTTGCCCCCGTGTCCACGTTCACTCCACCATTCCAGTATCCCAGAGGGTTGATCTTCGCTTCCGGATATTCCTCAAGGACCTCTCTCATGTCGTTTGGTGCTGCGTGGCTCTGACATACCGTGAGGGATTCCCCGTCAAGGATATATTTACCGTCATAAGGTATCCTGTCGTAGATCCTCTTTGCCAGGTCTGTCAGTTCGTTCTGCTCGTCCGTTACCGGACAGCCCTTGAAGATTCCATTGTCGCCGCATCTAACAGCTCCGTCCTGGTTCTTTGCAAGGTGCTTGTCCTGCCTGCATTCCAAATAATCTACAATGATGCTTTCCTTGCAGATCCTCTTTACCGTCTTTGTCACAAACTCCTTGGGGATGGTTACGGATGTTTCCGTGATCACATGGCAGAAGTTGTGTCCTATCAGTACCTCTACCGCTATCTTCGGATTCTCCTCCTGGGTGTATGCGTAATCCACCAGTGCTCCCGCTATCCTGTCAGCTATCTTGTCCGGATGTTCCGGATTTACTTTCTCAAACATCTTATGTTCTCCTTTCAGATCGAATTAACTACTTTTATCAGGACGTCCACCCTCGGTGTCTCCGAGTAGAACTTCCTTACCTGCGCATCAACGACTGCCGAATCGTCCTTGTACGCTATCGTGTTCAGGCTGTCGCAGATGATCTTCCCGATATTGTCCCAGTCCGGCTTCTTGACCGGCCTCAGCTTATGCTCCAACATGAGCCGCTGCTTTTTCTTGCTCACCGACTTTGGGATCCCGTAATACGCAACTATCCTCACATCAAACATTGCGTCTTCCGGAAACCTCTTTCCTTTGGCCTCCTGCTGATACATCAGCTTTACAAGATTTTCATAGCTTACTGTCTCTTTTGGGGTGTATGCCTTGCTGAAACTCCCTCTGCTTACCACCCTCGGCCTTTGCTTTCCGAACGGTTCTCCTGGTATCGTGAATCTTATCTGCTTCAACGCTTCCTCCTTGTCTGCTTCCATAAGCCCTCCTACCTGCTTGTGTCAGCGTTCTCGGCGTCCTGACTGACCTTGAGGAAGTAATCGAGCTGTTTCCCGCTCTCCGTCTTCTTTCTCTTCCCCTGTGCCACCGTGTAACCGTTCTTCACAAGGATCTGCGCTACCGTCAGCCTGTCTTCCTGGTTGTAAATCACCAACTCAAACTCATTTGCATTTGCCATCGTCATTCCTCCATCAGTTTCTTCATGCTGTCGTACCTGCGTGCCGCCTCCTGTTCCCTCCAAGACCTGCCCGTTGCTCTTACCGGATAGCACATCTCAAAGATTCTGTCATATATTCTTTTGTACCGGATGTCCGGAGTGTCCTGCATTTCCTGCAGGCTCAGGTTGGTGGTGAGGATCAGCGGTTTCCTTACCCTGTACCGGCTGTCAATCACATTGTAGACCTTTTCCAATGCGTACTCCGTGTTCCTTTCCGTTCCAAGATCGTCGATGATAAGCAGCCTCGGATAATTCAGCTTGCTCATAAAATCGCTTTCATCAGTCTGTGGCTGTTGTATCTCCTGCAGAATCTTTACGAACGATGTCATGATCACTGTTGTCTGCCTGTTCAGAAGTTCGTTCGCAATACAGGCTGCCGTGTAGCTTTTTCCGGTACCGACCACTCCGTAGAACAGAAGTCCCTGATTGTCCTTTTCCATCTGCTCGAAATTGTCAACGTACTTCCTCGCTACCGAATACAGCTTCTGGTTGTCCTCGGTCTTCTGGAACCGGTCAAGAGTCGCCTTTCTGAACTTCTCTTCTATCAGGCTGCTTCTCCTCAGGTCTTCCAGTCTGCGCATTTCCTCTTCCTGCCGGAACCGTCTTTCTGTCTCGTCCCGCTCTTTTTTCTGACACTCGCACATCACCGGTACTACCTTGTCGCGCTCTCTACCGAACATTTCCGGAAATGTCACCTTTGTTTCTTTTCTGGTCTTACACTTCCCGCAGCAGAGAAGACCTTCCTTATCGTAGAAGTCTCCGTTTTCGGGATCCGGTCTTTTGGGAATCATGCCACCTATGATATTTTCTATTTCGTCCATAGTCACCTCTACTTTCTGAACGGGTTCACATCATCGTTTACGGCTTCCTTATGATCCTGTGCGCCGTCTTTTGGCAAATAGTCGATAAAAGGTGTGCTTTCTCCCAAGAACGTCTTGCCGTGCTTTATATACCTTTCTTCCGTCCTTTCCCTCCGGCATTGTGCCGCATAGTTCTCTGCTGCCTTTAGGAGTTCTTCTGGACTGAACCCGTCCTTGATCCTGGCGTTATACTTCTTGTACGCCTGTGCCTTGTCAGCCTTTCTCGGATATATCTTCCAAAAATCCTCGAATGATGCTGAGTAGCTATTGATTGCCCTGTTGGACTGCGTGTCCTTTGGAGCCGCCATAATCTCCGCCACCATCTCATCCGATATCTTGGGAAGCTCTGCAGGGGCTTCCGTCGCTACAACTCTCTCGGCTTCCACCCTTGCCCTGTACTCCCTCTTCCTGTCGGCTTCCGTAGAGGACTGCCCTATGAAGTTCTGAATATCCATCATGTAGATGGCTCCGTTATCCAAAATCTCCACAAGACCTAACTGCTGAAACACATCCAGGGCTTTCTCTATAATCCCGACCTCGTGCCTGCAGACCGTCGCAAGCACTTCCGGAGAGTAAGGGATCCGGCTCCTGTACATCAGCTTCCCTTCGTCTTTAAGACTCCTGAGGTACAGCTTCATCAGGATGTCGCTGTATAGGTACCCGCTCGGCATCCTCTGCAGAATCAGCATTTCATCTGACTCGAAGAAATCCTCCTTCAATTTCAGATAATAATATTTCTTGCTGTCCATGCTGTTTCCCTCCCGCTCAGATTCCTGCCGTGAGGTCCGCTATGGAGATAGGCTTTGTCAGTACCCTCGTGTGTCTGCAGCAATCACAGAGTTCGCATCTGTCCGGTTCTCTCTCTCCGTTCTTTACCGCAAGGACTCTCGGCATATTCGCCTCTACCATCGAGAGGGCTTCCTGCAGGTAGTTGTCCGTAACGTGGATGATCTGGATATCCGGCTCGTCCTGTTTCGTTGCTCCCGCAATATAAAACGGCAGCTTCTTTCCCGTGTTCTGTCTGACGATCTCCTGATATACCGCTCCCTGGATGTCGTAACCCCAATATCTGACGAAATCCAAATATCCGAGGTCTTTCACCCATTTCAGCTCCGTAATAGAACTCATTACTTTGAGATCGACAATCGCCACATCCGGCAAATAGCTGTCTATCTTGATCTTCCATTTTGCTCCGAACAGTTCTCCGGTCATGATCACCTGCTTCTGTCCGGACATATATTTCATAAAATATTCGTCCCTTTCTATCCTTGCGATAATGCTGTCGGCCTTGATATATTCCGCTTTGAGGCTTCCGTCTTTCTTAAACAATGAGGGATTCTCTGCCTTGAATCTGTCGAGAGTCCCTTCAAAGTAAGCGTCCACATAGCTTCCAACCATCATCGCCGTACTCGGCTCCTCTTCCCATCTCCTTTCCATCTTTTCTATCGCCGTGAACTCACACGGCAGTTTTCCGTAAGTACCTGCGAAATCCTTGAACTGGCTCACGCTCATGTACTCTTTGTCGGCCTCTTTGCTGTAATAATTTGAATCAGTCAGTTGCATATTCTTTCTCCTTCCCTTTAAGCCTCTTCAAATAACAACCCATCTACTTCCTGCGGTCCTTCCTGCTGTTCCGGAATGTTTTCGACCTGGGGCGCTGCTTCCGCAAACGCATCTACCGCCTCAACCACATCCGGCTTGTTATCCCCGTAATCTTCCTTGCCTTCCTCGTCATAGGTCTTCTGATCGTCCTGGATTGCTCTCTGCATATCCACAGACAGGATCCCCCACTTGCTCAGCAGCTGCTTAATGACTGTTTTCAGCGCCATCGCCTCAAAATCCGTTGACCACTTTGACGACTGCTTGTTGTTGTTCAGGTCATACCTGTACGCCTGGGAATACTTCCTTGCGTGGTTCTCAACTGCCGTCTTCGTCATGTACAGTTCCTGCGTATATCCGGTAACAAGCTCGAATCTCGCATAGTATCCGGCCACGTTTGCCTCGTCTCCCTTTGCCCTCATGGTGCAGTTGGAGAAGTCTTCCACAAACGCAAGCTCGCCGGTGATCGGATTGTAGCTCTTCAGCTCGTCCTCATAGACAACCGCATAATTCATACGCTTGTAATACCCCGAACGGATGGCAAGCTGTATGAATCCCTTATACATAATCTGGAACTGCGCTACCGGGATCTTTTCCCATGATCTCGTCTGCGGATTGTACTTGCTGCTGTTGTACGGCACGATGGCCGAAAACCCGAGATTGCTGTCGATCGGCAGGTCGTATGTCGCTGCTACGCAGGCCGCACTCAAGATTGAGTTTGCGCTGCACTGTTTCAGCTGCTGACTTCCTGCAACCACATTCAGAATGGATGCCATAAACTGCGGAGCTTTCTGCCCGAGGACTTCATTGAACTTCTTTTTCACGCCCTCGTCCGCAAGGCTCTGTTTGATCTGCGTCATTACCGTAACGCCCGTCTGCTGTTTCTGCTGTTCTGCCATGTTTCTTCTTTCCTCCTTTTTTATGCTGTAGTTAAAACTTCGCCAAATAACCCAAGTACATCTTCTACCGACTTGTTTTCCATGCAGTCCTCACATATATATCCGTCCGGACCGTCGAAGTACCTGTCGCCCTCATAAATCCCTTCGCCGCACTCAGAACACTCGTATTTAGGTTCAGGCTCCGGCGCATTCGGACATCTTGGGTGACAAGGTATCTGTCTGCATATCTCGCACATTCCCTTCCCCCTCCTTTTCCATCATCATCAGAATGGACTTAGCATTTACCGCCATCCGGAAGAAATGCTCTTTTACCATGTCCTTAAATAACAGGGGCAGGTATCCTTCCTTGTCTTCTATGTTGGCCACTTCCATTTTTCTGTAGCAGAGTTCCTTTATCTCCTCGGCTTCCTTATCTTCGAGCGGATAGCCGTTTTTCCTGTACTCTTCTACGATATTCTGTAATTCTTCTCTCATGTTCCTCTTCCTTTTTCATCCGTCTGATAGAGCCTGCCAGGTCTCTCACGAACCATACAAGGAGCAGGATCATCGGAAGGATCAGCCATTCCCCTCCTATTGCCTTGTACCCTCTCTCTATGTATGCCCGTTCAGCGGCAATCCTTGTCAGGATGCAGCCAAGAGAAAACCAAAACCAGTATCTCGAGGTCCATCTGCATATCCTTTTCACGCTCATTCCCCCTTTTCCTTGTAGAAATGATGCCCGCCATGCACAAACAGGAATTTCAGGTGAGTCTTATGCCACTCTGACTTTCCGCCGGCTTCAAAATATGTGGCTCCCTGTGAGTCGTCCCAACCGCTCCTTATCAGATCAAGCGCCGTGTAACACACCGCATCCGGAACCACCCTGTCGTATCTTCCGTTCCATACCGGACTGAACTGATCTTTCTGGAAGACTACTCCGCTTACGGTATCCGGGAACATAGGATCCGCTACCCTGTTAAGCACTACTCTCATTACAAGTGCATAGCCTTCGGGGTCTTCTCCCTCTGCCTCTGCCATCGCTATTTTCAGGATAATCCATTCATCCTCTTCACTCAGGTGAACTTCAAAGTCCTGTATAGCTTCCTCTTCTGCAACTTCCTCTTCTGCGGCTTCCTGTACCGGTTCTTCCACTACCGTATCTTCGTCGGCAACTTTGTCCGGTTCCTCCCAGATAGTTTCCGGAGCTGATGAAACTTCAAGACTGAACGTCTCTTCGTTTATCATTTCCGTAATTGACGCCGTTTCTGCTGTTGTGATTTCAGCTGTTTCTGCAATGCTCGGCCTTTCTTCCGTGGCTCCAAGCTGTATTACTCCGGCTGTCAGCCAGGCTGTGGATGCTACAACTATTCCCGCTTTCGCCAGTAGAGCAACCACCTTAATTCCTTTCATCCGCATATACTCCTTTCCGGTCAGCTCTTAAGGTTCCTGATGAACTTCTCCGTAACGATCTTCATTTCGCTTATCGTTCCTGCGAGTCCTTCGAGTTTCTTCATGATCTCGTTGAGTTTCGGGATCTCTTCCTCTGTCAGATCTCCGTCAGCCGTAACATCGATCAGATCACTTTTCATCTGTTTCAGTTCTTCCTCGTTGAAACCTTTTAAGAGCCTCAGTGCTATCCCCTGCAGATTCTTCTCTTTCGTTGCAAGTGGCAGGAATCCGTGAATCGGGCACTCGTGTACGCAGTATCCGGAAATCAGCTCCGGAGCGTTGTAGAGGTCCGCCATCAAGACCACCTTATCCACCGGCACAACCTTTGTATTGCCAAGTTCATAGTCTGCAAGTGTTGACACCGATATTCCTAACAGTTCCGCAGCTCCCTCTCTGCTGTATAGCCTCTCATTGTAGGTTGCTGCCTCTTTTCTCGCCCTAAAATATACATTCGTATTATCATTTATAGAGCCTTTTCCCATTCAAATTTCCTGTCCTTTCCTGCATAATTTAAGTACGGTTCGAGGACACCACCGGAACTCCGATTCCCAGTAGCTCAACGACTTTTGCAGCGATCTCTTCGTTCATCATCTTGCCGTTGATAACAAGGGACATCCGATCTCTCGATACGCCCGCCTGTTCTGCAAGGTCGTTGACTGTCATTCCTCTTTTGACAAGCTCAACCTTAACCTCGCAGCACCACTCATCCGATGGTGTGGTGACTCTTTCAGGCATCCCCTCCGTTCCAAGGGTACCGTTGATCTTCTCAACAATCTCCTTGTAACTGGCGTTGGAGTACCTGCCTCCGATCACCGAAGATATAACTGCCGTGCTGTATCCAAGCTGTTCGCCAAGCTCTCTCATGGTCATATCCTTGTCGATCAGAGCTTTCTTTACATCTTTGGACCACTGCGACAAATTGCTCATACCTGCTTCCTCCTTTCTCGCAAATTTGTTGAATTTTGCGACTGTGCGTGCTATAATGTAAGTAAATGCGTTTACACACTCGCAAAGGTAGAAGTACAATAATTATGTTTGGCTCGCAACTTCGAAATAATTGTATTTCATATTTATATTATACTTCGTATATGCGAGTTTGTAAAGTATTTTATTCTCAAATGCGAGATATTTTTTCTTTGGAGGTCTTTTTTATGGAAATCATCGAAAGAATCTACCAACTCTTCAACGAGAAAGACAAGAAAGCTTACGAACTCTGCGAGAAACTTGAAATCAGGACTTCCACGATGTCAACCTGGAAGGCTCGCACTAACGATCCGCCCGCCAAGTATATGAAGACCATCGCCGACTTCTTCGGTGTCTCTCTTGACTACCTTATGACCGGGCAGGAAGCTCCGATGCGTAAGACCACAACTCCCGATGAAGATCAGCTGATCGATCTTTACCGTGCCCTTCCCGAAAACAAAAAGTTTGAGTTTGTCGGGGAACTCAAAGGATTCCTAAAAGCAATGGAAGAAAAAAGCCGATACCTCGACGAAGAAAAAAGATTGCAAGCTTAGAATGGTACCGCCTCTTCGGCAGGTACCGATAGGAGATGCACCTATGACAGATGCCAAGACTTATTTTGAACTCGGCCGGTCCGAGGAAAATGCAGGGCACGAGTCTTCTGCCCTCATATTTTACCTTTCCTCTTTCTGTGCCACTTATAATCAGACGACCGGAACGCACCCCTGCGGAGCTGTCGCCAAGATCCGCAAACTGCAGCTGTCTCTCGGCCTGACTGATGAACAGCTCTTCGATATGGTCCGTTCCTACGGCGCATTGACTGATCTGCAGTGCCAGTACCTTTTATATTATGCCATCAGCGGATTCGTCCCCGGGATCAACACGGTCCTTAACGGTACTGCCTATGGGCACTGATGTATTCCGTGAGCGCCTTAAGCTCTGCATGGACAGGGAGAGTCTCAACGGCGCTGACCTTTCCGCAGCTTCCGGAATCTCCGCCGCTACGATATCCCGGTATCTTTGTGGGCTTCGCCGCCCAACCGTGGAGAACGTCGTCAGGCTGTCCTCTGCCCTTGGCGTTTCGTCCGACTACCTATTAGGGCTGCACGACTCGCCCGATTGTGGAAAACTGGTAAGAGCCTACTCCTCTGCTTCGTCTGAGGACAGGCGTGTGATATGGACTCTCCTGGAGAGATACGGAGGAAACAATGAAGCACCTGACCGGAACTGAAAGATTCAACCTGTGTGGCAAAGATGCCGGAATATCCCTGGCCGATTTCTGGTCCTGGGCTTATTCTGATCTGCTCAATAATACAAGCCGTGGTATTCTTTCCGAGTTTCTTGTCCTCTCCTCCCTTTACGAGTCCATACCCGAGCCGAGACAAGACTGGATGCCCTTTGACGTAACAAGCCCTTCCGGACGCAGGATTGAGGTTAAGTCCTCTGCTTACCTGCAGTCTTGGACCGAGGACTGTTATTCCAGGATCCTGTTTGACATCGCTCCTAAGAAATCATGGACTCCTGAGCAGGGGATATCCCCAGTTCGGAAAAGGTCTTCCGACATCTATGCTTTCTGCGTTTATACAGCTCTCTCAAAGGACAGCCCGATCCTTGACCTTTCCCTTTGGGATTTCTATATCCTGCCCACTTCTGTTCTCGACCTCATGGTTCCTGATCAGAAGACCATCGGTCTGCAGTCTCTTCTGAAGTTGTGCCCGATAAAGGCAGATTATGACACCCTCGGCCAAGCCATAGAATCAATAAAACTGTAAAGGAGGATACAGCCATGCGGCTACCTAACGGATACGGCAGCGTAGTTAAACAGAGCGGCCGTCGTCGCAATCCATACATAGTTCGCAAAACTGTCGGATACCACTACGATCCCGAGAAAGACAAACAGGTTCAGGACTATATAATCATCGGCTACGCAAAGACCAAGGCTGACGGCCTTAAGATGCTTGCCGAATATAACAGTAATCCTTTTGACACAAAAGCGGCCAAAATGACTTTTTCTGATGTCTACGAAGAATGGTCCAGGCGGAAGTATCCCACTGTCTCGAAATCCAACGTGAACGGATATACCGCCTGCTACAGAGCCTGCGCCATCCTCTATAACAAGACCTTTAAGGATATAAAGCTCGCCGACCTGCAGACTGTGATAGACACCTGCGACAAGAACTACCCTACCCTAAAGAAGATCAAGGTCCTTTTCAGCCAGCTCTACGAATTTGCCATGAAGAACGAGATCTGCAACAAGGACTACTCTGATTTCGTGGACATCGCCCAGTACCGGGACAAGAATCCAAACAAATACGACCGCAACAAGTTCGAGCGTGACGAAGTTGACCGGATCTGGACGATGCAGGACGATCCATATTATCAGATTATCCTCATGCTCATTTATAACGGCACCAGAGTTTCAGAGTTCCTCGACCTCAAGAAAGAGGACGTGCATCTCGACGAACAATACTTCGATGTCTGGAAGTCAAAGACCGAGAACGGCTTGAGGAAAGTTCCGATAGCCGACAAGGTGCTCCCCTTTTACAAGGCATGGTATAACTCCGCCCCGTCCTGTGAGTACCTGCTACACACTCCTGAGGGCGAGCATTTCCTTTACCGCAACTACTATGACAGCTATTTCCTGCCGCTCGTAAGGCAGGTCGGTATAGACCACACCCCCCACTGCTGCAGGCATACCTGTATTTCCATGCTTGCCGAAGCCGGGGTTGATCAGACCACCATAAAAAAGATTGTCGGCCATGCCGGAGCCATGACGCTTACAGAGCGTGTCTATACCCATCTCGACATACAGATTCTCGTCGAGGCCATCAACAAGATATGAAAAATGCCCCGTGGAGAACTGTGCTCCCGGGGCCGTTTCATTCCTCGAAAAGATATTCTTGCTACATATACGCTTTATATACGCTGCATACTCTCAAACTCTCACCAAATTTCTCGACTTCCCACAAAGTTTCGGAGAAAAAGAAAACCCCCGAAACAAGCCGTCTCGGAGGTCTTTGATTGCCCTGGGATTTCCAGGGAAGTATTCGATTTTCTATCTCTTGCTGAACTGCGGAGCACGTCTCGCTGCTTTGAGACCGTACTTCTTTCTTTCCTTCATACGAGGATCACGTGTAAGGAATCCTGCCTTCTTGAGCATTACACGGTACTCATCTGCATCTACCTGAAGGAGTGCTCTGCTGATACCGTGACGGATAGCGCCTGCCTGGCCTGTGAATCCGCCGCCGTGAACGTTTACATTGATGTCAAATTTATCTGCTGTTCCGGTGAGAGCTAAGGGCTGACGAACAACAACCTTAAGTGTCTCAAGTCCGAAATACTCATCAATATCTCTCTTGTTGATGGTGATCTTGCCTGTTCCTGCTGTAAGGAATACTCTGGCAATACTGCTCTTTCTTCTTCCTGTTCCGTAGAACTTACCTGCTACTTTAGCCACTTTGATTTCCTCCTTTCAAACGATCAATACTTCTTTGCGGTGTCGATCACAAGTGTCTCAGGCTTCTGGCTCTGATGATCATGCTCGGGTCCCGCATAAACGTAGAGTTTCTTGATAACCTCGCGGCCGAGAGCTGCCTTGGGGAGCATACCCTTAACTGCGAAACGGATCACTTCCTCAGGCTTCTTGTCGAGCATCTGACGAAGTGTGGTCTCTCTTACTCCACCCGGATAATCTGAGTGGCTGTAGTAGATCTTCTGATCAAGCTTCTTACCTGTAACCTTGATCTTGGCTGCGTTGATAACGATCACGTTGTCACCCATGTCAAGGAAAGGTGTATATGTAGGCTTGTTCTTGCCTCTTAAGATGTTGGCGATAGCTGTGCATAAACGACCAAGCGTCTGTCCCTGAGCATCAACTACATACCACTTGCGCTCTACTGAAGATGCGCTGGGCATAAATGTCTTTGTGTCCATGTTATTCCTCCTGTTTAAATATGGTCAACCGCTGCTCCTTCTCACCCGGTGCCACGCAAGTGCTCCGGCGAGGTAAATGTGCGGTTGTGGTTCATCCCTTTATGGGAGAATGGTTATTATCCTGATCACTGTGCTTTCGCACACTGAAACGCTTCGCCTCCGAAGCGCGTACTTGCACAGTATATAGACAACCCCTCGGGGTGTCAACAAGTTTCTTAAGGATTTTAGACCAAGCAAGAAAAAAAGTCAAGGATTTTGCAGATTTTGTTGCCTATGTTGCAATATTTGCGCATTGTGCTGTCTTTTCTATTCCCATTTTGTCCGATCCGTATCTGAAAATGAACCGGTCATGTGTATTGTATCCCGAGCAGTGTCAGCCCCTGCGCGGGTGACTTGGGTCCGCTGACGGTTCTAACCGGTTCACTTCGGATGTCGAGGGGTAACATAAACGTTAATGCTATTATAGTATCAAATTCGTGACATTTTACATAATAAATGATATAATAGTAGCAGAAAGGAGATCCGTTATGATATATACATTCGACACTCCATCCGACATAGCCGTCAAACTGGCGCAAAAAATGAAGTCTGTCCGTAAAAGGCGAAAGATCACACAAAAGCAGATGGCAGCCAGAAGCAATGTCAGCTATGCGACGCTCAGAAAGTTCGAAAAGACCGGCCGTATTTCGCTCGAATCATTCATAAAACTGACTATGGAACTCGGTCTGACACAGGAGCTTTCCAACTTGTTTTCAACCCCCGTGTATAACAGTATTGAGGAGATCATAAATGAGCAAAAGCAAAACACTTGATGTGTACTATAAAAACATGCATGTCGGTACACTCGCTGAAATGCTCGACAAGCGAGTAGCATTTCAGTACGACAGAGAGTGGATCCAAACCGGCTTTCCGATCAGCCCTTTTTCTTTAAAGCTCTCAGGCGAGGTGTTCATTCCTGACGCAAGTTCAAGAGACTGCTTTCGGGGTCTCTTCGGCGTGTTTTCCGACAGCCTTCCGGATAGCTGGGGCGAGCTTCTTCTTGACAGGTATTTAAGCTCGATAGGGATCAACAGGGATTCTGTTTCGATTTTAGACCGTCTTGCATACATAGGCACTTCGGGAATGGGCGCACTCGAATACGTTCCCTCCAAAAACACCGATTATGACGTCATTGGTTCAAAACTGAAATTTGATGAAATAGCCAAAGAATGTAACGAGCTTCTTTCATCAAAACCGTCCGACAAGATCGACGTCTTGTACAGATTGGGCGGATCAAGCGGAGGAACAAGGCCCAAAGTATTTATAAAAGACCAAGGCAAAGAGTGGATCGTTAAATTTCCGGCAAAGACCGACCCGAGCAATAGCGGCAAGCGGGAGTATGATTATTCTCTCTGCGCCAAAAAATGTGGGATCATCATGACCGAAACTCAGCTTGTGAGCTCGACGATCTGCGAAGGATACTTTAAAACAGAGCGGTTTGACAGGCAAAATGGTGAAAAGATCTTTACAATATCATTCGCCGGGATTCTTGAAGCAGATTTCAGGGCACCGTCCTGCGATTACGAAACATTTATGAAGCTGACCATGTCATTAACAAAAGACAATTATGCTGACAAGGAGCAGCTGTTTAAGATCATGTGTTTTAACGTGATGACGCACAACAGAGACGACCATACCAAGAACTTTTCATTCCGATACACGGACGATCATGGATGGAGGCTTGCTCCGGCGTACGATCTGACATACAGTGATACGTATTGGGGCGAGCACACCACCTCCGTTAACGGAAAGGGGAAGGACATTCTCGATGATGATCTCATCTGTGTCGGTACCTCCTCGGGAATAAAAGAAAGTACCTGCAGAGATATTATCCGATCGATCAGAGAGAACACACAGGATTTGTCTATGTATAATACCTGATCCCGAGCAGTGTCAGCCCCTGAGCGGGTGCCTTGGGTCCGCTGACGGTCCTGTCGCAGGCCTCTAGGATCTCCTTCACGTGCTCCGGCGGGTACATGTGGTGCCCAACCCTGATGAGCGTTCCTGCGATGATCCTGACCATGTTGTAAAGGAATCCGTTGCCGCTGATACGGATGGTGATCAGCTTCTGACCATCCGCGAGGTGCATCCCGCGGATGTTCTCCGTATTCTCCTCAACCTCCAGGCTGTAGACCGTCCTGACGGTCGTCTTGGTCTGCGCATGCGCCGAGCAGAAGCTCGCGAAGTCATGCTCGCCCACAAGGAACTCAGCTCCCGCCTTCATCGCTTCCGTATCGAGAGGCAGGTATACAAAATGGCTGTACCTCCAGAGCATGGGGTTGGGGTGGTTGCTGTTGAGGATGTTGTACTCGTAGGTCTTGACGCAGTCCGCATGACGCGGGTGAAAGTCTCCGGTTACTTCATGGCTCTCGCTTATCACTATGTCTCTCGGAAGCACGCGGTTAAGGGCATACGAGATCTTGTCGGCAGGGATCCTGGTGTCCGTGTCAAACACAGCCACGTTCCCGAGCGCATGCACACCCGAATCCGTCCTGCTGGCACCGGCAATTATGATCTCTTCTCCGAGCAGTTCAGAAAGTGTCTTGTTTATCACTTCCTCGACCGCCGTGCCGTTAGGCTGCATCTGCCAACCGACGTAATTCGTGCCGTCATATGCGATGGTCATGTAAACCCTCTTCATTCCTTACTTACCCTCTCTACTCTATAAAGACCTTAACAAGGTACTTTGTTCCTCATTAAACTTCCCAAAAGAGTTTCAGATCCTTCTCCAAAATAACGAATTCTCACAAAAAATATATCAACCAGCCACAGATCCTATACAAAGAAACATGCAGGTTTTAAGTATCAAGTTTATCAGTCAATTAGTAATCACGGCACAAACCCCATCCCTACTACAAATCCTATGATCAGTGCAAGGCTGATATAATCCCTAGCTGCGAACTTAAGGGGATGAAGCTTCGTCCTTCCCTTGCCTCCGTGGTAGCACCTGGCTTCCATGGCTTCAGCGAGTTCTCCGGCTCTCCTGAATGCCGAAACAAACAGAGGTACGAGCACGGGGATCAGCGCCTTGGCACGCCTGAAGATGTTCCCGCTCTCAAAGTCGGCTCCTCTCGCCTGCTGCGCCTTCATGATCTTGTCCGTCTCCTCGAGGAGGATGGGGATGAACCTGAGCGCGATCGACATCATCATCGCCACCTCATGAACGGGCACCTTGAAGATGCCGAGCGGTTTGAAGAGGCTCTCCATACCGGAGGTGAGCTGTGAGGGCGTGGTCGTGTAGGTCATCATGCCCGATCCGATCACGAGCATCGAGAGACGCAGTGCCATAAAGCCTGCGTTCGTGAGTCCCTTGTCCGTTATCTTGAATATCCACCACTGCACGAGTACCTCGCCGGGTGTCATAAGTGCGTTAAAGATCACCAGAAACAGCAGCAGGAACAGCACTGCCTTGAGTCCCTTCAGGATGAACCGGAAGGGTATCCCGGATACTATTATGATCGTTAAGAGCCAAACGGCGGCAGGCAAAAAACCCCAGAACGTGTCAAACAGGAAAATCGCGATCACATAAGCTATCGTAGCTATGAATTTAACCCGCGCATCCAACCTGTGTATGACAGATTCGGAGGGATAATATTGTCCGATCGTAATGTCTCTGATCATTAATCCTGCCTCTGCTTGCTTCTTGTCTTTGGGTCTCTTTGGTATCTAACCCGTGGTTTTCCGGTTTTTTCTGCCTTGCTGTGTTTTTATCTCTTTAGGAGGCGCTGTGAGAGGATCCTCACGGCTTCGTCCATCGTATATATGCCTGTTTCGTCTATGAGGCCATCGTCCTTGAGGTCCTGCATGAGCAGCGTGATCTGCGGTACGGAAAGCCCCATCTCTTCAAGCTCTTCTTTGCGCGCAAAGACTTCCTCAACTGTTCCGTCCATGGCGAGTGCTCCGTCGTTCATGACCATGATCCTGTCCACATACTCGGCAACGTCTTCCATGCTGTGCGAGACAAGCACAACGGTGATGTTCTCCTCGCGTCTGATACGCGCGATCATCTCAAGTATGTCTCTTCTGCCGACGGGGTCAAGTCCCGCCGCGGGTTCGTCGAGGATGAGCACCTTGGGTTTCATCGCGAGGACGCCCGCTATGGCCACTCTACGCTTCTGTCCGCCCGAAAGATCAAAGGGTGATACATCGAGCAGGGAATCGTCGATTCCGACGCTTTTAAGGGCCTCATACGTCCTCAGATCTGCCTGCAGGTCGGGGAGTCCGAGATTTCCCGGGCCGAAGGCGACATCCTTACCTACAGTCGCTTCAAAGAGCTGGTGTTCGGGGTACTGGAACACGATCCCGACGTTCTGTCTGAGAGTCTTGCGGTCGTACTCCCTGTCAGAGATGTCTTTACCGTCATAGTAGATGTTTCCGCCCGTACACTTGAGGAGTCCGTTCATGTGCTGGATGAGTGTAGACTTGCCCGAACCGGTGTGTCCTATGATTCCTATGAACTCACCGTCACGGATATGGAAAGACACGTTTTTTAACGCCATTTTTTCAAATGACGTGCCCTTACCATATACATGTTCCACCTTGTCAAAAGTTATGGACATCTCAAGTCTCCTACAGTGTTACTTATACAACATAGTTTTCCAAAAGAATCTTCTAAGCTGCTCAAAACCTTTTCAAGCAAGCTAAAGTGCTTTCTTATATCTATCCGGTGATTCTATGGGGTCTTATATCCTGCTTATCAATATATTTCTTAATACAATCTGAGTTTTATCTAATGGCTTTCTTATATGCTTCCACAAACTCTTCACGGGTCAAAATACACCCATCAAGTCCTACTCTCTGTGCGAGCTCTGTCATCGCGGGGAGCTCCATGCCGAGTTCCTTCAGGCGGTCTCCCTTCGAGAAGACCTGTCTCGGGGTACCCTCAAGGGCGATCCTGCCCTTCTCCATGACGATGATCCTGTCGGCGCCGACCGTTTCCTCCATGTTGTGAGTGATAAGGATGATCGTGATGCCGTCCTTCTTGTTGAGCTCGTGCGCCGTCTCAACGATCATGCGTCGTCCTGCGGGGTCGAGCATGGCCGTGGGCTCATCAAAGATGATACACTCCGGCTTCATCGCGAGGATCCCGGCGATAGCGACCTTCTGCTTCTGTCCGCCCGAGAGCCTGTTGGGCGATTCGAGCCTCTTCTTATAGAGTCCGACGCGCTTCATAGCCTCATCGACGCGTTTCTGCATCTCGTCTACCGGCATGCCCATGTTCTCGGGGCCGAATGCCACGTCTTCCTCGACCGTCTCGGCGATGATCTGATTGTCCGGGTTCTGGAACACCATCCCGGCGCGCTGCCTGATCTCAAGCGTGTCCTTGTCGTTCGACGTGTCGTAACCCGCGACGAGCACCTTGCCCTCGGTCGGTTTGAGGAGCGCATTAATATGTCGCGCAAGAGTGGATTTACCCGATCCGTTACTCCCGAGTATCGCTACAAACTCTCCTTTCTTTATGTGCAAAGAAAGATCATCGAGCGCCGTCGTGATGCTGTCCACGTTACCCTCTTCGTCGCGCCTGATATATTCAAATGTCACATTCTCAAATCTGACCAAAGCTACTTCCTTTCCAAACGAGCCTTTTCCCGCTCGCTAAATGTTAACATATACATGTATGTAGGGCAAGTATAAATGTAGGGTGCAGGCATTTGCCTGCACCCTACATTTAACTATTTGCGCGATTATTAAACGAGCTCGATGATAACTTCCATCGCAGCGTCACCCTTACGGGGTCCGATCTTAACGATACGGGTGTAGCCGCCGTTACGGTTAGTGTACTTGGGAGCGATCTCCTCAAAGAGCTTGTCGGCAAGGTTGACAGTCTTAGCATCCTTCTTCTTGCCTGCGTCATCAGCGGGAACCTCTGTGATGTTGTAGAGGTACGCGTTCATACGTCTTCTTGCTGCAAGTCTGCTGGGCTTGTCCTTCTTGATCTCCTTCTCGATATCATCGAAAACGGTGACCTTCTTGCCATCAACGACTTCCTTAACTCTCTTGCCGTCTTTGTCCTTACGAGCTACCTTTGAGGTAACTGTAACTGTATCGTAGTTGTCCTTCTCCTTAACTGCAAGAGCGATAAACTTCTCAGCGATCCTACGGATTTCTTTAGCCTTAGTCTCGGTGGTTGTGATCTTGCCATGGTAAAGAAGATTGGTAACCTGGTTCCTGAGCAGAGCCTTTCTCTGGCTGGCTGTTCTGCCAAGTTTTCTATAACCTGCCATTTTGTTTTCCTCCTCTAAAAATCATTGCTGTTCGTCACCGACATTGAGAGAAAGTCCGAGCTCCTTAAGCTTGCCGAGAACCTCTTCAAGAGACTTACGGCCAAGGTTACGAACCTTCATCATATCATCGGGTGTCTTATCGGTAAGCTCGCCGACTGTGTTGATGCCTGCGCGCTTGAGACAGTTGAACGAGCGTACGGAAAGCTCGAGCTCGTCAATACTCATATCACAGATCTTCTCGGACTTGAGCTCTTCTGTCTTGGCCATAACCTCAACATTGCCTGCACTGTCCGAAAGATCGATAAATGTCTTTAAATGCTCGCTGAGTACCTTGGCTGCAAGGCTTACTGCCTCGTCGGGACCTAAGGTTCCGTTCGTCCACACGTCAAGTGTCAGCTTGTCGAAGTCGGTAACCTGACCAACACGTGTGTTCTCTACTGTCATGTTGACACGCTCAACCGGTGTGTAGATGGAGTCAACGGCAATAACACCGATGGGAAGATCGTCTGTCTTGTTCTTATCCGAGCTGACATAGCCTCTGCCCTTGGTGATGGTCATCTCGATCTCGAGTCTTGCGCCCGATCCGTTAAGGGTCGCGATAACAAGGTCGGGATTGAGGATCTCGATATCCTGGTCTGCCTGGATATCTCTTGCCGTAACAACACCCTCTCCTTCAAAATCAATCAGAGCGGTCTTGGGTTCATCGGTTGCGCTGTTGTTCCTGATGGCAAGGTTCTTGATGTTCATGATGATCTCAGTAACATCTTCCTTGATACCCTCAGTCCCACAGAACTCATGAACAACGCCTGCGATCTTAACGCTGCTGACAGCTGCTCCGGGAAGTGATGAAAGCATGATCCTGCGAAGCGAGTTGCCAAGCGTTGTACCATAACCTCTCTCGAGGGGTTCAACAACAAAACGGCCATATTTCTTATCATCTGAGATCGTAACGATCTCAATTGACGGTTTTTCAAAATCGAACATCTATATGAACCCTCCTTCTTGTAATGGTTGCTATTATTTGGAATATAACTCGACGATAAGCACTTCGTTAACGGGTACGTCGATCTGATCCCTAGTGGGAAGTTCCTTAACAACACCCGAAAGAGTCTCATGATCTGCCTCGAGCCAGCCGGGAACCGATCTGCCACCGGTTACTTCAAGGATATCCTTGTATCTCATAGCTGATCTGTACTTCTCTTTGATCTCGATCTTATCGCCAACCTTTACCTGGTAGGAAGGGATGCTCACGCACTGACCGTTAACAAGTACATGTCTGTGTCCAACGATCTGACGTGCTTCTTTTCTGGTTCTTCCGTAACCGAGACGGAACATAACGTTGTCAAGTCTGAGCTCAAGCATGGTCATGAGGTTCTCACCTGCTGTGCCTGTTCTCATCTTCTCTGCCTTGGCAAACATATTTCTGAAGGGCTTCTCAAGTACTCCGTAGATGAACTTAGCCTTCTGCTTCTCTCTTAACTGTAATCCGTATTCGCTGACCTTCTTGCCTGCTCTTGCGAATGTTCTGTTCGACTTCTTGTCGATACCGAGGAACATAGGCTCGATGCCGAGGGATCTGCACTTCTTTAATACGGGACCCATATCTCTAGCCATATCTTTAAACCTCCTCTTTCATCAAACTCTTCTGCGCTTGGGCGGTCTGCATCCGTTGTGAGGAACGGGTGTAACGTCCTTAATGCTGGTTACGTCGATACCGCATGCCTGGAGCGCGCGGATTGCTGCCTCACGTCCCGAACCGGGTCCCTTGACCATAACGTCAACAGACTTGAGTCCGTGAACAACTGCTGCCTTAGCTGCAGTCTCAGCTGCCATCTGTGCTGCGTAAGGAGTAGACTTCTTGGATCCTCTGAATCCGAGTCCGCCTGCACTTGCCCATGAAATGGCATTGCCTTCCGCATCTGTAAGAGTAACGATTGTATTATTGAACGAGGACTGGATATGTGCCTGTCCGCGGTCTATATTTTTCTTGACACGCTTTTTGGTGACTTTCTTAGCGCTTGTCTTTGCTGCCATCTTAGACTACCTCCTTAATTATTTCTTCTTGTTCGCAACGGTACGCTTGGGTCCTTTTCTGGTCCTAGCGTTGTTCTTGGTGTTCTGTCCGCGGACAGGAAGACCCTTTCTGTGACGGATGCCTCTGTAGCAACCAATCTCCTGAAGCCTCTTGATATTAAGGGCAGTCTCACGTCTTAAATCACCCTCTACCATGAATTCGCTGTCGATGATATCACGGATCCTTCCGACCTCATCATCTGTAAGATCACGGACCCTGGTATCGGGATTAACATTTGCTTTAGCAAGAATCTTGTTCGAGCTAACTCTGCCTATACCGTAAATGTAGGTAAGGCCGATTTCTACACGCTTATCTCTAGGTAAATCAACACCACTGATACGAGCCATACGCGTTTACACCTCCGTATAAAAATGAGTTTCGTCTGCAAGTAATGCAGGCAGTTACGTTTGATCCTGTCTGACGCTCTGTCAGCGGATCGTCTTCAGCCGCTTTAAATCGTGCGCCGCGTGGTCTCTGAAGTGACCGCAGATCCAGCATGGATCGCTGCGACGAAGGCACCCCGGGTGATGATGACACCCTCTGCCTTAGGTACTGCGCCCATCACGGGTTGATACCCACAATATCACAACTTTTGTTCAGGCCGTGATGACGTCCCGCGCGGGACCGGCCGAACGTTGCAACACAGAAAGCAAGTGCTTTATATCGAGAGTTCCCCGAAAGGGAACGGGATACTGTCAGCCTTGTCTTTGCTTGTGTCTGGGGTTCTCACAGATGATCCGGATCGAACCCTTGCGCTTAATGACCTTGCATTTCTCGCAGATCGGTTTTACGGAAGATCTAACCTTCATAGTGACACTCCTTTCTATATTACTCTGCTCAAACAACTTGTGGGTGCCTTGGAGCCCTTGAAACAAGCGGGCTTTTGGGCATAATTCACCACATAAAAGAGCAGACCGACATATAATATATCACGTCGGTCTGCAAAATGCAAGAATTATTTTGGGATAATCATTTGTCTCGCCAAATGATCCTTCCCTTGGTGAGATCGTAAGGCGAAAGCTCAAGGGTGACCTTGTCGCCGGGAACGATCTTAATGAAGTTCATGCGAAGCTTACCGCTGATGTGCGCAAGCACACGGTGACCGTTCTCGAGCTCCACACGGAACATAGTGTTAGGAAGCTTTTCAATAACTGTTCCTTCTATTTCAACTACATCACTCTTTGACATGTTTTTCTCCTATAAGTACTCACATTGACAGGATCTCGGGATCGCCCTCGGTGATAAGGATCGTGTTCTCATAATGAGCCGACAGCGAATGATCCTGTGTAACTATCGTCCAGCCGTCATCAAGACACTCTATGTCGCATCTGCCTGCGTTTACCATGGGCTCTACGCAGATCGTCATGCCGGGGATGAGCTTGATGCCCCTTTTCTTCATATGATAATGAGGGATCTGGGGGTCTTCATGCATCTCTCTTCCGATGCCGTGTCCGACGTATTCCCTGACTACGGTGAAGCCTCCGGCAGTAACGTGGTCCTCAACGGCTCCCGATATCTCGAAGAGATGGTTGCCGCCTCTGGCGAACTTGATGCCTTCGAAGAAGCTCTCTCTTGTGACTCTGATGAGCTTTTCGGCCTCAGCGCTTATCTTACCGCACGGAACTGTCCTTGCTGCGTCCGACTGGTAGCCCTTGTGGATGACGCCGGCATCCAGACTTACGATATCGCCTTCCTTGAGGATCCTCTGCTTGGAAGGGATCCCGTGGATGACAACATCATTGACCGAGATGCAGATCGATGCGGGGTAGCCGTTGTAGCCGAGGAAGGATGCCTTACATCCGAAGCCTCTGATGATCTCGGCCGCCTTGCGGTCGATCTCCCAGGTTGATACTCCGGGTACCACTTCCTTCTCAAGAAGCCTGTGAACCTCGGCAAGGATCTTGCCGGCCTGACGCATCAGTTCTATTTCTTTATCAGATTTGATAGTAATCGACATGTTTTTCCCTCTGTAATTATGCCTCAATAACCTTTACGATATCGGCAAATACCTTGTCAACATCCTGTGTACCATCAACCTCTTTAAGCTTGCCTGCCTTCTCATAGTAATCGATGAGGGGCTGTGTCTGGGCATGATATGTATCAAGCCTCTTCTTAACGATCTCGGGCTTGTCGTCGTCTCTGATGTACAGCTCGCCGCCGCACAGATCGCAAACGCCCTCAACCTTGGTGGGATTATATTTGATATGGAAGGTTCCGCCGCACTTTGCGCATGCACGTCTGCCGGACATCCTGTCGATGATCCTCTCGTCGGGAACTTCAACGTTCACTGCGTAGTCGATCTCGTCCTTGTTGTCTGCAAGAGCCTTGGTAAGTGCCTCTGCCTGCGGGATGGTTCTGGGGAATCCATCGAGCACGTAGCCGTTCTTGCAATCGGGCTGTGTGAATCTGTCCATAATAAGCTCAAGTGTAAGCTCGTCGGGAACAAGGCTTCCCTTGTCCATGTACTCCTTGGCCTTAAGTCCGAGGGGTGTTCCCTCTTTTAAATTTGCGCGAAAGATATCACCGGTCGAGATATGAGGGATATCGTACTTAGCAGCGATCTGCTTAGCCTGTGTTCCCTTGCCTGCGCCGGGTGCGCCTAACATAACTATTTTCATGTTCGTGTCCTAACTGAAAACAGAGGCGGGACTGTGTTGTGCCCCGCCCCCGTTTGATTTCTTATTTATCAAGGAATCCCTTGTAATGATGAACTGCCATCATTGCCTCGATAGCCTTCATTGTCTCAAGGATAACGCCGACTACGATGATAAGGGATGTTGCTGCAAATCCTACTCTTACCTGGAATACTCCTGTAAGTACAAGAGGAAGGATAGCAACGATGCTCAGTGCGATAGCACCGATGAAGATTATCTTGTTAAGGATCTCTTTAAGGTAATCTGTGGTAGGCTTTCCGGGTCTGATACCGGGGCAGTATCCACCGCTCTTCTTAAGATTGTTCGAGATCTCTACGGGGTTAAATGTAACCGCTGTGTAGAAATATGCGAAGAATCCGATGAGGAAGATGTAGATCAGTGCACCGATGGTGTACTTAAACTCTGCCCACTCCTTAACGTTGAACCAGTTCTGCATGTTGAGCATGTAGAGAACCTTGTTCCAGAAGCCTGTTCTCGCACCCTGTGCTCCGAAGAAGGAGCTGATGATGATCGGGAACTGCATCAGTGACATCGCGAAGATTACGGGGATAACACCGGAGGTGTTAACCTTGAGGGGGATGTTCGACGCTGAACCGCCGACCATGCCACGTCCCGAAACCTTCTTGGAGTACTGAACGGGGATCTTTCTCTCTGCATCCTGGAGGATAACGATAAGCATTACCAAACCAACCAGAACAGCAACGATGATGATCGCGCTCATGATTCCGACGATCAGGCTGCTTGCGCCCGAAACAAACTTTGTATAGAGTGTATCGAGGTCAGCAGGAAGACGGGATACGATGTTAACGAGGAGGATCATGGAAATACCGTTTCCTACACCTCTCTCGGAAATGTTCTCACCGAGCCACATAAGGAATGATGTACCTGCTGTGAAACCGAATGAGATGAGCATGATTCCTGTGAAAGCGTCAGTGTTGATAACGCCCGAGTTCTGTACGCTGAAGCTGTAAGCCATAGCGCCGCCCTCAAGGAATGCAAGTGCGATCGTAAGGATCCTTGTGTACTTGCCGATCCTTCTGCGGCCGTCCTCACCGTCCTTCTGGATCTCTTCGAGCCTCGGGATAGCGATAGTGAGGAGCTGCATGATGATGGATGCGTTGATGTAAGGAGAGATCGAAAGCGCGAAGATTGACATCTGCGAGAACGATCCACCTGTAAGTGTATCAAGGAATCCGAGCTCAAGGTTTGCATCCTTGAGCCATGAAGAGAACTGCTCAAAAGCGATTCCGGGTACCGGGATCATGGATCCGATACGGATGAGCACTACACAAGCGACAGTGAAGAGCAATCTCTTTCTGATATCGGGATTCTTGAAAGCATTGATGATAGAATTAATCATATCAGATCACCTCTGCTTTTCCACCAAGTGCTTCGATCTTCTGCTTAGCGCAATCGCTGTAAGCGTCGACCTTAACATTAAGCTTCTTGGTTAATTCTCCATTCCCAAGTATCTTGATACCGTCCTTAGGATTGGTGATGATGCCGATATCCATAAGACTTTCAACCGTAACCTCTGCTCCGTCTTCAAATCTGTTGAGCATGCTGACATTAACGGTGATGATTTCTTTAGTGTTTCTGTTACGGAAGCCTCTCTTAGGAAGTCTTCTGAAGAAGGGGTTCTGTCCACCTTCAAAGCCTGCTCTCGGGCGACCGGAACGAGCCTTCTGACCCTTGTGTCCGTAACCTGCAGTCTTGCCGTTACCCGATGCATGACCGCGGCCCTTGCGGAAGTTGTTGCTCTGCTTGGAACCGTCAGCGGGTCTTAAATCTGATAAATTCATGATATTTTCTCCTTCCCAAAAAACTGATTAGAGTTCTTCTACCTTAACCAGGTGTCTGACCTGATTGATCATACCCTTAGTTGCGGCATTGTTGGGGAGCTCATTGCTTGAGTTAAGCTTTCCGAGTCCCAGCGCTGCAACAGTCTTTTTATGCTTCGGAAGGGCACTTATAGTGGACTTTACTAAAGTTACCTTGATCTTGTCTGCCATAATACTTCTCCTCCTGACATTAGTCCATCAGCTGCTCTACGCTGATTCCGCGAGCTGCTGCTACCTGCTCGGGAGTCTTGAGCTGACTGAGTCCGTTGATGGTTGCAAGGACAACGTTCTGCTTGTTATTTGAGCCGAGTGACTTGGTACGGATATTCTTGAAGCCTGCAAGCTCGAGTACGTTACGTACGGGGCCGCCTGCGATGATACCGGTACCTTCGGGGCTTCTCTTCATAAGTACTGTAGCGCTGCCGAACTTGCCGATGAAGTCGTGAGGAACGCTGCAATTCTCATCAAGGGGAAGTTCGATGAGTGCCTTGATGGCTGCTTCCTTACCCTTGCGGATAGCTTCGGGAATTTCTGTAGCCTTACCGAGACCTGCACCAACATGTCCCTTCTTGTCGCCTACAACAACGAGTGCTGTAAATCTCATGTTACGTCCACCCTTAACTACCTTGGTGACACGCTTGATGGTAACGACCTTATCTTCTAATTCCAGATTGCTGGCATCAATGTTTGTATGTTTCATCTGCTGTCTCCTCCTTAGAATTCCAGACCGGCTTCTCTGGCTGCCTCAGCCAGTGCCTGAACCTTGCCGTGATATATGAAGCCGCCTCTGTCGAAGACAACTGTCTTGATGCCCTTGTCAAGAGCCTTCTGTGCGATAACCTTGCCGAGGAGTGTAGCTGCCTCGATGTTATCGGTGAACTTAAGCTGTCCCTTGACATCCTTATCAAGTGTGGATGCGGCAACGATTGTGTTTCCTACCGTATCGTCAATGATCTGTGCATACATGTGACTGTTGCTTCTGAATACCGACAAGCGGGGTCTTTCAGGAGTACCGGAGAAACGATTACGAATCTTTAAATGTTTTTTCTCACGGATTTTTGTTCTTGATTCCTTTTTAAACATTCTTCATTCCTCCTTATTTCTTACCTGTCTTGCCGGCCTTACGTCTGATCACTTCATCAGCGTACTTGATACCCTTGCCCTTATAAGGCTCAGGAGCTCTCTTCTCTCTGATCTGTGCAGCGAACTGGCCAACCTTCTCTTTGTCGATACCCTTTACGATGATCTTGTTCTGACCGTCGCAAACTGTCTCTATACCCTCGGGGTCTTCCATGATAACGGGATGTGAGTAACCGAGTGTAAGGTTGAGCTTCTTGCCTTCCTTAACTACCCTGTAACCAACACCGTTGATCTCGAGAGTTTTCTCATAACCTGTCGTAACTCCGACAACCATGTTGTTGATGAGTGTTCTCGTGAGTCCGTGCAGGGACTTCATCTTCTTAAGATCGTTGGGTCTGTTAACGATCACCTGTCCTTCTTCGATCTTGATCTCAAGCTCGGGAGCAAGTGCTCTGCTAAGGGTTCCCTTAGGGCCTTTAACAGTGACCACATTATTTTCTGCTATATCTACTGTAACACCTGCAGGTATAGCGATTGGCATCTTACCTATACGTGACATGCCCGTACCTCCTGATTATTGTAAAAAACTCTCTCACCAGATGAAGCAGAGAACTTCGCCGCCTACATTCTGCTTGCGAGCCTCTTTATCTGTGATGACTCCCTTATTGGTAGAAATGATCGCTGTTCCGAGTCCACCGAGAACCTTGGGAAGCTCTTCGCTGTTAGCGTAAACACGAAGACCGGGCTTCGAGATTCTCTTAAGACCTGTGAGGATCTTCTCATTCTTGTCTTTTCCGTACTTTAAGGTGATAACGATATCCTTTGCAGGACCTGCGTCAACGATCTCGTAGCTCTTGATGTAGCCTTCCTTAAGAAGGATTTCTGCGATAGAGATCTTCATCTTCGAAGCAGGAACATTTACTTTTTCATGTTTTGCAGTATTGGCATTACGGATTCTGGTAAGCATATCTGCAATAGGATCGCTCATTGTCATGTTAATTTCCTCCTTTTAGAATAACTTACCAACTGGCTTTCTTAACACCCGGGATCTGTCCCTTGTATGCGAGCTCGCGGAAGCAAACTCTGCAGATACCGAACTTGCGAAGTACTGCATGAGGACGACCGCAGATCTTGCAGCGTGTGTATGCTCTGGTTGAGAACTTAGCGGGACGCTGCTGCTTTAATTTCATCGATAATTTCGCCATGGTTATGATTCCTCCTGTTATTTGGCAAAGGGCATGTTGAAGAGCTTTAAGAGCTCACGTGCCTCTTCATCTGTCCTGGCAGTGGTAACGATGCAAACGTCCATACCTCTGACCTTGTCAACCTTATCGTATTCGATCTCAGGGAAGATAAGCTGCTCCTTGATACCGAGTGAATAATTGCCTCTGCCGTCGAAACCGTTGGGGTTAACTCCACGGAAGTCTCTAACTCGGGGAAGTGCCAGGTTTACAAGCCTGTCAAGGAACTCATACATCTTATCGCCACGAAGGGTTGTCTTGCATCCGATTGCAACACCTTCCCTGATCTTGAAGTTTGCGATAGACTTCTTTGCCTTGGTGATCACAGCCTTCTGTCCGGTGATGATCTCCATATCTTTAACTGCGGACTCAAGAGCCTTGGCATTTTCCTTTGCCTCACCCACGCCCATGTTGATAACGATCTTCTCAATCTTCGGAATCTCCATGATGTTCTTGTATCCGAATTTCTTTGTTAATGCATCTCTCACATCTGAAAGATAAAAATCCTTTAAACGAGCCAACTTTTGTGACCTCCTCTCTTATTAGTCGATAATGTCACCTGTGGTCTTGGCAAAACGAACCTTGGTCATCTCGCCGTCTTTGCCTTCAACGAACTTAAAACCGATCCTTGTAGGCTTACCCTTGTACAGATACATGACATTTGATGCGTCGATGGGCGCTTCCTTCTTGATGATGCCGCCCTTAGGATTGTCCTGGCTGGGCTTTGCATGCTTTGTAACTGTATTAACGCCCTCGATGATAACGCGCTTGTCGGTCACTTTGACGACTTTGCCTTCTTTACCTTTATCTTTCCCGGCGATAACGCGAACTGTATCGCCTTTCTTGATCTTTAATGTTGCCATTGTAACTACCTCCTTATAACACTTCGGGAGCGAGAGAAACGATCTTCATGAACTGCTTCTCACGTAACTCTCTAGCCACGGGTCCGAAAATACGTGTTCCCTTGGGGGTCTTGTCTTCCTTGATAATGACAGCCGCATTCTCGTCAAATCTGATATAAGAACCATCTTTACGGTGAGCGCCCTTAACTGTACGTACTACAACAGCCTTAACAACTTCACCTTTCTTTACAACGCCACCGGGTGTTGCATCTTTAACGCTGGCAACGATAACATCCCCGATATTCGCATATCTTCTGGTTGAACCGCCCATTACTCGGATACAAAGGAGTTCCTTTGCACCGGTATTATCGGCAACCTTAAGTCTTGATTCGGTCTGAATCATGATAACTCCTTCCTGCGCGGCATAACCGCGTAAAAAACCTTATTTAGCCTTCTCAACTATCTCGACAAGTCTCCATCTCTTATCCTTCGAAAGAGGTCTTGTCTCCATTACCTTGACTCTGTCGCCGACCTTGCACTCGTTGTTCTCATCATGAGCCTTGAGCTTGTAGGTTCTCTTAACGATCTTGTTGTACAAGGGATGCTTAACATTATCTACAACGGCTACAACGACTGTCTTGTCCATCTTGTCGCTGACTACTTTGCCGGTACGAACTTTTCTGAGATTTCTATCCACAACTTTCTCCTTTCCACTCGATCAGAAATACTGATTCGATCACGCCTTCTGCTGTGAGATCACAGTCTTGATCCTGGCGATGTTCTTTCTAACTTCGTTGATCCTGCTTGTATTGTCAAGCTGGTTTGTCGCATTCTGGAATCTGAGGTTGAAGAGTTCCTTCTTTGCTGCGACAAGTTCCTCATTAAGTTCGGTTCCCGACTTCTTTGTTAATTCCTCAACATAGTTCTTACTCTTCACTGTCGGCACCTCCTTCTAAATCTGCCTTAGAGGCGATCTTGCACTTGATGGGAAGTTTGTGCATTGCAAGACGGAGTGCCTCTCTTGCGATCTCTTCGGAAACTCCCGCGATCTCGAACATAACACGTCCGGGCTTAACTACTGCTACCCAGAACTCTGTTGTTCCTTTACCGGAACCCATTCGGGTTTCAGCGGGCTTTGTGGTAACGGGCTTATCAGGGAAGATCTTGATCCAAACCTGACCGCCACGCTTGATGTAACGGGTCATGGCAACACGGGCTGCCTCGATCTGATTGGACTTGATCCATGCAGGCTCTGCTGCAACAAGTCCGTACTCGCCGTATGCGATAGTATTGCCTCTCTGGGCCTTTCCGCGCATTGTTCCGCGGAACTGTTTTCTGTGTTTTACTCTCTTGGGTATCAGCATCTTACTTCACGCTCCCTTCCTTTTTTCCGTTCTTAGCGGGAAGTACCTCACCGTGGTATACCCAAACCTTAACACCAACCTTACCGTAGGTTGTGTCTGCCTCTGCGAATCCGTAGTCAATGTCTGCACGGATTGTCTGAAGCGGAATGGTTCCCTCGCTGTAGAACTCTGTACGAGCCATATCTGCACCACCGAGACGGCCTGAGCATGAAGTCTTGATTCCCTTAGCGCCGGCCTTCATGGTCCTGCTCATTGTGGACTTCATAGCACGTCTGAAGGAAACACGATTCTCAAGCTGCTGTGCGATAGACTCTGCAACGAGCTGAGCGTTGTTATCGGGTCTCTTAACCTCTTTGATATCAAGGTTAACGTCCTTCTTGGTGAACTTCTTGATGTCTGCCTTAAGCTTCTCGATCTCAGCGCCGCCCTTGCCGATAACAACACCGGGCTTAGCTGTATGAACGGTAACCTTAACCTTGTCGGAAGCGCGCTCGATCTCGATCTTGGAGATGCCTGCGCTGTATAACTTCTTCTTTAAGAACTTTCTGATATTGTAATCCTCTACGAGGTTGTCCGCAAAATCGCCCTCTGCGTACCACTTGGAATCCCAGTCAGCGATGATACCGACTCTCAAACCATGGGGGTTAACTTTCTGTCCCATAAAGTCGTCTCCTTTCTTTACCTCTCATTAAGTACTACTGTGATGTGGCTCATTCTCTTATTGATCCTGTAAGCTCTGCCCTGTGCTCTGGGATGGATCCTCTTCATTGTGGGTGCGCAGTTTGCGTAGCACTCTTCAACGTAGAGCTTTGATGTGTCCATTCCGTTGTTGTTCTCTGCATTGGCCATAGCCGACTTAACGAGCTTCTCGATCACTGTAGAAGCGTATCTGGGATTGTATGCTAATATTCCAAGCGCTGTGTTAACGTCTTTACCTCTGATTGCATCCAGTACGAAGCATGCCTTCTGAACGGATACCCTGGCATATGAAAGCTTAGCCGAGGGTCTTGTATCCTTAACGGCATTTCTCTCTCTCTTTATCTGAGATCTATGTCCTTTAGCCATATGGATGTAACCTCCTTTCATCGTGTCAAAAAAACTGTGTTATCCGTAAAAGTCATTACTTTCTGGATGTCTTCTTTTCATCCTTGCCGTGTCCGCGGTATGTTCTTGTTGCTACGAACTCGCCAAGCTTGTGTCCTACCATGTCCTCGGTAATGTATACCGGGATGTGCTTTCTTCCGTCGTGTACAGAAATTGTCAGACCAACGAAATTAGGGAAGATGGTTGAACGACGTGACCAGGTTACGATCGCCTGCTTGTCACCTGACTTAACAACCTCATCTACCTTCTTGAGGAGCGATGCGTCCGCGAAGGGTCCCTTTTTTAATGAACGTGCCATAGGTTCAACCTTCCTTTCTATTTAGCGATAGCCTTACCATTCTTACGACGAATGATGAGCTTATTGGACTTGTTGTTCTTCTTGCGGGTCTTGAGACCGAGAGCGGGCTTGCCCCAAGGAGTTGAAGGACCGGGACGACCGATTCCGTTCTTACCTTCTCCACCACCGTGAGGATGGTCATTGGGGTTCATAACCGCACCACGTACTGTAGGTCTGATACCCATGTGTCTCTTACGACCTGCTTTACCGATGTTTACGAGGTTGTGCTCGCCGTTTCCGATAACACCGATCGTTGCACGACAGATAACGGGGATCCTTCTCATCTCGCCTGAGGGGAGACGGAGGATTGCGTACTTGTCTTCCTTACCAACGAGCTGTGCTGCAACACCTGCCGAACGAACCAGCTGGCCGCCGCGCTTGGGATAAAGCTCGATGTTGTGGATCTGTGCACCAACGGGGATCTTGCTTAAAGGAAGGCAGTTACCGGTGAGTGCTTCAGCGTTCTCGCCGTTCATGATCTTGTCGCCGACCTTAAGTCCCTCGGGAGCGAGGATGTATGCCTTCTCGCCGTCTGCGTAGCAGATAAGTGCGATGTTGGCTGTTCTGTTGGGATCGTACTCGATTGTCTTAACTGTTGCGGGGATGTCATCCTTGTATCTCTTGAAATCGATGATCCTGTACTTTGTTCTGTAGCCGCCGCCCTGGTGTCTAACAGTGATCTTACCCTGATTGTTACGACCTGCGTTCTTCTTTAAAGTCACTGTAAGGGACTTCTCGGGAGTTGTAGCTGTGATCTGCTGGAAATCATAGCCGGTCATGTTTCTTCTGGAGGGCGTATAAGCGGTATATTTCTTAATTCCCATTTCTTATCTCCTTCTGCGCAATATCTTTTTCCTAAACTAACTAGGTTTTCTCTGCGCTAATGTTTGCATTAAGCCGAAAGAATGTCTCTTCGGAAACGTCTTGACGTTTCCGGCGCGGCAATCGCGGTGCGAAGCACTTTCCTTTGTGTTTTCCTGCGCATCCTTCCGGAGGATCTGAGGATCGACAGCGTCGATCCTTAGAATAAATCGATCTCTGCGCTGTCAGCTGTAAGCTGAACGATTGCCTTCTTTGTCTTGGCTGTCTTTCCGAATGTAGCGCCACGTCTGCGGGTCTTGCCGTCAAGGTTCATGGTGTTTACTGATGCAACCTTAACGTTATTGAACATCTTCTCAACAGCTTCTTTGATCTGGTTCTTTGTTGCTTCGGTATTTACCGAAAAGGTGTACTTCTTGTCAGCCATCATAGCCATGCTCTTCTCTGTAACGATGGGCTTAAGGATGACGTCGTAGTATTTAAGATCAGCCATTATGCGTATACCTCCTCGATCTGTGCAACAGCGTCCTTAGCAACGATCATCTTGTCATACTTAAGGATGTCGAATACGTTAAGAGCGTTGTATGTAACTGTGGTAACATCAGGAAGGTTCCTAGCGGAGAGGATCACGTTCTCATCCTTCTTGTCAAGAACTACAAGAGCCTTGTCAGCCTTGAGGTTATTGAGCATCGCAACCATCTTCTTTGTCTTTGCCTCGTCAAATGTGATCTGATCAACAACGAGGAATTTCTCATCAAGAACCTTGGCGGTGAGGGCTGACTTGATAGCAAGTGCCTTCTCCTTCTTGTTCATCTTGAAACCGTACTCTCTGGGCTTGGGAGCGAATACTACGCCGCCGCCCTTCCACTGAGGACTTCTTGTCGAACCCTGTCTTGCACGACCGGTTCCCTTCTGTCTCCAGGGCTTTCTTCCGCCGCCGCTTACTTCTGCACGTGTCTTGGCGCTCTGTGTGCCCTGACGCTTATGTGCAAGCTGTGAAACAACAGCAAGGTGCATAACATGTGTATTAACATCTACGCCGAATACTGCCTCGCTCAGGTCGAGTGTGCCAACCTCGGCGCCTTCCATATTGTATACTTTAACTGTAGCCATTTCGGTTCCTCCTTTCTAAAGTTCTGTCAGTCCGCTTTCTTGACAGTCTCTTTAAGAACTATCAATGCTTTCTTGGGTCCGGGAACTGCGCCCTTAACAAGGATCACGTTGTTCTGTGCGTCAACTCTGACAACCTCGAGGTTCTGAACTGTCACACGAACGTTACCCATCTGACCGGGCATGTGCTTACCCTTGAAAACGCGTCCGGGCGATGTAGCGGCACCGTTGGAACCTGCATGTCTGTGGTACTTGGAACCGTGCTTCATAGGTCCGCGGCTGAGGCCGTGTCTCTTGATCGCGCCCTGGAATCCTTTACCTTTTGAGATTCCGGTTGCATCGATCCTGTCGCCTTCTGCGAAAACATCAACCTTGATCTCCTGTCCGAGCTCGTACTCGGATGCATTGTCTACTCTGAATTCCTTTAAGTATCTCTTAACGCCTGCGCCTGCCTTTGCGAGGTGCATCTTAAGGGGCTTGCTTACAAGGTTTTCTCTGATCTGTCCGTATCCGACCTGGATAGCTTCGTATCCGTCGTTCTCTGTTGTCTTAACCTGTGTAACAACACAAGGGCCGGCAGCAAGTACGGTAACGGGTGTTAAAACGCCGTCTTCGTTGAAGATTTGAGTCATTCCGACTTTGGTAGCTAAAATAGCTTTCTTCATGTGTAACCTCCTATTTTCTACAGCGGATCGCTCTCGCGATCATCCTAGCTAGGACTTATTTAGCCTGCTTATTTTTCATCTTGATGTCGATGTAGACACCGGCGGGCATCTCGAGTCTCGACAGAGCATCAACTGTCTTAGCATTGGGTGTGATGATGTCGATCAATCTCTTATGGGTTCTCTGCTCAAACTGCTCACGCGAATCCTTATACTTGTGTACCGCACGAAGGATAGTGATAACTTCCTTCTTTGTGGGAAGCGGTACAGGGCCGCTGACCTGCGATCCCGTCTTCTTAACGGTGTCGACGATCTTGGCTGCGGATGCATCGATAAGCTGATGATCATAAGCCTTAAGGGTGATTCTCATTACTTGATTTGCCATAAAAAAAGTCTCCTCCTTTTCGCACTTTTCTTAAAAGTACAACAAGCGGCGACTGTACACTCACCCGTGTGTTTCATGATCTCTCCTTTAAAATTCCGGGTCAAAACGCCCGGTAGGAAAGAACCGAAGTTCACGGTTTATCTGCTCAGAGGCAGAAGTTAAATTGTACAGTGACTTGTCGTCAGTTTTGTAAACTTGACATTCGCTCCACGGAAAAACCAGCAAGCAAGCTTGCTGCAACCTCACGCTTCTACGCTATCAACTCACAGCAAGAAACATACTATCATGCTTTTATCAGGAATGCAAGCACTTTTTTACATTTTCTGCGATTTCTTCCGCCAAGTCATTTCTTTACCGGTCACGAGGCTTATTGTATAATTGTACGTATGTTATTAATAAGAAGATATCCCCCGGCCGAGGACATAAGCGTGAGGGATATCCCGCGAGGTATATATATGGTAGAAACATCTCTCGACCGTCGCAACGGCGACCTCTTCTGGAAGAAAAAGAACCTGCTCACGACGGCGGAAGTCCTCAAGAAAGCCGAGAAGAGCTTCTCAATGCTCCCCGAAAGCGGGGCGGGCACGAAGACAGGACAAAAGAGCGAGCTCGCCGAACTGCTGATAAATGATTTTGTCAAAGAAACGGGAACCGACCCTCAGGAAACAGTCATGGGTGATCTGCCCGGGTTTAAGATGCCGGAGCCCTTCATGCTCGACCCCGAAGAACGCGAGATCATCGGTCTGACGGGCTGCAGGGAAGCTTTCGCGAAGCTCACGGCTCTTACCGGAGAGTATCCCGGACTCTTTAACATCCAGTCACTCTACGCAGTCCTCTTTAATAATGAAGGAGTTGCCGAGTGCCGCGAACGGGCGGCAGTGCTCCGTGAGTCGATCGAAGGGATGATCGCGGAAGATGCGATCCGGCACCTCAACGACATAGAGCGCAAAGAACTCCTCGAGATGTTGATCGAGAGTGAGGTCATCGCACGAACGACCTTTGAGATCATCTCGTTCGTGATGTGGGCGGCGGACAGGACTCTCGTCGAGCTAAAGGACACCATCGCCGAAGACTTTATAGCCATGAACAGCACACTGATCAGGAAATCGGTCTCCCAGTACATGACGATCCCCGGAGGAAAAGAATAAGATGTTTACCAGCCATACTGTTACCGGGCCGGCACTCGACGGCTTCCGGGAATATATCCCCGACAAATACATAGATCTCGTGGATGCCGACGAGCTGACGCTCACGCTTGTGCACGGTCCGAGCGGTGATCCCGAGGATGTGGTCGGTTCGGCCGTCACCAACACACACGGAGACTGGCTCGAGATAATCTGGACGGAGACGCGCGAAAACTATCGCACCGATACCGCCATTGCGGAATTCATCCGCTACATCATCACGCAAGCCAGACGCGTCGGTCGTCACGGCGGCGTGTTTGTTCAGATCCACGAAGCCGAGGCAACGCCGCGGACAAGAGACATCCTTCGGATGGCGGGCTTTGAGATCACCACCAGGAAGAACAATATCTACTCCTTCGCTCTGGAGGACGTCGACTCCTCAGGGCTCAAGGCCGGCAAGGGCACTTTCCTTGCGGACGCGGATCCCGGGATGAGGGAAGCGATAGAACATGTCATCTCCGCCGACAAGCGGGCTGTTCCGGTAGAGCTCCCGATCCCGTGGCAAAATTACGACCCGGAGCTGAGCGTCCTCTACACGGACGGACCCGGGAAGGGAGGACTGCTCCTCTTCTCGCACCTCGATGAAAGCATCGTGTTTGAACTGGCTTACTCATCGACCCCGACCATCCTTCGCACTCTGCTGGGTGCCGCTTACAAAAAGGCTACAGAGCTTTACGACCCCGAACAGGTCGTGATCGCCCCCATAGTCCTGACAGGTTCGGAGAAGCTGATCGAGTTTCTCGCTCCGAACGCAAGAAGCGGGCAGGTGCTCGAAGGTATCTTACGCTTTACATCGTCCGACTCCCTCCCGAAGGTTCGACCGGACTGATCGTTTCAAAACATACACGTATAATAGGAAGGTTATCAAATGGAGATCACACGCATAGCACAGGAAAACGCCGGGTATTTTCTCCCGGACGAAGCTCTTGAGGACGCCCTCGCAGAGAATTCGGTGGCACTCGGAAGCATCACCGACGACGGTGAAGCGGTAGGTTACATCATTGCCGAAGCCGACGGGAACGGACTTATGATCAACAGGATCTACACTGCCCCCTCGCAGCGCAGGAAAGGCTTCGCGACGGCGCTCTTAGACTATGTCTGCGAACTCGCAGGTGACAGCGGGTTCGCCTACACCGCGGGAATCCTCTTCCTCACCGACAGTGAGACAGAGACCGATCCCGCCTTTAATCTGCTCAAGAAAGCCGGCTTTACCGAGGAAGAAAGTCCCTCGAAGCGTAAAACCTACGACCTCGGATCGATCCTCGAGAAGGATCCCTTCGCCGATGCCAAACTGCCCAAGGGAGCACGGTATGTACCCGCGGATCCCGTCACGAACAAGTACGGTGGCGCCATTTTCATCGGTGACGAGGAAGCGGCCGCTCTCACCTGTGTGCCGTTCTTCAGCTCGGCTCTCATCAGTGAGCTCAGATCCGACGGCAGATCTCTTCCTCTCCTTTCATATCTGCTCCAAAAAACAACCGACCGCATGAAGGAAGACGGTGTTGCCACTGTTTATGTCGACCTGGCCGGCGAGAACATCATCAAGTTTGAGGAACTGTTCACCGCGAAGTTCGGGATCAAAGCCGCAAGTTCCGCCAACGCACACATTATGATAAGAGAGGCCGAAAATGAGTGATAATCCTAACCTGATGCAAGCGACAAAACCGGCGGATCCGGTCAATGCCGATCTTTCCCTCACCGGTGAATTAAATCTCGAAAAAGAGATCAGTACCGAAACACATGCCCCTTCCGCGCCGATCTCGATCCAGGCTCCCGGTACCGTGCAGGCAGACTCTGCTGAGCTACAGACAGCTCTCGCAACTCTTGCAACGACCAAGACCCAGACCGAAGAGGCGCAGAAATTCTTTAAGGATGACTACAAGCAGCTCACCAAGTTTCCGAAAGAATCCCGTGAGGCTCTTGCAGCTTTTGCGCTCAATCAGTACATGGACCAGCAGAGTATGGACAAAATCCTCGCGGATGCCGCTGCCGAGGTTGAGAAAGTAAAACCGAAGAAAAAAGAAGCCGCCCGAAAAGATTATCTCTCCAAGGTCCAAAAGGCGATCGCCCTTTACAAGGAAAACGGCGATATCATCGCCTTCATGAAGAAGGAATGCGAGACACCCGCATTTGCGCCCGTCCTCGAGCGTGCGGCAAGCTTCCGCGTAAGGCCCTGGGATGAATTCGAGAAGACCGCAGACAAACTCCTCGAAAAAAACGTGATGCGTAACTATGTCTTCCGTGCTATCTTATCCACCATGTGTTACGCCGAACACACCCGTTTTGACGGCGGTACATGGGAGGAGGGCTACAGGCACGATCTCCTCGTGCGCAGAGAGCTGGTCGAGAACAATGCTATGTCACAGGAGACATTCAAAAAAGAAATGGCATGGGACAATCCCTATCGTTTTGAGTTGCCCCCGTCCTGTTTTGCTCCGAAGAACGAGGAGGAGCGTTACGGAGTCTACAAGGAACAATACGACCGAATGGACTTCTCTCTCCTCAAGACTCAGGCTGCATTTAATTACCTCGGGCAGGCAAAGACTTCGGACGATCCGAACGTCCGGGCTTTCAGCGCCGACCTTGAGAAGGTGCTGCTCGCTTTTCACAATGTTTTCTTCCAGATCAGTGACCAGGCTGAGGCAAGAACGACCCAAAAAGACTACGATGAAAAAACACGTGACGGCATCATGGACAAGCTTGCTTCACTGTCATACCGTTACGGCATCGTCGCACAACAGGCCATGGGTGCCGCCGCGCGCTTCATCAGTCAAACACGTGAGAACAAGATCAGCCCCGAAGAAGCAACCAAAGCTGTCAACGCATTCTCTGTTATGGCTCAGCATTTTCAGAAACAGGTTCCTTCTGTCCGTGAACTGACAAGTGGCCAGTACAAATATACAGTCGCTCTTCGTACCGGGAACGAGTTTATAGACAGCGCCTCCGGGATCTTTCAGTATGCCTCGTTTCTTGCGACCTCCAAAGCGGAACATAAGCAAATTCTCAAAGAACATCATAGCGCCAGCAATTCTTTCTTCGACGAACACTCAGCAATCTTCAACCGCGGTATCGGCAGGCGCGGCGCTAATTTTCTCAGGGCTGACGGAACCGCGGGGGGATACGGAAGAATAGCCGAGCGTCGCGCGTTGCTGTCCACCGAAGAAGGCCGAAGGCAAGCCGAGGAGGAGCGCAAGCGTGATGACAGGGTATTCGACAGTCTGAGGCGAGAGAAAAAGAAAACACCCATCGATCCCGAGCATCATGAACGGGACTCGGGAGGTCTCTTAAGAGAGGTTGAAGACGAAGTCCTTGAGACTCTTGAAGATCAGGTTCGTGAGGAAAACATCGAACAGGTTGTACAGACCAAGATCTCCTATCTCAAACAAAACACACAGAAGCTCGAACTGAAGATCCCTTCCGGTCGTATCGAAAAGCTCGACAGCTACTCCGACGGCAAAGAAAAGTATCTGGGCGTCCGTAAAACCCGCGCCTTCTTCGTGCGCCACGGTTTTATCTCAGGCGGTAAGCTCAGGGAAGCAATGGAGCGACATACCAACCGCTTCCTGCGTGGCGACGAGGTGACAGACGAAAACGCGTCACTCGCGGCAGACGCGCTTTCTTCCTCATGCGGTCTTTTCGACAAGGAAATGAAGGCTCACTGGGGCGGGATCGCTGTGATCGCCGACAAGCTGAATGCCGTCGAACAACTGAACAACGCTCATACCGCGGAAGAAGTCTCCGCTGCGCTCGAAACGGTCAAGACTAAGATGGGTTTGTTCGACTCCGACGAACCGGATGTCGATTCGCAGTATTTCAAGGAGTACCCCTACGCTGCCAAGATCATCTTCATGGACAAGCTCCTTCATGAGGTTCAGGGAGATACTCTTTCACATTACGCGAACGGCACGCGCAAGCAAAAGAAGCTCGCGTCCGAGTATGAAACACGCCTTGAGGCGCTCAGAGAGAGCGTTTCCCTCCTGAGCGAGGCGGTCAGATCCTCCGCCGAGTACAGAAAAGCAAAGGCAGACCACATAAGCGTTACAACAACAATAGAGTCCTCTCCTCAGATAGATCAAATGTACAGGGGCAGACCCGGCGAGCTCGTCAGCGGGCAGACCCGGGCCGCTTCCTATGTCGTGGATCCTCTTACCATAATCGGCGCGCATAAGCGCAAGGAAGAAGCTATCGATGTCAGCATCGTCGTGCAGCAGGACAAGGCGCGGTTTAACGAAATGTCGCGCGACTACACCGTCGGCAGGATGAGGGTCATGTACGAGAGCCTGGACAAAACCCTGCTCGGCATGTCAAAGGAGCGCGAGAAGACGCGTCTCATGCTGCTTGCCCAGAAGGGTCCCGAGCTTCCTGAGTACAAGCTTAAGGCCGGCAGCTCCGCAAGAGAGATCCTTCGCGATACGATACGCAGTCAGATCTCTCAGGCTGATTACGATGCCGAAATAAAAGAACTGCTGAACGCTGATTTCGATGTTCTTTATGCTCAGACGGAAAAGCAGCTCGTTAAAGACGGACCGGCCGGAGCCAAGTCGCTCGATGACCTCAATGAACTTACGATCGACCATATCACCGGCTACGCTTTGTCTGTCGTATCCCGTATCAAGGTGCTCATAGATATCCTCGGTTCCAACGAGACATACAAAAAAGACGTAGAGTTCCGCCGCTCTCTTTTCGAAGACGTTCTGGCCGGGAAAGTTGATACTCTTACAAAACAAGCACTCGACATACGATACTTCAACCACCTCGACAAGCAGGAGATCCTGAAATCCAAACAGGAAGTTCTGACTTTGGGCAAGAGCCTTCAGGAGCCCAGGGTCTTCTTTGACGTGACCAAGCTTGGGGCATCCGAAACACTGGCAAATCTTGGTTCATTCATCACCCAAAAGGTACAGGTGCGATCCATCGGCCGTTATAAGCGAATGACGGATATCGACAAGCTCCTCGAAGCACTCAGGACAGATTCCGGCATAGAGCCTCCGGAGGACTTCTACACCTACGCTTCAAGAGAACTCGAGAAACAGAAGGCAGCCGCCAAGAGTACACCGGAAAGCGGTTCCACCGACGGAAGCACACCCGCGATCCCCGACGCGGTCAGCAAGGCAGATACTGCGCAAGCACGCGCGCTTTACACAGCGCACCTTCAGAGATGGGAGCAACGTGCACGCAAGAAGATTGAAAAGGTGACTGACGAGGATACCCGGGCGATAATGATCCAAAACTTGGACGTCGTCATGCAAGCTCTCACCCAGGCATATTCCGGTGTTCCGGAGTATGTCTACGCAGGTGTTGCCTCGCTTCAGAGCGATCTCACAGTCGCTCTCGGAACCTCTGTCGATGCCGACGACCGCGAAACCTTCGAGGAAAACATGCAGGCGACGATGCTCAGATACGCCACGAGGCTGCGTAAAGTAAGGCACTTCTGCAAGAAACAATCTTTCCCCTTCACTCCGGAGTTTGAAGCAAACATCAGGAGGACCGTGCTTTCGAATCTTGCCGAAGAGGATATGCTCGAGCTCGTGAGAAAGACAATTGAAGCCTCGAAATCCCCCCTCATCCAGGTGGCTGTTCAGAACAAGGATAAGCGTATCTCGTCGTTTTATTCGATGTCAAACGGAGCGTTCCGTCCTCTGTTCCCCATCCTCCTTGAGGACAGAACGTTTTCCGACAAGCTTGTGGGCGGATCGGAAGCCGAGTGGAAGAATTATCTCGATCCCATTATAAAGAGATGCGTGGAAGTGACCGCAGAGCTCACAAAGCATCCTTACTTCGAGCAATACCTCATCGGCAAAAAGAAAGACATTCATGACCTGATACTCGAAAACACCACCGACAACGTTGAGCAAACACTCGCTCTTGAAGCCTACGACAAGCAGATTGAAGGCCACAGGATCGGAACCACCAACCTTAAAAAAATCCTTCAGTCCAAGCTTAGGAAAGCAAAGGATGCAAAGCTCGGCAATGTCGTCATGAGCGTCCTCATGATCGACGGTGTGTCGGCGATCCTCGACGATTCGATACTCAGTGGCTACGTCGCCAGAGTCGAGGACAATACCGTAAAGCTTACGAACGAGATCTTTGGGGAACTTCAGAGACAAAGGAATGCCGCAGGCGGAGCGCAGGCCGGAGTCATCACCAATATCGAGGATCTCACCTCCAAGGAAAAGGCTGTTTTCGTCTCAATCCTGCATAATGAGCGTTGTAACCTCATCAGAGTGGATACCGCTCAGTACGATGCACATAAGCAGGTTACCGATTGGTTCGGTCAGATCGAGAAGGCGAACAACGACATGAAAGACGTTCTGAGAGACCTGGACGAAATCAAAACAAACATGGCACCGCTCATCGATCGTAAAGAAAAGGGCAGGAAGGCGTTTATCGAATACCGCAAAAAAACGAGAATAGACAGGAACGGGACTCTTTCGTCGGACAAGAAGTTTCTTAATCTTCCCGAGGATCAGAGGAAGCTGATAACAAAGATACTTTCCGAAAAGGACAAGCTCCCTGCCGACGGATCGCTCAACGACCTTTACTCGCAGACCATTACACGTGTGGCTGCTCATACCTCCATTCGCGACCCGGAGGAAGCACTCGGATCGATGACACATGACTACGCTATCTTTCTGAATGCCAAAACCTTCAGAGATACGGTGACCGCATACCTGAGCGGAAAAGACTATCTTGAGGACAGGAAGCAGTCGCTGTTGCGCGGCCTGTTCGACTTCTACGGCCGGGAGATCACAGACGGAACCTACCTCTTGACGGCTGAGCAAATAAAGGAGTCCTTAGACAGCTTCTTCAACAACGAAAAGGTAAGGAACGAATTCGTCCGCTTCGTCTGCGACAGTACCGGCGGATACGCAGGCTTCTCAAGCGAACAGACCGAAACCGAGCATACTTCATTCCTGGGAATGACCACCCGTGAGCAGTTCGAGGATTCGGTCAAGGATTTCCGTCAGTTCAGGGAATACTTTACGCTTTCGCCCGAGGAGCGCGTGCTTTGCGGACAGCTTATCGCTATCGACGGTGCTCTCGCCGAACCCATGAGTTTTCTTGAAAGGACGCTCCGCGTACAGGGATCGGTATCCGCCCAAAAGAACGACCTTATATACTCATACCTGACCGGAGCACCTATCCAGGCCGCAAACTACAGGACTGTCGACAGGATCCTTTACTGTGACGGCAAGTTCCGTACGGAGTACTTAAAAAGCGCGATCGCTGTTGTCAAGCAGGTTCGCGAGATGAAGAATTCCCGCTCTTTCATCCTTACGGATGCCGAGTGCAAACAGCTCATGTCCGAAGAGATACACGAGGAAGAGTACGCCAAAGACACCGTTATCTCTGCCATGTCGGATCTTCTGGTAACAGTCGAAACAAGGCAGGATGAGCTGAAACGCGACAAATACACGCCCAACAGTGAGAGGCTTTTCGAATACTTTACGGCACTGCGTCCGTTCGTTTCCCAGATGAGGGCTTTCCTCAAGGACGAACTGGCCGGCGGAAATGCAGAGCTCCGTAAGAAGGTTCAGGAGTGTTACGATGACTACGTAATGCTTGAAGGGTATACACGTCTGCTCACGCAGCGCAACGACCCGAATGCAGACCTTAATAAGCTTGAAACAGAAAAACATACTATTGAAGAACACTTCGGTCTGAAGCTTAACACCTACACGGGCAAAGCTACCAACGATCGTCGCGAAGCCTTCTACTCATTTATGGATGAGCACCTCTACGCTACGGACAGGATCACCCGTGAGACTGTCGCAGCACGTGACCGCACGGAAGAGGACTATCCTCCGGCAACCGTTGAAGCCGTGAAGGCGATAGACAGATGGATCGCCATGCATGCCGCCAACACCGCCGAAAGCGATACCGAGAATATCTTCGGTTCACAGATCCTTTCCCATCCCATCAGTGAAAGGCTGTTTGTATACTACGTTGTGGAGAAAGACCGGCTTGCCGATGCGAACACCTTCGACGCCGTCCTTTCACAGGCATATGTTCCAAACCTCGACGCCTTTGTCAGTCAGATGACAAAGGCCTGGTGGCATGTGGGAAGCCATATCGCGACAGCCCTTAAGTCTACCGACTTCGTGAAGGACCATACGCTGATTTCGGCGATGCTCGCCAACACGGGTTCACTTTGCTTCGACAAGCTCGAAGGCGCGATCCACCTGCTCGACGATCACGACACGGAGTTTGCCGAGCATGTTGCGGATGCGTCACATATGCTCATCGCCAAGGATGACCCCACTCTTCCGATGCCTCTGCGGGAGTCCCTCAGAGACAGGAACAACAAATACCTGTACCTTCATGATCAGATCATAAAGCTCGAAGAGATGTCCAAGGATCTGAAGGCCGATGATCCCAAGCTCTTAAAGCAGGAAAAAGCGATGCGCGACGCGCTCATCCTTGTTACCGATGCCGATGCGGTCTACGGCGAACAGGTCACAAGGCTAATGAATTTCCTTAAATCGGGGAAACTTGAAGATAAAGCAAATGCCGCACAGGCAGCAGAGGAGAGAAAAGACGGTGCGCGTGACCTCCTGATCTCGTTCCCCGGGACGGTTGCGTCACTCGCCGAAACACTGCGCGATTCCGCTCCTCCCTTCTGGAAGCTCAAAGATCTCAAGGATCTTGTCTCGTCAAAGCCCGCAGGATTTTTCACCGGCATACAGGCTGTATCCGCGATCTCACAGGCAGTTGTCGCAGCTGTGGTACTTGCCGAAGACTCCGAGGACATGACGGCCACGGCCAGAGCAAGAGCCGGGCTCGAACTCCTCGATAACGCGACAAGTGTTGTCGAAACAGTCGGTGCGGTAGCCGGAGATCTCCTGGGGAGTTCGGTTCAAGAGGGTGCCGAAGCCTTTGCATCCGGATTCGGTTCGATCGTTCAGGTCGTTAACGGCGTTTCGGGTGCGGTTCTTGATCTGACGAGTAAAGTCAGGCTGAGATTTGCAAGATACAGAACGGGCAGACAGACCCGTCAGATGCTCAGACACGCCGACAGTCAGCACGAGGCGACCCATGTCAACGAGCTTCAGAGAGATTCTCAGAACGTTGAACGGGCATTCCAGCGCAGCTTGTCTGCAGACCTCAGAGACGACGCGATCTCGACGATCGGCGGTCTCTCGAAGCTTCTTCTTCGCGGAGGTATCGGTGAGGCGATCGACAAGGTAACGAGCGCAGTCTCCACTATCACCGGCTTCTTCAGGTCGGGCAAGGAGAAAACTGCCCTGATCGATGACTTTATCGGAACAGATGTCCTTCTGGCTAAGTACAACAAACTGTGCGAGGATGGCAGCATGGCCTACCACGACCTGCGGACCGATGATGACAAAAAGGAGTTTATAAGGAAAGAAGCCCTTAAAAGGCTTCATGCTCCTTCGTTTGATGTTTTCTTCACAGACCTGGCGGCGAGATACGCGCGAGTTCTGCATAATCATATCTTTGCAAGGGCAAACGGCACGCCGATCCTTTCCTCGGATACGGAAGAGATCGCACAGAGAGAGAGCTTCCGTGCTCTTTTCCCCGAGACGACCTTCAAGTATCCCGACACTGCGGATCAGGCGGGTTCGCCCACAACCGCAGATCTTGCCAAGCTGATAATGAACGCGTAACGGATCAGCAGAGTCTGAGTACCGCGTAGCTGAGCTGCTCGTTACCCATTCCGATACTGATGCTGTTCCACTGCGCTGCCGTTCCGTAGTAGTTGATCACCGAAAGGTTGTTGCACTGTGTAAACGCGCTCATTCCGATCGTCCTGACGGATGAGTTGAGTGTCAGGGTCTTGAGTGAACCGCACTGTACGAACGCACTCATTCCGATCTCGGGAACCGTACCCGTGATCTTGATCTCGGAGAGCGAACTGCACTGTGCAAATGCGCTCATGCCGATCGAAGGGATGTATCCCGCGAACTCGACGCTTCTGAGTGCAGAGCACTGCGAGAACGCGCTCATCTCGATATCAGCGTTTGCTTCGATCTTGAGGTTTGTGATCGTGCGGTTCTGCGAGAATGCTCCCATCGCGATACCGGTGACTGTGTAGCCGTCGATCGTAGCGGGGATCACAACGGACGAAGATGTGCCGGTGTAACCCGTGATGACTGCCGTGCTTCCCGAGTACCTGTAGGTCAGGCCTGTGCTTGTTCCCTCACCGGGTGTAGGTACGGGCACGGGCGACTGTGTAGGTATGGGCTGCGTCGGTACGGGTGCCTGTGTGGGCACAGGTGACTGCGTGGGTGTGGGTATGGGCTGCGTCGGCGCAGGCGACTGCGTCGGGTAAGGTGTCAATGTAGGATAAGGCGTCAGCGTGGGCATAGGTGACTGAGTGGGACTCGGTGCCTGAGTCGGGCTCGGTGACGCTGTGGGATAAGGTGTCGGTGTGGGTGTAGTCGAACCGGCACTTACCGTAACAGGGCAGTACGCACTCACACTGTTGCTTGTGGTAGCGTAGATATAAGCCGTGCCCTGTGAAATGGCTGTAACATAACCGTTGGAATCAACGATCGCAACACCTGTGTTGCTGCTGCTCCAGTAAACGCTCAGATCGGTAGCGTTCGAAGGAGTGATATATGCCGAAAGCTTGGTCGAGCTGCCGACGTTCAGCTTCAGCGAGTCAGGCTCGATCCTGATGGATGTGGGCGGGATCACTACGTCGGAGATGTTCGAAAGATCGGGCATTCCGTAGCCGTAGTACTTGTCCCAGCCGGCGCTTCCGAGGTCTCGCGCGCTCGACTTGATAAGGCTCTCGATCTGAGCATGGGAGTATCCGGGGTGCTTGAGGAGAAGCATCGCCGCAACCGCCGAGATATGAGGCGTCGCCATCGATGTTCCGTCGTACGTATCGTAGCCGCCATTGAGGACGCAGCTCGTGATACCGACTCCGGGTGCAACCACGTCGACCGAATTACCGATGTTGGAGAACGATGCCTTGGTGTCGTTGCTGTCAACGGCACCGACAACGATGGGCTCCGTCATGTGAGCGGGGCAGGAATATACGGTGTCAGAGTAATCATTGCCCGCCGCGCAGACAACGGTCACGCCCTTGTTGATGGCGTACCTGACGCTCTCGTCAAGGTAGTTGCTGTGTCCGCCGCCGAGACTGAGGTTGACAACACTCGCGCCGTGGTCGGCCGCATACCTGATGCCGAGTCCGACTGTGGTGTCGGTTCCGCCGCCGTCGGTTCCGAGAACCCTGACGGGCATGATATAAACATTAAGTCCCGGAGTACAATCGACGATCGTACCCGCAACGTGTGTTCCGTGTGAATTGTAATCTGTGGGATCGGTGTCGTTCTCGATATAGTCATAACCCGAAACGATCCTGCCCGACAGGAACGAATGGGCTGCGACACCCGTGTCGACAACCGCAACCGTGATAGAACCGCTGCCGATGGTCTGCGCGTAGACGTCGGCGCCGAGCTTCGTAACGCCCCATGAGAGGAAACGGCTCGGGTCGCTCGTGTATCCGCCGCCGGGGTAGCCGGGAGTCGGTGTAGGGGTAGGTGTATAAGGCGTGCCGGGATCGTAAGGATCGGGGTAGCCCGTGCCCGGTGTACCGGGGTCGTAAGGATCGGGGTTAGTGGTGTCGGGCTCGCCGGGGTAGAGTCCGAGCAGGTCGTCAAGTCCCGGGATGCCCAGATCGGGCAGGTCGAGCCACGGGAAGTCGTCGAGGTCGAGGCTCGCATTCACATTGTCCTCATCGGGATAGACGAGGTCGTAGCCGCCGTCGAGCCTTTCGGGCACGTTGAGCTCAAGACTCGTGCCGATATAAGCGTCGGGCTCGGCCCATTCCACATCATCGAGCTCGCAGATCTTGGCGAAAGCGTCCTGCGCGTCGCCCTGAGAGTCGAACTGAATAACATAAACGTTATCGCTTCCCTTGATCGCGTCGGTGAACTTGACGGAGTCAAGGGGCAGATCTCCGCTCTTGCTCTTAACAAGGAGTCTCGCGGTCGCGAAGCGGTCGGTCGCAGCCGTACCTGAGCTTGCCTTGATGGGGTTGCTCTTCACGAGTCCCGCTACCTCGCCCGCAAAGGAATCGAAGTCGTCGAAGCTTCTGACTGCTGTCTTCTGCACGGCGTCCTGCTTGGCCACGACTTTGATCTTGCATTTGTAGGTCTTGGTGCCGACGGTGGCCGTCACGTACGAAGTGCCGACCTTCTTGCCCTTGACCTTGATCGAGTTGCGCGTGGTCTCGATCTTCTTGAGGACCTTGGCCTTCGAGACGGACCACTGAGCGGTCTTCTTGGACGAAAGACCCTTGAGCTTGACCGTGTACTTCTCTCCGACCTCGATCGTGACCTTCTTGGCACTCAGCTTGGTCTTGGCCTGACCGGGTATATTCTCAAACATCAAAAGAAGAAGCGACATGATGACAAGAACAGCGCCCGCTCTTCTGAGAGCGACCGCTATTCCGGACGGGATGCCCCTTCTTCGAAAATTATTATCTATATGATCATTCATATCCACACCACCCAATTCGCTTGTTGATATATTTTACCACCGAAACGGCATTTCAACAAGCGAATAGGTGATATACGTCAATATACTTTGTCTCTGACGATCCTGCGGCTGCTCACGAGCGTGATCAGGAAGTAGCCGCCGTAGATGAGCAGGAGTACCGCCGAGGTGACGAAGATCGACTTCCAAAGCCCGGACGTTCCGAAGGCCTCGAGGACGTAGGTCGCGAATTTCATCCCAAAGAAGGAATGCACGATCGCGAGCAGGAGCGGCATGAGGAAGAAGATCCCTGTCTGCTTGAAGAGCGAGAAGGTGATGTCGCTCTCTTCCGCGCCGATCTTCCTGAGCATCTCGTATCTGGTGATGCTGTCCACGGCTCCCGACAGCTCCTTGAGTGCGAGCAGCGCGCCGCAGGCGATAAGGAATACAAGTCCGATGTAGAGCCCGAGGAATGTAATGATCGCGCTCATGCTGACCGTCGCGGTGAGTATCTCGCTCTTTCCGACCGTCCAAAGGTAGGTCTGTACCGTGGCGCCCTCGCGTTCGGACGCGATCTTGTGTGTCCAGAAATCGATCGTGTCGCTCACTTCACCGATGATCTTTCTCTCCAGCTTGGCTCTTTCGACCTTGTCGGTGATACCGTGGGTTCCCACAAGGGTATCGCTGTGTGTCGCACGGCCCGCAACCACGCTGTCGGGCACTACGATGATACCGATGTTCTCGTAGTCAACTGCCAGGCTTACGAATCCGTCCACGCATTTGTCGTACCTGCTCCTCAGTTTCCTGCCGAATACGGTGAGATCAGGCTTGTCCGCGAGCACCTCGTCGCGAAGTCCGACCATCTGCGAGAAATTGCAGACGACAGCATATTCGTCATTATCAAGCGCCAGCGGCGCTCTTCCGAAAAGCTTCATGACTGCGTTGTACTCGCTGATCGCCATAACATCCTCAAGCCTTGAGTAGAAGATCCTGTTGTTTCGGCTCTTAGCCTCCTCGTACCTGTCCCCGAAGAAACTCTCCATGGTCAGACTCTCGTCCTTGTACTGTCTGTAGCGAACACTCTCCTTGAGCTCCTTCGTGGGGTCGATGCCGGCCTCCCCGAAGAAAGTGTCGAGGTCGTTACAGTAAACATCGTCTCCGACGCATATGTACTCAAGTGTGACTTCCACGTCCGCGGGGCAAAGTTCCTTCGCGTTACTGTTCATCGCGTTCCTGAGCGAGAACGAGGACGTGAGCGCGCAGATCGTGAGGAAGAGCATGAGGCAGATCACGGTCATGGAGAAGACCATCGTGTTGACCCTGCTGCTGACCTGACGGAAGGTAAAGGTGTTGAGGCCCTTGTGGTAGAGCCTTTTGATCGACATGAGGATCCTGAGGATCAGGCCCGAAACCGACCAGAAGATCAGGAAGGTTGATACACAGCCCATGCAGATGTAGATCATAAGGCGCTCCGGGGTGAACGTGTCGTCGGGCCAGCCGACCTTAGCATAGGCATAGCCGAGCATCACCGCTGCAAGTGCGAAGACGATCACACAGAGCACGGGGTTCCTGAGTCTGACCTTCTCAGACTTCTGTCCGCTCTGGATGAGGTCGATAAGCTTCATCCTGGTCACCGCCGCGCTGTTAAAGATCATCACCGCAAGGTACATGACTGCGAAATAGAGGATGGTCATCAGGATCGCATCGGTCGAGACCGTAAACTTGTAGTTCGTCATGTCGGCCTCGAAGAGGTTCGCCACAACAGCGCTCATGAGCTGCGAAACACCGATACCGACCGGGAGTCCGACCGCGAGCGAACCGATACCGATCATCATCGTCTCGATAAGGAGGATCGCCGAGATCTTGCGCTTGCTCATGCCGAGCATCATGTAGAGCGCGAACTCGTTGTTCCTGCGCTTCATGAGGAAACGGCTTGCGTAGATGATCAGGAAAGCGAGGACAAAAGCCACGAAGACGCTTGTTCCGGACAAGACGGTCGAGAGCAGCTTCACGATATCTCTGCTGCTTTCGTCCACGATCACTGTCGCCGCCTGTCCGCCGACGGCGTTAAATACGTAGAAGACCGAAACGCCGATAATGAGTGTAAAAAAGTAGATCGCGTAGTCACGCAGGCTTCTGCGGATGTTGCGCAGGGGTATCTTAAAGAGCATCGCTGACATCACCTCCTCTTTGCATCCGGCCTTGTGACGGATGCGTTTCCTCGCCCGAAACTACACTGGAGATGTCTGCCCCAAAAAGAGTCACAACATCGATGATCTTGTTGAAGAACTCTTTCCTGCTGTCGTTGCCGCGGTTGATCTCGCTAAAGATCCTGCCGTCCTTGAGGAAGATCACGCGTCCCGCGTAGCTTGCGGAGAAGCTGTCGTGAGTTACCATCATGATGGTCGCGCCGAACTCCCTGTTGAGGTAGTTGAATCGCTCGAGAAGCAGCTTCGAGGATTTCGAATCAAGTGCGCCGGTGGGCTCGTCGGCGAGGACAAGCCTGGGATCCGTGATGATGGCGCGGGCCGAAGCCACTCTCTGCTTCTGGCCTCCCGACATCTGGTAGGGGTACTTGGTGAGGACGTCGGTGATACCGAGCTGCTCCGCAACTTCCTTGATCCTCTTGTCCATGGCGCTCACGGACCTCTTCTGGATCGAGAGGGCGAGTGAGATGTTCTCGTAGCCCGTGAGTGTGTCGAGAAGGTTGAAGTCCTGGAAGATGAAGCCGAGCTTCTCGCGTCTGAACCTGTTGAGTTCCTTGCCCTTGAGGGCGGTAACGTCCTGTCCCTCGAGGTAGATGTGACCCGCAGTCACGCGGTCGATAGTCGAAATACAGTTCAGAAGAGTCGTCTTGCCGCTTCCGGAAGCGCCCATGATCGCCACGAACTCTCCCTCGTCGACACTGAAGGAAATATCATCAACAGCCTTGGTGAGGCTTGATTTGTTCCCGTAGTATTTCTCCATCTGCTGTACCTTAAGTAGTTCCATATTTAAGTGCTTACTCCTTTCTCTTTGCCCCTCTTTCTCTGTCAGGTCACTTACATATTCTTTGCGCAGCGCCCTGCCCCTCGGGGCATCTTTCTGTCAACACTTTAACGGAGATCCATAAGGCTGTCGCATTTTCAATCTTACGTAATCTTACAATTTTGTAACTTTGAGATCCTCCTTGATCCCTACCAAAGGATCTTAGGATCATTGCGGATTGTAAAAGTCATTCTTACTGAAGGTCAGGGTCACTTCCGTGTACTCCCCGGGCCCCGAAGCGATAGTAATGCCGTGTCCGAGGCGCTCGCACAGGTTCTTCACTATATAAAGGCCCATGCCCGTCGACTTCGAATCCTTTCTTCCGTTCGCGCCGGTGAAGGACTTCTCGAAGACGTAGGGCAGGTCGGTCGCCGGGATACCGATCCCGTTGTCACGGAAGCGGAGGGTAGCCTGTTTATCCGACTCTTCGGCATAAACGTTAATGGCCAAAGGCCTTTCCTCCGAACGGTACTTGATACTGTTGGCCATGAGCTGGCCGATGATGAACTCGAGCCACTTGCCGTCGGTCAAAACGCTTATCTCGAGGCCGTTCGTCTCGAGCCCCGCGCCTATCATCTGCAGCGCCTCGCGGTTCTTCACGGCCACGCTGCCGAAGGTCTTCTTAAGAGAAGTCTCCTTTATCACATAGTCGCGCTCCGCGTTCTCGCTGCGCGCGTAGTAGAGCACGTTCTCGATGTAGTCGTCGATCCTGCCGAGCTGAACCGCCATCTTGTTCTCGATCTCGGGGCTCTGGTGGCACATGAGCCTCATGCTCGCGAGCGGGAGCTTCGCCTCGTGGACCCAGAGCTCGATGTACTCCCTGAACTCCCTGTTCTGGCGCCTGTACTCCGCAACGTTCTCGGCCATCGACTTGTCGCACTCCGCGAGCGTCTCGACGAGCATGTCGCCGTCCATGAAGCCGGGGTTCTCGAGCATCTCGGTGATCAGGTACTTCCTGTCGAGCTCCGCGAGAGACTTCTTCAGCCTGTCGTAGAACCTCTTGCGGCGGTTGTACTCCCACATCTCGAACGCCGCGCACGCCAGCACGCACACGATCGCCACCGCCAGGATCGCCTGGCCCGCCACCTTAAATGCAGCCAAAAAAATAATAACGATGGCCAGAGCGACCACCCTTATCACTGTTCCTATGATCCTGTCTTTTATAAATCCCGATATCGTCATATGCTACCCCTTTTCTCTTCCCCGGGACCGTCTCTCCCCCCGTATTTTCGTCTGCTTTGGAGCCTATTCTTCCGTACCATTATATTATCTGAGTATGTACCCCTGCTTCTTCCTGGTTTCTATGGCGTCCTCCACTCCGAGCTGCGCGAGCTTGGCGCGAAGTCTGCTGATGTTGACCGAGAGGGCGTTGTCGTTAATGTACTCCTCATTGTCCCAAAGCGCGGTCATGAGGTCGTCGCGCGAAACGATCTCGCCCTGTCTGTCAAAGAGCACCTGAAAGATCACGCTCTCGTTCTTGGTGAGGATCTGCTCCTCGTCCCCGCGCACGAGGCTGCCCTTCACGAAGCTCACCTTGATGTCCTTGTACATCTGGGTTTGGACGGACTTCGCAGTCCGCTTGAGAACTGCCGAGATGCGCAGCAGAAGGATCGTGGGGTTGTAGGGCTTGGTGATGTAGTCGTCCGCGCCGTAGCTCATGGAGAGCACCTGGTCCATGTCCTCGGTACGGCTCGTGAGCATGATGACGGGCGTGTCCTTGACCTTGCGGTACCTCTGAAGAAGTGCTTCGCCGTTCTCGCCCGGGAGGCTGATGTCGAGCAATATAAGGTCGGCGTCCGATGCCTCCATCTGCATATAAGCGTTAGAGAAGTCGCGGATGCCCTCAACCGCATATCCCGAGTTTTCAAGCAGGTTTGACAGCTCCGCGCACAGCGTCCTGTCGTCTTCAATAATGAGAATCTTATTCACATCTCTCTCCTGTACTGCTGATTTCTCACTCCAACATGTCTCAGTCGTCTCCCGGATCTGCTTCATTGAGCGTTGACCAGCATTAATACCTGTTCCCTGTTTTTAAGTGCTGTGGAAGCACCGACAGCGGTTGTGCAGATCGCACCGCAGACGTTGCCGAATTTCAGGGCGTCTTCCACAGTCGCGCCCCGAAGTATCTCCGAAGCAAATCCCGCTATCAGGTTGTCTCCCGCGCCGGTTGCGTCTACAACGCTTATGTTGCAGGCGTCGAGCGCGATCCTCTTGTCCCTTGATCTGAAGAAACAGCCCTTGGCGCCGAGTTTGATAATGACGTTCTTAACACCCGCTTCGAGGAATACGTCGGCCATGGCTTCCGGGTCTTCCTTGCCCGAGAAGTACTTAGCCTCGTCCTCGTTGGGGGTGATGTAGTCGATAAGAGGGAGGGAATCCTTAATGTCCTCGAGTCCGAGCACCTTGAAGTTAGGGAGCTTGGTGTCGGCAAAGACGATCTGTCCTGCCTGCTTCGCGGCGGTCAGGACCGAGTGAATGATCCCGGGGTCATTAAAGGGTGCCCTAAAGAGTGATCCGAGTATGAGTGCCCGTGCGTCCGTGAAGGCCTCGGGGTGCTCCTCGGGATGAAAGTTATAACGGTGGGCGCCGTTGGTGATCGACTTTCTCGAACCGTCCCCGTTCACAAACATCGTGGTCACGGGTGTGGGGTGATCGGGAGTGCGGACTATCGCTGCGGTATCCACGCCGTTGTCCATAAGCGTTTGAAGGATCAGGTCCCCCGCGCAGTCGGTTCCGAGGAAGCAGAGGATCCCCGTGCTTGCTCCGAGCTTGGCTGCCGCAAGCCCCACGTTTACCGCCTCGCCGCCCACGTTGAGGGACGCGGACTCGGCTCTGTAGCCGGTTGCGGAGACGGGCTCCGGGTCAAAGCCCCTGATGATCGAGTCGACGAGCGCCGTACCGATGCAGATGATGTCATGCTTCATCTTGATTTCCTTTTACGAGAATTTTAACAACGCTCAAAACATCCTTGTGTCTGAGCTTTCTGGGTTCAAATTTGATCAGGCCGTAGACGAGCTGCATCACGAGGCCTGCGCCGAACGTGCTGATGAGCGTTCCGATCCCCACAGGGCCTCCGAGCAGATAACCGATCAGGAGAACGACAGCCCACAGCATGATCTCGACGATACCGATAGGGATCCTTTTGAGGCGCTTGCCGAGACCCACAAGCAGCGAATCGCGGGGGCCGCAGCCCTGCTCGGCCTTCATGTAGATCCACATCCCGAGCGCCATGAAGACGAAGCCGACGAGCATGATCCCGATCCCGAGCCACATGTTGTCGTTCTCGGGGAAGGGGTTCAGGTAGTCGAAGAGCTGTACGAAGTTGCCGGTAAGCAATGCGTCTATGATCGTGCCAAATCCGATCTTCTCCTTCATGATGATGTCTATCACGAGCACGGTGACTGCGATGAACGTCATGCAGATCCCGTAGTTAAACGGAGTGTGGGCCGCGAGTCCCATTCCGAGGCAATCCCACGGCGCGAGTCCGATGTTTGCGAAGATCGTCAGGTGCACTCCGAAGGAGAACACTGCGAGTCCGAGCACGATCCTGATCCATTCCGTAATGATCTTCTTTTTGTTCATTTCTTTGTTCCTTCAGATATCTTTAAGACGGGCTGTGATCTCGTTACACTTCTCGTAGACTTCTTCGGCATCCGTTCCGATGAAGCGGCCGTCCCTGTAGAGGATCCTGCCGTCGATCATGGTCATCTTGATGTTGCTCTTCGAACCGCTGTAGACGATGTTTTTCTTGATGTTGAGTATGGGCTGCATGTTGGGCTGATGCATGTCGATCATGATGATATCTGCAAGCTTGCCCTCAGCGAGCGCGTCGTTGTCAAAGAGGCCCATGGCATGTGCGCCGTTCACGCACGCCATCTTGAGAACTTCGTACGCATCAACAGCCTTGGGGTCGTTGTCGCGAAGCTTCGCGAGACCTGTCACGAGGAACATCTCCCTAAAGAAATCAAGGCAGTTGTTCGAGGAAGGTCCGTCTGTTCCGAGGGAGATCTCGATGCCCTTCTGCATGTACTTTGTGATGGGCGCGATACCGCTCGCGAGCTTGGTGTTCGACCCGGGATTGCTGACCACGCGGATCCCTCTCTTCTTCATGATGTCCATGTCGGCGTCCTCAACCCAGACACCGTGGTAGATGGTTCCGCCGAAGTCCCAGAGGCCGAGTTCGTCGAAGAGCGCCATGGGTGTGAGGTTGTACCTTCCCTTGCATTCCTCGTGTTCTGTCTTTGTCTCAGACATGTGAACATAAAGCGGAGCCTTGTACTTGTGGAGGAGCTCCGACATCGCTTCGAGCGTGCTCTTGTCGCAGGTGTACTCAGCATGAAGTCCCATAAGGAATCCCGTGAGCGGGTTCCTTCCGTTAAGCTCGTTGAACCTCTTCTCAACGATGTCGATGGGACCGCTGAACTTGTTGAAGCCGGATACCATCTGACAGCGCATGCCGAACTGCTCTGCCGCTTCGGCTGTCGTCTCGGGTGTGAGGTACATGTCCGCACAGGCCGTGATACCCGAGGTGAGATACTCGAGGAAGGCAAGCTTTGAGAGCCAGAAGATGTCCTCTCCCGTCATCTTGTCCTCGCGGGGGAAGATCTCCTGAAAGAGCCAGTCCTGGAGGTTCAGGTCGTCCGCAAGTGAGCGGAACGCCGTCATTCCGGAGTGTGTGTGTGCGTTCTTGAAACCGGGCAGTAGGACGTTACCTTCGCAGTCGATCTCCTCGTCAAATGTGCCGGGCTTCGAAGGTCCCACATAAGTGATCCTGTTCCCGTCTATATGGATATCACCTTCGATGATATCCTCGTCCCTGAGCATTGTGATGATCCTGGCATTATAAAGTCTTTTTGTCATATAACTCCTTTTCCGGGTGCAGCGCTGCTTCACATCTGTTTGACATTCTCACAGCTTACTTTACACTTTCCTGTTTATTCCTTTATCTCTTAATCATGCTGATATTTATTAATATAGCATAACGTCTTCGCAGATAAAAGAACAACCGTCCCGGCCCTGAATGTCCGAAACGGTTGTTTATATGATGCCTCATTCGTATATTTGCAATATCTCATGAACCGTACTTTACCTGCATGCTATATATACATCCATACTTTCCCCGTCCGTTTCAAAGCACGGGATCACCTCGTCATCAACTCTTTCAAGGCCGTTTGTTCTCATGAAATCAAACAGGGTTTTATACGCTCCCGGTATTGTTACAAAGGGATTATCATACGGTCTTTCAATGTGGATGGCCACGTATTTATGTGCTGACTGTTCTTTGATCTGATATCCCTCGGGTTTCACACCGCTCGGTAATACCAAAGCTGCCGTATAACCATGCATGTTATAAACATTAACCTGCTCTTGTGACAGATTAGGAAAATCCCATCCGATCACTTTCGGATTGTCTATGCCGTTTTCTTTTGCTGTTTTATACATCCGGCCGATCGCGTCACTTTCGGGTTCCGTGCTGATCACCGTATGCTCGATGTAACTAAATCCGGCAACGTCTTCCACTCGAAGTTCCGAATATGCATCGCTTCGTTTGTCCATTTCTTCCCTGAAGAGATTGTCCAAAGTGCAGTTGAAAATCTTGCATATTTCAAGTGCCTTGTCCATTTCGGGGTTCGCCGCATCCATTTCCCATTTTGAGATCGTCTGGCGGCTTACATTTAACTTTTCTGCCAAAGCTTCCTGTGTCATGTTTTTACTAAGCTGGCGTAAATATTGAAGATTCTTTCCAAAACTCATATTGACTCCTTTTCATCTGTATGTGCTATTGTAAACTTCGCCTTGAAAACGCCGGCGTTTCCTCGGTAACAAAGCATTTGCTCCGCGTCGCAAATACAGATTATCAAACATGCACATTAAGCTCCACCAACCGACGAGTGCTGTTTTTTCAAGTTGCGCAACCCGTGGTTGCGGAACAGATGATTATTGAAAGCGCCCCTGTATGCCATCAAAAAAGAATCCGAAATTGAACCTGATCTCATGTCGTGCTATATCGCGATTCGTATAGCAGCATGTGTCATATCCGATCAGCTTAAACCCCTGGCTGCGATAAAATGCAATGGCCCGTACATTGCAGGACTGAGTTTCCAAAATGACCGCGCGTCTCTTCTGAAGCTTGGCCTGTTCTTTTGCAACGTTCATGAGGGCTGTCCCGATCCCGCGCCTGTGAAGTTCATCCGCAACCCACAGTTCCGTTACCATCAGTCTGTTGCTCCACTCTTCGGGACAGATCTCGATGCATGCCATCATTTCCTTTTTCCCGTTTTTCTCAGAAACGATCCCGAAGGCCTCCGCCTTTTCCCAATGATCCTGATACAAAGTATCCGGGAAATCATATTCCTGGGGCGTGTGCGTAACCGGAGTATCGAATCTTTTCTTAACCATTTTTACTTCGAAGGAATCGGCACTCTCCTGCATTTCAAGATCGTAATACTCCTCCGTGGTATACTTCATCAAGATCGGAGTTTCTTTCCATTCTGCCTTTGGCAGGGGTATTATTTTATAATCATTCATAGTCTTCTCCTCTTTAGCGGTGTTTTAGCCGCTGATCCTTTTCTGCCTTGTTCTCTCTCTTAATTAAACTCCGCCAGCCGTTCCACGCCCGACTCGACCTGATCTTCACCGGGATCTTGGTTTGTCATCACAACAGAAACCTCTCCGGTTTTACAGTTCATTTTCAGCATGCACTGTCCGTTCTCTCCCCAGCCTTGCGATACCAATATATCGTCTCCACGCCGGAACAAACCAAGCCCTACCCACGAAAAGTTTTCCGCGGGCCTTATCATCTCCTTCGCCGATTCCGTTCGAAGCAAAGAGCTCCTGCCGTTTACAGCCTCAATAAAATCTTTTGCGATCATCATCAGTTCTCTCGGTGTGCTCCACAAGCCCGACGCTGCGAGATCCGGAATCTGAGGGTACTTTCCCGGTAGCAACGAGCCTTCACTGTCATATCCCGCTGCCATGTTTTGGTTTTTCTCCCGAAGCTCAAGATTCTTCAGTGAGGCAAAGAAAGTCTGCTTAAGACCTAACGTCTCAAAAACATATTTTGCTACAACTTCCTCAAAATCGCAATGCGTAACCTCACCGATCATCAGTTGCAGGACACAGTACCCGGCATCGCTGTATTCAAATTCCGATCCGGGTTGTTTTTCCGACATGGCTTTCCGCTTATTATATGCAGTTCTGCCCTCCAGAACATCCAGCAACCCGACCTCGGGATCACTGCGTCGAAGTCCGTAAAACGAATCTTCCCCGTCGATGATCCCCGAGGTGTGACTAAGTATCGATCTTACTGTCGCTTCGCTTTCCTTTCCTTCCGGAGTAAGAAGCTTCCACCGGCTAAGATAGCGGTTGACAGGTTCGTCAATACTGAACAGTCCCTCTTCACTGAGCCTCATCACGGTTATTCCGGTAACAAACTTTGATATCGAACACGCAGGGAAAACAGTAATCCCATCCACCGGAATACCTTTTTCCTTATCTGCAACCCCGTTAAACTTTAATGTCTCTCTTCCTGCTGCGTCCCTGTATGCGCAGCTCACCCCGGGGAATCGTTCATAAATCTTTTGTTCCCCGCTTTCAGGGGCGGATGCCATATATGCGTACAGCGTCACCCACTTGTTCTCTTCCCCTACATTGCCGGCCTTGAATGCCGGTACACTTTTTGAAGCAGTCAGCACATATCTGCCGTTCTCCAGTCGGTGCTGATCCAGCACTTTGTACCCGGCCTGCATGGCTTCCGACTCAGGCCCACATCCCAGAACGCGCAGGGCGTAAACGATCTGGTGTGCCCCGATCTTAATGGGATCGGGCGGATAGAACGTCCCCAGCATCACGTCCACCATGGGAGTTTTCATGTCATCTGTCCGGTAGAAAATGTTTCGTTTGGTGAAATAATGCACCAGCGCGTCTTCGCAGGCCGACGCATATCCCTGCAAGTGCAGCTCTGCCACAAGTAAAAGGTATTCCACCGTCAATCGCGCACAGCTCTTGTGGGGCTTTTTCGGATCGTTGATCTTCTTGTTGGTGCTTATGCACCCAAATCCGCCGTCCTCCTTGATGAGTTTAAGAACACTGTCTATCTCTCTTTTTACGACATCTTCCTGACCGTATCCCAGTTTAACCAGGTTTCTCAGCAATAACGGTTCACCGCACAGCATTTTGAAGCCGGTGCTTTCGATAAGAGCGAACACCTCGCTGTCGATATCCGCACCGATATCGTCTCTTGTCAGCCCCCATTCGGCAAAGCCAAGGATTGCATCATACTTGTCCCACGGCTTGTCTTTCTTTAATTTCTTAAGTCCACGCTCATAATCTTTGCTGCCGAGCAGTTCCTTTTTGCAAGCAATAACTCTTTCATCATTGTCAGAATAATGCTCAAGCTCATTCAGGGTTCTGAGCCTTACCTCCGGATTACTTTCTTCCAATAGCCAATCTAAAACGGTTTTATCCATCTTTTCGCCCTCCTGATTACAGAACACGGGTCAATGCTCTGAGATTTACATCACAGCATTGACCCCGTATTTCAAAGCTGTTACTTCTTCAATACTGTCACTTCTTCTTTACAGGAATCCAGATCGCACAGTGATAATCCGAAGAGCTCGGGTCTTCCGAACCGTACCACTCAATGTTAACACGACCCGGGAACTCAAAGTCAGGGTTACCCGGCAGCCACTCTTTCCAGATCTTAGTAGTTACATCCTGGAGTGCTTTGGGGCACGGGCCATAACAATCAAAAATAGCCCAGTCGGAATCCGGAAGCTCATAAACGGTCATGCCCTCCGGGACATCGCCGCCCTTGTAAATACCTGCAACGATATAGCTGAACCTGCCGTCGCCGACATCATCAACGCAAACACCATATTCACCGATGTTGTTATCTACAATTGCTTTTTCATATGCATTTGTCGGGGCATTTCCTTTCCAGACATTACCTGCATATTTGTTGCGGATTTCATCCCAGAACTTGGGAATCTCCACGTAAGAAGTCTCTCCGTCAAATACTCTTGCAAATCCGATTACCTTGAAGCCGGTCATAGTTTTAATCTTGTAATCCATCTTATTACCTCCGTGAATAGAAATTTCAACTTTCAGAGGAAGAAATGGTTTTATCGGCGCGCCTTCCCGCACTTGTGAAGGGCTCACACCATGAAAACGCGAAAAAGCTTTTGTAAAGCTTTCGGGTGTTTCATAGCAGTAGCGAAACGCAATATTGATTATCTTTTCATCTGTTTTCTGAAGGTCCAGCGCCGCCTTGTACAGCCTGCGGTTTCTGATATACTCACTCAGTCCGTAACCGGTCATCAGCGAGAATCCCTTCTGAAAAAAGAACGAGGACATAAAGACCTGTCCGGCAACATCCTGCGCACTGATGTTATCTTCCAGATGCTCTTCCATGTAATCGATCGCCTTCCGAATGCCGGTAAGCCACTCCATTTGTCTGTCCACTCCTTCTCTTTGATGTATTAATACTACACGGAACTGCAAAAGAAATCCTGTCTGTTTATGCTCCGTTTTGTCCGGCTTAATCTATTATCTGTCTATCCTTGCTATTCTCCCAATACTGTGCGTCCTGCCTTGCGGACTTCAGCCACTCTGTATCCGCCTTCTTCGTATATTCTTTCTCCTGATAAAAGGCGGTAATAAAACATCAGTCATTCATACATTTCCTTTCTGACTTTTCTCATTCTTGACCATACATTATCCCCGTAATTACTGAGCATGACTGTGATCATCCCGTTATTAGGATTATATTCGGAGATTGCACTCACTCCGTCATCAAGTCCCTGCATATACACATAGTCCTGTCCATCCGGATTGTCGATGATCCATACTCCGTATCCATAGTACCCCTCTTCAGGATCTTTCCCATCACCACTTTGTTTGGAAAACATCGCCGATACCATTTTCTCAG